>LFSC01000055.1:0-38835 GCA_001512505.1 Clostridiaceae bacterium DTU079 | reverse complement strand
TGTTCGAAAGGTTATATATACTACCAATGCAATAGAGAGTCTAAATAGTGCCTACCGCCGTTTAAACAGCAAAAGGAGCGTATTTCCGAGTGATACTGCACTATTAAAAGCTCTTTATTTAGCAACATTCGAAGTTGCAAAAAAGTGGACACTGCCTATAAGGAACTGGGGTAAGGTCTATGGAGAACTATCTATCATGTACGAGGGTAGGTTACCATAGCAAAAAGAAAATGGCCAGTCAAGAGTAAATAAACGCCCTTTTCAAGGGCGCTCTTGACATGCCATTTTCTTTTTACTATATTATAACTAAGGGCTTGTAAGCCAAATTATGGCTCACAAGCCCCATTGAAAACTATCATAGGCTAAAAATTATCATAGAAAGTAAATTTACAGAAAAAGTTTCACACAGCCATCTTAATTTTTTTATTTTAAAATAAAATAAAATTAAAATTGAAAGCCGGATATCTGCTAATTTACTCTCTAGAAATTTCTTAATTTAGACGATACTTAATAGTGGATAAATATTTTTTGAAGGCAGGGTGGTTTTATGTCAAAAAATACACCTCCACAAACCGATTCAAATATATTCTGTAAAGTATCGATTAATAACGATGGAAACTGGATTTATGGAATTATTACGTATATCAACCTTGATAAGAATATTGCAGAGATTTTTTTGCCTGCGAGATTTTTTAAAAAATATTTAAAAGAAGGAAGCAAAGTACTGGTTAAGGCAATAAACGATAACAATGAAACACTGTTTTCAGGAAGCATTACGAGAAAAGTAATTTCAATAAGAAAACAAGCGGTCACCATTCAGCTTGACAGCATTATGAGCTTTGAAAACAAACGAAACTACGAAAGATTTTATGTTAATTATCCCTGCAAAATTCGGGATGACAGCATTTCCTACATGGCAACTCTCGCAGACATAAGCTTCAGAGGCGGACTTGTTTATACCGAGAACATACTGGAAGAAGGCAAGTACGTTAATTTGGATGTGTATTTAAATCCGACCATGACTCTGACATTTTCCGGAAGGATTACCCGAAAACTAAAGGATAAAAACAGAGGATACTGCTATGGAATTGAGCTAACAAAAATAGATGAAGAAAACAGTATTCTGCTAAATGAATTGATTGAATGCCTTGTTAATAAAAGGGAACAAATTGCTTATGAATGGAAGGTGTTCAAAAGGCTAAAATATGCTATTTATGCAATATCCTTATTAGCCATTTTTATGACCGTATTTTCAATATTCTTGACAGAAGTATTTTAATCAATAATGTTACATATATAGGCACTAAAGCTTTTCAATACATACCAATATGGGAGGACAGTTCGCTTGATTGATGAACTCTGTCTTCATTACAATATATTCCTTTTGATCTATGCCTGTTAAAAACTCCATTACCCTATCTTTTTCTTCAAAGCCACTATCACCTCCGTAATAAATGACAACCACCACCACACCTCCTTTGGTAAGGAGGTTCATTGCTTTATTTATTGCATGTACGGTTGTTTCGGGCTTTGTTCCGATACTGTGGTCTCCTCCGGGAAGATAACCCAAATTGAACATCACGGCTTTTACAGGTGTATTGATATATTTATCCATATTTTCATGCCCATCTTTTATTAATTCGACCCTTTCATTAAGACCGAGCCCGTCAAGTCTTTTTTTAGTGTTGGATAATGCCCTGTCCTGTATATCGAAGCCGTAAACCTTACCCTTTTCCCCTACAAGCTCCGCTAGAAATGCGGTATCGTTGCCGTTTCCGCAGGTGGCATCCACTACTGTATCGCCCTCTTTTACAAACAGCCTAATATAATCATGGGATTGTCCGAGAGAATTTTTTATTGTCTGCATAACTTATCCCACCATCATTATAACGTCTCTAATGATTTTTGCAGCGATTAATGCTGTTCTGTCCGAAGGATCGTAATGGGGAGAAACCTCCACCAGATCAAATCCGACAATATCAAAGTCCTTTAAAAGGTGTATTGACTGAAGCAATTCCTTTGAACTGATTCCTCCGGGCTCCGGTGTACCTGTTCCGTTGGCATATGCAGGATCTAGAACATCTATATCCAAAGTTACATACAATGGCCGGTTTTTAAATTTGTCAAGGCACTTTTTCAACGGCTCGATTACGTCAAAGGTAAACATATTGGTGTTTTTACGGGCAAACTCAAATTCATCCTTAGTACCTGACCTTATGCCAAACTGATATATGTTTTTGCCGGGCATAAAATCAATAACCCGTCTTATGGCAGAAGCGTGGGAGTTGGGACAACCCAGATACCCCTCCCGCAGGTCGGCATGAGCATCGAAGTGTATAAGCACCAAGTCATCACCGTATTTTTCATAAACCTTCTTAATAACCGGCACACTTATAAGGTGCTCGCCTCCAATAAAGAACGGAAATTTGCTATCCTTGATTATTTCATCTGCGGCACTTTCGATCATTTCAAGGCTTTTATTAACGTTACCGATGGGAAGATCCAGATCCCCTGCATCATAAAAGGAGAACTCCGTTAAATCCCGATCCATGTAAATGCTGTATTCTTCAATACCTATCGAAACTTCCCTGATTTTTTGGGGTCCAAACCTTGTTCCGGGTCTGAAGCTGCATGTAAAATCCATGGGAACGCCAACCAATACTATATTGGCTTCTTCATAGTTATCGGTACTTGCCATAAATTTTGTGGGAAGTGTCATATTTCCATCCTTTATGCTCATTCTGCCATACTCCTTTAATAAATATTTTACAACCTAAAACCACCGGCTAAACAGCCGATGGTTTTTATCATGCTAAATCCAATTTATATCTTTTTTGATCCATTCATCTTATTTAACCAAATCCGCAACAAATTTCGGAAGGGCGAAAACCGATTTATGAATCTCTTTGCAATAGTATTTTGTGTCCATGTCCGTAATGGTGTTTATGTCGGTTTCTAAAGGATCGTATTTTTTAGATCCCATGGTAAAGCTCCAATATCCGCTGGGATATGTAGGTATTGCACAGGTATAAAGCCTTGCAATAGGGAATATCGATTTAACATCCTTATAGACCTTTTTTATCAAATCCTTATGGAAAAACGGCGATTCGGTCTGTGCAACAAAAATACCGTCTTCCTTCAATGCCTCACTAATAGCCTTGTAAAAGTCAACGGCAAACAAACCTTCGGCAGGACCGACTGGATCCGTTGAGTCAACTATTATAATATCAAATTCATTTTTATGCTCATGAACATACTTTATTCCGTCACCAACGTTTACTTCAACCTTTTCATTTCCCAAAGCACAACTGATTTCGGGAAGATACTTTTTGGAAACCTCTATTACTTTTTCGTCAATTTCACATAAAACAGCTTTTTCAACCGATGGGTGCTTAATTATTTCTCTTATTGTTCCCCCGTCTCCGCCACCGATTACCAAAACTTTTTTGGGATTTTTGTGAGTGAAGAGAGGTACATGGGTTATCATCTCATGATAAACAAACTCATCCTCGATTGTGGTCTGAACTGTGCCGTCTAAAACTAACATTCTTCCGAACTGTTCGGTTTCAATAAGTGCCAGGTCCTGATACTGTGTTTTTTCAGTATGATAAGTCTTACTTGTCTTGCATGTTATCCCCACCGCCGGGGTTTGGAATTCGGTATACCAAAGCTCCATTTCAGTCACTCCTGTCATAATAGTAAGAACGAGAATATTCAATATTCTGCCCATTTTTTTCATTTGCCATTAATATATTTTAAATAGGAAATACTGTTTTGTCAAAACATTTTTTCATTTATTATGTTATAATAAAATTTAGTTTCCGGAGTCAAACTAAAATGACCGACCTAAACTGGATGGAGGTTGATTTGTAATGGATGATGAAATTAAATTACCTAAAGAAGGTTTACATACACCTGAAGAGATTTCCCGGGATGATGAAGAAAAAAACAATGAAATGCAAAAAGATGAGAATACTTCACATGATTATCAACATATAGCTGCGGAAAAGCAGCCCGTTGCCAAGGAAAACCGGCAGGTTTACGAGCCCAAATCACAGGCTTTGGTTGAGTACAAAAGACTTTCGGGATGGGTAAACTTTATGGGGGTTTTTTCTGTTGTACTGGGATTGGTACTCTGTCTCGGTATTGTTACCGCCATTATAGGTGTGCCTCTTATTATTGCCGGACGAAGACTTACCGGTGCAGTGGACAGTTTGAAGGCATTCACGCGTACCAATGATTTTAATAAGCTTTCGGATACCATCGACAATATAAACAAGTATTTTAGGGTTTACGGAATTTTGACTCTTGTCGGACTTCTAATCGGATTTTTTTCGCTGATAGCCCTAATCGCTTACGGTATTTTATCGGGAAATATCGTATTTTATGGGTGCATTATATAAATGTGAAGAAAGTACTGCATTAGTTGAAGGATTCTATTTCCTTGGAAGTGAGGTTTCTCCACTCCCCTTCTTTGAGACTGCCAAGATCAACTTCTCCAATGGAAATCCTTTTTAACTTTATCACAGGGCAGCCGATTTTATCGCACATTTTTCTAACTTGCCTGTTTTTGCCCTCGTGTATGGTTATTTTTGCAGTAGTTGTTTTGCCGTCACATTTTAAAATTTCAAACTCCGCCGGAGAAGTAATGTAATCATCGATTTTAAGCCCCTTTTCAAATCTTTCTATATCCTCTTTTTTGGGAACACCGTTTAACACTGCTTCATAAACCTTCATTATCTCGTGTTTCGGATGGGTGAGCCTGTATGTAAAATCGCCGTCATTGGTAAGAAGAATTAAGCCGGATGTATC
Organism: Clostridiaceae bacterium DTU079; assembly: GCA_001512505.1. Classification (GTDB taxonomy): domain Bacteria; phylum Bacillota; class Clostridia; order Acetivibrionales; family Acetivibrionaceae; genus Hungateiclostridium. The sequence goes on along the minus strand of LFSC01000055.1, from coordinate 34,023 downwards.
ATAATCAAGTCTTCCCACAGGAAAAACTCTTTCTTGAACATCGGAGACTAAATCCAGCACTGTAGGCCTTCCAAACTGATCCTTTGCCGAACTGATATAACCCACGGGTTTGTTCAGGGCTATATAAACCTTTTTTTCTTCCTTTTTGACCGGTTTGCCGTCAATCTCCACAACGTCTTTTTCCGTCACCTTTATTCCCATTTCAGTAACTGTGATACCGTTTACCTTGACTCTTCCCTGTGCTATAAGTTCTTCAGCCTTTCGTCTTGATGCAACACCGCATTCAGCAATGTATTTTTGAAGCCGTATTTCTTCCATAAAAATCAATCAGTCCTTTTTGAGTCTTTTTACCTTACACAAAATTATTATACGCTAAAGGATTTATGACCGCAAAGCTATTTTAATATAGTTTATCTTGATAGCTTTAATTTTTTGCATGGAAAAACAGAAAACATCCAAAGTTTCTTGTGAAGTTTTTCATTAAAAAATCTCCTTCTTGGATAGTTTTTGCAATTTTCGCCAAGAAGGAGACTTTGATTTTTAAATAAGCAAAAGAATATGTATCTATTCTGCATCATTTAATACAATGCAATTGATACCGAAAAATACATTCATTAAAATAGATTAATTCACCTGTAAACGCCTTCCCCCAATAATCGAATTACGACTCTACTGGGAATTTTTTTATTTTACGCAGTACGAACCGTTTAATCAAAGATAAATCCAGTGAGGTTATATCACCGTCACCGTCTACATCTGCGGCCTCTTTTCCATACTCGTACGGAAATTCCTTTATACGCCTTAGTATATATCTCTTGAGAATTGAAACATCCAGAGAATTTACCTCACCATCGCCGTCTACATCTCCATATACAAAATTCTCAGGTGGATCTGTCGGGTCAGACGGTCCTGTTCCGGAGGGGTCTTTTCCTGCCACCAGAACACCATTCTTGTATATAGGTATATTTTCCATAGTCTTATAAGTAGTACCTAAACCCTCATAAGAAAAATCATTCGTAGGATCCCAGAGCTTATTTTCATAATAATAAATACAGAACTGCACATAAGTTCTCGCATATACCGGATTGGGGAAGCTGATTTCCACATAGTAAATATTATTTTCTTTATCAAAGGGCTTAAGCTCAGATATTGTAGCATCTGCAGGTGAATAATACACTTTTGTAACAAATTTGGACATATCAATGTCTGCCCCTGCATATTCCGACAAATCGATAAAATATCTGCAGGATAAACCCGACTCAAATTCCGGAGGTGATGTAACAATATTATACATATTAAGATCAATTGTAATACCGGTGTTATCTTCTTCGTATATTTTTGCGTCTGCATAGTATATGGTCGGCTCACCTTCAATACCCGGAGTATCTTCGGGCATTTGACCTTGTCCGAAATATTTTGACATACCTGCTAAAGCACCTACTAGCCCTGCATTATAATCCAATCCAGTCTCGGAATAAACGTACTGATCTATATCATCAAAATATTCATCATTTATATCCGCTCCTCCAACTAAAGCACCGTATAAAATATGCCTTTGCGGATCATTCTTTGTTTCGTCGGCCGGCTGTCCTTCAAGCCTTCCGCTTGCAGCTCTGTGATGCGGGAATTTGGGGTAATTGTCTCCAAAACCGACCACATAGGACATTTTTTTCGGGTTATCTCCAAGGATATAGTCAATCTGACTCTTTGCAAAATCAAGGCAGCTCTTGTCCCCGGTATACTTATAGTACACCAACTGAACCATGCTCTCTGCAGCAGGGTATTTGCAAACACCCCAACTGTCGAGGAACTTTATGCCTCCGGGAGAGGATTTTAGCCTGTTCTGCCAGTAATCTATATGGTCTTCGGCAATTTCCTTATAAATAGGCTTGTCTGAGAGGGTGGCAAGCTTGATAAATACACCGGTCAAAACGTAGTCCCAGCATTGGGTCCAATTGTCGTTAAACGAGTTCCCGGCATCGTCGCCAATCCTTTTTTCAACCATCAGCTTATCTACATTGTCCATGTATTTCTGCTCTCCTGTGGCAACATAAAGCCATACGGAGCCCCACATAAGTTCATCAAGGTAATCCCTGGGAAGATAGTAACTTTGTCCTTTACTATTTCCTCTATAGGTCATACCGAACTCATAAATATCCTTTGCATAAGCAAGGCATTTTTCTGCATATTCCAAATCCCTGTCTTTATAATTTAAATACATAAGCGCCAATGCAGCTGCCGTATCTCCGGCAACATCAGAACCAGGATTTTCCGGTGTAGCTACATAATATGTAGGTCTATCGTAGGTCTGAAGCTCCGGTGGTCCCCAGTACTGGTGGTCCACATCACCATCACCCACTTGATAGTAAAACTTATTTTTTTCAGGATAGCATTTCATGAAGTAATCGCAGAAATGCTTCAAAATATTGAGCATGTATTCATCTTGTCCCTTTTCTATAAACACGTCTGAGAATTCATAGTAAGCCCAGGCAAGTGTTGAAGCCGAAGCACATTGAGGCAATCCGAACTTAACATGGTCTCCGCAGTCATGGAAGCCTCCCGTCAAGTCAAGTCCCACATCCTTACCGTCCTCAATATGACACGGACCACGCCATTTTATTCTGTTGTTTCCTGCGTCAGGACCGCACCAGTTGGCTTCATAGAACAGAATAGATTTGGCAAACGCGTCTACATAGTTGAATTTTGGTTCTTCGGCCAGAGCCGAATTTGGAATTATTCCTGCCAAAAGAGCGGCAATCAAAACGAAAATTCCTATTCTTTTCATTATATATTCCCCCACATAATATTATCAGTGTAAACTTCATTACACTTTTAACCGGTAAATTCCTATAAGTGACTCCTCTTTATCTACACATTAATCTGTCTTATTAAAAAGATTTTATTTTACGAAGAATATAACGTTTCAGTATTGATACATCCAATGAATCGACACTTCCATCCTTGTTAACATCTGCGGCTATCAGGAAGTAAGGGTCCGATCCTTTGTCAATTTTCCTAAGTATATACCTTTTTAAGATTGTAAGATCTAAAGAGTCAACTTGACCGTCATAGTCCAGGTCACCTAACATAATATCTATTGTAACAGGCTCAACACCGTATTTGAGGTTATCTTTTATATAAGCGGTAATCTTGGTGTTATCACCAAAATCACTTGACATTTCAGAATTATAGGAATAATCATCTGTCTGGTCATAATCTGTTAAACCGTCAATTCTGAAAGGTATTGTTCCTGTGCTTCCTCCAGGTGCAAGCTTTCCTGCATCCTCACTAAAGGAGATTTCACAATACGAATCGGCACCCGGGACCGGGTTTTCTATCTTTTTGACAGTACCCTTTACATTCTCCGTTCCAAAAGCCGCATAATCGCACACAAAGATATTCCGCTCATTTCCGTCACTTGTAAACCAGTATCGAACCTTGATATCCGATAAATTCACGGGAGTAGTACCGGTATTCTTGATATTTATTGAAGCTCTTATAGTGTTTTTCGTACCGTCTTTAGCTCCGCATTTGTATGATACACTGATTGAAGCATTATTATCCGGAGTTTCACTAGGATCCTTTGTTGGAGTCGGTGTCGGAGAAAGCTTTGGCGGTTCTTCTCCGAAAACTTTTTCACCACTTATATATACGGGAACGTACTTGGTTACTGCATATTCAGTAGTAAGATCCTTTTTGCTGTAGTCGTTGCTGGAATCCCAATGAGTCATGTAATTCGAATCCTGTTTAACTCTGAAGGAAATCTGAAGTTCCCTGTCTCCGTAAATTTTTCTTCCGCTCCAGTCAAATTCAAAATAGTATGTTCCCGCATCATCCCATTTAAAAGGTCCTCTGTATACAACAGGTTCCTGCTGCATGGAAATTTGTTCATCATATTCAATTGCAAATATTACATCATCTATGGTTTGATCGTTTTCAATAAGCTCGCTTATATTGAAGAAGTATCTTGCCATCATTCCTGTTTCATAATGAGGAGGCTGGCTTGATTCATTATGAATTCTTAAAAGAACTTGTGTGCTGTCTTTAGTTTCACGGACAATTTTTCCTTCACAGAAATAATCGTCAGTTCTTGGTTCTAACGGCGGGAAATTCGGAATAGGTTCATGTCCCTGTCCGTAATATTTATACAGCCCTGCCAATGCCCCAACAAAGGCAGCGTTATAGTCAATCGTTACTTCATTGTAGGCATACTCGGTAGTTGAATCAATGTGATAATCAGTTATATCGGGTCCTCCTGCAAGCGCTCCCCACAAAATGTGACGGTGCTCCTCAGGGTCGTTCATACTGTTTGTCTTTGAGCCGTGAGCTGCTCTGTGATGCGGATGCTTTACAAAAGGCAGACCTTTTTCATAACCATAGCCGACTATGTACGAATAGCCCATAGGATTTCTTCCCATAAGGTATTCCATTTGACTTTTTGCCCACTCACCGAAATCTGTCCTATCCGGATTGTTTTTCATGTATACAAGAGCAGATAATTGCGCAGCCGTATTGTAACGGGCAGAACCCCAGCCGTTTATCATTGTGTATCCGGCAGGAGACGGCTTATAATAATTATGATCATTAGGATCCTCGTGCGGGCATTTTCCGCCGGACAAATACTCAACATTCCATCTTGCGATAAAGTCGAACAATTCATTATCGGGGAACAACTGGTTCAGTTTTAGGAAGGTTCCTCCCCATACGGCATCCCAGCAGTGAACCCATGAATTATACCAGACATTCTGTTTGAAGGTGTCGGGTATTATCCTCTTCATATATCCTACATAATTGCCGGTTTCATCAACAGCGGTTATGTCATTTATGTATTTCATGTCTCCTGTGCACTCATAGAGCCAAACAGCAGCCCATGACAATTCATCTTCGTCATAATCCGAGGTGTAGTAACCGTCACCGTCATGCAATCCTCTGTACTTAACTGCAAAATCATAGAGTGCCTTGGCAACGGTAAGACATTTTTCAGCGTATTCAGGGTCTTCATCCTTAAAATTCAAATATGATGTGCAAAGTGCTGCAGCCGTGCTTGCACAAACATCGCTTCCGGGAGCATCAAAAGTTGCAAAATCCGCCGGTCTGCTTTTTAAGTATTCTTCAGGGTATAATTCCGGTGGTCCCCAATAGCAATGGTCTTCGTCTCCTTCACCAACCATGTAGCAAAAAGCAACAATTTCGCCTTTCTCGTCCATAAATGAACAACGTAAAAAGGTATCTGTAAAGTATCTCAAAATCTCAATCATGTGCTCTTCTTCTCCGATTGCCTTGAAGGATTCTCTGAATTCATAGAATCCCCAACCCAAAGTACCTGCCGCATAGCTTTGGGGAAGACCGAAACGGACGTGGTCGCCTGCATCATGGAAGCCTCCGTGAACATCTACGGTACCGTCTCCGTCAGGGTCGATTATATCTCTGTACTTTTCCAGAAAGGCCTCAGAAAGAGATGTGTTGGCGATAGGAATTCTCTCATCGACTTCATGACACGGTCCTCTCCACTCAAGCCTTCCGCCTTGGTGGTAGCCGGCCTCTACTCCGCATTTTTCAGCGTCGTAAAAATATAGCGATTTCTGTAAGGCTTCGGCAAAGTTAAAGTAATCATAAGCCTCCCAGTTTTCAGCAGGCGTAAAAGTTTCAGGCGGTGCTTCTGCAAATAATATACTCGCAGTCAGTAGCTGTGTTGCAACAATGAGAGCTGTTATAAGCCTTTTACACCTCTTTTTTTGCTTTAAAATCCTTTTTTTCGGTGCATTAATCATCTCACATATTCCCCCCTGTACAAAATTTATAAAATTTATATAAGTTAAAATAGATATACTATAATAAAATGAAAATTAACATAAATTCGACATAAGTATACTGGTTATTACAGCTATTATTATATTATATATTCGTAAAAGATATAAAGTTTTAATGGGTATTTGATTAAAAATTTAGAATTTTTATAAATTTAATCGAAAATAAATCCCGAAATCGTATATTTTCGGGAAACTTTCAGAACCTTTTGAGTGTGAAAGGAGACCGGTTCACAAAACAGATAAGATATAGTGGACATAAAACAGAGAACCGTCCCTTGCTTTATACTAGTATAATTGGCTTTTATACGTATTTTAAGGAGGAGCATTTTTTATAATAAAAAAGTGGGTATAATCCCACTCATTCTTCTTCCTTTCCATATTTGACACATTTTTCATCGGTTTTTATTTCTTTTGCGACTTTGATCTTTTTCTTAATGGATTCATTTGCTTTTTGAATAAGATCCGGAATCATATCCAGCACTTTATCCAAAGATGAATTCATATTTACGGGAAGAAGCTTTATCTGTCCCTGACCAACCACCATGAATGCCACCGGGTTAATACTTACACCGGCTCCGCTTCCACCTGCAAAGGGGAATTTTCCTATTGACGGTTCGCTTTCATCCGAATCTTCGTCATCCGCTGATCCATAAATCCTGCACTTTGCATTATACTCTCCGCCACCTGCAGCAAAACCAAATGCTACTTTTGATATTGGGATAATGACTGTTCCGTCGGGTGCTTGTACTGCATCTCCCACGATAGTATTTACATCCACCATGTCCTTAATACTTTCCATGGCTGTTGTCATTAATCCTTGTATCGGATGCTCTGCCATATCCATCACCACCTTTATCTATCCTGCTAAACTTCCTTTTACATTATTTGAAACTGTTTTGGGCTTAGTTAAATACCTTCGAATCATCAAAACTATAATAATAATATGGACAATTCTTACCCTGAATATGCAATATAAATCAATATTAAATTTTTTTTCCACAAAGTTGGGTTTTATATTGATATTTTTTTCATTTATTTCAATATAATTATCTATGTAGGTTAGCATTATGCCCAGTATTGTCCAGGCAATGCCTGTCAAAATCCCAGTATGGGATGCGTTGCCTGTACCGAACTCAATTACAAGATTCAGCTTTCTTATTGCTGCACGGCATTTTAAATATTCCAGGACCCTCTTAACTACTCCCCTTCCTTTTTTAAAAGAAGATATTGCCTTTTCAATGCTTTCAATAATACCTGAATAGTCCGCAGATGCCTTTTTTTCGCTGTTTTCTTTTTGTGATGTTTTATATTTGTATAGGATAAAACCTTTAAAAGGCAATACATACACTACGAAATGATCTTTATTTCTCTTTCTGTTGTATTCAATTACGATATTAATTTTTAAAAACAGTAACAGTATTAATGTTATCAATATTAAAACTGCAATAATAATGAAAATATATAAACGCATTATTACACCTCTAAGACATCCAAGGACATCTGCTAATCATTGCTTTTTGACATTCTTGGCGCGAAAAATTAATTTTTCAAATAACCCAACCAATTAAATATTTTTCCCTATAATACATAAAAATACACATGGACTGTTATTAGAACCTTGTATTTTATTGGTTTATGTGCTATTATTAAAACCGAAACTTGATATATCGCATAGGGGTGCTGGATTTGCCGGCTGAGAGATGGATTTTATCCGTCAACCCATAACCTGATCTGGGTAATGCCAGCGTAGGGAATGAGTAGTTGTAGAATACCGCCTATGTGAGGCGGTTTTTTATGTTCTAAGAAATTGCGTTTATTTATATGCTCATTGCCTGTAGGTATAAAGCAAAGAAAAATATGGAAGAAACATTGTGAAGCATGTCGTAGAGCCTGTTAATACGACGAGGATAGGGAGAGCAATGTCTGAGCGAAGTGAGTTTTGCTTGACCCCGAGGAGTATTTACAGGATCTAGACTGCGAAACTTAAGTTTCTGGAATATTTTTCTTTACCTTTATTCTTTTTGGCAATAATAAAGGAAAGGAGGATTTTATATGGCAAGCGTAAATGTATCGTTACAAGTTATTCCCTGTGTGCCCGAAAGTCAGGTTTATCCTGTTGTAGATAAAGTCATTGATTTGATATCCAAAAGCGGAGTCAAGTATGAGGTTGGACCGATGGAAACCACCATGGAGGGCGAACTGGATACTCTTTTGGAAATTGTGAAGCAAGCACAGGAAATATGTATTTTGGAGGGTGCAAGCAGGGTTTTGTCCGTAGTTAAAATCGATTATAAAAAGGAAGGCGTGACCATGGATGAAAAAATTTCAAAATACAGGTAATCTGCTTTATTCATCCATAGCATTTTTAGTCTTTATTGTTGTATGGGAAGTTTTTGTAAGAAGCGGTGAAATTAAAGAATACATACTGCCGGCTCCTTCAGCAATTTTAAATGAATTTAAAAATTCGAAAGACCTGCTTTTAAAGCATTCATTGGTAACCGTTTCGGAAACCGTTTTGGGGTTTATTCTGGGTACATTGATTGCTGTATTGCTTTCTTTGCTCATGAGCAATATAAAAATTTTCCGCAGCATTTTTTATCCCTTTATGGTTTTGTCTCAGACCGTACCCATAATAGTTATTGCGCCTTTGGTTACCATATGGTTTGGAATAGGTATTGTGTCCAAATTGATTGTTTGCGTTCTGGTGGTGTTCTTCCCTATTACGCTGAACCTTACAGAAGGGCTGGACTCTTACGACAGGGACCTTGAGGAACTTTTGATGAGTATGAACGCCAATAAGCTTCAGATTTTTATGAAATTAAAACTGCCATCGGCTCTGGTTCACTTTTTTTCCGGGCTTAAAATAGCTGCAGCTTATGCTGTGATGGGTGCCGTTATGGCAGAATGGACCGGGGCGGAAAGCGGACTGGGCATTTTTTTGACCAGGTCCATGAAGTCCTTCAGGACTGCAGCAATGTTTGCAGACATTGCAATTATTTCAGCCTTCAGCATTTTAATTTTTATAGCTATCAGTCTTGTTGAAAAGAAATCTATTAAGTGGAATTTGAAAGGATGAGTGAAATTGAAAAGAAATATTGCAATACTTTTATGTATGATGGTTATATTGGCTTTTGCTGCTACAGGATGCAGCAACAATTCTTACAACGTTCCGGGAGTCAGTCCTTCCGGAGATATAGACAGTCCCGAACAGGACAAGCCTTCCGCAAATACGGAGCTTACGAAAATCAACTTTGTCCTCGACTGGGTACCCAACACAAATCACACGGGAATCTATGTGGCAAAGGTTAAAGGCTATTTTGAAGAGGAAGGGCTTGATGTCGATATAATCCAGCCCGGTGAATCTTCAGCCGATCAGCTTGTGGCCTCCAACACCGCACAGTTTGGGATCAGCTATCAGGAAGGAGTAACTTTTGCCCGGGCTTCAGGAGTTCCCCTGGTGTCCCTTGCAGCGGTTATACAGCATAATACTTCCGGCTTCGGTTGGCTGAAAAATAAAGGAATGGAGTCCCCCAAAGACTTTGAAGGTAAAAAGTATGGGGGCTGGGGCTCAGAGGTTGAAGAAGCCATGGTAAAGCAGATTGTTAAGGATGCCGGTGGAGACCCCAATAAAGTACAGATTTTAACAACCGGTACATCGGACTTTCTTCAGGCAAGTGAGACCGGTCAAATTGATTTTGCCTGGATTTTCGAAGGCTGGGATCTTATTAATGTCAGAAACAAAGGAGTTGAAATAAATTATATCAGCCTTAGAGAGCTTTCAGACGTCTTTGACTACTACACCCCTGTAATTGTAACAAACGAAAATAATATTAATAACAATCCGGAGCTCGTTGAAAAATTTATGAGGGCGGCACAAAAGGGTTATCAATTTGCCATAGAAAATCCCGACGAGGCAGCGGAATGTCTTTTGCAGTTAGCTCCGGAGCTCGACAGAGAGCTTGTGGTTAAAAGCCAGCAGTATCTGGCTGAAAAATATCAGGATGATGCACCGTATTGGGGTATGCAGAAGAAAGAAGTCTGGGAAAGGTATATGAACTGGCTTTTGGAAAACGGATTCATAGAATCGCCGGTTAATGTTGAAAAGGCATTCACCAATGACTTTCTAAAAAAAGATTAAAACAGCTTGTATGGAGAAAACAATGAAAATCAAAGTAAAGATTGAAAACCTTAAAAAAGTATATACAGGAAAAAAAGAAACTCTTGAGGTCTTGCGCGATATAAATATTGAGCTTTGGGAAAACCAATTCGTATCTATAATTGGACCCAGTGGCTGCGGTAAGAGCACAATACTTCGGATTTTGGCACGGCTGGAAAAGGAGTTTTCGGGAAACATAACGATAAACGGAGAAGATATTAAAACTTCCTCCTACCGGCCGGGTTACATGCCTCAAAAAGACCTTTTAATGCCCTGGAGAACATTATATAAAAACATTGTTCTTCCTCTTGAAATAAACGGTACACTTAAAGATGTTGAAAAATATGATGTTGCCGGTCTTATCAGGGAATTTGGTCTTGAGGGCTTTGAAAACTATTATCCGAGCGAAATATCCGGAGGAATGAAGCAGAGAGCCGGGCTTCTTCGAACCTTTTTGATGGGCAGTGATATAATGCTTTTGGACGAGCCCTTTGGTGCTCTGGATGCAATAACCCGGATAAATATGCAGGAATGGCTGCTAAAAATTCTGGTGGAGCACAAAAAAAGCGTGCTCTTTATCACTCATGACATTGAAGAGGCAATTTTTCTGTCGGACAAGGTATACGTCTTGTCCGACAGGCCTGCCTGTGTCATTAAAGACTTGGACATAGAATTTCCAAGGCCAAGAAGCCGTGAGGTGCTTTCTTCTCATAAGTTTTTGGAATACAAGGATGCCTTGCTGAAAGCATTGTTGTGATTGAAATTTGATTTCAATTACTTATTTTTGTTTATCCACTGAAGTACAGGCTCAAGATTCTCCTCTCTCACGCCGTCAAAACCGTTTACAATGTTTGAAATGGTTTCTTCAATCTTTTTATCATTATCTTTGCGGCTATTTAATATCTTTAGAAACATGGACATCATAATTTTATCCATGCCTTTAAGATCTTTTAAAGGCAAGCATCCTCCACGCAAATAAAAAAACGGTATACCTTTTATCTTGTTTCTTGCAATAACTGTTTCGTCATTAGGTTCAGCGGTTTTTGCGGTACCTGAAGCACAAACAGCTTTAATATTATGCTTTCTTACTTTGCCAAGTCCCTGTATCTTACCGGCTTTTAACCAACCGAGAAATATGATTTCTTCGTCCTTAATATCCTTTGGAAGTTCCTTTACCCTATAGGCTTTCATTTGTGTCTCTTTTGCAAGCATATCAGCATACTTCTTGGTAAAACCGGTTTTCGATTCATAAACAATTATCATTTTGTCCTGTACCTCCTTAACTCTAACACAGCAGTCTTTAATCGTATTCCACTTATTTACTTTGTCACTTCTATTATTATAACACATGGTTTAGAAAATTAATTAGATTTTATAAAATATGGAACTCTAAATGTAAAGCACTATTTTATATTATAGCAATTCCATAATCCTTTATGATAGAATTAGAAAAAACGCATCATGATTGGTAGATGTTAGAGATGACAAATCTTCACTGAATCATTCCGGCATCTTTTAAATAGAATATGGCATTTATAAATCCAAAAGCCAAGTTGACAATAATCAGACCTACAATAACAAATACTGCGGCGAGAACCCGATTCTCGCTCATTTTTTTATGGATGACAACACATTCGGTGTATCTGTCCCATATTGTATAACCCCTGCGCGTCAATATAAAATAGCTGATTAAATAAGTTATGCTTGAAAAAATGCCCATTCCCGTGCCAAGTGCCCATACCAAAATACTTCTCTTTATTGAGGCAAAAAGGTCGGGCTTTTTTAAATTATATGTCTTTACCTCTGTATTAAACAGCCATTTTCCCGGAGTTGTTCCCCATGTATAAATTAAATGAGCTTCTGCTAATGCCCAAATAAAAGAACTGCCCAGGCTCAAAAGCATTGAGTCAAAAAGCGTACCCTGAAAAAATATCAATTGCATTGCATTTATAATTGTACTAACGATATATATGTCAACAGTTCGTGCCCAAAACCTTGTCCAAGGCTTAATCTCAATTATGGTCAAACGATTGTTCGAATCGTATTCGCCGTCAAATAGGCTCATATAAATCACCTAAATCTTAAAAATTTAATATAAATCGAAGGCTTTACAGTCTAAATCAGTCTTCTGCATTATTCTCTTCAACATTTTTGTCTTCTGCTTCTTGTATTTCATCCAACTCAAATACAGGTAAATCCGAATCCCCTTTAAATCCGAAGCTTCTGAAAAACTCATCGGTAGTCTCATACAACACAGGCTTACCCGGTGCATCCAGTCTTCCGGCTTCTTTTATGAGATTACGTTCTAAAAGACGTGCAACGGCACTGTCGGAATTTACGCCCCTAATGCTCTCTATTCTTGATTTTGTTATTGGTCTATTATATGCTATAATAGCCAAAGTTTCAAGTGCTGCCTGAGATAAACCGCTTTTTTGCTTCGGTTCAAACAGCTGTTTTATATAATCGTAATATTCGGGCTTGGAACACATTTGATAACCGTTGCTTATTTCCCTTATGGTTATTCCCCTAGAAGGGTTGTTATTGTAATTTACAATCATATTATTAATAACAAGCTTTATTGTTTTTTTATCTATACCTGTTACGGAAGATATCTTTTCCAGGGGAACCCTGTCCCCTGACGCAAAAAGAATACCTTCTATAATTCCTTCAAGCTTATTTAAGTCCATAAAACCACTCCAGGCAATTATGAGTTTTCCGCTGCAATCTTATTTTCATCAATATCCTCAAGGTTAGTATCATCACGCTTGTAAACCATTATTTCCGAAAACGGTTTTTGCTGCGCTATCGTTATCTTTTTAAGCTTCGTCAGCTCAAGAACGGCCAGAAACCCCGTTACAATTTCAAGTCTGGACTTCGTCTTGGGAGAAAAAAGCTCTGAAAACCTGAAAAATGACCTTTTTAAAAGGGTTTTAACAACTTCTCTTATTTTACTGCGCAAAGATACCTTTTCCGTTTGAAGGATCTGAGTCATATGGTCGGTATTTTTATTCATTTTCTTTTCATTGCGCTCTACCAATTCCAAATAGACTCTCTTAATCTCGTCATAGGAGAGCTCTACAGGCTCGTCCACATGCCTAATGTCAATTTCCTCAGGTCCTCTGTAAAAGTATTTTTCGCCCTCTTGCTCCCTCTGTTTTAAAATCTCGGTAAATCTCTTGTATCTTTTATATTCAACAAGCTTTAAAACCAGCTCTTCCCTTGGATCAATCTCTTCTTTTTCATCCTGGCGAGGATTCGGAAGCAGAAGCCTTGATTTAATATGAAGAAGAGTTGCCGCCATGACAAGAAATTCACTGGCAACCTCCATATCAAGCTCCTGCATCTTAAAAAGGTAATCCATGTATTGGTCTGTTATCTCATTTATGGGTATGTCATATATATTGATTTTGTTTTTTTCTATCAAATGAAACAGCAAATCAAAAGGACCTTCAAAGTTTTGAATTTTTATTGTACATGCTTTTGTCAATGCACTTTCCAATTATATCTACCACCCTTGTTAGGTACCGATTTTATTTCGACCATATCGTATTGCAATATTTTCTATATATCTACCGGCTTCGTCAGGCACCTAAGAAAAGGTCTACATAAAATCTATTTTCATGGCCTTCCTGACTTCTTCCATAGTCTTGCTTGCCACTTTTTTGGCATTTTCATTACCGTTATGCAAAATTTCCTTTACAACACCGGGTTTTTCGAGCAACTTCTGCCTTCTTTCGTAAATGGGCTCAAGATGTTCCGTCATTTTTTGAGCAAGTCTCTTTTTGCATTGCACACAGCCGATTTTTCCACCCTTGCAATCTTCCTCAATTTGAGGTATTTCTTCTTCATTAAATACCTTATGAAAAGCAAACACCGTACATATATCCGGGTGTCCGGGATCATCCTTCTTAATTCTGGCAGGATCCGTTATCATCGTACTGACTTTTTTCCCGATTACTTCAGGACTGTCGGATAAAGCTATTGTGTTGCCGTAGCTCTTACTCATTTTTCTTCCGTCCGTTCCCGGCAATACCTTTGCCTTTGTGAGAATTGCCTGAGGTTCGGGGAATACTTCTTCAAAAAGGTTGTTGAAACGTCTGGCGATTTCCCTTGTTAGCTCAAGATGGGGCAGTTGGTCCTCACCTACCGGAACATATTCTGCCTTGTACATCAGAATATCCGCGGCCTGAAGACATGGATAGCCCAAAAATCCATAGGTTGTAATGTTTCTGTCCTTAATCTGGTTAAGCTGATCCTTGTAAGTCGGGCAGCGGTAAAGCCATGACAAGGGTGTGGTCATGGAAAACAAAAGATGCAGCTCGGCATGTTCTTTAATGCTCGATTGCAAAAATATTACGCACTTTTCTGGATCAAGACCCGCACTTATCCAATCTATAATAATGTCATTTATATTATTCTTTACTTCAGAAGTATCTTCATATCCTGTTGTCAGGGCATGCCAATCAGCTACAAAAAAATAACAATCATAGTCATCCTGAAGCTTTACCCAATTTTCCAAGGCACCGAAATAATTTCCCAGATGCAACGCACCGGTTGGCCTCATACCGCTAAGTATTTTTCCTTTTTTCACTACAAATTCACTCTCCCAATCATTATTGCCGAATTAATAAAATTACATTATTAAATTATAACTTTTTTTTTCAATAAAGTCTAATTATATTTTTTAGTTGGTGAAATGCTCTTTCATTCCTCGTCGTATATAGACTTTAAGACTTGCTTCATACTTTTTTACATATTTTTCTTTATGCAATCAATTTAAACAATGGCTCGATGATGAAAAAAACAGCAGTCCTTAACCAGGTTATAACCGGAACGATAATCTTTCCTAGCCAACCGGTATAGGCCAAAAGAATCAATATTACAAAGGAAACCTGTTGGTAGTTCATTATCTTAAAATAATATTTTTCCGGCAATATACCTGTAAGTACCTTTGAACCGTCCAAAGGCGGAATAGGCAGAAAATTAAATACAGCCAGACTTATATTCATAAAAAATCCGAAGGAACAGAAGTTAAAAATTATATGCCTGGCATCAAGAGAAGCAGGAAACATAGGGGTTAATGTTCCCTTTATCTCGTTTACAGCCCCGGGATAAAACTTGTAAGTTATAAAAATCAGAGGAATAGAAAACAATACCGCAAGAATCATGTTTGATACCGGACCAGCCAAGCTTACAAGTATTGTGCCCAGCTTTTTGTTTTTAAAATTCCTCGGGTTTATAGGTACAGGCTTTGCCCATCCGATAAAGCTTACCAATATCATAATGGTTCCGAACAAATCCAGATGCTTTAAAGGATCAAGGGTGATCCTACCCTGGTCTTTTGCCGTAGAATCTCCCATTCGGTATGCTACATAGGCATGGGCCGATTCATGAACTGAAATGGAAAAAGCAAAAATCATAAACCAATATATTATTAATTCAGGATTCGCCCAAAAATCAAATATCATTTTCTTCTCCTCGTTCTTTCTCAATTATTTCTTTGACATATGATAACTCGTCTTCGTAAGTTTCTATTCTTCCGTTTATTTTTTCCTCATGCACTTTTTCTAAAATTTTTGCAAACTTCGGTCCGGGCTTTAGTCCCAAATTTTTCAAATCCTTTCCGGTGACAGCCGTTTTTATATTTTTTATATAATTTAAGTACCGGATTATTCTGTTGTCTTTTTTATCGTCACGGCTTATCATGCATAACACAAAAAGTGCTTCCTGGGATAGCTCTTTTAATTCATTATAGATTTCATAATCGGAAATATCAATAGGCCCGGAAAGTCTTGTAAGAACCCGGTCTTTCTTTTCCACGAACACCGATAGCTTGTTTTTATATTCTTTTGAAATACTCAGTCTTTCCGACAGCTTTTGAACGCTGTCCCAACTTATATCCGAGTACAGAATCATCAAGTATATAAGGGTTTTGTCCAAGATAACTTCATGGTTCAGCCTCTTTTTAAAAGCGCAAAGTTCTTTCTCCATGTTCTCCAATAACCATTTCACATCGCCGGTTATTTTTATTTCGGGATAGATTTTTTCAAGAAGCCCCAATTCCGTCATTCTCTCAAGAATTGCATGAACCTCCTTTTCCTTTAGCATTGCAAGGAACTCAAAATCTATCCTCTCTTGGCTAAGACTATCTAAGACACCGGTTTCAATGGCTTTAACAGCAAAATACTGCGTCTTGTCATCCATTTTGAAGCCGTACCTTTGCTCAAACCTTATAGCCCTCATAATCCTTGTTGGGTCTTCTATAAAGCTTAAGTTGTACAAAATCCTTATAACACCCTGTTCAAGATCCCTTCTACCGCCGTAGTAATCCACTACATCGCCAAAAGCACTGCTGTTTAGCTTTATAGCCATGCTGTTAACGGTAAAATCCCGGCGGAAAAGATCATCCTTTATTGTTCCGGTTTCAACTGTGGGGAGAGCTGCCGGATGCTCGTAGTACTCCCTTCTGGCCGTTACAACATCAATTTTTAAGCCGTCCTCCATTACCAAGGTGGCTGTATTGAATTTCTCATGCTTTGTGATTTGAGCATGGCATTTTTCAGCCCAAATCTCTGCAAACTTCAAAGCATCTCCCTCGACAACAATATCAATATCCAGATTTTCCACCCCAAGTATCAGGTCGCGGACAAACCCACCCACCACATATATGACAAAGCCTTCCTCATCGGCAATTTTCCCGGCATCAATCAGCGCTTTTGCAACCCTTTCGGGAAGGTTATTTATCCTATCCTCAAGATTGTTTAATTTGTAGCTGCATCGGGTCAAATTGGAAGCATTGTTTTTCTTGCACCAATATTTGCTGTTTTCACCAAACAAGGTGGCTATTATGTCGGTGCGGGTAACTATTCCCACAAGTTCGTTCTCCTTTAAAACGGGAAGCCTTCCAATGTTATGCTCCACCATCAAATCCTCAATGGTTCTTACCGGAGTTTCGGGATCGATAGTAATAACTTTTTTTGTCATGTACGCTTTGACCGGCGAGTGACCGAAACCATGGTAAATTGCTTTTTCAACATCCCTTCGGGATATAATTCCGCAAAGCTCGCCATTTCGTAAAACCGGGAAACCGGAATGCCCGTACCGCAGTATAATATCCCCGACTTCATTTATGTCGGTGTCCTCGGTTACCGTCTTTACCGGTGTACTCATTATGTCTTTAGCCCTGGTAACGGATAAAATATTATTATTAAGTATATCCTCAAGACGGGAAGAAAGCTTTTCAATATCTCCATCGGAGGTCTTGGCCGAACCTGCACCCGTGTGGCCTCCTCCTCCGAAAAAGCCCATTATGAAACCTACATCTATTTCATCTTCATCGCTTCTTCCTATGATATAGGTTTTGTCATCCATTCTTAATATAGAGAAAAAAGCATCGACACCTCTCTCTTCCAAAAGCTTTCCGGTTAAATAAGCTGCATTATCCACGTACTTATCGAGCACTGCTGTCGAGACGGCAATTTTAAAGCCTTTCACATCCAAAACTTTGGCATTTTTACTCATAAGGGCAAGAAGCTCCATCTGTTCCGTATTCAAATGAATAGATAGGTATTCTTCGACCACTTCCAAATTTGCTCCCTTTGAAAGCAAGAATCCAACGGTATATGCGTCTTCAGCGGTTGTACTTTCAAAGGTCAGGCAATTGGTATCCGCATATATTCCAAGGATCATGATTGTGGCTTCCAGCGGTGAAATATCGATATTAAGGTTTTGTATTTCCCTCACCAGCATTGTCACACATGCACCGGTTTTTTCTAGTTTCAGGTTATCTGTCTCAATCATATCCTCTGCTTTCGGATGGTGATCGTAAACTATAATATTCACATCCGGCTTGATAAGAGAATCCAGAAGCTTTTTATCCAATCTGGACTTTGAGTTTGTGTCCACGATAATTATTTTATCAACCTGATTTATGTCTATATCGTTGATGGATTTAAAATCAAAGGAATCTCTGTAAAGGTTCAAAAATCTCCTAACATCTTTGGCAACCGTTCCCGGAAGGACCATTGCTGCTTCAGGATAAAGCCTGCTCGCAGCTACCATGGATGCAAGACTGTCATAATCCGTATTTGAATGTCCGACTATTATTTCCATTGCTTATCACTCCTCAAGCTAATACAACCGTCAATCTCCGAAGTATAATTTACCGTAGACTGATTCAGATTTCCGGAACGTCTCTTTTCATATTTATTGGATGCACAAAGTTCTTTTTCGGAATGGCCGGTGAGCTTACGGTATAGATAAAGGTTGTGCACCACACAAAAGCAAATACGAACATCAAAAACACCGGTTTAAAGGCCAGTATTTCAAAAAGATACGGCTGGATGCAAATAATCAGCATCACTATTTCAAATATTGACCATATAACAAATATAAATCCCCACAGTATTCTGATGCCTAAGTTTTTATATCCCTGCCTGCCCATTAAAAGTATGGGAAGTCCCAAAAGCATAGCTGCCACCAATACATTATAAATTATTGAAACCAGGAAAAAGACAATAATGTAAACAGTGTTAAGGAGTATTCTCTGATATTTTGTTGTCTCATAGTAATCCGTTTTACTTTTAATAACAAATACAAACCTCAGAACAAGTACTGTCAATATTGTTATAATATCTATAAAAAACAGTGCAAGGATAAATATAATCAAAGGAAAATCAAAAAACATATCTTGTTTTAAAAGCATCAGGGAAAAGGTCGATGCCATTGATATCAAAAGAATGGGAACGAGCCACTTGATCTCTTTTTTCAAAAAGCTTAAAAAGGGTTTGGGATTTTTAATGACATCTGCCGAAGTCAACGCCCATAATGCAAAAAACATAAGGGTTATAAAAGCCATGAAACCGGCTATGGGTAAAAAGCCCAAGTATTTTTCTCCAACTACAACATAATAGCTTTTATTAAGATCTCCATCAAATCGGTTCAGTTCAACACTTCTGATATACTGTTCAGCAAATTTTCCGATCCTATCCAAGGTAAACTCACTTACTAATGAAGTGTTATCATCTTCTGTGTGATAAACCAACTCAGGATCTACCTCTTTACCGGTCTTTGCAGCGATAAACCCTACTGAAGGAATATTTCTGTCAGTAAAAGGTCCCGTATCGGTGTTTGAGCTTCCGGCAACTCTTTTTTTGAGTAATTTGTTTAAATAAGAGTTAAATGTATTTATTGATAAAGCATCAAATCCGCCCTCCTCGTCAAGATAATACATGGGCAGATTTCTTTCATTCATGAGATTTTGGGCTAAAGAAATTGTCCAAAGAGGCGAAGCGCCTTTTCCGCCGGCAAACTGGTAAAAACCGATGGTATCTGCATGCTTGTAACCGACACAGTCAAGAATTAAAGCCAGCTTGATATTTAGATCGGGGTTGCTTTTCATAAAGTTTTCCGAACCTACAAGACCTATTTCTTCGGCATCAAAGGAAACGAACATATAGGTATAGTAGTGATCGTCGTCGGACAAAACCCGGGCAAGCTCCAGCATGGCTGCCGTACCCGTCGCGTTATCCTGGGCACCTTCAATTGTACCCAATACGTCCCTGTGAGCTCCAATAAGAAGGATTTCTTCACTCTTTCCCTTGCTTACGCCAACAACATTTATCCCCTTGGTTTTTTCAAAATAATCACTCAATGTGAGTATCACATCAGTCTCTTTGAAATTCCAACAGGAAAATTCTTGAGTATAGGTATCAAGCCCTAATTCTATAAATCTTTCCTGAATCCACAGGGCAGATTTTTTTGCATTTTCACTACCTACCACTCTTTCAGGATATTCACTGACAAGCTCGTTAATAACAGTCATAGCATTTGAGCCTGAAAAATCCAGGGGTCCTTCATACGTTTTTAAATCCGGAATCGGTTTTAACCATGCGCTGTTAAAGAAAACTGGAACAGATATTAAAATTAAAGCATAGACTATAGCATAAGTAGTTATTTTTTTTATATCCATTTTCTCCCCCTCAATTTTTTTTTATAAAATTAATTATATCAGATATAACAGAAAAAAATCACTGCTTTTTTTACTATATTATAAATAGTATACATATTTGCAATATTCTTTAATATAAAATATAGGCTGACACCTATCTATTTTATTAGATGGATGTCAACCTTTTTGCTCCGGAAAAGAAAAATCCATACATAAAAATCTATTTTTCAACAGGGAATTTATCGATCTTTCTTAATATATACCGCTTAAGTATTGTGAGATCAAGTGAATTTACATCTCCGTCACCATCCAGATCAGCCGGTCTAATATCCGAAATTTCAGCTTTTCTTAAGATATACCTTTTCAATATCGTTAAATCCAAAGAATCTATGTCTCCATCACCGTTTATATCTCCATATGTAAAATCTTTTTCCCTTTCAGCAATAGCATCTTTCAAACTGAAAAATTCAACTGTGTAATTTATCTCAGCTGTTCCTTCGGTATAATGCCGTATTCCTTTGATGTTAACATCAAAAACATCATTCTTATAATAACCACCGACATTTTTAGGTCTGAAAATAATACATTTTGTCATTCCGTAATTATCATCATTTAAATTAAAATACCCATATTCTTCTATATTGTCTTTATTAAAAATCCATACTTTGTTGTCACGTCTTCTCGTAAGTGTAACTTCAATATTGTCAGGAGATGAAAAAGTATAATAGTTACCAAGGTTAACTGACCAAGGTATGCTGCCATCATAAAAATACTCTACGGGCATATAATTTCTTGCCGGCCATGATATAAAGTCAAATTTAATGGAAGGACTTCTACTTGTGTCAAATACATATGCACTATGGAAAAGGCCGCACTGCCCAAAACCTATTTTCGCCATACTTGGGTTCAAGATCCATCTACGATGTCCTACTTTATCAATGTTATAATCATCTTCATCGTCCATATATCCAATAATACTATCCATTAAAGATGAGTAACCGAAAGCAAGATTAGATTTTGAAGTTCCTCTATATGCAAGATTATAAAAATCGTCAGGCATATCATCAGGTTTTTTAGGATTGTGACTTAAAATATTTAATCTTGCAAGTATTATTGTAGCATGCTGAGCGTAGTTGTTATAAGTGTCATTTAATTCGATATCATCAGGCAGTCCAACCAGGTAACGCAAAAAATTAACACAATTTAATGCTTCCTCTAAATACTCTCTTTTTAAACTCCCTGCAACATATGGAGGTTCAGCATTGGGTTGAATCTCATATACGTCAGAAACAGATACGTTTATACGAAATGGATTTCTTTGGTAGGATTCTACTATATCATCGATTGTCCTGGTCTCCAGCATACTCTCTGCAGCATTTGAATAAACCGTATTACAGAAAACCACTGCAAGTAAAATTAAAACTAAAAATGTTTCTTTAAATTTAACTTTCATGTATACTCCCTCCTTTGTTATAAATATACATATATTATTAATAACATTATATTGAAAATTGCGCAACATTTTTCTATCTGTTTCTGTTATTTTCGTTTTTAATCTGTGAAAGAAATTTAAAAGCTTATAAGTCTTCAGGTATGATGTCGTTTCTTATAATATCGTTATAGTCCTCTCTTTTTACAATAACCCTTGCCTTACCGTCTTTTACAAGAACAACCGGAGGTCTCGGTATACGGTTGTAGTTGCTTGACATTGAATAGTTGTAAGCTCCTGTAGCCAGAACAGCTAAAATATCCCCTTCCTTTACTTCCGGCATCATAATATCTTTTGCCAAAAGGTCGCCGGATTCGCAGCACTTGCCGGCAATTGTAATTTTCTCGGTTTTAGGTGCATCGGGTCTGTTGGCAATAACGGCATCATACTTCGACTGATACAGGGCATATCTCGGATTGTCTCCCATACCGCCGTCCACTGCTACGTATTTTCTTACACCCTTAATGTCTTTTATTGTACCGATTTTGTATAACGTGATACCTGCAGACGCAACTATGGACCTTCCTGGTTCCATAACTATGAAGGGAAGTTTTATACCTTTATTTTCACAAACATTTCTTATAACCTTGGAAACCGACTCAATATATTTGTCATATTCTATCGGATCATCTTCCGGAGTATATTTTATACCGTATCCCCCACCAAGATTCAATTCTTCAATTTCAACACCCAGCTTTTCTTTTATTTGAGCAATAAACTCCAGCATTACTCTTGCTGCTTCCTCAAAAGGTTTTATGTCGAAAATCTGGGATCCTATATGGCAATGCAATCCTGCTACGTTGATATTACTAAGCTTTACTGCCTCGGTTACTATCTCCAGTGCTTCCCCGTTTTCGAGGGCAACGCCGAATTTAGAATCGATTTGACCTGTTTGTATAAAGTCATGGGTATGGGCATCAATTCCAGGCTTTATTCTAAAGGAAACATTGACGGTTTTCCCTTTTCTCGATGCAATTTCATTTATGTGATTCAGCTCTTGCCTGTTATCGACAACTATTCTTCTTATATTGTTGTCGATAGCCAACTCAAGCTCTTCTTTTGTCTTGTTGTTGCCGTGAAAATATATTCTGTCCATGGGGAATCCGGCTTTTATGGCGGTATACAGTTCTCCGCCGGATACCACATCCAGACCGAGACCTTCCTGCTGAGCTATCCTGCAAATTGCCATAGTACACAAGGCCTTGCTGGCATAGAGGACCAAACCGTTTCCGTTATAATACTTGTCCATGGCATTTTTATATAATTGGCAATTTTCCCTTATCAATCCTTCATCCATAACATATAAAGGAGTACCAAATTCATTAACCAAGTCCACACAGTCGCAACCACCGATTTCCAGATGGTTTTTGCTGTTTATTTTCAGAGCTTTTGACACAAACATTTTATATCCACCTTCCAATAATTATTTAAGTTAGAAACATAGCATTTGGTAACATTAATACAGCATATGATACTTTATGGTAACATTAATAATTGCAAGAGTCAATATTCAATCCTGCAGTCAGAGTTTTATCTTTCGGTATATAAAATCTATGATTTTATCATGAACATAAAAAAACCTTCCAGGCGTTCAATATAAATAATTCTCACCCGGAAGGAGATATTTTGTCTTTCTTTAAGAAGGATTTATTATAAATTCTTATATCCTATTTTTACATTTGGGCATTGAATAAGCTTCCCAATTGATATACAACATCCTCTGTATCCGCATTTATACTTGCCGCCTCATTTATTTGTGACAGAGTCTCCAGAGCTTTTATGTTCGCATTGTACCCTATCGTATAAATCGGAATTGCAAAGGCTTCCATCATACCTCTTATATCTTTTAGGGAGTGCCCGTAATTTGTCTCACCGTCACTTAATACAAACAGCATCAACTTGGCATTGGGATTTTGGGCTTTTTCTTCTATAAGCATCTTAGTTGCCACAATTATTGCATCGAACATTGCCGTATTTCCGTTTGCACTCAGGCTTTCAACAGCACCAACAAATAATGACCTTTGATTTAAGTCAAATTTGCCGATGGGAAGATTTATGTTTACGTCTGTTGAAAAGGATACCAGACCGATAGAAGCATCCGGACTTATGTACTGGGAACCGTTTATAAGAGATTGCTTTAATTTGTTGAGCGGTTCGCCGGCCATACTTCCCGATACATCGGCAACAAAAACGGCGACAATATCATTGTTAACATCCTTCTTTTCTTTCCAAAGCTTTTGAGCTTCTACTATGGTATCTCCCCCAATATCCGGTATTTCCGGAGTATAGTCATCCAGCTTGTTAAATCCGTATTCAGTTGCAAGCTTTTGTGATTGAGAATTTTTGCAAAATTCAATAAATTTATTAAGTATTTCTTTTTTCTCATCGGTAAGATTTCCGATGGCATACATCGGACTGTCATGTCTTACACCGAAAGGAGTAAAAACATAATTTTTCTTTAGTTCCGGAGTATTTTCATAGGTCTGGTACTCCAATATGAAACCGTCCAAAACCCCCGATTGGGCAGATTCCCTCATTTGCAAGGTGGTATAAGCCACAAAAGGTATGTTGGTCTGAAATTTCTCAAAACCTCCAATAGCTTTGTCACTCAACAAATCTTTATTGTCAAAAGTACTTAAAGTGGAAACCAGAAAGTTCATTCCCGTAGAGCTTGCAAAAGGGTTTGTATAACCCATGGCTATTTCATTTTCAGCTACTGCCTCTGTAATATTTTTTAAGTTTATTGATCCGTATTTCTCAAGCAATTCATTGTATTTGGCTTTTGAAAGAAGTATTCCTGCAACGTTGCCGGCAAGCCTCTTTTCAACAAGTGATATCTTTACACCGTTTGATTCGATCATTTTTCCCCAAAGCTCATTGGAAGGTGTAAAGGCATCGGGTTGATATTTACCGGAACTTATGTAGTCTGTTGCCAGTCCGGAGGCAATACCGCGGATTCTTACAGAAACAGGTTCACCGTTTACTTGTATATTTGCTCTGTTGAAATTCCTTGCCACATCAAGAAGCCAACCGTCTTTTCCCTCTCCTGCCTTTTCAGTGGAAGAAAAAATTTCTATAAAGCTGCTTGTAGTTGCTTCCACCTGAGGAGGATACTTTGATATATCAGGCAAAGACTCTTTTAGATCTGGAGGGGCAATATTTACCTGCCCTTTTTTTGCTTCAACAAAATTCACGGTTACATCTTTATAAAGCTTATCTAATTTTTTTTCGGCACTTTCTGTTGAAATTACTTTTTGGCTCTTGCCCATGTTCTTTGTCAAAGAAATTCCACCGTAAATAAGTGCGAATACTACAAAAGATATTCCCAACAAAGCTGCTATAATTTTAAAATTCTTGTTGCTTTCAGACATCTTCTGACCACCCTTTCAATAAATATGTTTAAATAAACTATATATAATACTTTGATTTTTTTATCAATTCATCCATTTCTTTTATTTCCTTTAAATTGTCAATTTCTCCGGCCTCAAGAGAATTGACTTTAGAAAGCTCAAGTAAAAGAGCATCCAGCTTTATAATTATCTCTTCATTATCTTCTATTGCATTTTTTACAAAGGTAATGTATTCGTTATATATAACCATTTTTGAAGTAATAACTTCATCGGAAAACTTTTTTTGATCAATATCATGACGTATCCTTTCATAGTCCTCTTCATCAAAAGCGCTTATTTTGCTCAAAATACTTTTAATATTGGACAAAAATACATATTCCACATCAAAGATTGTTGTATTGAATTTTTCATAAACCTTGTCAATGACATTAAATTTTTCACTGAGCATACCAAATATTTTGGTTTTCTTTTTATTGAAACGTTCAACCTGCTCTTTCAATGTAGTAATGCTATTGTCAAAAGTTTTCTTTCCATATGACCGGTTAAGTACAATAATACAATCATCAAGGCTTTTTATATCACTTATCTTCATAATCGGAGGTGCTTTTTGCGTTAAGAGCGTGTAGTTTCCGTATATAAAAATCGATATACTCAAAAATATTGCAGCAACTCCAAGGGCGAACCCAAGCGGATCGGAGATGTCTAGCTCTATACGTGCTATACCAAAAAGTATTATATTGAATAAAGCAATTCCAAGATTTAAAGCTACAATTTTTAAAATCCTTTTTCTATACACTATAATTTACACACTCCTGAGCTAAATTAGTCTAATAAACAAGCTAAGATATATGCTCAAAAAAATTTACTAAATTTAGTATAGCATTAAAAGCCCCGCTTGTTAATAAAAATTATATCTGTATTATCATTAATCCATTCAAATTTATATATGTTTATATGTTTAAGTACATCCTTCTATTTTAGTTTTATTGTTTATATCAATAATCTTTAGATTGATAAAATGAAGTTCATATGATAGCATTAGATGGAATGTATATTAATTTGGGGGAATTAAAAATGACAATATGTAAATTACCGATAAAAGAAGATATGGGAAAGTTTTATCTTAAAAGAATGTTTTGGAAAACCGCTATAGCAGTTATATATATTTTTTTTTTTATTATTTTATTTACTCCTTTAACTATAGTGTTAGCACAAAAATACGGTTCTGATTCCAAAGAAATGAGTATTTTGTATACAGTGATGTTTTTATTTTTAATAATATCCTTAATATGTTATGCTATTTGGTTAAGAACATCTTGTTTTGAAGAGTTTTGCGTTCAGTATATTTTTGTAATTACTTCTCCAAATACCCTATGGGTTATTAATTGTTGTGATCCGGTTTTACAATCGATTTTTACAAATCCTCGATCCGACATTATGTCCAATCTTGGATTTTATGGTTTTATTTACTCGTTAGGCAGACGACCACGGTATATTCTTGACCATGCATGGCGGTTATCCTATGCAAGTGATTTAGATATAGTAGGTTATTTTACGGAAAATTTCTACAAAATCGCACATACACCCCAAATAGGTCAACCTATTTATAATGTAAGTGATCTAAAGGTACATAATAATTGTATTACTTTTAAAGCAAAGCAATTATCTTTTGATTCTAAAATAAGACAATATAATTACAGAATAAGCACAAAATTCACTTACTGTGATGAACTAATAAGAGTACTTAGAATACTTAGTAATTGAGCACAAAGTAGTTGTTATATTAAATTCCCCAAATTACTTTTTTCTTTGTCGATACAATCTATAACCTGTTCTGTCATATATGTTTGGTAATTATAGGTGATTAATACATGCATTTTGTTAACAAAATAGTCTAACCGAAAAAGAAAGCTGTAATTATTTTCTATTAAACATAATATATTATACTGATACGAAATGTATGGGGATGATATATTATGAAAAAAAGACTTCGTATTATTTCAATATTTTCATTTTTGATAGGGACATCATTGATATTTTCCGCTTCGTATTTTGAATTGTTTTTTCCGGCTAAAAACGCCTTTTATCTGGGCATATTCGGGGATATTGTTTTGGCTATAATCAGAAGTCTTGGGGTTTCCCTGATTACATCCACATTTATAAACCTGCTGAAATTTTGGGTAGAATCGACAGAAACCTTGGTAAAGCATGATTTTATAAATAGATTGACAAGAAACGAGATGAAGGATTTAAAAGAAAAAATAGAAAAAGAGCTTTATTTTAGATATAACAATCATGATAAGGACAACTTCTATAACTTTTTTGAACAAGAGCTCTCTTCCCTTTTAAACGAATGCTACTACAAGAGCCATAATACATGGATTGAGTGTCATGTTACAGAAAATTATTTTTCCAAAACCATAAGAAAAAGGTTTGAAATTGTAAATCCTTCTAGAAGAAAACGTACAATAAAAATACCCTTTGGCGCAGAAATGCAGCGGGTTGAGCAGGTAGAAAACAATAAACTCTATCAGATCAAAAGATTTTCTGTGGATTCAAAAGATTACACTAAAGAAATCAACAGCAGGCTTGAAATATCTGAAGACTGTCCATACATAAGCGATGCCTACTGTGTCAAGGTCCATACATCTTGGGATATAAAAGTGAAAAAACAGTGTACCGTTGATATGGTAATCGAGACAATTGCTCCCCTAAATGATGTATGCTTTTCAAACAAGGTAACAATGCCCTGCAAAAAATACGGTTTAGTTTTCATATTAAAAGATTCCTCTTATCAATTATCATGGCATAGTTTTGGATTTATGGGAAATCATAAAAATAAAATTGTGGAAGAGCTGATGGATAACAGCCTCGAAATCGGTTTTAATGACTGGATTCTTCCCGGTGACGGTGTTGTAGTTTCAATTAGCAAATGTGAAAAAAAACATGTTTAAAATTTAAGGTTTTGTGCCAGAATAATGAGTAAAATAACACAAGACAAACACTCAATAATTTGAGAGGGAATATACTGGTAATGAAGGGAGTTGTTTATTATGTCCGAAAGAACGGTAAACTTGATGAATGAGAGAACTGTAAACTAAATAATCACAATACATAAAGATCTCCGATAATTGGAGATTTTTATTTTATGTTTAACGCCAAAGTAAAGAAAAATCTTCCGGAAACTTTAGTCACAGCCTAGAGTTTCCGGAAGATTTTCTTTTTCAAGATATTAGTATTCTTTTTCCTTGAGAATTACATCGTGGGCTCCGCCCTCAATAATACTTGTTGAAGAAACAACGGTCAATCTTGCTGTTTCCTGCAATTCCCTAATAGTTGCAGAACCGCAGCTTGACATGGCAGCTTTTATCTTGTTGAGTGTAGTTTCAAGGTTATCTCTAAGTTTTCCTGCATAAGGCACATAGCTGTCTACGCCTTCCTCGAATTTCATGTTCTGATTTTCGCCAAGGTCGTATCGCTGCCAGTTTCTAGCCCTGTTAGAGCCCTCGCCCCAGTATTCCTTCACATAGCCGTTTCCGCTTTTAACCTTTTTGGTAGGACTTTCATCAAATCTTGCAAAATATCTTCCCATCATAACGAAATCTGCACCCATTGCCAACGCCAATACAATATGATAGTCATGAACAATACCACCGTCAGAACATATGGGAATGTATACACCGGTTTTTTCAAAGTACTCATTTCTTGCCTGAGCCACTTCAATAACAGCCGTTGCCTGACCTCTTCCTATACCCTTTTGCTCACGGGTTATACATATGGAACCTCCGCCGATTCCAACCTTAACAAAATCAGCTCCGGCTTCGGCAAGGTATAAAAATCCTTCCCTGTCTACAACATTTCCGGCACCCACAGGTATATTGTAATTACTCTTTATATATTCCAGTGTTTTTTTCTGCCATACAGAATAACCGTCGGACGAGTCGATACAGAGAACATCTACACCGGCATCAACCAATGCAGGAACTCTTTCCTCATAATCCCTGCTGTTTATTCCTGCTCCAACCACCAGCCTCTTGTTGTTGTCCAATAATTCGTAGGGATTTTGTTTATGGTCGTCATAGTCCTTTCTGAACACCAAGTAATGGAGTCTTTGATTTTCATCAACAATGGGCAGACAGTTGAGCTTGTGTTCCCAAATTATATCGTTTGCCTCGCTCAGACTTATTCCCAGTTTACCGACCACCAGCTTTGAGAAAGGAGTCATAAAATCCTGTACTTTTTTGTCAAGGGGATCTCTGCTGATTCTATAATCCCTTGTGGTAACCAAACCGAGAAGCTTTCCTGATGAAGTACCGTCGTCAGTAATTGCAATGGTTGAATGCCCTGTTTTATTTTTCAAATCAATAACATTCTTTAATGTACTGTTGACGGTAAGATTGGAATCGCTGACAACAAATCCCGATTTATATTTCTTAACTCTTCTTACCATTTCGGAC
This sequence comes from Clostridiaceae bacterium DTU079, assembly GCA_001512505.1. Taxonomy (GTDB): domain Bacteria; phylum Bacillota; class Clostridia; order Acetivibrionales; family Acetivibrionaceae; genus Hungateiclostridium. Next base: position 4,812 of record LFSC01000055.1, on the reverse strand, counting down.
TGGCTTTCAATAGACTGAGAACCGTATATAAAAGATAATCCGCCACACCTTGCAAGGGCTATAGCCAGTGTATCGTTAGATACTGACTGCATTATAGCCGATACAATCGGAATATTCAATTTAAGACTGCTTTCTTCGCCTTTATTATATTTTACCAAAGGTGTTGCAAGATCTATTTTATCTGGGGTGCAGTTTTCAGTTGTAAGGTTTGGTATTAATAAGTACTCACTAAAGGTTCTTGATACTTCGCTATAGATATAAGCCATGTAAACTTCCTCCTCTTTCAATGGTTATTCACTTAATTATCATATAATAAATTTTAAATATTTTATATCATTTTCAGAGCAATGTCAAAGTCTTTTTCTTAATTTCTACATTTTTCTTAGAGCTTTTCAATATATTCCGGAATTCATCCTTAAAATCGATTCGAAAAATTCATAGGTATTTTCATAGGGTTTTTCAATAGTAAATTTTTTCATAAAATACATGTTTAAATTATACGTTAACAGATGTTTTTTCTCTCCAAGGCTGTCTTTTCTGTCCATAAATTCTTTTAATACATTGTACTCCAAGGCACTAACCGGATAGTTGTTAACAATCCCTTCATTCTCGTCGTCTGAAATTTTTGCTTGTTTTATAAGATTGTCAATAGTTATAATCTGTTCTTGATTTTTTATTTTAACAACAATGGTATTTGCCGCAAAATCGCCGATTCTCTTGTATTTATTAGAAAATATGACAAACAGCGATCCAACAAGATAATATGACGGCAGGCTGTCAAAAAGCCTTAAAAAATTTCTTAAAAATGAGTCCCATATATTTATTGGTTCTCCGTTTTGCTTTATAACCCTAAGCTTCATTATCTTCTTACCTGGAGACTGCCCCTTTAAAATCATCTCAAAGGAAATAAAATAAATCAAATTAAAGAGCACAACAAGGGTCAGAAAAAAAGCTACAAAAGATATAATTCCAAGTTCAAAAATTATATATACCACAAAATCTGTAGCTGCTATTAATAATACAATAAAGGCAACAATGATAAAAAGCATTTGAATGGCAAAATCAATTAAGTAAGCAATAAATCTTGAGCCCAGGCCGGCAAGCTCATATTCTATATACACATTTTCCGGTGTTAAAATTTCATAAACCTTTCTCATGTCCTTCCCCCGATCCGGTTAATTTTTATTAGTAAAGCAAAAGTAAACATATAAGTATGTTATAAAATAACAATCCTAAAACTAATTAACACATTTTTAGATTATTGCTTATTATACGCATTCAATATAATTGTAACAGAAAAGCTTTTATGATAAAATGTATTTTATAAAATTTCTTTAAAAGGTGCTTAAATGAAAGAGGACAAGTTTATCGAAAAAAACTCTAAAGTTTGGAAAGACCTTGAGTCTATGTTATTTAAGCTTAAATCCAAAAGCATATATAAATTGGATAAGAAGAGTCTGGACGAATTTATAAATATGTACAATGCAGCATGCAGTCATTTATCTTATTCCCGGACTTATTATGGAAATACGGCAACTACGAGCTATTTAAACAGACTTGTAGCATCTGCCCATAGCTATATATATACCACAAAAAAGTCCAACATAAAGAATCTCATTAGATTTCTGACTGTTGAGTTTCCTTTGATTATTAAAGCAAATATGAAGGCTTTTATTATTTCTTCAGGATTATTTCTTGTTGCAGTGTTAGCAAGCTTTGTTTTTACTTTAATTTCCACCGATAATGCCGTTGCTTTTGTATCCGAGGAATATATTCAGCACGTGTTGGAAAGTGACGTCAATGCTCCAAGGGATAGCTGGGATCCTGCCGTTTATTCAAATTTCATACTTACAAACAATATAAAGGTTGGAATTCTGGCCTTTGCTTTCGGTGTATCCTTTGGACTGGGTACATGTTATATTCTTATTCAGAACGGGTTTTTGCTCGGGGCCTTGGCAGCCCTATACAACATCAAAAACGCCGATTTTTTATTCTGGTCTTTAATACTTCCTCATGGTATACTGGAGTTGTTTGCTATTTTTGTATGCGGTGCCGCCGGAATAAAAATGGGCTATTCCCTTGTCAATCCCGGTCAATACAGTAGAAAGGATTCCTTTATACTGCGAAGCAAGACCGCGTTGAAGATGGTTCTTGGCACAATACCCATATTTATAATAGCCGGCTTTATTGAAGGCTATATTACTCCCCTGCCTATTCCTGGGATAATTAAGTACATTTTCGCATTGCTTACCCTCGTGCTTTTGATACTTTATATTGCAATACCGAATATGAAGCATAATCAAAGCGATCTGGATATCTATAAACTTTAATATCAATATTTTTAGTGGATTATACGATATTTATATATATGGCATCGCAATAGCAATTTGAGACAAAGTTATATAATATTAATTTACAGGAGCGAGTTAAAATGAGTGAATTGAGGGATATTTTATATAATGCAGGTCTTGAAAACTCTGCGGAGAATCTTGTCTTTCAAGAATTATCCGATTATGTCGAAAAAGTGAAGAATGAAACCAATCCTCCATTCTGTGTTTGCAGTATTTGCCTGGCAGATGTAGCTGCTATTGTACTCAATGATTTAAAACCAAGTTATTCCTCAAACTTCATAGACAAGGACAAAAGGTTTGAGTATTATTCAAAATATAGGTCCCAAGTTCAACGTAAAATAATAGAAGCCTTTGAAGTTGTAAAAAAGAATCCCCATCACGGTAAATAACCGAAAACAATAAAGCTTTCATTTCAATTTGGAATACATCGGGATAAAATAAATCTACCTTTGTTACTCTAAATCAAAAAAACAGGTTAACAAAGCGTTAGATTTTTTTTACGCTTTTTTACTCGTGAAGTAAAGGGTTTTTTACGCTTTTTTATTTTTCTTGAAATTCCATTGTACAGTAAACAAAATTACTATATAATTTGTCTATAATAAATATCCTTAAGGATCATTTCATATATCTTAACTAACAAAGTAAATTAAATAAACATCAATGAATCGGCCGAACTATTAGGGCTTTGTTTGCGTGCCCAAAATCAGAATTTTTTGTAGAGGGGAAAAGTGTGATGAATAATACCGCTATTGCTACACCGAAATTTAATAGATGGATAGCTGTTGTTGCAAGTGTTGCAATTCAGCTATGCCTTGGGACTGCGTACATTTGGAGTGTATTTCAGTCATATCTTATCATTAGTGATACGACACCCAATGCTTTATTCAATTGGCCGGCTACCCACGGTACATTAGCATATTCACTTCTGTTGGGAATGTTGACAGTCGGCAGTACCATCGGAGGAAAAATGCAAGAAAAAGTCAAACCTAGAACGGTAGTTATTGCTGCAGGTGTTGTGCTGGGAATAGGTTTTTATTTAGCCAGGTATACTTCCGAATCAATGCCGTGGCTTTTATGGCTGACTTACGGTATTTTAGGCGGTTTAGGAATGGGAATGGCATATACCACTACAATTGCCTGCTGTCAGAAATGGTTCCCGGATAAAAGAGGTTTGGTAACGGGTATTATCGTGTCTGCCCTTGGATTTGGCGGTCTTTTGTTTACTCCTGTTGCTGAAACGTTAATTAACCGGTACGGTGTCCTCAACACATTTTCCATATTGGGTATTGTGTTTTTTGTCGTAAACTTGATAGGTGCGTTTTTTATAATTAACCCACCCGAAGGGTTCAAACCTAATGGTTGGACTCCTCCTGCTTCAAAAAACGGAGTGGCTGCAAGAAGCTTTACTCCGTCGGAAGCCATGAAAACTCCTCAGCTTTATTTGGTAATCCTCGCATTTATGTGTGCAACTGCTGCAGGATCAATGATGATTCCTATGGCAAAAATTCTTGGATTACAGCCTGGCAGCGGCTTGACAAAGGAAGAGGCTGTTGCGGGAGTTATGATTATCAGTGCATTCAATTCTTTCGGACGTCTCTTCTGGGGATGGATTTCCGATAGGTTGGGAAGAAAGAAAACCATATTAATACTTCTTGTAATCGCTGCCGTTTCAATTGTTGGAGTATCCTTTGCAAAATCGTATTTAATGCTTGCGTTTATTGCAATAATCGGATTTTCATATGGCGGATTCCTTGGGGTATTCCCTGCGTTGACTGCTGATTTCTGGGGAACAAAGCATGTTGCAACAATCTATGGTATGATTCTCCTCGGATTTGGAGTCGGGGCTGTTGCATCCTCATACATTGTTGCTTATTTCAGCGCATCAAAGGCATTCTCGACTGCGTTCACTATCGCCGGAATAGCAGCATTCGTTGGATTTGCAATAATGGCTACATTGAAGCCACCAAAAGAGTTATCTGAAAATTAATTAATAATATAATCAACGGGGCAGATACTGCCCCGTTTTCATATTTAATTCAGTACTTGTTGATTTCGGACACGATCCCATATTCTTCATAGAAACATACTAATTATACAATTGCCGGTGCAAATTATTATATGTATGTCTAGTCAATAAATAATACCTTGTCACCGTTTTGCGAAGGATTTACTTCTACATCTTTAGCATTCCGTTAAATAATTCTATACATAATTTAATAATCTAAGAATAAAATGTATTTATCGGCTATATATACCCATTTTACTTCCAAATTTCTCTTGCCTGATTTCACCGTTGTTAAGCGAATAGTAAAAATTAATGCTGTGTATTTTTCATGGAAAGTCGTTTCTAAATATTTTAAGTACTATCGTTAATAATATATTTGTATTCATATAAACACTAAGAAAGACCAGCTAATTAAAGTCAAGAGTTTATAATAAAAATTTTGAGAAATTTTTTTAG
>LFSC01000038.1:8641-42484 GCA_001512505.1 Clostridiaceae bacterium DTU079 | reverse complement strand
TTTCAGCCTGTATTTCTAAAAATATCTCTTTTCTATAAATAGAAACACTTTTAGGAGCATTAATGCCTATACGCACTTGATCTCCCTGAACATCAACAATAGTAATTTCAATATTGTCATTTAAAATAATAGATTCATTCTTCTTTCTTGTGAGAACCAGCACCAATATTTACCTCCCGTCTGCGGAGTTCTTCTACGATATAGTGTCTCACAGAATATCTATCTGTGTCAAGGACAACCTGCATTCCCATCTTATTTTTTGTATTGATTACTATGGGCGCTTTCAAATTCATACTAATTTTTGAAAGGTCTTCCGGTACCACAAGAATCGATAATATCATAACATCCACGGGACTTTGAATTTCGAGAACATCCACAACTTCCTGAGGAATTTCTATGTCATAATCATTGACAATCATAAACGGGTCAGCAACCGCAAAAGCCAGCTGTCCGTCGTCCACTGCCTGAAGCCATCTAAAGGGCGAGTTTTCATCCCCGTCAAACAGCACGATATACTTTTTTATTTCTTCAAAGCCGGGAATTCCGTCTTTGAAATATATTATTTTTTCCTCTTCAATCTCAATTTCGTCAAAGTGTTTTGTTTTTAAACGCATTTAATCTCCTCCATTTAATAACATGGGCATTTCTATGCCTAAATATGTATCTAAATATGTATATCAATCTTGCTGTCTTCAACATAACTGAATTTAACGGATGCATACTGTCTCAAATAAATATTTACCTGGGCAGGAACAAAATTATAATCGACCCTGCCGGGGATAATTGAATATTCTACACCATTATGCACCCCTTCGCCTTCTCTTCCGGCCTCAATTTGCTGTGATCCCTTAACGGTTATCCGTGGCCTTACCTTGGGTATACAGTCTACGTCAAACACATGCTCTGCATCCGGATCTTCCTCTGCCAAACTTACAATAGGATCTACACCGTTTTCTATAGCCGCAAAGGTATCCCCGTCTTCAGCAATTTTTCCTATTTGCTCTATAACTTGCTGATAAATTCTTTGTGCAATTTCATGAGTAAGATCAATGGGACCTTTCAGACCGGTACTGGCAAACGCCTCATACTGGTCGATCTCCACCCTCGGAAGTTCCGTCCTAATCTTTACCCTGGCATGGTTCTGGTGAATCTCAAGCTCAGGCTTATGAGACTTCATGTTAAGATCGGCCGCAACCGTGTCTATTCCGATTTTTGCATAGGTCTGAGTTATTCTTATACCCATAAAACCACCCGAATTAACCTTTTACTACTTACTACTTTAAAAAGTCCACCAGAGACGGCTGAATTACTCTGGCTCCACCTGCTAAAGAAGCCCTGTACACATTTTCCTCACTCTTCAAAAGCATGATGTTTTCCGCTTGATCAATATCCTCGTTTTCACTCATAAGCTTGGTAAAATTAAGCGCGTCGTTTTCAAGTCTGTTGACGGTAAGTTCGAGCCTGTTGCATCTAGCTCCTATGTCAGCTCTTATGCGAAGCAGATTGTTTTGCTGCAAATCAATTTTCGCTATAGTCGCATCAATCACAGCATAATCTCCGGTATCCAGTGCCGTTATAAAATCATCGAAATCCTCAAAAAGCGATCCCGACATTCCGGCTGTCGCTGTTCCTCCACTGTTAAAAAAGTCTCCTGCTGTAACATTAATGTTAATGCTGTCTCCAACACCTATCTGATAAATTATTATCTCCGAATTATCAACATTAATGGCAAAGGTTCCGTCATCATTCAATAATTTTTGATTGGTCTTAAAGCCCGAAAAGATATATCTTCCTGCATAGGTTGCATTACCCAGGTTAACCAGCTGGTTCTTAAGCTGCTTTACCTCTTCACATATTTTCTTGGTATCCTCCGGTGTGGTTGTACCGTTGCTTGCCTGTACCGCCAGTTCCCTTGCCCTTTGCAATATATCTCCGACATCAGCAATTGCAGACTCCGTTATTTCCATCCACGACAATGCATCCTTTACATTCTTTTTATACTGTTCTATCTGCGATACATCGGTACGAAGCTTTAATGCTCTGGCTGCAACAACAGGATCATCCGACGGAACTGAAATCTTTTTTCCGGTAGCAAGCCTCTGCTGGTATTTCTCCATCCTTGACAGGTTCTTTCCCAAGTTTGCTATCATATTATTAACAAGCATACTGTTTGTTATTCTCATATGATCCCTCCAAACTGTACCAAAAAGTATTTTTCATTTTATAATCCTACCCGGTTTATCAATATGTCATAGATTTCCGCCATTGTATTTATCATTACTGCCGCAGCATTATAGGCCTGCTGATGTTTTACCATGTTTGCCATTTCCTCATCCATGGAAACTCCGGATTCCGAAAGTCTCTGATTTTCAACCTGCCTTATCATAGCCTGCTGATTTGACGACATCCTTATGGCTTGCTGTGAATCTATACCCAAGGTGGAAATAATGGATTTCATGAAATCCTCGGGTGCCCCCTCGGTAAACATATGGGTGTTATTCCTCATTTTTATTAATTTATTCAAGTTTTCTATGTTACCGATCTGATCCGGTGTATCGGAGGTAGCGATTTTATTAATATTATTTATTATATCGCTGCTCACGGAAAAATTCTTCGCAGTAAGCTGGTTATAGCAATCGGGAATAGCAATAAAATCATCGCTGCTCATCGGCATATTGCCTATACCCAGCATGGTAAAGAACCTTACTCCGGTGGAGTTATCGGCTCCAACACCGTCAGCATGCCCTTCCAAATCATCACTGCCGATAATTCCCTCATTGAAAGCCTTGGCAAAGGTGCGCACAAATTCGTTAAGCTTTTTTATATAAAAGGGTATGCCTTTGTAAAGCGGACTTCCGTTTTCCCCCTCATTCCCGTCCCTTACATCCAGCAATCCCTTTAACTCTCCGCCCCTTACCTTAAGTGTATTTCCGTCTTCCCACATCACTTCATAAAGGTTTACGACATCTTCCTCAGGATTCAACTTGTCCGCTCTTTGCTTTACAGCCAACTGTGTAAGATCATAATGGTCAACAAAAGGCTTGCCGTTTATTGTTATGAGCATTCTCTTGTCTTCTCTACCGTTGGGAAGCTTCCCTGCCACCACTTCAGTCACATCAATATTAATTAGTTTTGAAAGCTCGTCTATTAAAAGAGTTCTTTGATCCCTAAGGTCATTGGCAACGTTTCCGTCAAGTTCCGAGCGGTATATCTGCTTGTTCAGTTGTTGAATCTGGGCTCCCAACGAATTTATTCTATTAACCTTTGTATTAATCTGATGGTTTAAATCCACCTGAAGCTCTTCCAAATGAGTTGCCATGCTGTTAAAATACTTCGCAAGGGTAACCCCCTTCTCCTTTACCAAGGCCCTCACCGCCTCGCTTCCCGGGTCCTTGGCAAGCTCCTGCAGGGAATGGAAAAACTCGTCCAGCATCGTACTAAAGCCACTATCCGAAGGTTCATTGAATGTGGCTTCCAGATCTGCCAGCAGAGTCCTTTTTATCTCCCACTCACCGTATGTCTTATTTTCGCTCCAGTATTTAAAATCCAGATATTCATCTCTTATTCTGTTGATGCCGGTAACATCCGATCCGGTTCCCAGCATTCCGGTTCCGTTCAAGAGAGCAATCGGTCTTGAAGCCGACTGATTGGCAACCTGTCTTGAGTAACCGGGGGTATTGATATTATTAACGTTATGGTTTATTACATCGAGATTTCTTTGCGCTGTATAAAGACCCTTAACCGCAATATCCAATCCGAAAAATCCAGGATTCACCGTTTATCACCTGCCCACTATTCCCATTTTTGTTATTATTGTTTCAATCATCTCATCTATAACATTTATTGCCCTTGAAGATGCAGTATAAGCAAATTTAAACTTCATCATGTTGGACATTTCCTCATCCATGGAAACCCCCATAATGGAATTCCTCTGCGAATCGGTGGAGAGCACGAGAAAACTTTGATTCTCGCTCATTCTCTCAGCCTCAGCTCCTCCACTGCCGACTCCCAATATTATAAACTGGTAAGCATCGTCTATGCTCAATACCCTGTTAATATCATCGATTAATTGAACATTTCTCAGGTTTGCGATTTCAAGAGCAATGGTATTATCCCCGCTGTCGCCGCTTTTAGATGCAACAATGTTGTTTAAATCTATAAGATTGCTGTTCAGCCGGATATTTCCCAATTGAATAGGATACGCCGGATTTATCGGAACAAAGAAATCCTGTCCGTCTTCCGGTGGAACACTAAGAGTCTTTCCGCTCTTATGCAAATTATTGATTTCTTCTGCCATCTTATTAATAATGGCATTCAATCTTCTTTTAAGGTCAGGTATAATGCTGGTGGAATTCTCAAGGGCACTGATTCCGCCGTCCATGCTTCCGAGGGAGTTAATGGAATCTCCTCTTGAGTCCAAAAGTCCCTTTATTATACCGCTCTTAACCTGAACTTCAATATTTGACCCCGCAAGCTTCGGAACATAAAATATATCTCCCGGGTTTCTTTCCTCCGCACGCAGTTCTGTGTACTCACCCTTATACACAAGATAATGCCCCGACAAGGTTATATCCACCTGTCCATCCTTCATTTCGGTTACCTCAGCATCCACAAGCTTTGAAAGCCTGTCAATAAGAAGATTTCTTTGGTCACGGTAATCATTGGCATTATCTCCGGTTACCTCAGCCGAATATATGGCTTTGTTAAGGGCAGCTATTTGCTTTGTTATATCGTTAACCTCACCTATCCTCACAAAAACCTGATAGTTTAAATCCTTTTGCAGCTTGTCCAACTGCTCTCCGACATGATTAATATGGTATACAAGGGCTTCGGCTCTTTGCCTCACAAGAGCTCTTACAGTCAAACTGTCCGGTTCCTTTGAAAGCTCCTGCCATGAGTCCCAAAACTGGTTTAACATATTTTGAAGTCCTTCTTCCATGGGATCGCCAAGAATGGTCTGTATTTCCTGGAAGGTTTTATTTCTTGTCTCCCAGTAACCCAACAAAGTATTTTCATCTCTATATATATTATCCAGAAACATGTGCCTAATCTGTCTTATTTCCTGTATATCGGCACCAAGACCCAGCTGAAATTTCCAGTAATTTTGGTATGGACCCGTTTCTATCATCGCCTGCTGCCGGGAATAACCAGGAGTATTTACATTGGAAATATTATGCCCTGTCACAAACAAAGCCCTCTCATTCACAAACATTCCCGATCGTGCAATTTCATAACTGCCAAAACCCATTGCCATTTATACCGCCTCCAAATATCCTACAATTTAACATCAAAGTATGTTTTCTTTTCGGAATCATTTATCTGCGCCTTGCCGCTGTAATTGTTTCCCTCTACACTGACGTTGGACATAATATTTATCGAAAAATCTATATAATCAATTGAGCTTTTTATTAATTTTGCATTTAAATCGTTTTTATCCTTAATTTCTTTTAGCAATGAAACCATGTTCTCTTTATAAGAGTTCAATCTTTCAGCCTGGGATGCTTCAATATATCCCATCAGTTCAGTAACGGTAATATTTTTTGACGAGTCTTTACCGATATCGGAACATATTTTATCAACCAGATCCTCTCTTGCCGCCTCGAGCTTGCCTATTTGTGCAATAAAGGACTGCTCTAGCTCTGTGATATTCTCCAACTCTTTAACCTTCCCTTTGACAATTATATCGGTCTTGTTTTTGGAAATCTCCAATATATCCTCATATATTTTTAATTCCTTTTCAAGAATGTCAATCAAATCATTTATCAATTGGTTGTTCATATATTTCACCCTCACTTTTAGAATTTTTCATGTGTGAAATACCTTTAATATAAATATATTGCGGGATAATTTCGGAATTGTCCTCATTAACCCGCAAACTTACTATTCTTGTTATAATATCATTCTATGCTTTTCTTTTCCGCTATTGATTTTAAAATCTTGTCCGCTATGTCCTCCTCCCTCACTTGATATGTACCTGCCTCAATCTTTTTTTGAATTGCTTCCACCTTGTCCTTGCGTATATCCGGTATGTCCTTTAATGCCTTCATTGCTGTCTGGATATCCTTTGCCTGACTTGAGATGGATAGCTCATCCCTCTTAGAGGCCACATTGCCGGTCTTTTCCGTCTTTTTTACGCCTTTGGGGCCTTCATAAACATGACCGACCTTTGGGATTCCGTCCCAAATTTTCATAATTACCACTCACCTTCTTTAAAACTTATATATTAACACTTTGCAGTATTAACTTGTCATTGGTTTCTATCCCTTCCCTCATTAATTATATCGTCATTTAAATTATTAAATTAACAAATATTTATAATTTTCCTTAAAACTTTGGCTGCCTACAATTTAGCGGTAGACAGCCCATGTTATAAACACTACTTATCGCCTTTATGCAAGTATCTCATACCTCCGTGCAATTTCCTGCCTGAATTGTCATATATCGGCTTCTTAATTTCGTCGACGGTTGATTTTATATCCCTGCTCAGCGAATTGGTACATTCCTCACAAAAACGCCCTGTTTTTATGGATTTGCCGCACAATTCACACTCAAGAATCAAATTGCCTTCATCGCCGATAATCTCAAGCCTTCCCTGCTTTAAATAATTCTTTATTCTCTGCACACTTATATCCAGTTCGTTAGACACCTCATAGATTGTAGCCTTGGGGTGGTCATATAAATATTCTTTAACTCTCTTAAAATCTTCCTCATCCTGTCTTTTACATTCATTACAAAGAGGAACTCCTCCAATATAGCTGTAAATCTTTCCACAACGTCTACAATTTCTAACATCCGGCATATTGATACCTCCTATCGCCATATCAGCGCTTGATATCCATATAATTCCAAATTCCAATAGTATTTTAAAGTCCCTTTAGAGTTTCTTCCATTAAAACCTTCTGCCCGATGCAATTACAGCAACTACAATTTTTTTGGCTCCTGCCTCCTTTAGCACTCTACTGCACTCATTCAATGTAGTACCGGTTGTCAAAACATCGTCTACTAAAAGTATTGTTTTATCTTTTACCTTAGATGAGTCGGTTACCGTAAAAGCACCTTTTACATTGATCAGGCGGTCCTGTCTCGGCAGCAAGCTTTGACTGTGCGTATTCCTTGTCCTGGATAAAAGATTTGATTCTTCTTTTATCCCCAATTCCCTGGACAATTCCGTGGATATCAGGAATGACTGGTTGTAACCTCGCGTCCTTTCTCTTACCGGATGAAGGGGTACACTTATAATTGCATCAAATAACCGGTAATCCATTGTTTCCTTTATTTTTTGCGACAGGAGTCTTGCAAAAGCCCTATAATAAGCCGGCTTGTTTGAAAACTTGAACCTTTTCACAGCATCCTTCACAATCCCCGTATATTCGCAAACACACACAATGCTGTCAAAATAGTCGTCCCCGGTGCCGGACTTTATGCTTCCGCCTTCCCTAAACTCAATTTTCGAAAAGCATTCCTTACATATATATATATCGGTATTTAAATATAAAATTTTATTGCAAAAAATACATTTAGGAGGAAATATTAAATTAAGAAGACGTTTTAGCATACACCTTCACCAACTCTCCCCAAATATATAACAAAGTAAAATATATTTTAATTTTACAAGTAATAACTATCTATTCCCAGTATGCATTTTCTAAGCTTCCCCGAAAGATCCGAATTTCTTTTGGTTTCCCGGTCATTTTCAATCATATCGTCAAGACAATCCCTGGCTCCTACAAGTATCACCATTTCACGGGCCCGCGTTATGGCGGTATATAAAAGGTTTCTGGTCATTAGAACCTTAGGTCCCGGAAAAACGGGAAGTATTACCACAGGAAATTCACTTCCCTGGCTTTTGTGAATTGTAACCGCAAAAGCCGGCTCCAGCTCGTCCAATATTGTAAAGTCATATTCCACGAGTCTCTCGTCGTCAAAGCATACCACAATTCTTTGATCCTCATTGTCTATTTCCTGAATAATTCCCATGTCACCGTTGAATACCCCGGTACCGCTCTGCCCCTTTTCTGCGGGCTTTTCCCATCTAAGATTATAATTATTTTTTATCTGCATCACCCGGTCACCTTCACGGAATATATAATCCCTGAAAACCTTTTGATTCTTGCTTTTGCTCTCGGGATTCAAAACCTTCTGCAGCTCTATATTCAGGCTGCCGACCCCAACCGGCCCCTTTCGCATCGGGGTAAGCACCTGTATATGCTTCATGGGGTCAAATCCATAGGCATCGGGTATCCTTCTTTGACACAAGTCCACAATTGTCTTTACAATATCGTTATAGGAGCTTCGGGATACAAAGAAGAAATCCTTGTCCCTGTTGTTTAATATGGGTTTTTCTCCCCGGTTAATTTTATGTGCGTTAACAACAATCATGCTTTCCTCAGCCTGTCGGAATATTTCCGAAAGCTTCACCGTCTTTATGACTTCACTCCTTATTATATCCCGCAGTACATTTCCCGGTCCCACCGACGGCAACTGGTCCACATCCCCTACCAGAATAAGTCTGGCCCCAACAGGTACCGCTTTAAGCAGGTGATTCATAAGAATTATATCCACCATGGACATCTCATCGATAATTATTACATCGGCTTCAAGGGGATTGGCTTCCGTTCTTGCAAATACAAGCTCTTCTTCATCGGTTGTATACCCGATTTCCAACAATCTGTGAATTGTCTTTGCTTCATATCCCGTCGCCTCAGTCATCCTCTTTGCAGCCCTGCCGGTGGGTGCCGCCAGTGCAAGCTCGTATCCCTCGGCCTCTAGAAGGGCAATTATACTTTTTATTATGGTTGTTTTACCGGTACCGGGTCCTCCGGTTATTACAAGAACTCCGTTTTTCAATGCCTCCCTAATGGCTTCCTTCTGCTTGTCCGCCAGTATAATTCCTTCCTTTTTCTGAACCTCCTTGATTCTTTCGTCAAAATCATCAATATTGCCGTCAAACTTTATATTTGAAAGCTCTAAAAGTCTTCTGCACACACCCAGCTCCGCATTATAAAAAGCACTCAAATATACCTTCGAAATACCTTCGTCCCTTTCCACATAAATGGCCTTTTTAAGCATAAGAGATATCAAAACATCATCTATATTATCTATGCCGACGTCTAAAAGCTGGGAGGTATACTCCTTAAGCTTTTCCTCGTCAACAAAGGTGTGTCCGTCCATTGCCGCCTGGGACAAAACATATTTAACCCCACTGGATATTCTGTATTTGGATTCGGGAGCAATTCCCAAGCTTTTTGCAATTCTGTCGGCCGTTTTAAAGCTTATACCGAAAATCTCATCGCAAAGCCTGTAGGGGTTTTCCTTTATCTGTTCAATGGTATTTGTGCCAAAAGTCTTATAAATTTTAGCGCAGTAGGTGGGACTAATTCCATACTCCTGAAAAAACAGTACAACATCGCGAAGTTCCCTTTGCTCCTCAAACACCTGTCCGATTTTTTTAGCCTTTTCCAGATTAATGCCCTTTATTTCAGCAAGTCTTGTAGGATAATGCTGAATGATCTCAAGGGTTTGTTCACCGAATCTTTTTACGATCTTTTTTGCCGTTGCCGGGCCAACCCCTTTAATAAGTCCGGAAGAAAGGTATTTTTCTATGGCCTCGGTAGTTTTCGGAAGCAGCTTTTCATACATCTCCACCTTAAACTGTTCGCCATAATCGGGATGGGTTACCCACCTACCGGAGATTTTCAGAACCTCGCCGGCATTCACAAAGGGCATAAACCCCACTGCCGTAATTACATCCTTATCCTTTCTGATTTCACAAACCGTATATCCGTTAACCTCATTTGAGTATATTATCTCTTCTACCGTACCTTCAATTGTGATCAATCCATCCACCTGATTCTTTATATTTTCAACTGTCTACATATAAAGTATATCTTATATTTGTGTTTTAGAAAAGAACAAGGTTTCTGTATGAATTTTCAAATTATGTAAGTCTCATCTTTACGTGTTTCTTTCTACATGTTCCATAACCCGACTTCTTTCATTCTCATCCTCAAAACATTTGAATAAGTATTCCATTTCACTTCTTTTCAGTACCTCAAGGCATTCATAATCTCTTTCCAGCTTCCTTAAAATATCCATCGTATCGTCCTTAGAACCCATATCCAGCACAATAAGCTTGCCTCCCGGCATAAGCTTTCTTATAAAATCCCTGGGCAGAACATTTCTCAATACCCCTTCAATGGTTTCTCCTTGATTTTTTACTATCAGCACCAGCTTTACCATGGAGTTTTTGTAGCTCCTGCTTTGCTTTGCAGACAGTAACAGTTCATGCAAGAGTATTATCAAACCATAGGCTGCAAGAACACATACCAAGACTTCCAAAACAATTTGCAGCATAAAAAAACACCCCCAGTCTTAGTCTATGAAATAGACCGTTAAACTGTTACAGGTGTTTTTTTTCAAATTATTCTATTATAATGCCTATTCTATTGTATTTCTTTCACTTTCTTCTTTATATCCTCAACCCTATCGGTCTTTTCCCATGGAAGATCCAGATCGTCTCTTCCAAAATGTCCATAGGCTGCAGTTTGCTTGTAAATAGGTCTTCTTAAATTAAGGTTTTTGATTATTGCCGCAGGCCTTAAATCAAAAAGCTCTGTAACAATGCTCTCAATCTTTTCCTCAGAAATAGTACCGGTTCCAAAAGTATCTATTCTGACAGATACCGGCCTTGCAACACCTATTGCATAAGCCAGCTGTACTTCACATTTCTTTGCCAGTCCTGCTGCAACAATGTTCTTCGCAACATAACGGGCAGCATACGCAGCAGAACGGTCAACCTTTGTGGGATCCTTTCCGGAAAAAGCTCCTCCGCCGTGTCTTGCATATCCGCCGTATGTATCCACTATTATCTTCCTGCCGGTAAGTCCTGCATCTCCCTGCGGTCCTCCCACAACAAACCTTCCTGTCGGATTTATGAAGAATTTTGTCTTATCATCAATAAGATTGGCTGGTATAACCGGCTTTATAACATGTTCCTTTATATCCTTTTCTATAGTTTCATGATCTACATCAGGACCATGCTGAGTGGAAATAACCACTGCGTCTATCCTTACAGGAGTATCTCCGTCATATTCAACAGTAACCTGGGACTTGCCGTCGGGGCGAAGATAATCTATCGTTCCGTTTTTTCTTACTTCGGCCAACCTTTTCGTCAGCTTATGAGCCAAAGAAATAGGCATTGGCATCAATTCCGGGGTTTCATCACAAGCAAAGCCGAACATCATTCCCTGATCCCCGGCTCCAATAGTCTCAATCTGGGAATCCGTCATCTCTCCGGTTTTGGCTTCAAGAGCCTTGTCCACACCCATTGCAATATCGGGAGACTGCTCATCAATGGAAGTCAAAACCGCACAGGTATCACAGTCAAAACCGTATTTTGCCCGGTCATATCCTATTTCTCTAATGGTGTTTCTAACAACTTTGGGAATATCAACATAACAACTTGTAGTTATCTCTCCGGATACCAATACAAGTCCGGTGGTAACAGAGGTTTCACAAGCTACTCTTGCCATGGGATCCTCTGAGTAAATAGCATCCAAAATCGCATCAGATATCTGATCACAGATTTTATCCGGATGTCCCTCAGTAACAGATTCTGATGTAAATAGTTTTCTAGCCATCATTTTTTCCTCCTTAAATAAATTCTACCAGTGAATCCACTAACTTTTAAACCATAATGAGGTTGGGAACATCGAATTCCAACTACTATTAGTTAATTTCTATCGTGAAATCCTACTAACAAAAGCTCCTGGGCACTGAACCCTCGTCGCTTTTTAGTCATTTCACTTCGTGAAATCCCACTAATAAAAAATCCTCTTTGCAGCAAAGAGGACCCCATTAATCCTCATCTTTCAGGTCTATTACCTGTAGGAATTGGCACCGATACAATTAAGCCGGTTGCCGGGTTTCATAGGGCCCATTCCCTCCACCTCTCTTGATAAGGCTTTCACTGTATTATATTGTCATACTATAATGTATCATATACATAAAATTTAGTCAATAAACAAAAATAAAAGTGAAGAAAAATACTCCGGAAACTTGAACTTCCTAACGATTCTTCCCTATTTTTCTTCACTTACACCTTTCATTCGCATAATATGCATCTCAAATAACAGGATTCATCATGCATTTGCGTATAACTCTTCAAACTCATGTCCCTCAATTTTTTCCTTCTCCATGAGCACATTGGCTATGGTATGGAGCTTATTTATATTCTCGGTCAATATGTTTTTAATCTTCTGATAGCAAGTATCTATTATATGCTTAACCTCACGGTCTATCTGAGCAGCTACTTCTTCACTGTAATTTCTTGTCTGGGCAAAATCTCTTCCTATAAATACTTCATCATTCTCATTGCCGAATACCAGGTTGCCCAAGGTATCACTCATACCGTATTTGGTAATCATGCTTCTTGCTATGCCGTTAGCCTGCTTCAAATCAGAGTAAGCACCGGTACTGATTTCTCCCAAAACAAGTTCTTCCGCAGCCCTACCACCGAGAAAAACAACAATTTTCTCAAGAAGATGAGACTTGGTTTCATAGGTTTTATCTTCATCCGGTTTATGCGCAGTAAAGCCTCCGGCCATACCTGACGGTATGATGGATATTCTGTCCACCTTGTCGGTGGTGGATACAGCTTTTACAGCAATTGCGTGGCCGGCTTCATGATATGCAGTAAGCCTTTTCTCTTTTTCGCTCATAACCCTGCTCTTCTTCTCCGGACCTACAACAACCTTGAACACCGCTTCCTTAATTTCCGTCATTGTTATCATTGTCTTATTGTTCCTTGCTGCAAGCAATGCTGCTTCATTAAGAAGATTTTCCAGATCAGCCCCTGTAAATCCCGGGGTACTCTTTGCCAATTCATCAAGCTTAACATCTTCTGCCAAGGGCTTGTTCTTTGCATGAACCCTCAATATCTCTTCTCTTCCCTTTATGTCCGGCAAACCGACAACAACCCTTCTGTCAAACCTTCCGGGTCTCAACAGAGCCGGGTCAAGAATATCCGGTCTGTTTGTTGCTGCGAGGATTATTACTCCCTCGTTAACACCGAAACCGTCCATTTCCACCAGTAACTGATTAAGGGTCTGTTCTCTTTCATCATGACCTCCTCCAAGACCTGCTCCTCTGTGTCTTCCCACTGCATCAATCTCGTCAATGAAGATTATACACGGTGCATTCTTTTTGGCCTGGTCAAAAAGGTCTCTAACCCTCGAAGCGCCGACTCCGACAAACATCTCCACAAAGTCGGAACCGCTTATGCTGAAAAACGGTACTCCCGCTTCTCCTGATACTGCTTTTGCCAGCAAAGTTTTACCTGTACCGGGAGGGCCTACTAAAAGAACTCCTTTCGGTATTCTTGCACCTAATTCCAAATATTTCTTAGAGTGCTTCAGGAATTCAACAATCTCCCTCAATTCTTCCTTTTCCTCATCAGCACCTGCAACATCGTTAAAAGTAACCTTCTTCTTGTCGTCGATAGTCATTTTCGCTCGGCTTTTACCGAAGGACATTACCCTGTTACCGCCACCTTGTGACTGCTGAAGGAAAAATATCCAGAACAATACAAAAATCAGTATGACCGCCAGCGTAGGAATTATTGAAAGCCACCAAGGCGGTGCCGGAGTATCAATAGACTCAAATTCCAGACTATTATCTTCAATATAGCTGCTTACCAAATTCATAAAGGTCTGGGTATCGGGTATATAAACATATTGCTCCTTTTGTTGTTTATCTTTATAGGTTATTGTAGCCTTGTTTTCCTCCAGTACAATTCCCTGAACCTTTCCTTCGCGTATATCCTGTACAAGGTCTGAATACTTTCCTTTTTTCGGATCCGGACCGATTTGAATAACAACTAAAAAAGCCAATAGCATTACAAACAACACTATATAGAAGCTTATATTTCTAAAATACTTCAAATAGCTTCCCTCCTTAAATAGTAATACACTAAAATCTATTATTGTTTCGATATGTTCTCAATTATTTATTACATTATATTAACATAACGATTTTTAAAACACAAGAAACCTTAATAATTAAAAAATTAATAAATTGTTAATTTTCTTCGCCCTTTTCATAAACCCATGGTTTCAAAACACATACATCCGCAAGATTCCTGTACTTGCCGCCATAATCCAGGCCATATCCCACTACAAACTTATCCGGTATGGTTATTCCCTTGTATTCAATTTCAATTTCAACCTTTCTTCTCGATGGCTTATCCAGGGCAGTACATATTTTTACGTCTTTAGGTCCTCTGCCTTTGAACAAATCCTTCAAATAATGAAGGGTAAGCCCCGTATCCACCAAGTCTTCAACAATCAATACATGTTTGCCCGATACATCAATATCGGTATCCTTGATTATTCTAACCACCCCGGATGATCTTGTGGAATTGCCGTAGCTTGACACCGATATGAAGTCTATCTCAATAGGTATGGTTATTTCCCTGATAAGGTCCGAAAAAAATACCACTCCTCCTTTTAATACCCCGATAAGAACCAAGTCTTTTCCCTCATAGTCCGAAGAAATCCTCTTCCCTAATTCCCTTGCATTTTTTTGAAGCTCCTCCCTGCTAACCAGTATCTCTTCAATTTCCTCTATCATTTTGTCCTCCCGAATTATATTGATTATTTATATTGTTTTAAGTGCCATTTTAAAAAAACCCGCTGAAATTTATTTCTTTAATGATTATAATTACAATCCGTTTTAAAATACAGGATATTAATCGTCCGCACTCATATCCCGTTTAAAGATTAACTTCAATATGGTTTTAGTATTTTCAGTTACTTTAAATTTATCACTTATTTTATACCCTATTATCCATACAATTTCTTTATCCTTAGAAATAAGCGGAATCCGATCCCTAATATGTCTCGGAATTTTGCTGTCTATAAAAAACTCCTTTAGCTTTTTCGTTCCGACTGATCCCAACGGTTTAAAAATATCGCCGTCTTTGCGATACCTTATATTTATACCGTCTTTTAGCCTGTCATAATCAAAAAACTGAACCATGCTGTCACTCTTTGCTTTATTAAAGTCCTTTATGTTCTTTGGTTCATCTATTATAAAAGCTTCAACAGAGCTGTTTATCTCGTCAATACGGGTAGCTCCCGGTACGGTAACCCTTTTATTGAAATCCGGGACACCGGCCTCTTTTTCACCCATATAAATTTTTAGCATTTCGTAGGATTTTAAAACCCTCAATCCGCCGGGAAGATGCAGCATCGCCCCGGTCCTTCCGTTTTCAATAAGATCCGTTATACTGTCCACATGTATGCTTTCGATTCCCTTTAAATTTCCCCGTATTTCTTTTATTATATTGCGGATAATCCTTCTAATGACAGCAATATGATACCCTTTAATTTTCGAAATATTTAAGGTTGCTTCACTTTCTTTTACTTCAATATTTATATTATTATATACTTTATCAATCTGTTCTTCAATAAAACTGCTGTCTTCTCTAACCAAATCCGCCAATCTGCCAATGCTCTTTACTATATCCGTCTTGAATAAGCTGTCAATATGCGGAATCAAATCCAGCCTTATTCTGTTTCTTGTATATATATTCTCCAAATTGGAGCTGTCTACTCTGGGCTCTAAGCCATGCTCCCTGCAATAATTTTCAATCTCTGCTCTTTCAATTTGCAGAAGCGGTCTTATTATTCTGCCCCTTTTATATTCCATACCCTTGAGTCCGTCCAGTCCGGAACCCCTTATAATATTCATCAGTACCGTTTCCGCCTGGTCATTCTTATTATGGGCAACAGCAATCCTTTCCGCTCCGTAGCGGTCCGCCACAGAATCAAAAAACCGGTATCTTTCCATCCGGCCCGCTTCCTCCAAAGATAATCCCCGTTCCTTTGCCAGCTTTCCTATGTCTATATGCACCGATTCAAACACTATATTTAATTTCCTGCAGATATCTCCAACAAAGGATTCGTCTTTTAAGGACTCGTCCCCTCTTAACATATGGTTGACATGGGCAACAAAAAGCTTAAGGCCCATCTTATCTTTCAGTGAATATAGTATATGCAAAAGGCAAAGGGAATCCGGTCCTCCGGACACTCCTATTACTATGCCGTCCCCCTTGTTTATGAGTTTATGTTTTTCAATTGCATCTAAAACCTTATCAATCATATGATCCATACCAATACTTTTATTTGAAATTCCAATCCGCTATTTATTATTCTCTGAATTTTTCAAGATTTGCAAACTTGGTATACTGTCCCAGCCAAGCTAGCTCAACCGTTCCCGTGGAACCGTTTCTATGCTTTGCAATTATTACCTCGGCAATGTTCTTTTTTTCAGTATCGGGATTATAATAGTCATCCCGGTAAAGGAACATTACAATATCCGCATCCTGCTCTATTGCTCCCGACTCCCTCAGGTCACTGAGCACCGGTCTGTGGTCCGTTCTTTGCTCCGGCGCACGGCTAAGCTGCGATAATGTCAGTACAGGAACATTTATTTCCTTTGCAAGTATTTTAAGAGACCTTGATATTTCTGAAATTTCCTGTTGGCGGCTTTCGCTGCCTTTGGCCCTTCCCTGCATAAGCTGAAGATAATCTATCACTATTAAACCCAAATTTTTCTCAATTTTAAGCTTCCTGCATTTTGCCCTTATTTCCATGGCTGTGGTACCCGGTGTATCATCAATATAAATAGGTGCCTCCGAAAGAGGCCCCAGTGCCCGGGCAACCTTCTGCCAATCACTGTCCTCAAGCTTACCGGTTCTTATTTTCTGACTGTCCACCATGGCCTCGGAACATAGTATCCTGTTTACAAGCTGTTCCTTTGACATCTCCAAACTGAATATGGCTACAGGCACCTTCCCGTGAATTGCGGCATACTGTGCTATGTTAAGCACAAAGGAGGTCTTACCCATGGCAGGCCTTGCCGCTATCAAAATCAAATCGGAGTTTTGAAGTCCCGCCGTCTTATAGTCAAGATCGGTAAAACCGGTAGCTATTCCTGTAATATAGCCCTTGTTGTTATAAAGCTCCTCCAGCCGGTTAAAGGTATCTATCAAAACCTCCTTGATGGGAGAAAAGCCTTGGTTATTTCTCTTCTGCAGTACATCAAATATGCTTTTTTCAGCCTTGTCCAAAACATAGGAAACCTCTTCGGAGGCCTCATAACCCATCTTCACTATCTCGGAAGAAGCCCTTATGAGCCTTCTTAATATGGATTTTTCCTCCACAATTTTGGCATAATGCTTGGCATTGGCTGTCGTAGGAACCATATTGGCCAAATTTGTAAGGTACTCAATCCCCCCCACGCTGTCGAGGCTTCCCCTCATTTTGAGCTGTTCCGACACGGTAATAAGGTCGATAGGTTCAGCCCGATCGTAAAGGTCAACTATCGCCTCGAATATTTCTCTATGGTCATCCCTGTAAAAGTCTTGAGCAGAAATAATCTCAGTTACATTTGACAATACCTCTTTATCGAGGAGTATGGCTCCCAAAACCGATTGTTCGGCCTCAATGTTTTGTGGGGGTATTCTTCCTAAAGAACCCAGATCCATAATTAATCACTCGCCCTGTTCAATTTTTACGGTCAGCTTCGTACTTACTCCCGAATAAAGCTTAACTTCCGCTTCATAGGTTCCCAATGCCTTAATGGAATCAGGAAGGGCGATTTTTTTCTTGTCTATATCAAATTTATGATTTTTTTTCAGGTAATCGGATATATCCTTGCCGGTTATTGAACCGAAAAGCTTTCCGTTTTCTCCGGCCTTGGCCTTGATAACAACCACAACGTCTTTAAGCTTTTCCGCAAGTTCCTTTGCCTGCGCCAGTTCACGGTCCTTTTTGGCCTTTTCCGCCTCTTTTTTTGATTTCATAACATTCATATTTGCAGATGTGGCCTCTACTGCCAGTCCCTTGGGGATCAAATAATTCCTCGCGTAACCGTCACTCACATTTACAAGGCTTTCTTTAGTACCCAGACCCTTGACATCTTCTTTTAAAATGACCTTCATTTGTATCTCTCCTTAATTTTATAAAATTCATTTTACTGAATACCGAGTGTATATCATATCTATATAATAACAAAATTCTATCCGTTTTGCTTACTAATTTCATCAAAATATTCATCCAGCACTGCCATCAAACTTTTTTGGGCTTCCTCCAAAGTCACACCCTGAAGCTGTGCTCCTGCAACAGTCATATGTCCTCCTCCGCCGAGTTTTTCCAAAATCACCTGGACATTTACATCACCTAAGGACCTACCGCTTATTGCTATTCCGTTATTAATATAACTGAATACAAAAGCTGCATTGAGTCCGGCAAGGTTGATAAGCTGGTCTGCGGCCTGTGCAGCCACCAAAGCTGCATTTTTCATGTTTGGAGGGCAAACGGATATTGCCATGTTGTTTCTTATTATCTGTGCATCCTTTACAACATTGGCAATGCTTATATATGTATTGAAATCATTCTGGAACAATTGCTTTACCTGAACCGTATCCACTCCCTGCCTTCTTAAAAAGGCTGCGGCTTCAAAGGTACGAACCCCGGTTTTGAAGGTAAAGTTTTTGGTATCCACCACTATTCCCGCATACAAGCTTTCGGCTTCAATGGGCTTGAGCTTAATTTTATCCTCCACATACTGAAGTATCTCCGTTACCAACTCACAGGTGGACGATGCATAGGTTTCCTGATAAGTAAGCACAGCTTCTTGCAAATAATCCGCTCCCCTTCTGTGGTGGTCGATAACAACTATCTGGTCGGTGTACTTCAAAAGCTCCGGCGCTTCGGTAAAGCTCGGCCGGTGGGTATCCACAATAACTAAAAGTGTCTTTTTGGTTATTCTGTCAATTGCTTCACTGCTCGATATAAAAATATTTTCATATTCACCGCTTTTTTCTATCCTTGAAACCAAACCGTCAATTGTGGGGTTGGAGCTGTTTAAAACGATAAAAGCCTCTTTATTTTTGTTTTTTGCAATTCTGTAAATTCCAAGGGCCGACCCGAGGCAATCAATGTCACAATTATCGTGTCCCATTATCAACAAATCCGATGCCTGTTCAATAAGCTCCCTCAATGCATAGGCAATAACCCTTGCCTTAACCCTTGTTCTCTTTTCCAATTCCCTGGTCTTTCCGCCGAAGAACGAAATGTCCTCTCCATTCTTTACAACCACCTGGTCGCCGCCTCTTCCCAAGGCAATGTCCAAAGAAGCAGTTGCAAAACGTAATTTTTCCTGCAAAGAGTATGCTCCCACGCCAAATCCCATAGTGAGGGTCACAGGAATTTTATTTCCCATGTTTATTTCTTTAATAGAATCAAGGATATCAAACTTTTTCTCTTCAAAGTCCTTAAGATACTTTTGCTCAAAAATAAACAGATATTTGTCCCGTTCAAATTTCTTAATTATTCCGTTGGTATATCCCATCCACCGGGTTAATTTCGAATCGATTTCCGCAAGGATTTGTGCACTTCCCGCATCCTCTATACTCTGCATCAAATCGTCATAATTGTCTATAACGATAATTCCCACCGTTGTTTTTTCTTCGTCATACCTTTTTCTGATCTCCACAAGCTCAGTGTTGTCGATCAGGTACATCATAATAATAAATCCGTCTTCATTTATCTTGTTGTCCACCTTGGCAAAGTTCCCGAGCACACAGTAGCTTCTTCCGTTTATTGATATATCCTTTGTAAAGTTCATTGCCCCTTCACCGGTTAGATTGTCGGGATTCATATCCTTTACAAAAGAATGTATTTCTTTTTCCAGAAGCTCTTCCCCGTCAAACAGCCTTTTAAAGGATGAATTATACCAGATTATTGTTCCGTCCAGTTCAACAACCACCAACGGCATAGGAAAATTAAGCAAAGTGTCCTTTGAAGCCGTATCAATATTAAAATTCAAATTTTCAATATATTTGGTCAGTTCCCGGTGTCTTACATAATTCGATCTAAAGTTATAAAACAAAAGAACTATAAACAAAATAAAACCGGGTATTGCTGCCATAAATTTTAGAACAGCAATCAATATTAACAGAATAAAAATAACAAAAAGATAAAAACTTGCTTTTGGTAAGAATAATCCGGAAATCTTTTTTCTTCCCATCACACTTCTCCCATTTTTATGCTTTAAAATCATAATAAAACGCCGGCTGCAGCTTCTTCCAAGACTTATTATATTAAACCTTGCTTTCAATCCTTGAGGATTTCAGATGTCTGGCCAATTCGGATAAATCCCCGTAATACTTTTCCACATCATGTTCTTCTATTATACCAAGCCTTATCTTGTTGTGTATCTTTAATTCAATGGAATTATAGCTAATACCCAAACGTCTTCCCAGCATATACGATATTAAAATTATATTGGAAAGAGTCTCCGAAATTGATTCATGTACTTCTTCCCTAACCCCGTTAACCAATGCTTTAAAAAGATTCGCTATGTCGGTAAGAAGCTCGCTTTTGAGCCATTCTATTATTTTAATATTCCTTGTAATATCAATTTCCCTATCAAAAAATGCCATATAACCACTCCAGCATAAATATTATTTTATAAAATGCGGTACATCTATTGCCTCTTTATATTGAACCCTATTATCGTATCACAGTAAAATCAGAGTTCAACTGGCAGATGTATGGTAAACATACATGTGCAATATATTATACCACTAAAATAATAACCGGTGTGGCATTTCCCAATAAAATAAGTTCATTGAATCTCAAAAAGCGTATCACATCTGTCTTTCAAACTCCGGGTAAGAACCCAGGAACTTGTAAAAGGATGTCTTTCTTTTAACCATCGTAAGGGCATCCCTGACATCTTCATCCTCCACATGTCCTTCTATATCGACAAAAAATATATATCGTCCCAGTTTGTTTTTAGCAGGCCTTGACTCTATTCTGGTCATATTTATGTCCCACAGGCTGAAAATATCCAATATCCTGTAAAGGCTTCCCGGTTTGTTTTCCGTTGAAAAAACAATTGAAGTTTTGCTCTTCCTGCTCTTTGGAGCCTCTTTTTTGGATATAACAATAAACCGGGTAAGATTATTGTTATTGTCCTGTATGGACTCCTGAAGAATTTCCAGGTCATATACGCCGGCAGCCGCCTTTGAGCCGACAGCAGCCATATCTCCATTCCCCTCCGCAACTTCCTTTGCCGCTTCCGCAGTACTGTACAAATACTTTATCATTGCATCGGGAAAATTGGAATCAATGTATTTTCTGCACTGTCCAATCGCTTGTGGATGGGACAGGATATATTTAATATTTTTAAATTGTGTTCCTCTTTTTGCTAAAAGGTTCTGGCTTATTGGAATAATAACCTCTGCTTTTATTTTAATATCGGGTTCTGTGGCCAACATATCCAGTGTAACACTCACAGCCCCCTCCAGTGAATTCTCAATCGGCACCACTGCCTCGTCAATTTCGTCCTTTGAAACTGCCGCAATCAGATCTGTCATGGTGTTGTAGTCAATGCCTGTGTATTCACTGCCTCCTTTGGTATAAACTATCATTGCCTCCTGGGAAAAAGTCCCTTTCGGTCCTAAAAATCCGGTTTTTATCATAAAACACTCCCCACGATATTTCTAGCTTGAATCATCATACATTATAATAACATCATTCTGTACTTTTTCCAACCATTATCGAGGAGACAGGACACATATTATTTGTGAAATAATATTAATTGTAAAGAAAATATTTAAGAAAACACTGTGAAGTAAGTTGTAGCGCCTGTTATTATCTTCACATCGATTTTTTATGATAAAATATATCTTTTTATTAAATAATATGTTAAGTTTATATATTATATAACATATAACTATGAAGACTTTACTAATAAGAGGTGCGATCATGTGGTACAATCATAAATTTTTTAAATTCGGTTCGGCTATTCTCCTTATTCTTTTAATTATTTATATGCTGGGGCAGATTGATTTCTTCCTTGAACCATTCCGCAAGCTGGTTGCATCAATTTTTACACCTCTTTTAATATCTACACTGCTGTATTATGTTTTAAGACCCCTTGTAAATCTCCTTGAAAAAATCAAAGTCAGAAGAACCTTCGGAATACTTTTAAGTTTCGCAGCCGTACTGGTGTTATTCGTTGTTTTGAGCACCTACACCGGTACCATCATTGTTGAACAGTTCAATCAGCTTTTAAAAGACCTTCCGACCTTTGATATTGCATGGGAAAAAACCCTAAGCTTTCTAAACAGTGATTGGCTTGAATCTCTACCCCTTGATAAATTTCAGGATAAATTAATAGATGTATTAAAATCCGTACCCGAAAATCTGAAAACCATACTCCTCGGAATAGTATCCACCGTTACAAATATCGGTACCTTGATTTTTATGATTCCCTTTATACTTTTCTATTTTCTCAAGGATGATAAATATTTTCTATCAAATGTTATTTCCCATATCCCGGTAAAATATCGGGATAACGCCGGCAAAATAATAAAGGACGTGGATACAACACTTTCCTCTTATATTACAGGACAAATGCTCATCGCACTGTTTGTCGGAATAATGATGTTCATCGGTTACCTTATAATAGGAATGAAATATTCCTTCCTGTTGGGGATATTTGCCATGGTAAGCTCATTGATTCCGTTTTTCGGACCCACTATAGGAATAATTCCTGCATTGCTTTTAAGCCTTGCCACCAATGATTTGCTTATGTTTGCCAAGGTTATTGCTGTGATGGTTATTGTACAGCAGATCGACAATAATTTTATTTCACCTTATATTATGGGCCAAAGGCTCAACGTTCACCCTGTAACGGTTATACTCCTCATCACCGTCGGAGCATCCTTTTACGGGTTTTTAGGGCTTTTTCTTGCAGTACCTTTATATGCTGCTGCAAAGGTGTCGGCAAAAAACCTTTACGATATATATAGGAAATATAAATTAAAAGAGGCTTCTCCAAAGTAAAATATTTTGTACATAACATACAAGCATGCGTCTTGATATATATTTTTCATAATGTTATTATTTTGATGTATATTCTTCATAAGCATTAGTAAATTTATAATAATTTTTTTTACAATAATTACGATAATAAAATTACGATAATAAAAAGGTTCATAATAAAATTTATTGAACTATATTAAAGTTTAAAAGCCTAAGCCTGCACCTTGACAGTATTTGCAATCTGGCCAAATAAGCCTTACATTCATGTTTTATGAAGTGACCACAGCAGCAGAAACGGTTTTCATATCATAAACGGCTGTAGATGGGAAATAAATAAACAAGGTGGTGATAAAAGTGTCAATAGATTTAATCAAGAGCATAAAGCAGGCAGAAGCTGAGGCTGAGGAGATTAATAAAAAGTCTATAGAGGATGCCAGACAAATCCTATCTGACGCATCCAATCAATCTGAAAAACTTCTCTTACAGTCTCTTGAAGATGCCGAAAAAGAGGCAAGGGCTATCATTCTTGAGGCAGAAAAGCAGGCAGCTGCCGAAATTGAGAAGTATAACAATGATGTTTTCTCGGAATGTGAGGCAATAAAATCAGCAGCAATAAAAAAGCTTGACAGGGCAGTAGAGATAATCATAGGAAGGATAGTGAGACCGGATGGCAGTAGTTAAAATGAACAAAATCTCTCTTATAGGCCTTGAAACGGATAAAGAACGCATCCTTGAGAACTTAATGAAAATCGGAATGGTAGAGATCAAAGACCTCAGTGAAAATATGTCTGAAGAGGAATGGAACAACTTAGTAAACACCGATGGGGACAATGAAGCAATGCAGGAAATTGAAGCCAAGATTCAAAAAATCTCGACCATCATTGAGTATTTGGACGGATATGATACCCGTAAAAAAGGGTTATTCTCTTCAAAACGCGACATTAGCGTAAATGACTACAGTCTTGTTTTAAAAAACCAGGATAAGCTTTGGTCGGTAATTGAAGAGATTAATCAATATGACCGTTCCATGTCCGACCTGAAATCTGAAAAAAACAAATATTCAAACCTGATTTTAAGTCTCAAGCCATGGGAATCTTTAGATATTCCTCTCGATTTAACTTCAACAAAGGCATCCACCGTCTTAATCGGCGTTGTTCCTGAAATAGCTGATACCGGTAAAATGAAACAGGAAATAGCCGATGAGGTACCCGAATGCTATTTTGAGGTTATTGGAGAGGACAAGGATCAGAGCTATCTCCTTATTATTTATCTGACTTCTGAAGAAGAGGCAGTATCAAAAATTCTAAAGCAATACGGTTTTTCAAAAGTTACCTTCAAGGATCTTAAAGGTACAGCCAAACACAATATCAATGAAGCTTCAAAGAATATAGACAGCATTGACAAGCAAATTGAAGACATTCAAAAAAAGATGTCCGATTATGTAAGTTACAAGGATGATCTGGAAGTTCTCCATGACCACATGGTTATTGAACGGGACAGAAAAAAGGTTCTTAGTAGCCTTGTCAAAACAGATAAAATATTTATGCTGGAAGGATGGCTTCCCGAAAATATGTCTGAGCAGGTAAAAAGCTATATGGAAAAAAGCTGTGATTGCTATGTTGACATTATAAAACCTGCTGAAGATGAAGAATTTCCTGTTCTGCTTGCAAATCGCGAAATCGGTAAGTCAGTGGAATCCATAACCAATATGTATAGTGTGCCTAACTCCAGAGAGATTGACCCGAACACAGTAATGGCTCCGTTTTTTATTTTGTTCTTCGGTCTTATGCTAAGTGACGGTGGCTACGGTGCCATATTGGCTATAGGTTCCGGTATTATACTAAAGATGTTTAAGCTTGACGAAGGCATGAAGAGGTTTATGAAGCTTATGCTTTACTGCGGTATTTCC
Source organism: Clostridiaceae bacterium DTU079 (assembly GCA_001512505.1). Classification (GTDB taxonomy): domain Bacteria; phylum Bacillota; class Clostridia; order Acetivibrionales; family Acetivibrionaceae; genus Hungateiclostridium. Next base: position 17,674 of record LFSC01000038.1, on the reverse strand, counting down.
ACAATGCTTTGGGGTTTTCTTTTCGGCGGATGGTTCGGTATACCCAACATACCGGCATTGTGGTTCAATCCTGTGGACGATCCGGAATTACTTCTGAGCTTTTCTTTGCTCTTTGGTGTAATCCATATTTTTGTTGCTCTTGGAATGAAGGCTGCCAACCTTATAAAGGAGAAAAAATATCTGGATGTGTTATTTGACGTAGTATTCTGGTACATTACATTTATAGGGTTTATTCTCTTTTTGCTGCCCTACGTTCCAAAAATTAATGCCGATGAGGTGTCAGGCCTTGTAAACGCCGGAAAGTACATTCTTCTTGTCGGTGTGGTTCTTCTGATTCTTACTCAGGGCCGCAACAGCAAAAACATTTTTGCAAAGCTTATCGGAGGAGTAGGAAGCCTTTATGATCTGATTGGGTTCATGAGTGATGTGCTGTCATACTCAAGACTTTTAGCCCTGGGACTGGCAACCTCCGTTATAGGATCTATAGTCAATCAGATGGCACTTATGCTTGGCTTCAACAACATATTTAAAATAGCCTTAATCATTGCTGTACTGTTGGCAGGCCATTTAATCAATTTTGCCATCAATGCCCTTGGAGCATATGTTCACTCCAGCAGGCTCCAGTATATTGAATTTTTCGGTAAATTCTACAAGGGCGGAGGTACATCCTTTGAACCCTTTAAAGCAAATACAAAGTATATTAATTTAAAACAATAGGAGGTAATAATTATGAATTTCTTTATGTCTTATGGTGGAAGTATTTTAGCTGTTTTAGGTGCGGCAGTAGGTTTTGCTCTGGCAGGTATTGGTTCGTCAAAGGGTGTCTGTACTGCCGGTGAAGCCGGAGCTGGCGTATTAACGGAAGAACCCGGAAGGTTCGGAGCTGTTATGGTACTTGAAGCTCTTCCCAGTACCCAGGCAATATATGCATTCGTTATAGCCTTTTTGACCCTGCAAAAAGTAGAATTGACTATGCCCCTTCAAAACGGTCTTTCGTTATTTGTTGCTGCCCTTCCCGTTGGTATTGTCGGTTTGATTTCCGGAATATGGCAAGGTAAGGTTGCAACCGCAGGAATACACATGGTTGCTAAAAGACCTGACGGTATGGGTAGAGGTATAGTAATGGCCCTTATGGTTGAAATGTTTGCAATTCTGGGATTCATAATTTCAATATTAATGCTGGGTAAGGTTTAATTTGTTCACCTATTGTGATGAAAATTTCAAACTATATAAAAGGGAGTGTTTCCCCTATGGCAGGAGTAGACAAAATAAAAGAAAGGATACTTGAAGAAGCACGCTCACAGGCAGAGTCAAATATTAAGCGTGCTGAGGAAGAAGCAGCCAATATAATTGCATCAGCTAAAAAAGAGGCTGATGCAAAAAAGGCTGATATTCTTGAAAAAGCAAAAAAAGAAGCTCTGGATGTTAAAAAAAGACTTAAGTCGGTTGCCGAGCTGGAAGCAAGAAAGAAAAAGCTTCAGGCAAAACAGGAATTGGTTGAGGAAGCGTTTAAGAAAACGCTTGAAAAACTTTACAGCTTACCTGACAAGGAATATGAGCAAATAATATCACAAATGCTTTTAAATTCTGTTGAAAGCGGGTCCGAAGAGATTATTTTTTCCTCTCGGGACAAAAAAAGACTTTCACCGAATTTTGTTGAGGAAATCAATAAAAAGCTGATTGCAAAAGGAATCAAGGGAAACCTGTCCCTTTCCGATGAGTCCAGAGATATAAAGGGAGGCTTTGTTTTAAAATCCGGTGATATCGAAACAAACAGCTCCTTTGAGGCACTAATTAGGGCAAAAAGAGAAGAAATAGAACCCGAAGTAATAAAAGCGCTGTTCTGATTATACCTATTATTTGCCGGAAAAGGAGGGATGAATTTGCCAAATCAAAAGAAAATCAAAGAATCGGAATTTAACTACGCAGTAGCAAGGATACGTGCAATTGAAAAAGGACTTTTGGATAAAACCAAGTTTGACAGAATGGTCGAAGCAAAAACACCGGATGAAGCTTTAAAGGTTCTTTTGGAAGCGGGCTATGGCCGGACAGGCACTGAAGTTAAAAGTGTTTTTGAATATGAAAAGCTCCTTAAGGATGAAAGTAAAAAAGTGTATGAGCTTTTAAACGAGCTGGCTCCCGGTCAGGAAGTTATAAACATGTTTTTGTTATCCAATGATTACCATAATGCAAAAGTTATCTTAAAGGCTGAATTTTCAGGGCAAACGGAAGGTTCAATATTTATTGAGCCGGGTTCCGTTCCTGTGGAAAAGCTTAAGCTTATGATAAAGGACAGAAATATGAAAGAATTACCTGAAATCATGCAAAAGGCTATAGAAGAATGCATTGACACCTACAACAGAACCGGTGACCCTCAGTTAATAGACCTGATTCTGGACAAAGCACAATACAGACATATGCTTAGCATATCGGGTTCTTTTTGCAACAAATTTATAAATGAACTGGTTTTGAGCCTTGTTGACCTTACCAATATAAAGATTTTTCTAAGGGCAAAAAACCTTAACAAGACATGGGATTTTCTTCAAAAGATTCTTATCCCGGGAGGCAGTATTGATATAAAGGTGTTTTTCGAAAACCTTGACGCTCCTCTCGAAAACTTTGTTCAGGCCATAAAGTATTCCCGGTACGGCTCATTGCTTGAGAACAGCATTGAAAGCATAAATCGTACCGGAAGCCTTTCAGGTTTTGAAAAGCTGTCGGATAACTTTATAACCTCTTTTGTTAAAAAGGCAAGATATGTAACTTTCGGTATCGAGCCTTTGATAGGATATCTCATGGCAAAGGAAACCGAGATTAAAAACGCCAGAATCATTATGGTGGGCAAAATCAATAATATTTCTAATGATATCATTAGAGAAAGGCTGCGAGAGGCTTATGTATAAAATAGGAGTAATTGGAGACAAGGACAGTATTTTAGGATTTAAAGCCATAGGTATGTCGGTATTCCCCGTCACTACCTCCAACGAAGCCGAAGAAATATTGGATAAATTGGCCCGGGAAGAATATGCGGTGATATACATCACAGAGCAGTTTGCCAAGGATATAGTTTCTACAATAGACAAATACAGTGATGACAGATTTCCCGCAATTATACCCATACCCGGCAACCAAGGTTCTTTAGGCATCGGTATGATGGGAGTGAAAAAGAATGTGGAACGGGCCGTGGGAGCTGACATACTTTTCAGGGATGAATAGCGTAAGGTTAATACATTTTCGAAGGAAGGGATGAAGCGTGAGCCAAGGAACAATAGTTAAGGTTTCCGGTCCTTTGGTAATTGCCGAAGGTATGCGGGATGCAAACATGTTTGACGTTGTACGTGTAAGCGAACACCGCCTGATTGGCGAAATAATAGAAATGCATGGAGACAGAGCTTCTATTCAGGTTTACGAGGAAACAGCCGGCTTAGGTCCCGGCGAACCTGTGGTTTCCACCGGTGCGCCCTTAAGCGTTGAGTTGGGACCAGGACTTATTGAGACTATCTTTGACGGTATTCAAAGACCTCTTGAAACCATGAGGAAAATGGTAGGAAGCAATATTACGAGAGGTATAGATGTTCCCTCCCTGGACCGTAAAAAGAAGTGGAAATTTGAGCCTACAGTTAAAAAAGGAGAAAAGGTTAATGCCGGAGATATAATCGGTAAGGTTCAGGAAACCTCCATAGTAGAGCATAGAATAATGATTCCTTATGGAGTCAGCGGTACCGTCGAAGAAATATATGAAGGAAGCTTCACCGTCGAAGAAACCGTTGCAAAAGTTCGCAACGACAAAAACGAACTGGTGGAAATAAAAATGATGCAAAAATGGCCGGTACGTGTCGGAAGGCCCTATAAAGAAAAGCTGCCCCCGGATTCACCTTTGGTTACAGGCCAAAGGGTTATAGACACTCTCTTCCCCCTTGCCAAGGGTGGAGTTGCTGCCGTACCGGGACCTTTCGGAAGCGGAAAAACGGTGGTTCAGCATCAGCTTGCTAAATGGGCCGATGCTGAAATAGTTATATATATCGGATGCGGTGAACGGGGAAATGAGATGACCGACGTTTTGAGGGAATTTCCGGAGCTTAAAGACCCAAGAACCGGGGAATCCCTTATGAAAAGAACCGTTCTGATAGCAAATACCTCCGACATGCCCGTTGCAGCACGTGAAGCCTCCATATATACGGGTATGACCATAGCTGAATATTTTAGGGATATGGGCTACAGTGTGGCCTTGATGGCGGACTCCACCTCCCGTTGGGCAGAAGCCCTAAGGGAAATGTCCGGACGTTTGGAAGAAATGCCCGGTGAAGAGGGTTATCCAGCTTATCTCGGCTCAAGACTTGCCCAGTTCTATGAAAGAGCAGGAAGAATTGTATGCCTTGGCAGCGACGGCAGAGAAGGTGCCTTGACGGCAATCGGTGCCGTATCACCTCCCGGCGGTGACATATCCGAGCCGGTTACCCAGGCAACACTGAGAATTGTCAAAGTGTTCTGGGGATTGGATGCCAGCCTTGCCTATCGCCGACATTTCCCGGCTATAAACTGGCTAACAAGTTATTCTCTATATCTTGACAGGTTGGACAAATGGATTAATGAAAATGTGGCAAGGGATTGGGACTCCCTTAGGAGTGATACAATGAGAATTCTTCAGGAAGAATCGGAACTGGAGGAAATTGTACGTCTGGTAGGTGTCGATGCCCTTTCCCCCAGCGACCGACTGACCCTGGAGTCAGCCAAATCCATTCGTGAGGATTACCTCCATCAAAACGCATTCCATGAGGTGGACACCTATACCTCGTTGAATAAGCAGTACAGAATGCTAAAGCTTATACTGGGATTCTATTACAAGGGCAAAAAGGCTATAGAAGCGGGAGTAAGCATCAAAGACCTGTTTGATCTTCCTGTAAGGGAAAGAATAGGTAGGGCAAAATATACTCCTGAAAATCAGGTTGACAGCTCCTTCAATGAAATCGAAAAAGAGCTTAACGACCAAATAGAAGCCCTCATCTCAAAGGAGGTGCACTAAATGTTAAAGGAATACAGAACCATAACCGAAGTTGCCGGACCTTTGATGCTTGTTAAAAAGGTTGAAGGAGTAAAATATTACGAACTCGGTGAAATAGAGCTGGCATCCGGTGAAATCAGAAGATGCAGAGTACTTGAAGTCGACGGAGACAATGCACTGGTACAGCTGTTTGAAAGCTCTGCCGGTATAAACGTTGCTGAAAGCAAGGTAAGATTTTTAGGAAGAGGTATTGAGCTTCCCGTATCGATGGATATGCTGGGAAGGGTATTCAGCGGAATGGGCCGGCCTTTGGACGGCGGACCGGAAATTATACCCGAAGCAAGGCTTGATATAAACGGAACGCCTATAAACCCTGCTGCCAGGGACTATCCTTCGGAGTTTATACAAACCGGAGTTTCGGCAATTGACGGTCTGAACACCCTGGTTCGCGGACAAAAGCTTCCCATATTCTCCGGATCCGGTCTTCCCCACGCACAGCTTGCGGCCCAGATTGCAAGACAGGCGAAGGTTTTGGGTACCGACAGCAAGTTTGCCGTTGTGTTTGCGGCAGTAGGTATTACCTTTGAGGAAGCGGACTTCTTTATAAGTGACTTTAAAAGAACCGGTGCCATAGACCGTACCGTATTGTTTATAAACTTGGCCAATGACCCGGCCATTGAGCGTATATCCACACCGCGTATGGCGTTGACTGCAGCGGAGTATTTGGCATTCCAAAAAGACATGCATGTGTTGGTAATCATTACCGATATAACCAACTACGCCGAAGCGCTGCGTGAGGTTTCTGCAGCAAGAAAAGAGGTTCCCGGAAGAAGAGGTTATCCCGGTTACCTTTATACAGACCTTGCAACCTTGTATGAAAGAGCAGGAAGAAAGCTGGATTCCAAAGGAAGTATAACCCTTATTCCCATACTCACAATGCCCGAGGATGACAAGACTCATCCCATCCCAGACCTTACGGGCTATATAACCGAAGGCCAGATAATATTGGGAAGAGAACTTCACAGAAAAGGTATAACTCCTCCAATAGACGTTTTGCCTTCCCTGTCCCGTTTGAAGGATAAGGGTATAGGAAAGGGTAAAACCCGCGAGGACCATGCCGATACCATGAACCAGTTGTTTGCCGCTTATGCAAGGGGTAAGGAAGCAAAAGAGCTGGCAGTTATTCTGGGTGATGCCGCCCTTACCGACACCGACAAGCTGTATGCAAAGTTTGCGGACGCTTTTGAAAAGGAATACGTTTCCCAAGGGTTTGAAGAAGACAGAACCATTGAAAAAACCCTTGAGATAGGTTGGAAGCTACTTTCAATCCTGCCTCGAGGAGAGCTTAAACGTATCAGGGATGAGTACCTTGACAAGTACCTTCCCAAAGGAGAATGATTTATAAGGAGCGAAGCATACTATGGCAATTATGCGTGTAAATCCGACCCGTATGGAGCTCTCCCGCCTCAAAAAACGTCTGCAGGTTGCCCGCAGGGGGCATAAACTTCTTAAAGATAAGCTGGATGAGCTGATGAAGAAGTTTCTTGATCTGGTGAGGAAAAACAAGGAGCTCCGAGAAACGGTTGAAGAAATGTTAATGCAGGTACATCAGAACTTTCTCATAGCCAGGGCTGTTATGTCTTCGGAAGGACTTGAGGCTGCCCTCATGCTTCCAAAGCAGAGCATATCTTTGGAAGTAACAACCAAAAACATAATGAGCGTAGATGTACCGGTACTGGACTATAAAACCTCCAACCACGATGAAAGCAGCATATATCCCTACGGCTTTGCAACAACCTCCGGGGAGCTTGACGGTGCAATCTCAGCCCTGTCAAAAGCACTTCCCTACATGCTTGAGCTTGCCCAGACCGAAAAATCGGCCCAGCTTCTTGCTCAGGAAATCGAGAAAACAAGAAGAAGGGTTAACGCTTTAGAGTACGTCATGATACCCCAGCTTTCGGAAACCATCAAGTATATAACCATGAAGCTGGATGAAAATGAAAGAGGAAACCTGACAAGGCTGATGAAGGTCAAAGACATGATGATAGAGCAGGCAAGAAAAGCCGCAGCCCAAGGATAGCACAGGGGGACGGTTCTTCCGTGTCATGCCGGATTTTATTAAAAAAATAAATATGTAAGAAATAAGCAAAGCAATGAAAAGGTAACTTCCTTTGATTTTGCTTTGCTTTTTTTATTGCATCTTTTTACAATCGGTCTATTTTAAGATAATTTCTTTTTGATAAATGGATATTATCGTTACGGCATTGCTTACAAAATATAATTATTTTAAACAGCCAATTAATATGTTTCAAATGATTTTTTAAAAGGTTTAACATCTTCTAAAACGGTATATCCTATTAAATATGTAAATAAGATATATATACTTTCACTTTTTGCACATAATAAATAAGTACTAAACACATTTAGATTATATTAGGGATGTGGAACACTTTCTTATCTCTTTTTTATATATAAGATAATAACAAAGGAGTATTAAAATGATAAGCATTGGTATACCAAAAGGATTATTCTTTTTTGAACACAGCATACTCTGGGAAGAGTTTTTTCGCAATCTTGGATGCAAGGTTGTTGTCTCCGACGACACCAATAAGCAAATTCTTGACTGTGGTGTAAAGTATTGCAGCAATGAAACCTGCCTGCCGGTAAAGGTTTTTCACGGACATGCCTATAGCTTAAAGGACAAGGTAGATTATGTATTTATCCCCAGGTATACAAGTGTCGATAAAAACGAATACACCTGTCCAAAATTTTGCGGACTTCCCGATATGACCCTGCTTAATTTAAAAAGGCAGATAAGAGTGCTGGAAGTAAAAATACATATAGATTTGATGCCCGAAGAAACATTTGAAAGCCTTAAAGAGTTAGCATCGATTCTTAATCTTAAGTATTCCGATGTTGTTGAAGCCTTTAAAAAAGCAATTGAGGCTTACGATAGCATCTGCAAACAAACCTTGAAATTTAAGAGCTATATGGATAACGAATCAGAAAAAACCGTAATTTCTTTATTGGGACATCCGTATATGGTTTATGACCGATATCTTAACATGAAGCTGATTGAAAAGCTTGAAAAAAGAAATATAACTGTATTTACTCCAAAGGATATCGACCACGAAACCAAAAGGAAGAACGCATATCCTTTCCAGGGCAAAGTATTTTGGGATATAGGCTTTGAGCTTCTTGGAAGTGCCTTTACCTTTGCCTCAACCCCCGGCATAAAGGGAATTATATATATAACCCCCTTTGCCTGCGGTGTTGACGCATTTGTCCTTGAGTTTATTGAAAGGCAGCTAAAAGCCAAGTATAATATACCCCTTTTAAAGCTTACCGTTGACGAACACACGGGAGAAGCCGGGTTTGATACCCGATTGGAAGCATTTTTGGATATGGTAGGGTGATACATTATGAGAATTACTTTTCCCCATATGGGAGATGCATATATACCCGTAAAAGTACTGCTGGATTGTGCAGGTATAGAATATGTCATGCCTCCTGTCTCAGGTAAGGGCTTACTGGAACAGGGAATATTGCATTCACCGGAGTTTGCATGCCTTCCATTTAAAACAATAATGGGGGACTTTTTATACGGCATCGAACATGGTGCCGATTGCATTCTCTTCGGGGGAGGGTGCGGACAGTGCAGGTTTGGCTATTTCGGAAAGCTTCAAGATGAAATATTAAAAAGCCTCGGATACAATGTAAATTTCATTTATTTGGATCTTAGCAATATTTCTGTCAAAGAGGTTTTGGAGAAGATTAAGCCCTTAACAAAGGGAAAAAGTATGCTGACTCTTTTGAAAGCAATATTTTATGCGGTCATTACCGTTTTCAAGGTAGACAGAATCAACAAGCTGTCCAGATTCACAAGATGCCGGGAACTTAACAAAGAACAAACAAATAAAATAATTTCCCTATTTCACAACAAGGTTCAAAAAGCCCGGGGCTATAAAGACATAAACAAAATAATTCGATCTACCGTAAAAGAGTTAAAAAAAGTCCCTCTGGACAAAAAG
>LFSC01000038.1:0-8532 GCA_001512505.1 Clostridiaceae bacterium DTU079 | reverse complement strand
AACACCCTTGGCATCAGCTATTGGATCAAGGAACATTTTATAAAAAAATTGCTCCCCTTCAAAATAAAAAACAGGGATCATGAAGCGGGAAAGGAGTTCATGAAAACCGATGATATCGGAGGCCATGGACTTAGCTCAATCGGTGCATCCATTAGAAGGGCAAAAATGGGATTTGACGGTGTTGTCCATATTTATCCCCTTACCTGCATGCCTGAAATAGTAGCCCAAAGCACCTTTAACGAAGTTCAAAAAAAGTATAATATTCCCATCATGACCTTGATTGTTGATGAGATGACCGGTGAAGCCGGTTATACCACAAGGCTGGAAGCATTTATTGATATGATCCTGATGAAGAAAAAAGCTTCTGCCGCCCTGCATTCACCGGATACATCCCGCTTACTTAACAATTGCTAATCGCTTTTTAAAATTTTTTAAAAAAACACTAAAGTCCTTTTACCTTTGATTCGATATACATAATGTACAAATTAATACTCCCCTATAAAACCCGTTACATTTTCCCTTCTTATTAAAATGTTTCGGGCTCTTTTTTTGCCCATTTATCTGGAGAAAACATCGGCCGGAACATTGTGCCCGCAATAAATGCATGTTGAGGATCCCTTATCCATATTCTTACCGCACTTAGGACAAGCTTTCGGAGGACCTGATCTTGCTCTGCCATCCAATACCCCGTCTCTTAGGTCTATCTCTCTTACTTTTCTAACCAAGTCATTGTCCGTTAGCCCGGTTTTTTCCTTCAAAAGCTCCCATATGGCCTCCGATATTATCATCTGCCTTTCGATGGGGTCTCTTCCCGGATTTATTGCATCTTTAGCAAAATCACTCATGACTCTTGCCCCCTTAAATATTATGTAATTTATAGATAATTATATCATTAAATTGTTTAAAATTGCATAAATCAAAATCAAAAGCCGCCACATTTTTCGTGACGGCAATAAACAGTTGCAAAAGGAAGTTATATGCTTTATTTTACCTCCGATTTCCACAATCCGTGAAGATTACAGTATGCATAAACTTCTGCATTTTCCCTGTCACAGAACACAGCCTTTGGTTCGCTATTTGGAGAAAGAGAAATCCTTTCTGTCCCCTCATCGGTTATAATTGCAATCCATTCAATATAGTGCTCCTCTGTCATCGGATGAGCTACAGACCCTACTTCTACATAGATCTTGCCGTCTTTCCTTACTGCCACCGGAACATGCTTTTCTTTTGAAGCATCTACAGTATTAGGCTCAAGCTTTTGCATAGGCTGACCGCAACAAACAAGCTCTCCTCCACCTTCATGGATAAGACCTACAAGATTTCCACAAATTTCACAGCGATAAAAAGATACCTTTGCTTTCATTAAATTATTGCCTCCTTTTCCTTTTTTAGTGTCATGGGATATATTAATTATATAATAATATTTATACCCTCTCGAAGTCAAAAAAAACAATTTTAATAAATTGATATTTATAAAAAAGAGATTAAAATCCCTTATGGAGCAGAATCAAAATAACGGACATGCTTAACCTACATACAAAGGCTATAAAGTCTATAACTTTTATATGGAAAATTCTTCCCTTTCTATGCGGGAGTCTATAGTAAAGAAGTTAGTAAAGTGCATACTGCTTTAGAAAAAACTCTATAGACAAGTTCATTTTATAATTTTCGAGCCTGATGCGGACAATGACCGCAAACAGGCTCGTTGGCGGAGACGGTGAGATTCGAACTCACGTGCCGGTTACCCGACAACCTGATTTCGAGTCAGGCTCGTTATGACCACTTCGATACGTCTCCATGCTTTATTATGATACACCATGCCAACATAAAAGTATGGCAATGTGTATAAATATTTTCACTTCCTCTGACGGAGTTCTCTGAAAAAATCCTTTAAAACTCCGGAACACTCCTCCTGCAGTAATCCGTATATCACTTCAACCTTGTGATTGAACTCATCAACGCTCAGTACATCTACCACTGAACCGACAGCCCCTGCTTTCGGATCGGCAGTTCCGATAAAAAGCCTCCCGATCCTGGCCTGTATAATTGCTCCGGCACACATGGCACAAGGCTCCAGTGTAACATACATGTCGCAGCCGTTGAGCCTCCACGAGCCAACCTTCTTGCATGCTTTCTTTATCGCGGCAATCTCGGCATGGTTGGTAGGGTCCTTTTTAGCTTCCTTTTCGTTATGTCCCCGGGCAATTATTATGCCGTCTCTGACTATAACCGCCCCTATAGGAACCTCATCCTTCCTGTATGCTTTGTACGCTTCCTTCAAGGCTTCATTCATAAACCACTGTTTGGAACCCTTTTCAAACTTCAATTTGTGCCGCAACCTCCGGTAAACTCCATATAAACCAATCACAAGTTTAATATATGTGCTGCGAATAAATTATAACCAATTAAACTTCAATTGTCAAACCCATTATATGTTATTATTTTCATTTTCAGTCCATACAATTTAGGTAAAATCAAAAGTAAAAAAATTATGCCAATATAATACTATATCCAACAAAAGCAAGAATAACTAGAATTTAAAGATTTAATGCCAATATACAGCTAAATAATAAAAGCCGCTTAAATTTATTTCAAGCGACTTTCTGGTGTGCCCAAGAGGATTCGAACCTCCGGCCTGCGGTTTAGGAAACCGACGCTCTATCCTGCTGAGCTATGGGCACATACTATTAATATGTCCAAAATCAACGATTAATAGTATACTAAAAAAACAAGTAAGTTTCAAGAGTATTTTTTTCCAATATTAAATTTATGTTTCAAGACTGTTACATTCCCCAGCAAAACTTTCGACATTCAACCTTTAAACCTGCCAACTGCGCTCATTTGACCACGCTGTCTAAAAAACCGTCAGACCTTTAAATTCGAATTACCCTTATAACAACCCATTAATTTTATCATAAAATTATTCGATAAAAATTTTGATAAATCTTTTTGTTTTCTTTTATCGTATATAATGGAGGGCAAGCCATGAAACTAATCATAGATAATCGTTTTAAAATTGCTGTTTTTCTGCTAACCATAATGATTATGTCCTTTATTATGATGAATACCGTTAAAGCCGGTTTTACCTTTAATGCCGGTCCGGCATTGCTGAATTCCGATAGCCAAATAAACCTTAGCTGGTCATCGGTAACCAATGCGGTATACTATAGTCTAAAAAGAGATGATGTCCTTATTGCAAATATAGATGTCGATATCGAAAAAAACTACCTGAGCTTCGAGGACACAGGCCTTTCGCCTGAGACATCATACAGCTATAGTATCACTGCCGTATCTTCGGATGGAAAAGCCATTGAATCTGCATCCCGTACAGTCTCTACATCAAAAATGAAGGCTCCTTCCATAACTTCCGCACATTTAGATATTAACAACAAAAAGGTTACCCTTACATGGGTAAACAATTCCCTTGTTGCAGAAAGCATTACTGTAAACAGGGATGACGGAGAGGAAATTGCTACGGTAAGCGGTGATGAAACAAGCGTAAGCTTCGTTGACCCGTCCCTCTCCCCAGGTACCGATACCCAATACACTCTTACAGCCTATGACGGAAACGGACACCAGTCGGACGAATCGTCTCCCGTTACCATAACTCCGATTTCCTTGCCCTTTATCAGTGCATCCATACAAAACAGCACCGTTACCGTTTCGTGGGATAGCTACCCGAAAATACAGGAATTTCGCCTTGAAAGAGCAAAATACATGGAAAATTCCTGGGGACCATGGGAAATAATAAAAAGCAATCTTGCGCAAGGCAGTATTAAAACCACAGACAGTATAGGCCACGGAATCTATAGATACAGGCTGAGCATAGACAATAAAAATTATAAAGGCTTTAGCAATATCTCGGAACCCGTTGCAAGGCTTTTGGCACCTTCCAATCTTCAGTGCGTCCCTACCAGCCCCGGCAGAATTGACCTTAGCTGGACAAACCCTCCCGGCAACGACTTCAGCCTTAAAATTGAAAGAAGGGACGGCACCTCCGGAGATTATGTTACCATTGCTTTATTGGACAGCAACATAACAAGTTACACCGATACCAATAATATTGAACTCAACAAATCCTATTATTATAAAGTTACAGCCTATGACCAAAAAAGCAGTGCATCAACATCTGCCTATCATGTTTACACCGGTCCGCCGTCCCCGGCAAAATCTCTCTACCTTGAAATTTCAAGTCCTACCTTGATCACATTATACTGGCAGGATACCTCCGGCAACGAAACCGGATTCAAGGTTGAAAGAAAGGTAGATTCGGGAGCATTTGTGGAAATTGCATCTTTGCCTGCAAACACTACCAGCTATACGGACAGTGTAAACGGTACATCGGTTTACACATACAGGGTTATTCCCTTTAACCCGGCAGGTAAAGCATCCTCTTACAGCAACACCGTTAATTGCTCAACATCCATTAACCGGCAACCTCCCCGCTCATTGAAGGTTACTCCCGTCTCCCATACACAGATTGATCTGTCCTGGGAGTATGCCGATCTGTCAAACTACAGTACCCTTATTGAAAGAAAATCCGGCAAAAACGGAGAGTGGTCGGTGGTAAAGGTACTTGAAGCCGGAATTACCAACTACAGCGACATAGATCTTCTACCGAGTACCCAGTATTTTTACAGGGTTAGAACGGTCCTTGCAGATAAAGTATATTCCATATCCTATCCGGATAATCCCGAAGGAATGGGTGCCTATACAAAAATCGAGCCTCCCACTAACCTAAAAGCCGTTCGACTGTCTTCAGGAACAATAAAACTGACCTGGACGGATATGATCGGTGACGAAACCGAATTCATAATTGAAAGGAAGGCCGGAAAAGGTTCATTTACAAAAGTTGCAACCCAAAATGCCGGCTCTGACGAATGGTATGACTTTGATGTACTTCCGAACATGAGTTATACCTATAGAATTAAGGCAGTTAATTCTTATAATTCTTCAAATTATTCCAACGAGTTTTATGTAGATGAGTTTTTGCTTAATGCACCGGAAAACCTTAATATAAGCACTATTTCGGATAATTCCATCAGCCTTTCTTGGGAGAGTAAAAGTACCAATGTTTCCGGTTTTCGTGTGGAAACAAAATCTAAAGCAGGTGAGGAGTGGAAGGAAATAGCTACCCTCACATCAGGTATTAAAAACCTTATTATAAAGGATTTAAAGGAAAATACCTTGTACCGCTTCAGGGTAGCTGCAATAATTAAATCTTCATCCGATAAGGTTACGGCATACAGCGATGAAATAGAGTTTGTAATGAAGCCTCTTACTCCGCCGTCAAACCTCATTGTAAAAAGTATTTCTCCTTTGGAGGTTCTGTTGGAGTGGAGGGATAACTCCGATAACGCAGAAGGATACATAATCGAAAGAGGAACCAATCAAAAGGACTTCGTTGAAATTGCACGAGTCGGAAGAAATATAAGAAATTTTACAGATAAAACGGTTTCGCCTAATAAACTGTACTACTACAGAGTCAGGTCTTACAGCGGAAGTATAAACACCAACTATTCCAATACCGGAGTTGTAAGAACACAATCCGGTCAGACGTTCAGCGACCTGGGTTCCGTGCCATGGGCCAAAACAGCTATTGAAAGTCTTTCGGCCCGTGGAATTATACAGGGCAGGTCACAAAAACCCGGTGAACCGGCTATATTTGCTCCCAATGACAGAATAACAAGGGCAGAATTTATAACCCTCGTGGTAAAAGCTTTTGGAATTGAAAGAACACCGGTTGGAACCTTCACTGACGTTAAGCCGAACCATTGGTTTTATAAAAGTGTTATAACAGCTAAAAACATGGGTATAGTCACAGGAACGGGGGACAACTACTTCTATCCCAATGAACCGATTAAAAGGGAAGATATAGCCGTAATTCTTGCAAAGACTTGTAAAATCATCGGCAAGCCCCTTCCCTATTACGATGATTCCGTTCTTGATAAATACAAAGACAAGGGAGATATTTCCCCTTACGCTCTTTCCAGCATGGCCATACTCAATGCAGAAGGAATCATAAACGGCAAGAGTAATAATTTACTGGCTCCAAAGGATTATTCAACAAGAGCTGAAGCAGCTGTTATGCTTTATAACATTCTTGAAAAACAATAGTTTTTTTCATATAACTTCCCTAAACCTATTTATTTTCTTTTTATACCCTCCNNCTCCTTATTAATATTTGAAATTTATATTGGGAGGGTATTGTTTTGCTCGTTTTTCCGCAAATATTGCTCTAGGAAAATAGAGTATATTGGATTATAATGTGAATTAAAGTATTATAATAATTAAAGCAATATAAATGAATCCTTAATTACTATTACATGAAGGAGGCTTTTTGACATGTCTGAATCAAAGGAAAAATCGCTTCCAAAGCGAGAGGATATTGATAATAAATACAAATGGAAGCTTGAGGATATTTATTCTTGTACCGACCAATGGGAAAAAGACTTTGGTACCGTTAAAGAATATATATCAAAAATAACCGAATTCAAGGGCACCCTTGGAAAAAGCTCTAAAAAACTGTTAGAATGCCTGAACCTTTACAGCGAGTTAATGTCTCTTTGCGACAAAGTATTTGTCTATGCAAAAATGAAAAAGGATGAGGACAATTCCATATCCTTGTATCAGGCCTTTGCAGACAGAGCTTCCGTCCTTGCGACCGAAGCCTATGCTGCCGCATCCTATATAACACCGGAGATAATATCTATCCCCGAAGACACATTGTCTGCCTTCATTGCGGAGGAAGACGGGCTTAAGCTGTATCAGCAGTTTTTTAACGAGATTCTGCGGCAAAAGGAGCATATACTCTCGGAAAAAGAGGAGGAACTTTTGGCTCTGTCATCGGAAATGTCCGGCTCCCCCCGGGAAATATTCACAATGCTCAACAACGCCGATATAAAATTTCCTTATATTTTAGATGAAAACGGAGAAAAGGTAGAACTGACCAAAGGCAGATATATGAAATTTTTGGAAAGCAAAGATAGAAGAGTACGCAAGGACGCATTTCATGCACTTTACAGTACATACGACAAGTTCAAAAATACCCTTGCGGCAACTCTCACAGGAAGCATAAAAGCCTCCAAATTTTATGCCCAAGCCGGAAAATATAATTCTTCCCTTGAAGCATCCCTTGATTCCGACAACATAACTGTTGACGTTTATGACAACTTGATTGAAACGATAAATAAAAACCTTCCGCTTCTACACCGTTATTTGAGGCTTAGAAAAAAAGCATTAAATCTGGATGACCTTCATATGTATGACCTTTATGTACCGATTGTTGAAGAGTCCCAGAAAAACATACCCTACGAAGATGCCAAAAAACTTGTGGAAGAAGGACTTAGGCCCTTAGGAGACGAATATCTCGGAATTCTCAGGGAGGGCTTTAACAACGGTTGGATAGATGTATACGAAAATGAGGGTAAAACCAGCGGTGCCTATTCGTGGGGTGCTTATAAAACCCATCCCTATGTGCTTTTAAACTATCAGGGCATGATTAATGATGTTTTTACCCTTGCCCATGAAATGGGACATGCAATTCACTCCTATTACACAAACAAAACTCAGCCCTACATCTATTCCGAATATAAAATATTTGTTGCCGAAGTGGCATCAACAGTTAATGAATCTCTCCTGATGAAGCATCTTTTGGAAAAAACCGGCGACCACAAGGAAAAAGCTTATCTTTTGAACCATTATCTTGAAGAGTTCAGGGGAACCATTTTCCGTCAAGTCATGTTTGCTGAATTTGAAAAAATCATTCACACAAAATACAAGGACGGTGAAGCCCTTACAACTCAAACACTAAACGATATTTATCTTGAATTAAACCGGAAGTATTTCGGAAGTGAGGTAAATGTGGATAAAGAAATAGCCATAGAATGGGCAAGGATACCCCACTTTTACAGTAGCTTTTACGTATATAAATATGCAACAGGCTTCTCCTCCGCAACTGCCATATCAAACATGATTCTTACGGAAGGAAAACCTGCTGTGGACCGATATATAAAGTTTTTGAAAGGCGGAGGTTCCGATTATCCTTTGGAATTATTGAAAATTGCCGGTGTGGACCTTTCTACACCCAAGCCTGTACAGGATGCATTAAATGTATTTGAAGAAGTGCTCTGTGAGCTCGAGTCTCTGATATAACAACGATGATCTGTTTATGAGATTTTAAACTCGTTCAGCTTTCGCTGAACGAGTTTCTGTTGTGGAATGAATACCACCTGCTATGCAGGTGGTTCCAAAAAGCTTATAGCTATGAGTATATAAAAATACCTCCATTTGCTAAAATAAAGCGGGTTTAGCCAACCGCATAAAAAGCAAAAGGAGGTAATATCCGTATGAATAATAATAGATTAGCACATACAAAGTGGAATTGCAAATATCATATAGTATTTGCACCGAAGTATAGAAGGCAAGAGATATATGGAATGATAAAGGAAGATATTGGGAAGTTATTAAGGTGCGTATTCCGGATTATCCGGACGGCAGTTCCGGAAACATCCGGACATTAAACCGGACTAT
>LFSC01000019.1 GCA_001512505.1 Clostridiaceae bacterium DTU079 | reverse complement strand
TGTAATGTGCCGTCAATACCGGACATATCCTTTTTGTACTCATCGGCTGAAATCGGAACGGGTATTAATATTGCCGGCTACGAAAATGAGATTGTAGATAGTTATTTGTCTATGATTTTACGGGAAACAGACTCATCAATGAAGAAAGCATATTTTATTAACATGAAAGAAGCAATATACGAGGATATGCCGTATCTCGGATTATATTTCTTTTACGATGCGGCTATATACAACAAAAGAATCAGGGGAGAGTTTAACCCTTGTATATGGAGCAAGTATGATAATTTTGCAAAATGGTATATACCTGATGTGGAATAGTTTTAAATGAAGGCCTTGATAAAAAAGGCCCGATACTATAATATTATTTATAAATTTAAAAAGAAAGGTAAAATTGATATGGTGTGGGTAATAATAATAGTTTTAATTATAGCAGCAGATCAAATAACCAAGTTTATTGTGACCAGTAATTTTGAATTGGGTGACAGTACCACAATAATAGATAATTTTTTTCATATTGTTCATTGGAGAAACACAGGTGCGGCATGGGGAATAATGCAAAACGGCAAGTTTGTACTGGTACCGGCCACGTTTTTGATGGTGCTGTTGATGTCATACTTTATGTATAAATACAACGACAAGCTTTTAAGGGTTTCCCTCAGCATGGTTATTGGGGGAGCATGGGGTAACCTTATTGACAGGATCTTTAGGTCCGGCGGCGTTGTGGATTTTCTCGATTTCCAATTCGGCAGTTATCATTTTCCGGCATTTAATGTTGCGGATTCTTTTGTTGTAGTGGGAACAATAATGATGGCTTATTATTTGCTGTTTATACATAAGGATAAAGAGGAAACGAATTCTAAAAAGCCGGTGGAAAAAAAAGCAATGGAGCAGGGAGAAAATTAAGATTTTGAAAAAAGTAATCGGACGATGCCCAATTTAGAAGAATAGATATGGAAAGTGTTATGGAGAAGTAATAAAGCTATGAAGGAATTAAAATTTGTATGTGAAGATAAAGGAACAAGAGTTGATTTATGGCTTTCGGAAAGACTTGAGGAATATTCCCGGTCTTATATAAAAAAGCTGATAGACGACGGCATGCTTTTGGTAAACGGAGAGCAAGTAAAATCAAATTATAAGTTAAAATCAAAAGATGAGGTACTTCTAAGGATCCCCGATCCCAAGCCCCTGGACGTTTGTGCGGAAGATATAGAGGTACCCATATTATATGAGGATGAGGATATAGTGGTGGTTGACAAGCCAAGGGGTATGGTGGTTCATCCGGCTGCCGGCAATTATTCGGGTACTTTGGTAAACGCTCTTCTCGGTTATTGCGGTGATAACCTTTCGGATATAAACGGCGTCATAAGGCGCGGTATTGTCCATAGAATTGACCGGGACACCTCGGGAGTATTGGTGGTAGCAAAAAACAACATTGCCCATGAAAAACTGTCGGAGAAACTCAAGGTTCATGACATTGAAAGGGTTTATGCCGCCCTGGTCTATGGTGTTATTGCTGAGAATCAAGGCAAAATAGACGCCCCCATCGGAAGGCATCCCACCGACAGAAAAAAGATGGCCGTTAACATAAAAAACGGTAAGCGGGCGGTAACTCATTTTCGAGTGCTTGAAAGATTCAAAGATGCCACTTATATTGAGGTTAATTTAGAGACGGGGAGAACGCATCAGATACGGGTTCACATGTCCTATATAGGTTATCCTATTATCGGCGATACGGTTTACGGAAGAAAAAACGACCGGTACGGCATTAACGGACAGGCTCTTCATGCTAAAAAGCTTGGCTTTGTACATCCTACCCGAGGAGAATACATGGAGTTTGAGTCGCCTTTGCCGGATTATTTTGAAAATCTTTTGGAGGAATTACGCCAAAATCGATAAGAATTTAAATTATTGAATATGAATCTTATGTATTTATTTAATTAAACCATAATTCACCAAATGTATTGACATTATAATTTACATAAAGTACAATCAATACAGGTGTAAAAAATAACTAATGATGAGGGTTAAGTTATATAAATAAAAGAAACTTCATGATATTGTATAAATTAACAAATATTGTATTAATTAACAGATGATTTAGAGAGAAGATAGTTGCCTTGTATAATTAATTAGGGGCGGATCATTGCAAAAATGTGTTTTTTTGATGGGGAGTGACTAAATGAATCAAATTGATCAGGCATATCTATATGCTGTTTCAAAAAGAAAAAAATTTGTTATAATACTGTTTGCTTGTGCTATTTGTATAGCTGTTTTTGCTTTACTTGAAAAGATTAAAGAAAGCGATATGTTTTCAATAGTGGTTATTTCTTGTATAACCATTTTTTTAGTGTTTTTAGGGGTACTTGTTATTAATTCTCCAAATATAAAGGGTTCTTTTAGAGATTCGCGAGTTTTTAAATCATTAGAAAATTTGGGATATGCAGATGAATTTATTAATACTATTGATTATGAAATTCAAAATCAACTGAGAATTAATTATCATGATGACGTTTATCGCATTAGTCTGTTCGTTACAAAAACCTGGTTGGTTTTTATCTCTTCTAACGGTTCTGTAATACGTAAAGTATCCGAGATATCCAATATATATAAAGAATTTGTACCCACACGTTCCAAACACTTTATCCGGATTGATTTTACTGATGGCAGTTCCTTTGCCAATATGTGTGATTCTGCTTGTGATGAAATCATTGAATTGATTAAGAAAGAGTTTCCTTCGATTACATCCCGGACAAAATAACAAGTAGAATAATTAGGAAAATAATAATTTTTTTTTATTATTTAATAAATTTAAACTTTTTTCAAAGTACTAGGGGGGTATTATTTATGCTTAAATCAAAAATGACTAAAGGGATCTCCTTGTGCCTGGCAGTTATGATGCTTTTGCTTGGAGTTCCACTGAATGGATTTGCTGCTGTGACTGACGAGATTTCTGGTCAGCAAGAAGGTTCAATACCGGTTGAGGTATTTACACAATCGAATGATATGGAGCCGGAAAAGAAATCGGAAGGGCTTGATGATTCTTCAGCTTATAGTAGTGATTCGGCACCGAGCGGTTATGTTGGTGACAATACATTTCTTGATGTACCGCAGCGCAGAATGATGGGTATGGCAAAAGCAAACGCAATAGATACCCAAAAAAAAGTTCTTCTCATAGAAGATAAAAATCCTTGGGATAGCACCGCTAATCAAATTGTTTTAAGCGGCCTGACTGAATACAAAAAAGTCACAACAGCCGGTTTCCTGAATGAAGATTTATCACAGTACGGTGTTATTGTTTTTGCAAATGACCAACCTTTTGCAACTTATGAAAACTATGCAGAATTTAAAGAGTATTTAGAAATATTTGCAAGTATTGGTGGAGTTATTGTCTTTGGTGCATGTGATGCCGGTTGGGCAAATGGTCAATTAAACGAAGCCATTCCAGGCGATGTTACCAAGTCTAATCATTATGAATGTTATAACTATATTGCTAATCCCACGCATCCGATTGTTACCGGGGCATTGACAAATAACGATTCATTGACGGATTCTGACCTTGCTTCCTATTACTGTAGTCATATATCGTTTAATGAAGAGTCATTGCCTCCCGGGACAACTGTAATTCTTAGGGAGACAAGAACCAATAAACCTACGTTGATAGAATATCCTCTTGGAAAGGGACGTGTTATTGCGTCGGGTTTGACTTGGGAACACAATTACAATCACTGGGGTAGAACTATTAACGGCGTGAAGGTCGGCAATTTTGCCAAGGCAATGGATGACATGTTTTCTTATGCGATTAGGGTAAGTAGTATTGATGTGAAAGAATTGCACTTACTTAAAGAATGGCGTCTTAAGAAAATTGCACACTCAATTATCGTAGCTGACGGTTCATCTCAAAGCGGTGAATTTTTACCGATTGCCGGTGCAACAGTGACAATCGACGGGAAAAAGTATGTAACTGATGAAAACGGTCAGGTCTTTTATAATGAGAATTATGGACTTCATACGGCTGTTGTTTCAGCTTCAGGTTATTACGAACGCAAATTAATGTATAATATGCAAGAACGTACATCTCGTATCTTCTTTTTGGAAAAAAAGGTTAACGATGGACTGCCGTATATTATTCAGACTAATGGTGTACGCAACTATTCCGGAATTTATCTTGATCTGCGTGACCAGGCATTGCATTATACCGAAAATAGAACTGATGTAGCTGCTCTTGTTATTGACGGTAACTGGAATGGCCATGGAGCCGGCAGGTATGTAATTTATCAAGACCCTGTGGTGGGTGAACCCGGTAAGTATATTTCATCAACTACCGGAGTATTCACATTTTCTCCCGGAATGGTATTTAAACCCAACAGGCAGGTTAAGTTGAAGATGATCGCTGGCGACGGAAAAGAGTCCAGGCCGATTAATTTAAAACTTGTCATTGACAGAGCACCTAGTCAATATGGAGGAGGAAATAACGGCGGAGGAAACGGTGGCGGAAATAACGGCGGAAATAATAATACCGGACTTAAAACGGGTGTTGATAAATTTGATTGGATTGGGAACCATCCTGTGCAATCGGATAACGATATCTTTACTAAAATTTTGACGACCGACATGTCTATTTCCAGTGAATTGATACCGATTGAGATATCATCTGAACGCGATGACGATGGTACTACTATTTACAAAGGGGTTATAGGATTTATATCCGGATCGGCAACCAAAGATCTTCTTACGGGCAAAGGTGAAGGTTTTGCTATTGAATCACCTTGGGATGAACTCAAGAAACAAATCAAGGGCTACAAAACTGCCGGTAACCCCAAGGCGTATTTTAATAATCTCAAAAGAAAGTACGGAAAAGATTGGAAACCATCGAAGCTGTCTGCCACATTTGATGTTGAAGTCAATGCTTGCGGTTACCTTGAACTGAAAGTAGGTCAAAATGGAAATATTATTAGTAGTGATGGTGGTATTGTAATTGACGCAAGTGGAGATTTTACAATAGGGCGTACTTTTATGGCCGGTCCGGTTCCGGTTTATTTTGAAATTAAGCCGGGAATCGGCTTAGAGGTAAACGCCGGTATAGAATTCTATAATGCCGATGCCGGTGGACTGGGTTTTAGACCGCATTTTGGCAGTCTTACATTGGAAGTTCCCCATATAACGCTTGAAGGGGGAGTAGGTGTTCGTGGTGTGGCTACCGTTGGATTGCAAGGTAGTGGCTCTCTTAACATAGAGTTTGAACCAGGTAATAAAACTAATGGATCGCTTGAATTTGGGGGAGCAATTCGTGTAAAAGTAATATTTGTAGTTGACTATAAATGGGATTTTTGGAATACAAGTATTAAGTTGTGGCCAAAAGATAATAAGATGTATAGATTATTTGCAGCGCGGAGTCTTTCGTTTGAAGAGGCCGAATTGTCCCTTGCATCCAGAGATTATTTAGATGACTGTACTGCTTGGAATGGCGGAGAAAACAAGTTTTTGAAATTATCGGCGAATTCCGCTGATACGACAATAAAAACACTTCAAGAAGGTGTTATGCCCGACGCACTTCCTCAATTACAAAAGGTGGGAGATAAACTTGTCATGCTGTTTTTACGTGACGTACCCGAACGCATGACGGGTAACCATACTCAATTGGTATATTCGGTGTTTGACGGCGGTGTTTGGTCGGAACCGAAGCCGGTATGGGACAGCGAAACGGCAGACTTTTTCTTTGAAAGTGTAGTTGATGACGGCGAACTATATGTTGTTTGGCAAAAATTAAAGTCAGTTCCTACAAAAGAAACACCGGAGGATTTATTAGCTGAAGTTGCACAAAATTCTGAGATCTGTTTTGCAAAGTGGAATGACGAAACAAATGAATTTACATCTCAATCATACCTTACAGATGACGATCAATTGGATATGTATCCCAAAGTAGCGGTAAAGGATGATTTAGTGTCGGTTGTTTGGGTGACCAATAATGAAAATGATCCGACCGGGGAGTCCGGGGATTACATAATCAAGAGAAAAGATATAATAAATGATGCTATGGGAGATGTCAGCGAACTTTATTCTACAACCGAATTTGTTACTGAGATGGCTGCAGGATACTCGGATGAAGAACTGCAAATACTTTATGCTGTTTTAGAAGAGGATGCGGAGAAATCCAATATTTATCTATTAAAAGGGGCAACTTGTGAATCCCTCAACTCGGGAAATGAGTCGGCATCACTGCAATTTGTAAACAATGTATTCCTTTGGCATTCAGAAGGTGCTATTTACCGGTACAACCCAACAACTCAAGTTCTTGCAAAAATTATTACCGGTGAAAACGGAAGTGCGTCTTCATCGTACAAATATGTAAGCAATGGAGCGAAGTCAGCAATAGTTTGGGTAGATTCTGAAAAGAATGCCGATACAGGTGAAGTTAGGTCAGTTCTAAAGGCATCAATTTTTGCCGATGGAGAATGGAGTTCACCGGTTGTTATACTGGATAATCTCGATACCAACATTTCATATATGGATATAGAGCTTTTGGAAAGCGGTGAATATGTTGCTATTTTAAATACAGCATCTTTTTCTGAGAATCAAGAGGTAAAAACATCTCTAAAATTTGCTACAATTTATCCACATAATGATGTTGAATTACTATATGCGGCAGTCGATAAGGCAAATGCACAAAGCAATAAGCAACCATTGACAATCTATCTGGCCAATAACGGTGATTCGGTGATTCCGTCAATTGAATTAAGTGTAGATGCTAACGGCAATAACTATTTATATAAAACATTGGATGTGTCGCTGAACCCGGGAGAGCAAATAGAATTAACGGAGGATATTGATATATCATCTATTAATAGTGTAACAGTAGCGGATGTAACGGTTAATATCGATGAAGATTCTAAACCGGATAATAACAGGACACAAATTACTTTAGGGCATGTGGACGTTTCATTAAGCTTAGATACCTATGACCTTGGAGATTCTGTTGTATTTGCATTAACGGCAAGAAATGAAGCAAATACAGTGGCACATGCTGCTATAAGTATAAGAGAGGATTCTCCCGAAGGGATTGTCTTGGATATAAAAAACATTGGAGAAGTTAGCAATGATGCCAATGTTCAATATTTATATCAAATAGATAAAACCCAAGTGCAATTTGATGAGTCCAATACTAAGACTTACTTCTTCAAATTAGAATCCCTTGAAGAAGATTGGAACACTGAAGATAACCAACAGTTTTACGTCATCACCAAAAATCCTGATGAAACGGATGTGAATCCGGAAGGAATTATGGAAGAGGTTAAAATTATACAGCCGACATCGGTAGATATTTCAGTAAATAAGCTTCATTTTGATTCGGTTGACAGCGACAGTGTTCAACTTGGTACGAATATTTATCCGGCAAATTCTTCAATAAAAAATGTCCTGTGGTCAGTTGAAGATCCGGATGTGGTACATGTTGATTCAGAAGGATTGGTAACTCCGCTTAGACCCGGTACTACAACTATTACATCAAAAGTTACGGATGAAGTATTTGATACAATAACCGTGACTGTAGCTGATTCTTCCGTCTTGTATAAAATATCCGCAAAGGCAGGTACAGGTGGTACAGTTTCAGGAGCCGGTACCTTTGCGTCCGGAACAGAAGTGACATTGACTGCAAGGCCAAATACCAATTATACATTTGAAGGTTGGTATGAGGGTGGCAGAAAAATTGATGGAGCAGGTGCTACGTACACATTCACAGTTTCAAAGGAAAGGATGCTTGAAGCACGGTTTAGTTATAATGTAACCGGCGGTGGAGGATATACCGGCGGAAGTTCCGGTGGAAGCGATAATACTATTTCAGCGACTCTGGATGTCAGCGAGTTTAAGTTCGATAAATCTGCGCCAGCGGATATTACGGTTAAGCTTTCTTCTGGAAGCTATGCATTCCGCGAAATTAAGAACGGCAGTTATAAACTAATTCCCAACCAGGATTATATTGTGAACGGAAATATGTTTACTATAAAAGCAGCATATTTAGAAACCCTTGAGGATGGACAAGCCACACTGACATTTACTATGAGCGGAGGAAGTAATCCTGTATTGACCGTTACGGTTGAGTCCGGAGCTTCCCAGGTAACTGAAGGTGATGGAATACTTCTTAACGGAAAAGAAACTGAACTAAAATTAAATCCGGATGGCAGTGTCACTATAAATGAAGAAGACATCAGCGAATTATCCAAACCCGTTATTCTTACTTTGCCATACAAAGACGGCGGAAATTCACATGTGGGTGTTCTCAAAAAAGATGGACAGGATGTTGTAATGCCATTCTCCGTATACAAAGACAATGCAATGATTATATTGATATCGGAACCTGGGACTTATGGTGTTATAAACAATAAGAAGAACTTTAACGATATCGATGGGCACTGGGCAGTTAACACGATTGATTTTATTTCCTCAAGAGGCATATTCTCAGGAATAGGGGATGAAATATTCGATCCTAACGGTGGCATGACGAGAGCAATGTTTGCGACAGTGTTGTCAAAGCTTGACGGAGCAGATTTATCCGGTTATAAGACATCTGCCTTTACCGATGTTGATATAAATATGTGGTATGGTCCGGCAATTGCTTGGGCTGCCGACAAAGGCATTATTTCCGGATACGGTGACGGTTTGTTCAGACCTGACGATTTAATTACCCGTGAGCAAATGGCGGTCATGCTGCGTAAATACATGCAGTATAAAGGGATTAATTTGGATGCAAAGGAGTATGCTGAATTTGCCGATGATGATAAAATCAGTTCCTGGGCAAAGGAGGCAGTTGCCGATATGAAACGGTACGGATTGATTGCAGGTGTAGGTAATAATTTATATGCTCCTCAAGATACTGCAAACAGGGCAAGTGTAGGACAGATAATTATGAACTTTATATATGCATATATAGGATAAAGGCCATCTGGATATAACATTTGGTCATAGAATGATAAAGAAATTTTATAATATTCTTTGCATCAAAGAGGTTTTATGCTATAATACATCCTGTACATTACACTATGGAGGGAAAATAAATGAAACATATCAAGGTTTTAAACGGTTCAACATTAAAAGACAGCTTGAAAAAAGGCGGTTGCGGTGAATGTCAGACTTCTTGCCAATCGGCATGCAAGACTTCCTGCACAGTAGCCAATCAAAGCTGCGAAAAGAAATAATCCTTTTACATAATGGTGTTTTGCCATAAGAGTTTTTAGCTGTGCTTTTACAAAAAGCAAATTGTGATTCAGATAAAATAAAAGAAGTGAAAAGTGAAAGGAGATTTCGCTTTTCACTTTTTTAGTAGGATTTCACGAAGTGAAATGACTAAAAAGCGATGGGGGCTCGATGCCTCGAGCTTTTTTAGTAGTATAGTGTATCTCAAAAAATGATCAAAATCGGAGCACAGCCAGAAAAATTAATATAATGATATGTGAAAAGAGGGGAAAGTGGGAAAACAATGATACACAAGTTTTCGTTGATGGGCACTAACATCGTTGTTGATGTCAACAGTGGTGCCGTGCATGTTGTTGATGACATATCCTATGATATATTGGATTATTATCAAAAGTTTACTTCCGAAGAAATAAAGGAGAAATTATCGTTAAAGTATGATGCCAGAGATATTGATGAGGCTTTAGAAGAGCTTGACAGTCTTAAGGCCGAAGGGCTTCTCTATTCAGAGGATCCTTATCGAAATTATGTGTCGAAGAATGAGAGGGAATCCGTAGTAAAGGCTTTGTGTCTTCATATTAGCCATGACTGCAATTTAAGGTGCAAATATTGCTTTGCTTCCACCGGAAACTTTGGCGGTGAAAGGACAATGATGAGTTCTGAGGTCGGAAAAAAGGCCATTGATTTTCTTATTGAAAAGTCAAAAAATCGCCGAAATCTTGAAGTGGATTTTTTTGGCGGGGAACCTCTGATGAATTTTGACGTGGTAAAAGAGATTGTGGAGTATGGCCGGAGCAAAGAAAAAGAATGTGGAAAAAATTTCAGGTTTACATTGACGACTAATGGGTTGCTGTTAAATGAAGAAAATATAAAATATATAAATGAAAATATGCAAAATATTGTCCTAAGCATTGACGGCCGAAAAGAAGTAAATGACAAAATGCGCCTAAGGGTCGACGGTACCGGTTGTTATGAAAGTATAATGCCGAAGTTCAAGCATGTGGCACAGTTAAGAAAGCAGGACAATTATTATGTAAGAGGAACCTTTACCAGGGAAAATTTGGATTTTTCAGAGGATGTTATTCATTTGGCTGATGAGGGTTTTGAGCAGATATCCGTGGAACCGGTGGTGGCAGCCAAGGACAGCGGCCTTGATTTAAGAGAGGAAGACCTTCCGAAGCTGTTTGAAGAATATAAAAAGCTTGCCCGGGAATTTGTCAGAAGAAGGAAGGAGGGTAAAGGCTTTAACTTTTTCCATTTTATGATAGATTTGACCCAGGGTCCATGCATAATCAAACGCCTTAGTGGATGCGGTTCCGGACATGAATACCTTGCCGTTACTCCGGAGGGAGATATTTATCCTTGCCATCAATTTGTGGGCAACGGCAAGTTTAAAATGGGCAATGTATTGGACGGTACCTTAAACAAAGATATTCAAAATTATTTCAAGAACTCCAATGTATATACCAGAAAGGACTGCGATAGCTGCTGGGTAAAATTTTATTGCAGCGGAGGATGTGCGGCAAATTCATACCAGTTTAACGGCGATATCAACATACCCTACAACATTGGCTGTGAACTGGAGAAGAAGAGGGTTGAATGTGCATTGTGGATAAAAGCACAGGATATATAGTTTTTATATACTGGGAGGGCTTTTATGGGACTTATTACTTTAGAGGATATAAAGAATAACGAAGAAGTAAATTCTTTTTTGGAGATAGGTGACAAGCAGCTTGCTGCTTTGGGATATACCGAACACTCCTACAGGCATGTGGGGCTGGTATCGAAGACAGCAGGAGAGATTCTTGAAAAGCTGGGCTTTAGCGATAGAGAGGTGGAGCTTGCAAAAATTGCGGGCTACCTTCATGATATCGGAAATGCGGTAAACCGGGTGGATCATGCCCATTCCGGGGCTATATTGGCTTACAATATTTTAACTAAGATGGGTATGAGCTACGGCGAGGCTGCAGAGATAATGCTGGCCATAGGCAATCACGACGAGAACACCGGGGCAGCCGTAAGCAATATTTCGGCAGCTTTGATTATTGCGGACAAGTCCGACGTTCACAGAACCCGGGTAAGAAATAATGATATCGTGACCTTTGATATTCACGACCGGGTAAATTATGCGGTCGAAAGTTCCCATGTCATTATTGACCGAGAAAAAAATCTTGTCGTACTGGAACTTCGCATCGATACAAAAATTTGTCCCGTAATGGATTATTTTGAAATATTTTTGGCCAGAATGACCATGAACAGAAGAGCTGCAGAGTTTTTAGGTCTTAAGTTTCAGCTCATTATCAATGGAACATATTTACTGTAGTGAAGCTTGATGAATATGAAAAGGCTTACTGATGGTGTGTATATAAGAAAAAATAGTATATTGACGTCGATTTATTATAGTTATATAATAACCACATGTGGACAAGATTGAAAAAGGGGGAATTTAACAGATGAAAGCAAGCAGCGGGATTAAATGCTTCCTGGTTGTTGCAGTAATTGCTATTGTAACTGCTGTTGTAATAGCAGGATTTAATGTTCCGGGAATAAGTTTTAAAATGGAACGAGCGTATGACCAAATAAGGTATGGTATCGATATTCGTGGTGGAGTCAGTGCGGTTCTTACGGCACCCGAAGGCGTAGAACCTACCGATGACCAGTTGGATACCGTAAAGGGAATAATAGATAAAAGATTGGAAGCAAAGCAGGTTTATGATAAAAACGTAAATGTAGATAGGGTTAATAAAAGGGTTTTGGTTGAGATTCCATATAAGAAAGATGCCACAAGCCTTAATCCTTATGAAACAATGGCGGATTTGGGAGCAATGGCTATGCTTTCCTTCAGGGAAGTTGATGAGGACAAGATTGATCCTGAAACCGGAGCTTATGTCATGACCGACAGGATAGTGGTTCAGGGAAGTGAAATAGTAGAAGCCAGGGCGGAGACAAATCCGCAGACCGGTATGCCCTATGTAAGGCTGATATTCAGTGATGAGGGAGCAAAAAAGTTTGAGGAAGCAACAGGAAGACTTATTGGTAAGAGAATTGCAATATATCTTGATGATTATATGATAAATGCGCCGATTGTCAACCAACAGATAACCGGTAAAGATAATGCGGTTATCGAATTGGGAGTGTACGAACGCAACCAGGCTATGAAAGAAGCAAAAGAGCTGGCAGCAGTTATCAGTGCCGGGGCGTTGCCTTTTAACCTTGAGGCAAAAGATATCAATGCCATTAGTCCAATCATCGGAGAAAGTGCACTTACAATAAGTGTAATTGCCGGAATAGTTGCATTGATTCTTATCTGGCTGTTTATGATTATGTTTTACAGACTTCCCGGTTTTATTTCATGCATATCCCTTTTGGGGCAGATGACGGGTTTGATACTGGTGATTGCATTAACTGGTATGTCCCTTACTCTTCCTGGTATAGCGGGTATAATTCTTACCATAGGTATGAGTGTTGACGCAAATGTTATAATATTCGAAAGAATTAAAGAAGAGCTTAGAAACGGAAAGACTGTCCAGTCTTCCGTCGATTCCGGATT
Organism: Clostridiaceae bacterium DTU079; assembly: GCA_001512505.1. GTDB lineage: Bacteria > Bacillota > Clostridia > Acetivibrionales > Acetivibrionaceae > Hungateiclostridium. Next base: position 248 of record LFSC01000019.1, on the reverse strand, counting down.
TAAATCGGCATTAACTGCGGTTTTCGACGGTAACATAACCACATTGATTACCGCTGCAGTGCTCTATTTTATCGGAACCGGTGCAGTACAGTCCTTTGCCTTCACGCTTGGTATAGGTATAATATTAAACTTTTTAACTGCTGTTTATGCTACAAGAATTATGCTAAATACAGTATCACAGATACAGGGATTGAGAAAGCCATGGCTGTTTGGTGCTAAAGGAGGTGCTGCAAATGTTTGATTTTGTC
>LFSC01000061.1 GCA_001512505.1 Clostridiaceae bacterium DTU079 | reverse complement strand
TTGATTAACTCCTTGCCTGAGAATTCCATAATGGCTTTGCCGTCTCCTGTAGGTGACAGGAAGGAGTCATGCTTTTCGGCAGTAACGCCGGTCAACGGCTGAAACCAGTGGGTAAAATGGGTTGCACCCAATTCAACCGCCCAATCTTTCATCACACAGGCAACGACCTCAGCTACATCCGCATCAAGCGGAAGGCCTTCCTTAATTGTCTTCTTCAGTTTCTTATAAATAGGTTTTGGCAGACGTTCCTGCATTACCGTATCACTAAACACAGCTGAACCAAACATACCGGAACAGACTTCATCAGTGCATTTTGACCTCTCATAAATACATTTTTCCATAATTGACTCTCCTTTCAAAATACTATAAAAGCTTGATCTAACAATAAAATTACAATAATTTCCGGTTCATTACCGGTTATAAACCAATAGAAGAACGCAAAAAAGGCATTCCACTCTCTTAGTGAAACGCCTCTGTTTCTGTTAAAACACTATTTAATTGCTTCAGGCTTTGATAACCAGAATCCTCCTTTGGATTCTATATCAATAAATTGCCTTCCGATAATGTCACTAAAAATAACCTTTTATAAATGCGTATCAATTATAGCAGTGATTGCAGGAATCCGCCAGTCTAATTTCATGCTTTGTAATGCTGCATCACATCACGCAAAATACTCAACCCTTCTTGATGCATCTTTTGCACATTGCCTTCAACTATAAAAGGCCCTTATAACAACCACTAACAATTCTCCTTCTATAGTCCATCGAATAATTCAACTTTACTACATTATAGCAGACTCTTCAATATTTTGCAAGATATAAAATTAAAAATTTCATTTTAAAATTAAATTTAATAAAACCGCTATCATTTATACCCTGCATTTTTATTGTCCGATCAGTTTTCTTAGCAAGACTTCAGCCTTGCGAATATCTGCCTTGCCACCGGTTTTCTTCATAATATAGCCGAACAGCATGTTGATGGCTTTGTCCTTACCGCCTCTGACATCGGCTACCACCTTGGGATTGGCATCGATGGCTTCCTTGCACAAGCTTTCAAGCTCCTCATCGGAGATACCCACAAGATCCTCCGGCTTAATAAACTCCTCTACCGATTTTCCGCTATCCAGCATCTTTTGCAAGGTGCTCTGGGCAACTCCGATGTTGATTTTTTTCTCATCGGCCAGCTTTACAAGAGCGGCAAACTGGTCAGCGGAAATCCTTATATCAAATAATTCCTTTTCTTCCTCGGTATCCATATTTGAAAAGATAGTGCCAACAATCAGGTTAGCCGTATTTTTGACGCTTGCTCCCTCGGCCAGCGTCCCTTCGAAAAATTCAGCCACCTTTCTGTACTTGAAAATCAGTCTGGCTGTAGCTTCAGGAAGCCCCAGGTCATTCACGTACCGTTTGAGCTTGTCAAAGGGAAGCTCGGGCAAGGATTTTCGAATTTCTTCCACCTTCTCATCATCTATACTGAATCTTAGAATATCGGGATCAGGGAAATAGCGGTAATCATCGGAGTTTTCCTTATCACGCATAGGGGTGATGCTATTGGTTCCCTCGTCGTAACGCATGGTCTGCTGAACAATGATTCCTCCCGCATCCAGAATATCAGCCTGTCTTTCAGCCTCGGCTATAACGGCCTTTCGAATGAAACTCAAGGAGTTTATATTCTTAATTTCGGTTCTCACACCGAAACGGGAATCACCGGGCTTTCGCAGCGAAAGATTGACGTCGCAGCGCATGGAGCCCTCCTGCATCTTGCAGTCCGATATCCCGATATAGCGCATGGTAAGCTGAAGCTTTTCGGCATACTCTCTTGCCTCTTCGGCAGAAGAAATATCCGGCTCGGAAACAATCTCAATCAGCGGAACACCGCCACGGTTATAGTCAATATAGGTATACCCGTTCTCATGGACCAGCTTTCCGGCATCCTCCTCGATATGAATGCGGGTAATGCCGATGCGCTTGCCGCTGTCCAACTCGATATATCCCTTTTCACACAGAGGCTCATCATATTGAGATATCTGGTAAGCTTTGGGCAAATCGGGATATACATAATTTTTTCGGTCCATATGAGATTTGGTATTAATTTTGCAGTTCAGCGCCAGGCCGGCTTTAATGGCATATTCCACCACCTTTTGATTGAGAATGGGAAGGGATCCCGGCTGACCGGTGCAAACAGGGCAGCAATGGGTGTTGGGCTCTCCCCCGAATTCGGTGGTGCATCCACAGAAAATCTTGGTTTTGGTTGCCAGTTCTACATGGGTTTCAATGCCACAGACAATTTCATAATTCATATCCCGGCACCTCCTTCGTAATCGCCAATCACTTTTCCGGCGCTTTGTTCATAAAAATGAGCCACTTGAAGCACTGTTGCCTCATCAAACTTCTTACCGATGATCTGCATGCCGATGGGAAGTCCTTTGGCGTCCTCACCACAGGGAATTGAGATGGCCGGAACGCCTGCGATATTGACGGGCACCGTGCAGATATCCGACAAGTAAATCTCAACCGGGCTTGCACCCTTGTAGTTCAGTGGGAATGCAGTATTGGGCGCCGTAGGAGCAACGAGCACGTCACATTTTTCAAAGACGGCATCGAATTCCCGATTTATCTCTTCACGAATCAGGCAGGCTTTCTTGTAGTAAGCATCATAATAACCGCTGGACAGCACATAGGTTCCCAGCATGATGCGGCGTTTTACTTCGTCGCCAAAGCCTTCGCTCCTGGTTTTAACAATCATTTCCTCAATGCTGGCATAAGAAGATGTGCGATAACCATAACGGATGCCGTCATATCGTCCGAGGTTGGAGGATGCTTCGGCACAGGCGATAATGTAATATACCGGAAGCGCAGACTTTAAGGCCGGAAGCCTGATGCTTTCTATCACGGCACCATTTCTTTCAATCAGCTTTATGGCTTCCTCTATCTTTGATTTAATCTCCGGATTGATTCCGTCAAAGAACTCCTCAGCAACACCGATACGCATGCCCTTGACATCCCGGTCAAGGCTTTCGGCCAGAGAGGATCCATAGTCATAATCCACACTGGTCTGATCCAGCTTATCGCCACCTTTGATAGCATCGAAAACAATGGCAGCATCCTTCACACTAGTTGTTAGGGGGCCGATCTGGTCCAGAGAGCTGCCGTAAGCGATGAGCCCATAACGGGATACTGCGCCATAGGTAGGTTTAAATCCCACCACACCACAGAAGGATGCCGGTTGACGGATGGAACCGCCCGTATCCGAGCCCAGGCTGTATGCCGCAAGATTGGCACAAACAACCGCAGCCGAGCCACCCGAAGAACCTCCGGTAACATAATTCGTGTTTCTGGGATTAAGCGGAGCCCCATAGCAGCTGGTTTCCGAAGTGCTTCCCATGGCAAACTCATCCATATTGGTCTTGCCCAGAAGCACTGCACCATGGGCTTTCAGCTTCTCCCAGACGGTAGCATCATAGTAAGGCTTAAAGCCCTTGAGTATTTTGGAGCAGCATGTAGTGTTAAGCCCGTCAGTGCAAATATTGTCCTTCAGGGCCATGGGGATACCGCAAAGCAGCGGCGCATCTCCCTCTTTAAGCCTTTGATCGGCCTGCTCCGCAGCATTCAGGGCTGTATCAAAGGTCAAATGCACATAGGCATTAAGGGTTGGATTCAGTTTTTCAATTGCACCGATATATGCTTTTGTAAGCTCCACCGCAGAAATTTCGCGGTTTCGAAGTCTTTTGGCCAATTCAGATATTTTCGTTCTCATTTTTTACTCCTTTCCACGCTGAAAAATCCGTTATACCCTTCGACATTGGAAAGGATTTTTTCATTGGGCAGGGATGGCATCACTTCATCAGCACGCAGATCATCAAATGAAACCATCCTGGCACCTACGTTTCTTATCTCTTCAGTCCCGCCTTCGATGGATTGGTTGATGGTATCTGCAAATGCTATAATCTCATCAAATTCAGCGGTAAATCGTTCAAGCTCCTCATCCGAAAAGCTCAGCTTTGCAAGCTTTGCGAGCTTTTCTATCTCGGTTTTTGAAATTGACATAATTCTCACTCCATTTCTGACAGCATCAGGCTGTCAAATTTGTCCGGATAATTCAAACACGCTTAATTCCTGATTTTAATATGCACCTCACGAAGCTGCTGTTCGGTCACTTCATTGGGCGCGCCGCACAAAAGATCCTGTGCGTTGCTGTTCATGGGGAAAGCCATGACCTCGCGGATGTTTTCCTCATTCTTAAGGAGCATGATCATTCGTTCAATCCCCGGGGCCATACCGGCGTGAGGCGGCGCTCCGTACTGGAATGCATTATACAATGCTCCGAACTTCTTTTTCAAGGTCTCCTCATCGTAGCCCGCAATCTCAAAGGCCTTCACCATGATATCCAGGTCATGGTTCCGGACTGCGCCCGAGGAAAGCTCAACGCCGTTGCAGACAATATCATACTGGTAAGCCAAGATATCCAGAGGTTCCTTGGTATTAAGCGCCTCCAGCCCACCCTGCGGCATGGAGAAGGGGTTATGGGTAAATTGCACTTTTCCGGTCTCTTCGTCGATTTCATACATCGGAAAATCATTGACATAGCAGAAGCGGTAAGCATTCTTCTCACAGATGTCAAAGCGCTTGCCCAGCTCATTGCGGATTAACCCTGCATATTTGCAGGCAAGCTTTTCCTTGTCGGCGATGAAGAATATGACATCACCGGGAACAAGGCCGGCAATTTGGGCCAACTCCCCTTTTAGTTCTTGGGGAATGTATTTGTCGATGGGGCCTTTATAGGTCATATCCTCCTGAACTTCAAGGTAGCCGAGCCCGCCCATGCCAATGGACAGTGCATATTCCAGCAGCTTTTCATGAAAGCCCTTAGACATATCGGCATGAACCTTGATAGCTCTGACCGTCTTGTTGTGGAAGGGCTTAAAGGCACATCTCCGGAAGAAATCAGTCACATCTATGATACGCAAGGGGTTTCTAAGATCCGGCTTGTCGGTACCGAACTCCAGCATGGCCTGCTTGTAGCTGAAAACGGGAAACGGTGCCTCGGTGATTTCATACCCTTCGGGTGCGAACTTATTAAAGGTTTCCGTCAGAACCTCCTCGCCCACGCGGAAAACATCTTCCTGGGTGGCAAAGCTCATTTCAAAGTCGAGCTGATAGAACTCGCCCGGAGAACGATCGGCCCGCGCATCCTCGTCACGGAAACAAGGGGCGATCTGAAAATACCTGTCAAAGCCCGACACCATCAATAACTGCTTATATATCTGGGGTGCCTGGGGCAGTGCATAAAATTTTCCTTTATACTTTCTGGATGGAACGATATAATCCCTTGCTCCTTCCGGAGAGGATGCCGACAGAATCGGTGTCTGGATTTCGACAAATCCCATCTCGGTCATCTTCTGCCTTAAAAAGCTGATAACCTGGGACCTAAACAGAATATTGTCCTTTACCTTACGGTTTCTCAAATCAAGGTAACAGTACTTTAAGCGCACTTCCTCACGAATTTCTTTGGAAGTGGTAACCTCAAAGGGCAAATCCTTGTAGACCCGGCCTAAAACCGTAACCTTTTGTGCCGCTAGCTCAATGGTACCGGTGGGAATCTTGGGGTTGTAGGTTTCTTCATCCCGTTTTTCCACCACACCTTCAATGGATAAGCATTCCTCTTTTCTGATACCTTTTGGAAACTCAATGTTTCTGAATACCACCTGCATGACACCGTACATGTCCCTAAGGTCAATAAAGGACACACCGCCGTGATCCCGGATGTTTTCCACCCAACCGGCAATTTTAAGGACGGTGCCGATATCTTCTTCGGTAATTTGATTCATTGTCTTGGTACGATAAATCTCTGACATAAAATCTCCCTCCTCATGTTTTCTTAATTCACTGTGTCGGGAGAGCGCTCTTTAAATTAAAAAGCTGCTCGCCCGAAATAAAATTTCAGGGCGAACAGCACTATATCAACGTCCGCGGTACCACCTGAATTACTGTACTCAATTGTACAGTCACTCCTTAGTGTCTGCCGTTGTAACGTACGGCTTACGTCGCACCTACTCGCCATATGCAATATGACTTTCAGATTGAAGCTGGTGAAGTGTTATTCGCATGAATTCACTTTACAGGGTTCTCACCATTCCCCGCTCACTGTGAACGATAATTCATGTTACTCCTCTTCGTCATCGCTCTTTTACGTTTTTTTACTATTAATTTTAATATACCTCAACTTGCCCTGTCAATAGAATTTTTTACTTTGATGCTTTTTTAAGTTGTTCAAGCTTTCTTTCGGCTCTATTTCCCCTGCAACTTCAAATAAAAAAGCTTGCGACTTTAATTTTTTGATAAGAATTTATTTAATCTTCACAATCTTTTCCTGTGATGAAGTAATGCTTCCACTTCCTTTTGTATATTCTAAAAATGGATGACTAAATATTTTAAATGGTCTTAGGGCAAGTCTCATAAAAGCATATTGTCATTAATCACATTTTCATTATAACCGTTTATGCTCAAGAATAATATGATGAAAATATGCAATATTTCCAAAATTAGTTATTTACTCTACTGCACATTCAAGCTTATACTTCTTTGAAATCCAATAAGATATCAAACAGATATATTCTTATCAATTTTCATATTGATCTCCTTTTGATCTCCTTGGAATCATTTTTCTTTCGTTATCAACACCACCGTTTCCACGTGTGACAGTCAGTCTTTTTTATGATATTCTGATGTTCTCGGGCGGTTGGCTCCCAACAAACCGTTTACTTAACCATGTTTTGAATTCTTTTTGATAAGAATCGTTGTGATTATTCCAACTTATCCCCCACAATTGTTTATTTGACCCTCCTGTTTATTTAACTACAATAATCTCATAATCCCGCGTACCCAAACCGATTCTCACCGCGTGCTCCATACAGGAACGCCATTCGGATTCGGGCGTGGTGTTGATGAAGTGGTCATGATGGTCAACAAAGTCCGGCTTTTTCATGTTGTCGGTCAGGTGGCTTCCCGGAAGTGGTGTAGCTTTCAGACAGGCATCTACACAGGCTTGATCCAATGCTACCGGGTCAAAGGATGCAAACATACCCAAATCAGGTAAAATAGGCACGTCATTTTCTCCATGACAGTCGCAGAAGGGTGACACATCCACCACCAGAGAGATATGGAAGCAAGGACGGCCGTCCACCACTGCCTTGGCGTATTCCGTCATACGATAGTTTAGCTGCTCGACGGCAGCATCATTATCGAATGAGATAGCATCAAAATTACAAGAACCAAGGCAACGACCACAGCCCACGCAATTTTCCTTATTAACCGTCATCTTTTTGCTTGCTGTGTCAAATACTAAAGCATCGTTGGCACACTCTTTCAGGCACTTGCGGCAACCCCGGCACAAATTCTGGTCGATATGCGGCTTGCCATCACTGTGCTGTTCCTTTTTCCCTGCGCGGGAGCCACAGCCCATGCCTATGTTTTTAATCGCTCCGCCAAAGCCAGTCATCTCATGCCCCTTGAAATGAGTCAGACTGATGAACACGTCAGCATCCATAATAGTCCGACCGATTCTGGCTTCCTTTACATATTGTCCTCCCTTTACAGGTACCGCAATATCATCAGTACCCTTCAGTCCATCCCCGATCAGAATAGGACATCCTACAGTCAACGGCGTAAAGCCGTTTTCCCATGCACACTCCAAATGCTCAAGGGCATTTTTACGTTTTCCGGGATACATGGTATTGCAGTCGGTCAAAAAAGGCTTGCCGCCCAGTTCCTTTACAACGTCAACCACAGCTCTGGCATAATTGGGACGAAGGTAGCTGATATTTCCCAGCTCACCAAAATGCATCTTGACAGCAACTAGCTTGCCATCCATATCTATCTGACCGATACCGGCTTTTTTTATGAGTTTCTTAAGTTTGGTAGGTAGTCCGTCTCCGAAAGGCACCGTACGAAAATCCGAAAAATAAACCTTTGCTTTTTCCATTTAATGCTTGCCCCCTTTTTTTGAAATAATTGCTTAAATATATTCAGCTATTTTATAACCAACGTCCAAGCTGCCAATACAATCTTGGAAAAGCCGATAAACAAATCTGTTTTATCAGCAAACACTGAGATTTATTCTATCACATTTTGAACAGCTCTCATAGATTTTTTTAGAATCAAAAAGTATATATGCCGATTAGATAATATTTCAAGTGATGGTTTACATCTGGTTATTTATTCAGCAGTTAAGTCCATAAAATTGTGTAAAAAGGGGTTGAGCCACCCCCACCCCTCTGGTTAGAATTAAATTGGAAAAAACAACTAACTGGAGGGATGAGAAATGGCTCAATACAATATTACCATTGATTCCGAAATTTTGCACTATCTTTTTTTAAAAGGGGTTAAAGATGAGGGTATGACCAAGTTATTAGAGTCTGTATTAAATCAAGTGCTACAGGCACAAGCTGCCGAGCAGATTAAAGCTGAGCCATATGAAAGGACTGAAGAAAGAGAAGATTATCGTAATGGTTATTACAAGAGAAGATTAGAGACAAGGGTTGGGAATATAGTATTGCAGATTCCTAGGTTTAGATATGGGAAATTTACAACTGACTTATTTCAACGTTATCAACGGAGTGAACAGGCGTTATTGCTAGCCCTAATGGAAATGGTAGTTAATGGTGTATCTACAAGGAAGATTGAAGAGATAACATATGAACTTTGCGGTTCTGAATTTTCCAGATCCACTATATCTGAACTATGTAAGAACCTTGACCCGATTGTTCAAGGGTGGATTTCCAGGCCACTTAATGAAAAGAGGTTTCCATTTATTATAGTAGATGCTATGGTGATAAAGGTAAGGGAAGAAGGGAGAGTTCGGCAAAGAGGGTTATTAATTGCCATTGGGATAAATGAAGAAGGTTACCGAGAGGTATTAGGATTTATGGTAGGGGATAGTGAATCTGAGGAGAGCTGGGGAGAATTTTTCTCATGGCTTAAACAAAGGGGATTACATGGAGTTGACCTTATAGTATCAGACCAACATAAAGGACTTGTACGAGCTATCAGTCAATATTTTCAGGGTGCGACATGGCAGAGATGTCAGACACATTTTATGCGAAATATTCTTGATAAGACACCGAAGCAGTTACAGAAAGAGATTCATGGTAAGGTGAGAGCTATATTAGAGGCACCCGATTTAGAAACGGCGAGAATGTTGCTGAAGGAAGTATTAGAGGAGTATAAAGAGAAGGCACCCAAGACGATGGATATATTGGAAGAAGGGTTTGAAGATGCGACAGCTGTATTGGAACTTCCTGAGCAGTATCGCAGGAGACTGCGTACTACAAATGGATTAGAGCGGTTAAATGAAGAGATAAGGCGGCGGGAGAGGGTGATAAGGATATTTCCGAACAGGGAATCCGCAATACGTCTAATAGGAGCATTACTGATGGAAATAGACGAGAAATGGGGAAGTGGCAAGAGATATTTTGACATGGCTGAGTATTTTGAGTGGTGTAGGAGTAAGACACAGAAGCTGAAGGAAAAGGTGGTATCAATAGGGTAGAGATAATCGCCACTGGTTAAGTGTTACAAACTGCTGGAGGCTCTTTTAGGTCAAGGACGGGCACAGCCCGGCGGTAGCAAATCCTTGACCTAAAAGAGCCGGAAGCAGTAAAATTTGGAGATTAGTGGTGATAATTTACCCTGATTCTAGCCAGAGGGAATTTTACACAAAAATTTGGACTTGATCTATTCAGCCAAAAATATTATGATTGCATTATCCTTGAGAATGTAATAAATTATTCGTATTGCGGGCAGTACAGATATGCAGAGGTCAAAAAATTTATTACGAAAGCAAATGCGAATTCTGTGGAAAAAATTTTTAAGTTTTAGGGATGTTATATATGAGGAGCATTCACAAGATCATTATTCTTATAGTCCTATCTTTTGTCTTTATTTTAATGACAGGCTGTTATAAAGAAATGGATACCATTGTGACAAATGCCGCCACGACGAATACTGTTCCAACAGATACAACTCCAACAGAGACTGCCAAATTGGATTACGTCCCAACGGATATAATGATTAGGGAAAACGAAACAATAACCTCTCTTTCACCCGATGGGAAATACCGTGCCGAAGCATATGGTACAGTTATATCCATTACAGCTGCCGGGCTTTTTCCCTATGAAGGTATCCGCATATTAAGCGCGGATAATGGCGATATTATCTGGAGTATGGAGCGCTGGGCTTACACGGTAAGTTTTACATGGTCGCCCGACAGCCAATATTTAGGGATTTATTATACAGGGCGAATTTGGGGAGATAGTATTATTGTTGATATAGAAAACAAAGAGCAGATATCACTGCCTGAACTCGATGAAATTGCTTCTCATTACAATGAAAGCGTAAAGCCGCAGGAAAACAGGCCTGATCCGTATATTGAAATTACCGGCTGGGAAGACTCGGAAACGGTAATTGTGGATTTTTGCTGGACCAAGGCAAACGGGGATGAATTCCGCGGCCAATATACCTTCAATGTAAAAACGCATGAAGTTGTTTATAAATAAAGAGACAATCAGAAAATCGAGCTCTGGCTGTATTATTTTGTAAAGAAAACTACATCCCCTAACTTCGCTCCTGCAACATCTGCCACACATTCACATTTTATTTTTAAAAGGAAAAAAGCCTTTCCTCTTACATTCTCATCCTGCTCAAGAGACTCAAAATTTGCCTGTCCTTTTGAAATAATCAGGTTTGCATTATAAAGGGTATTAATAAATTCTTCCGATACCCTCTCAAGGCATACACCAAGATATTTTGAACCATTGGTGATAACCCTTGCCACCTTGTCCATTCCGACATAGAGGGCATCTTCCATTGTTGCGTCATTCAGTATAGGAGCTCCCTTAACCACATATGTAACTTGCTTGCCAAGCCTTGTGAGTTCTTCCACGAGTAATTTGTCAAATACTATTTCTCCTGAATTGTCGCCTAAAAGCAAAACCTCCTGAACTTCTTCCAGCTTTTTTCTGAAAAGTTCATAATGGTCTATTGAAAAACCGGTATCCATGCTGTGGGCCAATGCTTCATGGATATCAAAACTCCTGTTGATGCCTAAATCGATTACATTTCCTGCAACGGCAATTTTCAATGCGTCATAAAGCCTGTCGTCCGAATTCTCAATTTTTTGCTTAAGCCCGTTATATAATTCCAGAGCAAGATCATTTGACTTCTTTTTTATCTCTTTATAAGGGTCATCAATCCCTATCAGTTCATATGCTTTTAACAAAACTCTCGAAGAGTTTTCAGCAGGCGTAACCTCCGTGTCAAATGTCTTCACATAATCCATAAGCTCATATATTACTTCGTGCATTTTTTTCTCGTCTTCTATTCCTGCCATTTTCATACAGGATACTGCTTGCTTTAAATAACAGTATACGCAATCGATATATGATCTCACAGTCAATTCTCCTTTTTGATTGTAATTATAATAATAATTTATCATCAAACTCATTGGCATTTTTACCAAGTTTAGAATAAAAACAATAATTATTTTATGGAAATTATACCAGTTAAATTTGTATTGTAGCTTTCCTGAATGCGCCGGCTTATATGGTGTAATCTATTCTTAATAACGCTTTCCCATTAGGCAAACCCTGCTTTATTGAATACACGCATTATCTTCTATCTGGTGGTGCACTTCATTCAAACGGTCAAACACATGCAAATATGGCGAATCCGAAACAAACTCTTCTCCTGTGTTAATTTGGATAACGCAAAACACATAACGGGGTTTATTATAGATACGACCATAGAAATTGGTATCACATTAAAGTATAAGTCACCGGATCCGTCTCCTAAAGCAAAGGTTTACTCCTAAAATCGTACAATACTATGTTTATAAAAATCAACTATAACACTCTTATACCTAAGTATAGCCTAAGATTTTCGCTTAAGAGCTTTCTTCAGAATTACCATCCTTTCTTAGGCCTGAGCTTAACCTTTGCTTCATTCTTTTTGGCACTCTTATATTCGTTAGCGGATTGGACAATAAGAATCGTTATAAGTAATGTAATTGTAAGAGAAACAGCAGCAAGCACAGGGTTTGCCATTTCCTTTACGGCTGGAACGTGATTTCTGAACCCGATAATCATCCCGCCTGCCGTAATCGGATAAATATTCACAAGCAGCTTATTGCCGCTTATAAACATTGCGGCATAGCCGAAAACGAAAGCCAAAATTACCGACATTAAATGATTAAGGCCAGATTTTGCCGTAACAGCTATAAGAGGACTGATACCTATATATAAAAGCAGGTTAAATACCGTAATCTGAAAGAATGATTTAAAAAAGAGCTTAACTGTTAACCCGCCCAAGCCTAACAATTTATAGGCTATCAGGGTAAAAAACCACGAAAACGCTCCATATATCAAGGACAGAATACATCCCAGCAATAATTTTGAACCCAGTATTTTTGAATATTTAACAGGTACCGTAATTAAGTTTTTTAATGTATCATCCCTGATTTCTCTGTTAATTATATATCCTATGATTAATGTAATTGTCATAGGAAAAATCATAGTCATATTTTGCTGGATAACCTGTTCTGTCACCGCCGGGGTATAATTGACCCATAGCGCCGGACAGAAATTGACCCACACCAAACCAAACGGTTACCATAAAAGTGTGACGAAAACTTTTATGGGGGTGACCGTATGATAAGGAGTGGGACAATTAATATGATACAC
>LFSC01000028.1:86644-86865 GCA_001512505.1 Clostridiaceae bacterium DTU079 | reverse complement strand
AACAACTACATTTCAACACGAGCAAACTTTGTCACTCCGTGAGCAAACTTATTTGTAACTACACATTTGGTGTCAATATATACATGGTACTTACAATTACAAAGTTTATTTCCAAAAAACAGAACGTCAGACTGGGAAACCATTCTGGCGTATTTTGTTTTATTAATAGCGAAAATGGTTAAAACTGGAGAATGATAAAATATTTACAAGGTTTTAATGCG
>LFSC01000028.1:577-86570 GCA_001512505.1 Clostridiaceae bacterium DTU079 | reverse complement strand
ACGCATTTTTACACAAAAAAGGAAAAAGAAAGATACATTAATAAATCGATGCTTTAAGGCCAACGGACATATGCTTAATGAAATCGATGATATTAAAAAAAGAATGATGTTTGTATAACGTGGAATATATGTATCATTGACATTTGAAAGATGAAAAGCTACTATATCAATGGGATTTTATATTAGCAGTTCATTCTATCAAAACTATGAGGAGGTTTTTTATGAATTCAAAGAGGTTTTTTAGTGTTTTGATGGCAGGCCTGTTAGTAACGATGCTTGTAGGTGCAGTCATTCCAAGTATTGTATTGGCAGAAACTTCAGGAAAGACGGTTGTACTTCAGGTGGGTAGTACTTCTGCTGTAGTTAACGGAGAAAATGTGACTTTGGATGTTGCTCCGTATATTGACCCGGACAGTGGCAGAACATTGGTACCCATAAGATTTGTATCGGAATCTTTGGGATATACGGTTGGGTGGAATGATGAAGAAAAAGCCGTTAGTATTTTCAATAAGATTGATATGCTGACACTGGATGAATCGAAGGATTATGAATATTTCAGATCAATAAGTACATATAAATATGTCAGATTGACAATAGGCAGTAATGTTGCCGTAATAAGTGATGAATATATTCTTGGAGAATATATTTTTATGCAAGAAGTACCTATAGATCAAGCAGCAATTATTAAAGACGGAAGAACAATGGTTCCTGTAAGATTTATTTCAGAACGAATGGGTTTAGACGTCCAATGGGATGGCAGTACCAAGAAAATAACCATTACGTCCCAAGGTGAAGGATATGTTCCAGAGCTTATTGAGGTTGCACTTAAAGAAAATGCAGGACCTTATACCGGAGCGGATTTTGATTTTGAACAAGATCCTGCACATATAAAATCCCAGCAGCCCGAGAATTATTTGCTGAAGATCGGCAATAACGTTCTCGATTATTACATTGACTTAGCCGTTAGTTCATCGGAATACAGTGATTTTGTATTAAGCGGAAGAGTTACGGGAATGAAGGGTAATAAAGCATACTTTGGTTATACGCTGGCAGGTCAAGGAGATTATAGAGAAGACGGAACTATTCAGGTTACCGATGATGGTTTTGTTCTAAACTATACAAATGAAAAAGGAGAAAAGTGTTCCATTACTTTCCCTAAAAAGTAATTAATTTGAGAAATTAAGCAGGGTCTTGGCGGTTTTTTAGCTGCCAGGGCCTTTTTGTTTGGCTGTAATCTCTTATCAATGTCAGAATTCAAACTATTTAGGTAAATATATTGATGAATTTAACATTATTGTTTCAAATGTGTGTAATTATTAATATTTTATTTATTTCGAATAAAAAATAGCATAGACAATACATTACTATAATGCTAAACTAATTATTGAGCATACTTTAATTGGTATACGCTACATACATATTGACATTTAGATACACTATACAGTTGAGGGTAGTTTTTGATATTCGCAGTTCGAATGTTTTATATTGAAATTCGTAATGTCCCTTGTTCCTTTTCAGTTCTTAATGCCTTGCAGATATCGGATGCAGTATTTTCCCTGCGAATTTATTAAAAATGCATTATAGGGAGGTATGCAAAATGGATATAATTTTGTGTGTCTTATTTTTTATTGTTATTGCAGACGTTACTCTATATTTTTTGTTCTTTAGAAAAGAAAATCTATTGACTGCTAAAACACGGCTTGCATATACGGGTTGTATTGTAACAGTGGTATCTTCTCTTATATACAGCTTTTTTTCGGTCAAAACAGCGGTTTTCCTGAATATATCAGGACTTTGGGAATTCTATCGGTTATATCAGTAATTGTTTTGATGGTGGGAGTATTCATAAAAGAAGTTGGTGTCGAACAAGTTATACCTGAGGATATGGATAAAAAAAGTAATGCTAAAATTTTTTTAACGATATTCGGAGTGGCAATAGCTTCAAGGCTGATTATTTATTNNCAAAACGGCTATGCAGCCAGCGGAGAGAATGCAAAACTTATTGTTTTTTATCCCCTCTATTCCCTTTTAGTCGGTATAGTTGCAAGGATAATTGGCAATTACTTGTTGGCAGGTGTAATTGTTTCAGATTTATCCCTGGGGATAGGCTGTTTTTATTTATACAAGCTTGCCAGGGTTGACTTTGATGAGGAAACAGCCGTAAGATCTGTAAAATATATGCTTATTTATCCTTTTTCGTTTTTCTTCGGTATTGTTTATACTGAAAGCCTTTTTGTTGCTTTGTCCTTAATGTCCTTATATTATATGAGAAGGAATAAATGGCTTGCAGCCGGAATTTGCGGATTCCTTGCTGCACTTACAAAGAATCAGGGTATTATTTTGATTGTCCCGGTATTTATTGAGTATGTACTTTCGACTCAGTTATTCATGGAAATAAGAAAAAAGAATTATAAGAATATAATGAAAAGCTTTTTGACCAAGGGAATTTACATGTTTATGATTCCTTTGGGGACTTTTGTATATCTATTGATAAACAAAATACTGTTTGGCAGCTGGAATGCATTTATTGTATATCAGAAAAAAGATTTCAACAATTCCTTCGGTAACGTTTTTGATAACTTAAGGAAGTTTGCACGGTTGGCTGTTTCTCCGGAAAGTAATTTTAGATTGACCTATTGGATACCTTGTATTTTGTCCTTTTTATTGGTGGTTTTTCTTATCTTTTATTCCATAGGCAGGCTTCGACTTTCCTATAGTGCTTATATGCTGGTATTCTTGCTTGTATCGTATTCACCGTCATGGCTGCTTAGCGGATCTCGGTACATTATGTCGCTGGTGCCGATATATATAGGGCTTTCTGTTCTTTCAAAAAGAAAGGAAGTTGATATTGTACTGACATTTACGTCAACCATGTTGCTTGGTTTTTTTACATTTGCATTTTTAATGGGAAGGGTTCTTTAATTAAAGCATAGGAGTGCTACACTCTTACAAGAAAAAAGGATGAAAATAATAATATGGACAAATTAATACAATTATTATATTATTTATAACGGAAAAATGTAAAAATTATTAAGTACTAGGGGGGTATGGTAATGTATAAAGCAAAAAAAAGCAAGTTTATTTGTACTAATCTGTTTTGCAATGTATTCTTTTTTGGCTAACTTAACAATTTTTCCAGTAGAAGCATCCGGGGGAAATTCGCTAGATTCTTCATCTTTTGAACTTTTTAAATTTCCCGTTGGTACTAAGATTAGTGATGCAATGGCACATCCGACGGAACCGGTGATTTTTGCTGTAGACAGTGCCAATTCAGTAGTATATTCAGTTAACGTTGAGACCGGAACGGTTGAAGAAGCCTATGTAGACGGCACAATAGAGCGTTTGGATTACTTTAATGATGAGCTGTTTGTCACAGTCCTTACAGGTCCCCACGATTCATATAGGCCTAAAGATGATCAAAATGGTGCAATAGCGGTAATTGATGCTAATACAATGGAATTAAAAGAGAAAATAGATATAGATATTGATCCTTTTGATATCGTTGCGGAAGAGATGGTTACTTATATGTGACTTCGGGATCAGGGCAATGGACTAATATTAACAGCTATTCTCGTTCCACTAAAAAATTAACGGATTCAAAAAGAATAAGACAGAAGAGTTTTGCAGAGCTTCATCCCACATTAAACAGGATTTATACTATTGATACAGATTTATCACCAAGAGATTATACGGCTTATAATATTGATAACGGTAAGTTTGTTTCTTCTTACGATTCACCTTACCATGGCGATTATAGATTGGCTAAGAACTTCAAAATATCACCGGACGGTAAATACTTGTTTAACGGTTCCGGGGTTATATTTACATGCGATGAGGACAAAACAAAGGATATGAGCTTTGCTTTTGAGTTGGATAAAGCATTTAGTGATATTGCATTTAACATGGAAGAGAATAAGTTTTACACTGCAAATGGAGGTAATCAAATTTACGTATATAATTACGAAGATTTTAAAAACGTTGACACCCTGTCTTCAATTGGAGAAATATCGAAGCTGTTTTATGTAAATGGCAAGCTATGTGCTTTATCTAAAAATGATAACGGCATGCCGATGTTTGAAGTTATCAATGAACTGAAAATCATATATGGTGATGTTTATCAAGACGGAGAAGTAGATTCGTTAGACGTAACGTATTTGAAGAGATATATTTTAAGAAAAGGTGTTTATGAGCTTTCTGAATACAGCTTTTTAGCAGCAGATGTGGATGGAGACGGTCGTGTAGATTCCCTTGACTTGACACTTATTAAGAGATATCTGTTACGCAAAATTTCAGAGTTTCCTGTAAGTAAAAAGTAAAGTTAATTGTAAAAATTAACTGTCGATGAATGGTTAGGGGATATGATTGGACAAATTTAATATTATTAATATAGTTTGGCATTTTGCCCCATTTTGATATGCAGCTCTCGCCTACAGGATTATTATCCTTGGGTGAGAGCTTTTAATTTGACAGTAAGCTTATTACAGAGACAATATACTATATCTCTTTTTTATAAATGAAAATCTTCTTTGAACTGAATTTTTATAAAGACTGTCAGCAAAATTCTACACTAATAGGAGAATAAAGGCATGAATATAATAATATGGACATATTAACATAATTATTATATTATATTTGTACAGAGAAATTAAAAAGTCTTATTTAGTTATTAGGGGAGAGGTAAGAATGTTTAAATCAATCCGAAGATTAACTTTGATCGTGTTAATCTGTTTTGTGATGTCTTCTTTTTTAGCTGACTTAACAATTTTTCCTGCAGAAGCTAAATCCTTTACTCAGACAGAAACATCAGGGGAAAACTCGTTGGCTTTTTCGGAAGAGGTGTATTCATCAAAAAATACATCTGTATTGGATGATGTATATACAACACCTGCTCCTGAATCTTCTGAAATTTTCAGGTTTCCCATAGGCACTAAAATTAGTGACGCAATATCACATCCGACAGAACCGGTAATTTTTGCAGTCGATAGCGCAAATTCTTTAGTATATTCGGTTAATGTTCAGACCGGAACGGTTAGAGAGGTCTATGTAGGCGGTTCACTGGAGCGGATGGATTATTTTAATGATGAGCTGTTTGTCACAGTCCTTACGGGTTTTCATAGTTCATCTAGAAAGAAGGAAGATCAAAGTGGTGCAATAGCAGTAATTGATACAACAACCATGAAATTAAAAGAAATAATAGACATTGACATTGATCCTTATGAAATTGTTGCAGGTAGGGACGGTTACTTATATATACCTTCAGGGTCAGGCGAATGGACCTATTTTAACAGCTATTCACGTTCCACTAAAGAACTGACGGATTCAAAACCTGTAAGGCAGAAGAGTTTAATTGAGTACCATCCGATATTAAACAAGATTTATATTGTTACTACAGATTTAACACCGACAGATTATGAAGCTTTTGATATTGATAACGGTGAGTTTGTGGCAAATTATGATTCAATTTACCATGGTGATTATTCATTGAATACATACTCTAAAATATCTCCCGACGGTAAGTACTTATTTAACGGAACGGGTTGTATATTTACCTGTAGTGAAGATAAGAATCGGGATATGAGGTTTTTCTTTAAACTTAAACTTAACTACGATTTTTTCAATATTGCTTTTGATTTGGATCACAACCTATTCTTTACATCTTTGGGTACTGGGCAAATAGATGTATATGATTATAATACTTTTCAATATATACACTCTGTCAATTCAAAAGGCAAAGTATCAAAACTCTTTTATTTGGATGGGAAATTGATTGCTTTGTCCAATGACGGTGAAGGTCAATTGATTCTTGAAAATATTAACATAGATAATGTTATAAATAACTTGCCAACGCCGACTCCAACACCGACAGCAACATCCATACCTATTACATCAAAAGATCCCTTTGCCCAGCTTCACCTCAATATGGTAGTAAAAGATTCCGTTATTCATCCTGACAATGATTTTATATACATGATAAACGGTTCCGATGAATTGGTTAAAATTAATTTTGTAACCGGTGATATGCTATCTGTTTCTTTGGGTTATACTTCTAACTGTATTGCTTTTGGCAATGGGGAAATATATGTGGGCTTTGGCTCACAGGGAATGATAGGCATATATGATGCCGATACGCTTCAATACAGGGATAAAATAATGGTTGGAGATATTCTCTCTGATGTGGCTGTTGGACATGATGGGTATATATACATATCTCCGGAAGATAATAGGATTGGAACGCCATATGTGAGGAGTTTTTCCAGAGAAACCAAGCAGGAAGTATCCCAGTTGTTGCTTCACAAGACCGGATATTTAGAACCTAATCCTGTAAATAACTCCTTTGTACTTTCTTCTATGTATGTAAGTCCTACGGATCTTTATACGATTAAATACGATAATGGGAAGCTGATAGAACAATATGATTCTCCATATCATGGCGACTATAAAATAGGCTGGAGAAACAGGATTTCACCGGACGGGTTGTATATATTCAATAGTTCAGGTAACATATTTAAGGCTTCTGATGCTAAGAAAGAAGATTTAAAAATTTACATTAAACTTAACAAATCTTTTACTGATGTGGTATTTGATATTGAGAATGATAGATTTTATTTAGCTGTATATGAAAATACGATTTATGAATATAAATACAGTACATTAACAGAGGTTGATTCAAAATACATAGAAGGCAGAGTGCAAGATATGTATCTTAGAGATGGTTATTTAATAGCTGTTTCGAGAGGGACAGGTAATCAAACGATTCTTCAAAAAATGCAGGTTGGAGAAAGACCTGTGAAAAGAATAGATTTTAAAGGCTATACGATTAAGGATTCAGTAATTCATGATAAGCGATCTATAGTTTACTTTGTTGATAATATTAATAACAAACTTGTATCGTTGAATTATATGACGGGAGAAATTAATGAGAATAAAGTAAACTATTCACCGACCTGTTTGGATATTTATAAAGGAGAAATATATGTTGGATGTGGAGAAAACGGAGTTATCTATATTTATGATGGGGATACTCTTACTCTTAAGGACTGGATGGTAAGCTGGGGAATTTTTAATGATATGTGTATAGGAAATGATGGCTTAATTTACTTGTTGGATAAATATTATGCCAGAAGTCTTTCCAGGATTTCAAAGCAAGAGATTTCAAAAATGTATATTTTTAGATATGGAATAATGGAAAAGCATCCTACCCGCAATGTATTTTATTTCAGGGCACAAGGAGTTACTCCGGCACTCATATATACGTTTGAATACGATAATGGGAGCATCTTAAATACTAACGAATCACCTTTTGAATATAAATATAGGTTGGGGGAGATAAACAGAATATCACCTGACGGCGAACTGTTGTTTAATTCTTCAGGATATGTTTTTAACACCGGAATAAATCCCATGTATGATATCAGGTATGTATCTAAACTTGAAAATAGTTTTATAGATGCGTGCTTTGATGAGAAAAACAATCTTCTGTTTACAGCGAACTCTAACACTATTGATATATACGATTATAGTACATTAACAAAGCTTGCCGGTATGGAAGTTGGCAATAAACCAAGCTATGTATTTTATAAGGATGGTGTATTGCTTTCTCTTGCATCAGACTCGCTTGAAACTATTATGTCCCAAGAGTTGAGCCAAGTTATACCTTCAACTCCTGCCCTACCACCTGCCTCAGGGATTATGCTGCCTTTTAATGCTGATATTTCGGATGCCGTGGAACATCCTGAAAAACCGGTGATTTTTATTGCGGACGCTGCAAATTCAAAGGTTTATTCAATAAATGTTGAAACGGGAGAATTTAAAGAGACTTTCATTGGCGGTGCTATTGAAAGGCTGGATTATCAAAATGATACTCTTTATGTGACAGTTTTAGTGTGGCCTCATAATTCCTACTATTATTTGGATGAAGCACAAAGTGGTGTAATAGTAATGATTGATGCTGATACAATGGAAATAGAGGAGCGTTTTGAAACAGATATTGCTCCTTATGATATTGTTGCAGGAAGAGATGGAATTATGTATATACCATACAGTTCAGGGAAACAGACTGGCATTAACAGTTATTCGATGACTTCGAAACAACAAGTTGGAACAGCTTATACTAGAGACAGAAGTATTGCAGCACTTCATCCTACATTAAATAGGATTTATACTTTTGATGAAAAATTATTACCAAGAGTCTATACAGCTTTTGACATTGATAACGGTGAGTTTGTGTCTTACCATGATTCACAGCCTTACAATGGATCTTATACATTGAATGCAAACTTTAAAATATCTCCTGACGGTAAATATTTGTTTAATAGTTCGGGGGCTATATTTACATGCAGTGAGGATGTAACAAAGGATATGAGTTTTGCTTATAAGCTGGAAAAAGTTTATAAAGATGTTGCGTTTAACATGGAAGATAGTAAATTTTATACTGCAGTCGGAAATAATCAAATCTACGTTTATAATTATGAAGACTTTTCACAAATTGACACCATTTCTTCAATTGGAGAAATATTAAAGTTGTTTTATGTAGATGGTAAGTTATGTGCGGTGTCCAAAAACGCTAATGGCAGGCCAATGTTTGAAATTATTGAGTACCCGAGAATCCAATATGGTGATGTTAATCAAGACGGAGAAGTAGATTCGTTAGATGTTACATACTTAAAGAGATACATTTTAAAAAGTAAGGATTTTGAGCTTCCCGAATATGGTTTACTGGCAGCTGATGTCGACGGTGACGGAATTGTAGATTCACTGGATTTGACGTATCTAAAGAGGTATGTATTGCGTAAGGTTACAGAGCTCCCTGCAAACAGGAAATGAATTAGCTTATTTATTAACAATTGGAGGATTCTAATGTCGGATTACATATTGACTTACACAAAGACAAGGTTTTATCCTTTAAGGCCGAATGCTGATGACATCAAGATTGAGGATATAGCACATTCTTTATCGTTGTTGACCCGGGCAAACGATCATTTCAAGCATTTTTATTCCGTTGCCCAGCATGCAATAAATTGCTATAAAGAGGCCAAAGCCCGGGGATATTCCGAGAGGGTGCAGCTGGGGTGCCTTTTACATGATGCCAGTGAAAGCTATATTTCCGATTTGACAAGGCCGGTTAAAGGACATCTTTCGGAATATTTAACCATTGAAGAAAGGTTGCAAAGCTTGATATATGAAAAATATGGGTTAAGCGATTTGACACAAGAAGAAAAAATCAGATCAAGAGTGTTGACGATGCCTTACTGTATTTTGAATTCAGCGAGCTAATGGGTATTGCTGTGTTTGACACTCCGCCTGAAAAGCATATGGAACACGATTTTTCCCAAAGAGACTTTAATAATGTAAAAAGTGAATTTATCCATATATTTAACCGTCTTACACAAGGGAAGAAGGGTCTCAAAAGAAAATTATAAAAGTGATTGCGTGGATGACTTGTGCTTGACTGTATCGTGAATTCTAGGTTTAAAAAGGATGATAAATAATATTATTTTTTATCATCCTTTTTTTAAATAAATGTAGTATAATTATATCATTACGGTTGCCGATTTATTGGCATGACAATTTCATAATTAAAATTACGGTTAACCGATTTGTGAGTAAACCATGAGATTTTCTACGACAAAAACAATAATGAATTATACAATGATGGGTAGGTAATATAATCTATGAAAAGCATTATTAACTCTATCGACAAAGGTTTCTACAGAAAACTGTTTGCAATAGGATTACCGATAGCGTTTGAGAATTTTATGCTGTCGTTGGTCGGTGCATCCGATGCAATTATGCTGGGGGCAATTGAACAGAGTGCACTTTCGGCTGTGTCCCTTGCAGGACAGGTTCAGTTTGTTCAAATACTGTTTATTTTTGCAATCGTTATAGGTGCGAGCATGTTTACCGCACAGTATTGGGGTAAAGGTGATAAGGCAGCGGTGGAAATGATATTTGCATTTGTTTTTAAGCTTTCCTTTGTGATTTCCATCATATTTTGGTTGGCATCGGCTTTCTTCCCTACATATATAATGCGTTTTTTTACATCGGAATATGACTTGATACAAAAGGGAGCAGAATATCTCCGCGTTGTTGGCCTTTCATACCTGTTTGTCGGTTTATCGGAGATGTATCTGTGTACAATGAAAAATTGCGGGAAGGCATTTATAAGCATGGTCATCAGTTCGGTTTCAGTTGTAATGAATATAATACTTAATGCAATACTGATTTTCGGATATTTGGGTGCTCCCAGAATGGGTATAGCCGGTGCAGCTCTGGCTACAGTTGTTTCAAAAGGCTTTGAACTTGGCTGGCTTATTGTTTTGTCTTACAAAAAGAATGGCATAAGACTCAAAACAAAGTACTTGTTTTCAACAAACAAGCAGCTTCGAAAAGATTTCTGGAAACACTCGTTGCCTGTGTTCGGCAATCAAATGGTGTGGGGAATTGGTTTTACCATGTATTCTGTAATAATGGGGCATTTGGGTAATGATGCCGTTGCGGCAAACTCTATTGCAAATATAGCAAAGAACCTTATATCCAGCTTTTGTCTGGGACTTGGCAACGGAGGCTCCATTATTATCGGAAATATACTGGGCAGCGGGAATCTCGAAGAAGCTAAACGTTATGGTGGAAAGGTTTGTAAAATGGCAATTTTCAGCGGTATAATTACCGGTGGTGTATTGCTGGCCCTTATTCCTGTAATCCTGCATTTTACGAATTTAAGCGAACAAGCGACAGAGTATCTTAAATGGATGCTTGTGATGTGTTCCTATTACCTTGTGGGCAAATCAATTAATGCAACCACGATTCCGGGAATTTTCTGTGCCGGAGGCGACTCGAAATTCGGATTTATCTGTGATGCTATAACCATGTGGGCGGTAACTGTGCCATTGGGATTTTACACAGCCTTTGTTTTGAGGCTTCCTGTGCTTGCGGTCTATTTTGTGCTTACCCTTGATGAAATTGTGAAGCTGCCTGCTGTTTATAGACATTATAAAAAGTACGGTTGGGTCAGGGACCTGACAAAAAACCTGGAACAAGAGGCATTGGTGTCATAAGCAATATCTATATTTAAATCAGCTTAAAATTATTTAGATATTAAATCCATATCTTGAAATAATATTATATAATATTATTTCAAGATTGGAGGATTAAAATAATGACAGATGTGGGTAAAATTTTATCCTGGACATTAATAGCGGAATGTCCTATTCCGGACCGGCTAATAGCCTATGCGCTATTAAAGGGTTAGTTTCTTTGAATTATGACTCCTTATCTTTCCTGTTGAATATAATCGAATCAAAATGATAAAATATTACGAAAATAAACATTTCCGACTCAATAACCAGCAATGAAAAAATCTTAATACCAACAATAGACGGAGGGGTCTCATGAAAAATAAACTTGCTATTCCGGTAATTTGTTTAGCTCTTGTAATATGCTCAGCTCAAGTATATGCATCAACTATACTAAATACTAATCTAATTAATATTATTAAAAATGCATTCTCTTCAATCGGACATGATTATGAGAAAGTTGTTGAAACTGATATGAATTGGCTCAGTGAAAAGTATAAAGTTGAGACAGAAAAGTATGTAAATGATAAAACTGAGAAAATAGTTGATGAAATTGAAGCACATAGAAATAACGAAGTGGCTCGAATAGATCAGGAACTAAATGCTTATCTGGATACCTTGAAGGGTGAATTGAACAATGTCACAAATCAGCAGGTTTCAGAGGTAAAAGATTCAATAACAGAGAAGTTGGACAGCTCTATTGAAAAACTGAAGGAAGAAATTGATAAGGAAATAGAAAAACAATTAAAGGACTCCCTGAAGGACATAAGGAAAAATAAATAAAGTTTTTGAGAAAGAAAAAGGTTAAAGAGTCGAGAAACTTGTAGAAACCGTGCATGGTCTCAGTTTCTATACATTTATAAGAGAGGGCTGAAGTCGGCATTATAATATTCGCTTTACCCTACTCTTATTTTATTTTATGATAAAATCAATATAGTTTTTTCTGTGATATAATTATAAAAAATGATAGAATGAAAACGAGCATGACGTACTAGGACTGCAAAATGATATTTAGAAAAATAACGTGATAAAAAGTGATAAGTTAATTTAAAGTCATTGCAAGATAAGAAAGCTTTAAAACTAATAAAATGTTAAATTCTAAATGAAAGTGAGGTTCTTTACATATGAAAAAGCTAAAAAAATTAATGAGTTTAGTATTGACATGTGTTCTCTTAATAATATTGTCCGGCACAACCTTTGCAAAGGAAGATACCGTTAAACCCTTTAGCGATGTACCTGAAAACCATTGGGCATATAAAGCCATACACGATCTTCGTTCATTGGGGATTACTGAAGGTATCGGAGATAACTGTTTCGGTATGGGGCAAACAATAAAAAGAAGTGAATTTGTTACCTTTCTGACAAAGCTTATGAATTGGGAATTGATTAAGCCGGAAAAAGGCAGCTTTACTGATAATCAGGACACTGCCAAGTGGTATTATGCACCTATTGAGACGGCTTTAAAGCATGGTACGATATTAAAGGATACCGAAAGATTTCGACCGGATGACCCGATTACCAGAGAAGAAATGGCAATTATGATTGTGCGTACTTTGGGCTATAACAGTCTTGCCGTTCAGATAAAAAGCTCTACAAGTTCTTTTGATGATGTTACGGAAAATAAGAACTACATAGCCATTGCCAGAGACTTTGGAATTATAAGCGGAGTAGGCAACAATCTTTTCAAACCCTATGATACGGCTAAAAGGGAAGAAGCCGCGGTAATGATGATGAAAATGTATGAAAAACTGAACATATCAATTAAAGAGCTGCATGCCTTTTATGCTATTCAATCGGCCCATCAGATGGATAAAATATCGAGCCTTGATTCTGTGAGCTTCGGTTGGAGCCGTCTGGAATATGATGCTCAAAAAGGACAGGTTGTTTTGAATACCACGGGGACGAATAATAATCAGTTTTCATTTCCTGAGGGATTTACGGAGCCTTTGATTAAAGCTAAAGAGAGCAATGTTTCAACACAGCTTATGGTATATGCGAGCAATAATACGGTTTTTAGCACACAAACCAAGTCCAATATTCCGTTGGTGGAATATATAATTACCGATGCCCAAATACGAGAACAGGTGATTAAATCTATTGTGGATCAAATAAATTCAACTTATGTAGAGGACGGTAGCCAAGTATCCTTCAATGGTGTTGTTATTGACTTTGAGGATATGAGGGGAGAAGGCTTAAAACGGTCTTTTAATTTATTTCTTGCTGAACTAAAGAATGAACTTAATAAGACCGGCAAGTTGTTGTATGTTGCCGTTCATCCGGCAGGACCGGCGGGCTCATACTACTATGACGGTTATGATTTTAAAGCAATCGGAGAAATTGCAGATAAAGTTATATTGATGGCCCATGACTATTATGCAAAGCAATTGGAAGATGTAGAAATGAGAATCGGTTATACCCTTACTCCATTAACCCCAATAAATGAAATTTACTATGCATTGAGGGCTATTACGGACAAAGATACAGGAATACAGGATTTGGACAAAATATGGCTGCAGTTGTCCTTTGATTCGGTACAATGGAAGCTAAAAGACGGTAAGGTTATAAACAAGTACCCTTATAATCCCGGATATGATGCTATATATAAAAGGCTTGTTATGGACGGGGTTACCGTAAAATATTCCGATTCATTTCAAAATCCTTGTGCTTTATATTACGATGACAAAGACGGCACCGATAATGTTTTGTGGTATGAGGATTCACGAAGCATACAGGCGAAAATTGACTTGGCTAAAATGTTCGGAATCCGGGGAATTTCTCTTTGGAGATTGGGAAACATACCGG
This sequence comes from Clostridiaceae bacterium DTU079, assembly GCA_001512505.1. Lineage (GTDB taxonomy): Bacteria > Bacillota > Clostridia > Acetivibrionales > Acetivibrionaceae > Hungateiclostridium. The sequence goes on along the minus strand of LFSC01000028.1, from coordinate 72,696 downwards.
ACTATGAAGAGCAAGGTGCGAATGAAATATATCTGAATGTGTGGAATCAAATCATGCAAAACACCGAAAAAGCTAATAATTAATAACATTGCATCAATTTCGATCCAAACTTTCCGGAATAATTTTCTTCGCACTTATTTAACGCACTCTGGGATAGCGGAGAGTCTTTTAGAAAATAACTATGTTATTGTATAATAAGTATTATTGGTATATTAAATACTACAAGGGCGGCAGGACAGTAAATTAATATGTACAAAATTATCTATTCATGATCGGGGATTTATAGCACAGATAAAGTTTTAATATGGAGGGAAATCTAATGGGTATTGACTTAAACAAGATGCCGAAACTGGGATTCGGACTTATGCGTCTTCCGGAAAAAGACGGAGAACCGGATATGCCACAGGTATGTAAGATGGTGGATTTTTATATGGAAAAGGGGTTTAACTACTTTGATACCGCCTATGTGTACCATGGCGGAAAATCTGAAGTTGTAGTCAGGGAAGCAATTGTTAAGCGTTATCCAAGAGATTCCTTTTATATTGCAACAAAGCTTCCCGCTTGGGAAATGAAAAAGGCTGAGGATTGTGACCGAATATTCAGAGAGCAGCTTGAACGTACGGGAGTGGATTATTTTGATTTTTACCTGCTTCATAGTATAGAAGAAGGAAACAATTATGACACATATATTAAATATAACTGCTTTGACTGGGCCATGGAAAAGAAAAAGAAAGGGCAGATTAAGCATTTTGGATTTTCTTTTCATGGTTCCCCGGCACTATTGGAGAAGATTCTTTCCGAACATCCGGAAGTGGAATTTGTACAGATTCAGCTAAATTATGCAGATTGGAAAAGCCCGATTGTTCATTCGGGTAAACTGTATAATATATTAAGGGAGCATAACATCCCTATCATTGTAATGGAGCCTGTCAAGGGAGGTATGCTTGCCGGTACCACTCCGGAGCTTGAAGCAATGATGAAGAAAGTTCAACCCAACAAAAGCATTGCTTCTTGGGCATTTCGTTTTGTGGGCTCTTTAGACGGTATTATGACAATATTAAGCGGTATGTCCAATGAAGAACAGCTTAAGGATAATATAGAGACCTTTACGAACTTTGAGCCTCTAAGCGATAAAGAGAGAGAAATTCTTGATGAAGTAACAAAAGCTATGGCAAAGTCATCCGTTATTCAATGTACTTCATGCAGATACTGTTGTGACGGATGCCCTCAAAAAATCAGTATCCCTGATGTCATAAGTGCCTTAAATACTCTGCGTTTGTACGGAGATGATGCAAGACCTCACTTTTTCTACGGTAATTTGGTGGATAAAAGCGGCAGAGCCGGCGATTGTATTTCTTGCGGACAATGTGAAAAGGTATGTCCCCAGCATTTGCCGATTATCGATATAATGAAGGAAGCTTCCAAAATTTTTGATAAGTAACAGATGGGTACATTAAATAAATAGGAAGAAATTACGCAAATAATATGCATCCATAGTATGCCATGTAAGCTAAAAGAGGAGGCTTAACACCGATGGACTGGTTTTATGATTTACTGAAGTTGGTGGGACTGCTTGCGTTACTTTTTGGATTGGTGAGCGCTTTTATTACTAAGAGGAGATTAAGAAACAGAATCTGTACTACCGGAGTTGTGGTGGGTTTTGAGACCAAAAAAAGGCATATCAAAGGTGTTCCGTATACCGTATGTGCAGCAGTGGTCGAATACAAAGTTGACGGTAGAGAGATAACCTCTACCGATATGAATTATACATTTAAGCAAGCTTTAACTTACGATATTGGGTCTAAAGTAGATATTTGCTATGACAGAGATAACATTGAGAATTTCTACATGGCGGATAATAAAATTGCGCCGTATGTCAACTCCCTCACGGCCGTTATAGTTGGGGTTACGATGATTGGATGCGGTTTCGTTTTTCCGTATTTGAAATGAATTATTACATATTAAATAAAAGAACCATAGAGATATCAACTGTGCTTTTTCTTTATTGTAATTGCTGCAGCAATATAATAAAATATCCTTTGTGGAATAATATTTATCTTTCTGGAGGTCGACATGCTGCTTGTAAAAAACGGTAGGATCATTACAATGACCGGCACTGATTATGAAAACGGTTATATTTTAATCGATGAGGGAAAAATAGTTGAAGTGGGAGATTATCCTACAGCACTGAAACCGGATATATTGGATTTGGACAATTTAAGCGTCATTGATGCAAAAGATAAATATGTACTTCCCGGACTTATCGATGCCCACTGCCATGTGGGAATGTGGGAAGACTCGGTGGGATTTGAAGGGGATGACGGCAATGAAATGACGGACCCCGTTACTCCGCACCTTCGTGCAATAGATGCCGTTTACCATATGGACCGGGCCTTTGTTGAGGCCTATGAAAACGGTATTACAACCGTGGTTACCGGTCCCGGAAGTGCCAATGTAATAGGTGGGCAGTTTGCCGCACTTAAAACCTATGGCAGGAGAATAGAAGACATGCTTGTAAAAAGTCCTGTGGCAATAAAGGTTGCTTTCGGTGAAAATCCCAAGACCGTGTACAGCGAACGAAAGATGACACCCACCACCCGGATGGCTACAGCGGCTATTTTGAGGGAGAGTTTGCTGCAGGCCATAGATTACAAGGAAAAACTTGATGAATACAACGAGAACAAGGAAGAGAACGATAAGCCGGATTATGATATAAAGATGGAGGCCCTTTTGGGGGTTCTCAATAAAGAAATACCCATTAAAACTCATGCCCACAGGGCGGATGATATTCTGACCGCTATAAGGATAGCAAAAGAATTTGATTTGAAGCTGACTATCGAACATTGCACTGAAGGGCACCTTATTGCGGATATTTTAAGAGATGAGGGAGTTTCGGCAATAGTCGGTCCGTATCTTACCGACAGGTCTAAAATCGAGCTTAGAAATTTAAGCATCAAAACTCCCGGTATTTTGGCTAAAGCCGGAGTGAAGGTGGCAATTATGACGGATCACCCCTGTATGCCTATTCAATATCTGTCCCTGGCTGCTGCTATGGCGGTGAGGGAAGGCATGGATGAAGCTGAGGCGATGAAGGCGATCACAATAAATGCTGCTGAACTTACAGGCATAGATGACCGGGTAGGAAGTATTGAACCGGGTAAGGATGCGGATATTGTCATTTTTGACGGACATCCTTTTGAACTGAAGACAAGAGTAGTTAATACAATTATCAACGGTAAAGTGGTTTACGAAAGGAACAAGAATGAAAGAGATTAGAACTTTTTCACAGGAAGAGACAATTGAAGTGGGAAGGAAGCTGGGAAAGCTTCTTCAAAAAGGCGATATTGTCTGTATAACAGGAGAACTGGGTACCGGCAAAACCATACTCACAAAGGGAATTGCAAAAGCCGTAGGTATCGGCGAGCATATAACAAGTCCCACATTCACCATAGTCAATGAATATGAAGAAGGCAAATTTCCCTTTTATCACTTTGATGTTTACAGAATATCGGACCCTGAGGAAATGTATGAAATCGGGTTTGAGGAATATTTATACGGTGACGGAATAGTGGTGATTGAGTGGGCGGATTTGATTGATGACATACTTCCCCGTGAAAATATATGGATAACAATAAAAAAGGACCTTACACAGGGAATTGATGCCCGAGTTATTCAAATAGAGTTTAGCGGTGAAAAATATTCCGAATACGAAAATAAGCTAATGCAGGAGATGGAAAATAAATAATGAAAATATTGGCACTGGATTCATCGGCAATGGTGGCTGCTGTTGCCGTAATGGAAGACGAGAAACTATTGGGAGAATATATGCTAAATCATAAAAAAACCCATTCCCAGACACTCATGCCCATGATTAAGCAAATCCTTGGCGATCTGGAATTGGTTCCGGAGGATATGGATGTTTTTGCGGCATCGATCGGACCGGGTTCATTTACCGGGCTTAGGATTGGAGTTACCACGGTAAAGGCTATGGCATATGCACTCAACAAGCCGGTTGTCAGTGTGCCCACATTGGATGCCATAGCATATAATTTTCCTATGAGCGGTTATACCGTCTGTCCCATGATGGATGCGAGAAACAATCAAGTGTACACTGCTCTTTATGATTGGAAGGAAAACTCACTGGAAAGAATAACCGAATATATGGGAATACCGGTAACGGAATTGGTGAAAATTATAAAGGATGGAAATAAAAAAGCAATTTTTGCCGGTGATGCCGTACAGTTGCATGGAGAGTTCCTGAAAAATGAGTTGGGAGACAGCTGCCGGTTTGCCCCGGGAAGTTTAAGACTGCAGCGGGCTTCTTCTGTTGCCCAGATTGCTTATCTAAAAGCACAAAAAGGAGAATTTGAGAGCAGTTTTGATATGGTCCCCTTCTATCTTAGAAAATCCCAAGCCGAGAGGGAATATGAAAAAAAACTGTCCAATGAAAAAAAGTGAAAAAATTGTACCTCTAAAATAATAGACTTCTGCGTATATATACAATAAAGCACAAAAAAAGTCGATTTTTTAGGGGAATTTCATCTATGAAAATAAAGCTGTTTCTTTGACGCTGGTATCCACGATATAATCTTTATTTTATATAAGTTATTTAGTTTATTTTATATAAGTTATTAAAATGGGAGGGGATGCTATGCGCAAAAGAGCGTTAGGTTTTATGGTCAGCATTGTTATGGTAATATCAATGCTTGGGTGTTTCTTGAATATTCATGTTAATGCTGCTCCGAAGGAGTACAAGTTTGATTTCGGTGGAGGTGCTGTAGAACCGGGTTATATTGGTGTTAGTGCTTCCACGGCTTATAATAAATCCCAGGGCTATGGTTTTAATACTCCATGGAATATGAAAAATGTTACGGCATCGGGCAGCGGTCTTACAAGTGATGCTGTACAATTTTTGGCATACGGCACAAAAAGTGATAATACTTTTAATGTCGATCTTGACAATGGCCTATATGAGGTAAAGGTCACTTTGGGAAACACTTCAAGAGCCAGTGTGGCAGCAGAAGGTGTTTATCAGATAATAAACATGACCGGAAACTGTGCAACGGACAAGTTTCAAATCCCTATTACCGACGGACAATTAAACATACTGGTAACAGAGGGCAAGGCAGGTACCGCATTTACTCTTAGTGCCCTTGAAATAAAGAAGATATCCGACATTCCGGTAACAAACAGAACGATTTATATTGGAGGAGATTCAACAGTCTGCAACTATTATCCGCTGGACTCAAGTGCTCAGGCAGGTTGGGGGCAGATGCTGTCGAAATTTGTTGACACCAACGTATTTCAAATTAGAAATATGGCTTCATCGGGCCAGATCGCAAGAGGTTTTAGAGATGACGGGCAATTTGAGGCAATAATGAAATACCTTAAGCCCGGTGACTTATTTATATTACAATTCGGTATAAATGACACCAATGAAAAAAACTCAACAACGGAAGCACAATTTAAGCAAATTATGACCGATATGGTTGTAAGGGCAAAGGCTACCGGTGCAACTGTGATATTATCCACTCCTCAGGGACGGGCTACCGATTTTAATTCCTCCAATGTACATAATTCTCAAGGCAGATGGTATAGAAATGCTACTATACAAGTAGCTCAAGAACAAGGCGTGCGGTTGGTTGACCTTAATGTGTTAAGCTCGCAATATTTCACATCCATAGGTCCGAATGCGACACTTGCACTTTATATGCCGAATGACACCTTGCATCCTAACCGTGAGGGAGCTACACAGCTTGCCCGTATTGTAGCGGAACAATTGTCAGACCTTCTTAAAAACACACCCGTTGTGACGCCTACAAATACGCCTGTACCGACTCGAAATACTCCAGTACCGACTCCAAACAGCTTTATTTATGGCGATGTTGACGGAAGTTTAACGGTAGACTCCCTGGACTGTACGTTGCTGAAAAGGTTTGTATTGAGGAAAATAAATTCTTTTCCTTATGAGCATGGCGCTCTGGCGGCTGATGTAAATGCAGACGGTTCAATAGATTCATTGGACTTGACACTGCTTAAAAGGTTTTTATTAAGAGTTATAAAAGAATTTCCCGCAGATAAACAAAAAAATGAGACAGTAATATACCAGGCTGAAGATGCCATAATATACAAGGCTTTATTGGAAACCGTTAACGGAGGCTATACAGGAGACTCATATGTGAATTATTACAATGAAGTCGGCGGATATATTGAGTGGAATGTCAATGCATCCTCATCAGGTGCCTATGCACTTACATTCAGGTTTGCAAACGGAACAACCGCCAATAGACCTATGCAAATAGTGGTTAACGGAAATGTTATTAAGTCAAGTATGGATTTTAATTCCACAGGAGCATGGACTGTTTGGAATGAAGCAAGTGTAGTGGTAAAGCTTAACCAAGGTAATAATGTTATCCGTGCGGTAGCCATTGCATCTGAAGGCGGACCCAATGTTGACTATTTAAAAGTATCACCGTCAAATGATCCGGTTGCGACCCCTGATTCTACTGTTACACCGGGACCCACATCCAATGAAAGAATTACAATTTACATTGCCGGAGATTCCACTGTACAGTCCTATGGAGCGTCATATGCACCGCAAGCCGGATGGGGGCAGTTTTTGGGTAATTATTTCAATTCAAATATTGCAATTGTCAATAAGGCAATTGCAGGAAGAAGTTCTAAGAGTTTTGTAGTTGAAGGCAGATTGGACGAGATTTTAAATGTAATCAAGCCCGGAGACTATTTGTTTATCCAGTTTGGGCATAATGATGCAACAATATCGAACCCCGATCGCTATGCGGCTCCATATACGACATACAAAGAGTATCTCGGTAAATTCGTAGACGGAGCGCGTCAGAAAGGAGCTATACCGGTATTGATAACACCTGTGGCAAGGCTTAATTATAAAAACAATTCTTTTGTCAATGATTTTCCGGATTATTGCACAGCCATGAAGCAGGTGGCTCAGGAAAAGAATGTCAAGCTCATAGATCTTATGACTAAGAGCCTGAATTACTATACTTCGAAGGGCTATAATGAAGTATATACATATTATATGGTGTCTGTGAACAATACGGATTATACCCATTTTACGGAAAAAGGAGCTAATCAGATTGCCCGGTTAGTGGCAGAAGGTGTTAGAGAAATAAATTTAGATATTTCAAAATATTTAAAAAACTAACTTGTCAAAACTTAATGTAAGTTATTACCTCCCAAATGATTTAATATTATACTTGGGATATAAATATTAAATCAATCAAACCCTTGATATTATTTATATTTAATAAGTATTTGTTGTATTAACGACAGATACTTTTTTGTTTATTTGCATCAAATGGCGATTTTTTAAACACTATAATTTAGAATCAAAATATGGTAAGATATTTGAGGTAATGGAGTGAAAAATTATTAAGTTCGTTTTTTAATATATAATTGCAGTATTAGCAGTGAAGGATTCATACGCATATAATATTCTAAAAAGCTTCGCAAAGGATAAAAGGTGAGAGTTAATGGCTTTTGACAATATTGAAATATCCCGTATGACAATAGAAGACATTGATGATGTTATGGTTGTGGAAAAGCTGAGTTTTACAATTCCGTGGTCGAGAAATGCTCTGACTGAGGAAGTAGCAAATAACAAGTTTGCAAAGTATATTGTTGCAAAGGTGAACGGTAAGGTTGTGGGTTATGCCGGGCTGTGGAAGATTTGTGACGAAGGGCATATAACAAATATAGCAGTTCACCCGGAGTACCGGAGACAGGGCATAGGAAACAAACTGGTTGAGAACTTGATAATTATTGCCGAAGAAGAAGATATAAGCAGAATGACCTTGGAAGTAAGAAGAAGCAATATTGCAGCGCAAAATTTGTACAAAAAGCATGGATTTGTGGAGGAAGGATTCAGAAAGGCATATTATGCGGACAACGGTGAAGATGCGATAATAATGTGGAAAGAAAATAAATAGAAAAATTTAAGAGGATTTTGGCATATTCGAGTAGAATATAATATTTTAAGAATAATGGCGTAAAAATCTGTAAGAATCTATTTTTTTGTTAAAATCAAATCTGAACAGGAAGGTTTTGTGCAAACATTTTGTAAGATGATGTCGGTTTTTTTTTCTAAAGACTTCAAATAGCTGGTATAAAGGGGGAAAATGTATGTCACAAATCAAAGGTTTACCTGCCAATATGCTAAGAAAGGAATGTGACCCAAGTTCATTGAATTTTGCCAGTACTGCAGAGTTAGAACCCCTTGAGGATATTATCGGTCAGGAACGGGCTGTCCGTGCCATGAAATTCGGCCTTAAAATAGATACGCGGGGCTATAATATTTTTATGAGCGGTATGACCGGTACGGGAAAAACCAGTTATGCCGTGAATTGTGTGAAAAAAATTGCAAAGGATGAAAAGGTGCCGGATGACTGGTGTTATATATATAATTTCGAAAATCCTAACCAGCCTAAAGCCATAAATCTTCCGGCAGGTTTGGGTAAGGTATTTAAAAAGGATATGGAGGAATTCATAAAGGTATTGCAGCTCGAAATTACCCGGGCTTTTGACAGCGAGGATTATGAAAGAGAGAGGACGGCTATAGCAAAGGAATATCAAGAAAAGAAGGCATCTCTCTTGGAAAAGCTCAACCAAGATGCTGAAAAGCAGGGATTTAGAGTTAAAACGACAAATACGGGAATATACTTTTTACCGGTAATTGAAGGCAGGGTAATAACCGAGGAAGAATACGGAGATTTGGATGAGAAAATTAAACAAGAGATTACTGAAAGGTCAAACATTGTTCAGCTTGAGACCATTGACATAATAAGAAAGATAAAAAACGTGGAGAAGGAAGCCGAAGAAAGGGTTTCGGAATGGGAAAATAAAATTGCACTGTTTGCTGTAGGCATGCAGATAAATGATATGAAAGAGAAATATAAGGACTATAAGAAAGTCATCAGCTATTTAGAGAATGTTCAGGAAGATATTCTTAAAAACCTCAGTGATTTTAGGGAAGAAGAGCTGACAGAAGAACAGCAGATAATGTTACCGTGGATAAGGGGCAGTGAAGGTTCACCGACGGATAAATATAAAGTCAATTTGTTGGTGGACAACTCAAATCTCGAAGGTGCTCCTGTTATTGTGGATTTCAACCCCACCTATTACAATCTCCTTGGCAAGCTGGAATATGAAAATGAGTTCGGTACCATGACCACCGATTATACGATGATAAAAGCCGGATTGTTTCACCAGGCCAACGGTGGCTATCTGATACTTCAAGCCAAGGACGTTCTAAGTAATGTACAGTCTTGGGAAGCGCTAAAGAGGGTTCTTAAAACACGGCAAATTACAATTGAGAATATGAAGGAGCAAATGGGACTTGTCGCAGTTTCCGCATTAAAGCCGGAGCCTATTCCTTTGAAGGTCAAAGTGATTCTAGTGGGAAGCGAATATTTGCATCAGGCTCTTTACGAATTTGACGAGGATTTTAAAAAGCTGTTTAAGATCAAGGTGGATTTTGATGCTGAAATGGAAAGAAATGAAGAAAACGTCGGAAAACTCGCCCAGTTTATAAGCTCCTTTTGCAGGAGAGAAAATGCACTCCATTTTGACAATACAGGGGTTGCCAAAGTGGTGGAATACAGTTCCCGGCTTGTGGAGGATCAAAGCAAGCTGTCCACCAGGTTCAATGATATTGTTGAGATATTGTGTGAGTCATCGGCATGGGCCAAGATTGAAGGAAGCGATGTGGTAAGGGCTTCACATGTGAAAAAAGCCATTAATGAGAAAATATACAGATCCAATAAGTATGACAAGAAGCTTCTGGAACTCATAAATGACGGAACGATAATCATTGATACCGAGGGTGAGGCTGTCGGAGAGATAAACGGTCTTAGCATACTTGATATGGGTGATTATTGTTTCGGAAAGCCTTCGAAGATAACCGCAAATACCTTTATGGGAGAAAAGGGAATAGTAAATATCGAAAGAGAAGTTGAAATGAGCGGAACCACTCATACAAAAGGGGTTCTGATATTAAGCGGATATATCGGTGAAAAGTATGCCCAGGATATTCCGTTATCCCTTACTGCAAGCTTATGCTTTGAGCAGCTTTATAACGGTATTGACGGAGACAGTGCATCCAGTGCCGAGCTTTATGCTATTTTATCAAGCCTTGCGGGGGTGCCCATCAAACAAAGTATTGCGGTAACCGGTTCAGTTAATCAAAAGGGAGAGATACAGCCCATTGGCGGAGTAAATGAAAAGATCGAGGGTTATTTTGAATTGTGCAAGCTGCGTGGTCTTGACGGCACTCATGGTGTGATAATTCCATATCGTAACATTAGAAATCTGAATCTGCACGATGAGGTGGTTGAAGCGGTTGAAAAAGGTAAATTTAATGTCTATGCAGTCAAGACGATTGATGAGGGCATGGAAATACTGACAGGAATGAAGTTTGGCGAGAAGGGGGAAGATGGCACTTATCCTCCGGGAACGATTAACTATCTGGTGTATGAGAAGCTGAAAAAATATGCATTGGCTACAGCAAGGTTTGGAAGGGAAAGTGAAGAATAGTAGTGTATTTTTAAATTACATACGTATGATAAAAATCCGAGAATCCCGATGTTTTGACGGGTTCAGAGGATTTTTTATTTGAATGGAAATTTAAGAAAACTATACTAGAAGATATATGCACTTTCATTTATAGAGACTAAATATTATAATGTTATTATGATTAATATTTTAATGATTTATTAATGGGGGATAAAATGCTTGCTAAATACAAAAGGGTTCCGGATGTTATTGCTTTGATTTTGGGAATTATCGGTATACTTGATTTTTGCTTTCTGGCACTTTACGGTGCTGCGATAAGAAATTTCGGCGTATTGTTTCCATTGGTCGTTGGAATATTGCTGTCAATAATTGCGATAATCCGTTTATCGGGCAATGGACATATACTCAGGATAAAGAACACCGTTATAAGAGGAGGGTTTATTTCGGTATGTGTTATTTTTATCCTGTCATTTGTTTTGATAGAAGGAATTATAATTGCTTCGTCAACCGCCGACACTAATGTGGAAGTGGATTATCTGTTTATTCTCGGAAGCGGACTTAAGGGAGAGCAGATTCCTCCTACCTTAAAAAACCGCATTGACAAGGGAGTGGAATATCTTCGGGAAAATCCCAACCTGATGGTGGTGGTTACCGGTGGGCAAGGCCCCAATGAGGCCATTTCTGAAGCTGAAGCGATGAAAAGGTATCTTGTGAGTAACGGTATTGATGAAAGCAGAATAATCATGGAAGACAAGTCAACAAGTACCGCGGAAAACATGAAGTTTTCAGCAGAGGTACTGGAACAGCTTACAGGCCGTCGGGACTACAGGATAATGATTGTAACCAGTGAGTTTCATTTATTTCGATCGAAAATGCTTGCAAGGCATCACGGCTTTACCCCCTATGGAATACCGGCTCCGACCAATCCGTATGAATTGCCGAATTCCTTCATCCGGGAGTATTTTGCCGTTTTAAAATCCATAGTGTTCGATATAATGTTGGATTAAAGTTACTACGTAATTTTATGAGATGACAAATATTTAAATAAAAATACTCTTGCCATTATCGAATAATGCTGCTAAAATATAATATGTGGTTAACGGGGTGTGGCTCAGGTGGTAGAGTGCTTGGTTCGGGACCAAGAGGCCGTGGGTTCGAGTCCCGCCACTCCGACCAAGGGTTTCAAATAATATTGAGGCCCTTTTTTTATTCCGTTTCCATATTATTTACACCTATTAATTAAAATGACAGCCGAATTTAAAAAGAGCACATTTTTACGATTTTTCAGAAAACGATTTTCAATTCTTTTATTCAGATTATCTGTATTAACTCACCAGGGGAGTCCAACGACTGAACTGCTCACTCTATGAGGGGGCTGATATGCTTTTGCATCATACTTACATCAAATAAATTAATTGATTTTTACAGGTAAGGAAGTCTACACAATTTTAGGAAGTGTACGAGATACACATTGATAAAGATGCACACAGACTATTGGAAAATTTTATTTATTTATTTTTATCAATATGATATTATGATTTAGTACTTTACATATAAATTTGAAGTTGCATGGAGGGATAAAAATGGATTTCTATGAAGTTATAGAAAAAAGAAGAACAATAAGAGATTTTGAAAGTGTTGAAATAAATGATGATATCATCGAAAGAATTATAGGAGCAGGTCTTAAGGCACCAACAAATGACCATATGAGAGATTGGCATTTTATAGTACTAAAAGATAAGCAAGTTGTTCTGAAGCTTCTTGATGTCATTCCTAAAGGAATATCCGATGAAGACATGGAGCGGTTAATTAAGGACTGGAATCTGAATGATCCTACACAACAAGCATGCTATAGAGACGCTGTACCAAAACAATATCGAATGCTTGCTGATGCTTCGGCGATTATTATACCTTTATTAAAGCAAAAAGTTGATATAATGAAGCCTGCTAATCTTTCTCATTTGAACGGTTTTGCTTCGATTTGGTGCTGCATCGAAAACATATTTTTAGCAGCAACGGCAGAAGGATATGCATGTAATCTGAGAATACCTTTAGGAGATGAGGATAAACATGCAAGAAAGGTGTTAGGTTTTCCGGAGGATTATTTCATGCCATGCTTAATTGGTCTTGGTATGCCAAGCAAAGATGCAAAAATAGTAGAACAAAAGGAAATCAATTTAAAGGAAAGAATACATAACAATATGTGGTGATATTCAAAGGATTCGTTCCTTTGGGAGTTTTTTATTTGTGTAATCACAGTTGATTGATGCAAATCGAAGAAAAGTGTGAAAGAAACATTGTGAATTAAACTTTAGTTTCCGAATCACTTTTCTTTAATTTACACTCTGTGGTATTTGGTTAACTTGAGAAATTTTCAGTATTTGTGATAAAATAAGTTCAAGAGCAAACACATATTGTATATAGCAAGGTAGAATATTATGGGAGATATGTTGCTGATAAAAATTATAAAGGCGTTTTTATTGACGGGAGCCATGGCTGTTGTATTTGGCTTTATATGGCTTGTTGTGCTGTATTTTTTAGCGGACAGAAAGGTTATGGAAAATCAGGCTATGCACACAACTGCATTGGGAAACGCTCTTTTTACTATGCACTCTATATTTGAACCGGGAAAAAGACCTCAGACTGAGCAGGTGGTCTGGTTAAGAAAAAGACGGACTCCTGTAGAAAAAGGGATCCTGGGCTTAACGGAATTGAATTATGATAAGATTTTGATAAAGGGCTATATACCTATAAAAGGTAAATTTTTCAGAAAAAAAACCCAAGCTTAGTATTCTCTTGATATATTAAATCTTTGCCTACCCCTTTTTAAGGTTTTGTCGGTTCACAAAAAACCCTTGATGAGTTGCATGATTTAAAACATAAATTAATAAAAGAATATGTTAAGTAACCTTGATGGGCTTTTCTATATAGGAGTTTTGGTGGGGGATTTTACCCCCGCTGAAGTTACACACCCATAAAATAAGTTATACCGAAAAAATCATGAGTCCAGTATCTGCTGGATTTTTATTATTTTTTCTATTATTGATTGCCTTCTTGGATCCATTATCGGCTTTAATATATGTAGAGTTTTGATAATATCATCCTTATAAACTCTGTTTTTCTCTCTGATATTTAATGCTTCCTGCTTAAGGTCCCTGATGGCTTTAGTATATAGATTGGTCTGATCCAAGCTTCTTTTTAAGGGTATTTTACTTCTATCCGGTGAATGCTGGGCAATTACCTGCAGCATCTGGCTGAGCAGCGCCGGAGTAATATATGGTGAATCATCTGACCGTTGATTGGCAGCGGAATTTTTCAATGTCATAAGTTTGTGTGCCGCATTTATTCCGTTGGTAATGCTTTCTAGTTTCTTATATTTATCCATACATTCTCCTTGATCTTTAAAAATTCCTGGTATTATATTATGTTAAATGTAACAATATCGTTACTGATGTGGAAAATGTTTCAATTATAATATATAATAGTTTTTTAATATAAATGTAAAGCAGTGGTACGAGATGTCTAAAAATTAGCATATAAAAATTTATGAAGAGGAGGAAAGTGATGGATAAGACGAAGAATGCAATTATTATTACTGTTTCAATTATTTTAGGTAGCTGCATTATATGTGTAGGTAATTATTTTATAGTTAGAAATAACTTAGAAAAAATATATCCGGTTGAAGTCAGTTTATTGAACCCGGGATATTCTGAACTAAATAATTCTAAAGAGTATGATGATTTCCTTTCAATTTATCAACTGCAATCATTTTTAAAAGTAGCTGATACAGAAAGTTTGATGGATATGGTAAATCCCGGAGAACTGGATGGAACATATATAAATATACAAGGAAAATATATTTTTAGTAAAGAGAAAATAATCGATTGGGCGAATAAAAAAATGGAGAAATAATCTATATTTATCTTCTCGGCTGTTTTATAAATAGACAATTGAAATATGATCGATAAACGCCTATAATAGTATCTATACTATTGTAAGAAGGTGCGATAAAATGGGGTACAAAAGTTTTGATGAGATTAACGAAAAGATAAAGTGCGGAAAAGCGGTGGTTGTGACTGCTGAGGAGATAATTGATATAGTGGCCGAGAAGGGCGTAAAGCAGGCGGCAAAAGAGGTTGACGTTGTGACCACAGGTACTTTCGGTCCGATGTGTTCTTCCGGTATGTTCATAAACTTCGGACATTCGGAGCCGCCGATAAGAATGACAAAGGTATGGCTCAATGATGTTCTTGCCTATGCAGGAGTTGCTGCCGTGGATGCATATATCGGAGCAACGGAGCTTTCGGAGACAAGAGGAATGGAATACGGCGGTGCCCACGTAATTGAAGACCTGATTGCCGGAAAGGATATAAAGCTCTATGCAGAGAGCTACGGCACCGATTGCTATCCCAGAAAAGAGATAACAACTTACATAAATAAGAACAATGTTAATCAAGCCTATATGTTTAATCCCCGAAATGCCTATCAAAACTATGCTGTTGCCGCCAATACCACAAACAGGATAATTCATACTTATATGGGTACACTTCTTCCAAATCTCGGAAATGTTACCTATACCACCTCAGGTGAATTAAGTCCGCTTTTAAATGACCCTTATTACAGAACTATAGGTATTGGCACAAGAGTATTCCTGGGTGGTGCCCAAGGCTATGTGGCATGGGAGGGAACCCAGCATAATCCAAGTCAGAAAAGACGGGAGAACGGAGTTCCGCTTTCCTCGGCGGGTACATTGGCACTTATTGGGGATATAAAGCAGATGAGTACCAGGTTTATTAGAGCAGCGGTATTTGAAAAATACGGTGTGACCTTGTTTGTCGGTGTGGGAATTCCAATACCGATACTGGATGAAGAATTGCTGATTAATACCTGTGTAAAAAACAGTGAGATATTTGCCAATATATATGATTACGGAGTTCAGTCGAGAAACAAGCCTGTTTTAGGTTCAGTTTCCTATGAGGAGCTTCGCAGCGGTACTATTGAAATCAATGGCAAAAAAGTACCTACAGCTCCGCTCTCAAGCCTTAAAAAAGCAAGAGAAATTGCAGAGCTTTTAAAACAGCAGATTATGAAGGGTGAGTTTTTCATATCACAACCGGTAGCGTCTCTACCTTTGGAGAATAAGGGTAATACCCTTGATATAAGGGGGATAGAAAATGAAAAAGATTAAGGTTGCTTTATATTTTCCTGCAACGGAAGTAACAAAACCCATTACATATCATCTTATAAAGGACTATGATCTTCAGATAAATATTTTAAATGCGGATATCAACCTGAACCGGCAGGGAAAGCTTGTGATGGACATGATAGGAACCGAATGGAATATTGAAGCAGGACTTAAGTATATTGAGGATCAGGGTTTAAAGTATAAGCTATTTACCAAGAGCATAATTTGGCAGGAAGAAGGATGCGTTCATTGCGGTGCATGTACGGCTGTATGTCCGTCGGGAGCACTTCAGATGGATAAAGAAAGCTGGAACCTCACTTTTGACAAGGAAAAGTGCATGATTTGTGAGCTGTGTGTAAAGGCATGTCCCCTTAAAGTCATGTGCGTGTCGGTATAATTTTAAGCCATTTATAGTTGGAAAGATCCGTTCTTGAAATTATAGGAGGGATATTCCGCGTATTGTACAAGGTCAGCGAGAACGAGTAAAATCATCGCAAAGAAAGTTTTAGAGCCTGTTAATACAACACGGAAAGGAAGAGCATCCTTTCTCAAGCATGAGGGTGTTTGGTTCCGCGTAGTATTTACAGGCTCTGTACTTGCGTAACTCAAGATTCGGGTATAATATATGGAGCAAGGCAAACATACATGGGGGATAATGAAAATGTATGAAGAAAGACGATACAGAAACATGTTTAAGGGAGTAAACCTGAAATTTTTCGATGTGTGCGTAAAGGAGACGGACCTGCGTATAGGGGCAGACAGAGAGCTATACAAAGAAGCGTATGATCTGGTTTTAAAGTGCAGGAAGGATATAGAAGAGTATATTGCAAACCACCGAAACTTTCTTGAGAGCCTTGAACCCATTGACTGCAGCAGTGATGCTCCGGAGATTATAAGGAGAATGTGTGAGGCGGCTAAAAAGGCAGGAGTGGGACCGATGGCCGCAGTTGCCGGGGCTGTAAGCGAATATGTGGGCGTGGGGCTCTTGAAGCTGTGCAATGAGGTAATAGTTGAAAACGGGGGAGACATTTTTATGAAGTCGGACGTTTCCAGAAAAGTGGGGGTTTATGCGGGAAAGTCAATACTCAGTGAAAAAATAGATCTGGAAATAACGCCGGATAAGACACCCCTCGGGATATGTACATCTTCAGGAACAGTGGGTCATTCCTTGAGTTTCGGTAAAGCCGATGCCGTTGTTATTTTATCAAAAGATGCATTTTTATCCGATGCCGTTGCAACTGCAACAGGAAATGTTGTAAAGGACAAGCATCACATTGAAAAGGGCATAGAATTTGCTTCTTCCATTGAAGGTGTGGACGGTGTTCTCATAATAGTAGGTGACAGTTTGGGGGCATGGGGAGATATCAAGCTGGTAAAGCTATAAAGCAGATTCGGTTACACATTAACATTTTTAAGTAAACACTTGTATTTATTGATAGGATTTAAATTATCTTTGATTTTTCGGTTTTTTTTTTGAAATTTAATATTATAAGTCGTATAATATTCTTATTAGTGTTTTTTTTACTGTGTACTTTGCTAAAAATTTAACAATAACATATTGAATTATGTAAAACCATAGGTAAAAGACATTAATTTTTAAAATTTCTATAGATAATAGGTAGGGGAAAGGAAATGGAAAACAGTAATGCACGTGAGGAGCTAAAAAACTCCAAGAGAGTAGTGGTGAAGGTAGGAACATCAACTCTTACATACGACAATGGTGAAATGAACTTTGCCAGGATTGAAAAGCTCGTTAGAGCAATATCGGACCTTAAAAATCAAGGAAGGGATATGATACTGGTTTCGTCCGGGGCAATCGGTGTCGGAGTGGGAAAACTGAAGCTGGGATCAAAGCCCAAAGACTTAAGGCATAAACAAGCCGTTGCTGCTGTAGGACAGTGTGAGCTTATGCATATATATGGCAAGTTTTTTCAGGAATACGGTCATGTTGTGGGACAGATTCTGTTGACCCGGGATGTGGTAGAGAATGAAACCGGTAAAGTGAATGTTGTAAATACGTTTGAGGCTTTACTGGAAATGGGAATAATACCGGTGGTTAATGAAAACGATTCTGTGGCAGTAGATGAGATCGAATCGGGTATTCACCGGGTGTTTGGAGACAATGATTCATTGTCTGCGATTGTCGCAAAGCTTGTAAAAGCGGATTTACTTATAATTCTCTCGGATATTGACGGCTTTTACGATTGCGATCCGAGGGAAAATGAAAACTCAAAGCTTATCTCCGTTATAGACGAGATAACGCCGGAGGTGGAAATGTGTGCCGGAGGGGAAGGATCCAATAGAGGCACAGGGGGAATGATTACCAAGCTTATAGCTGCCAAGATTGCTACTGCGGCTGGGATCAATATGGTTATTGCCAATGGAGATAACCCGAAGGTGATTTATGACATTTTAGGAGGTAAGACAATAGGCTCATTATTTGTAGGAAGGAAATAGAATCAGCCCAAGTTATTGCGATATCCTTGCCATATAGTTTATGCTTCCAATAATATAACTACACGAATAAACTTCAAAGTATTCTATTTTGGAACGGAAGGAGGGCATTCCTTGAAAAAAATAGTATCCATGTTAGTTGCAGCTGTAACTTTGACTTTCGTGTTACAGTCATATGCAACAAAGGAAAGCAGTTTATCCTATGACAGCGGCAAAGAGATTATGCTAAAAAGCAGCCGAACCATAAGTAAGCAAAAGCTTGCGGAGAGAAAGGCTTTTTATCAGTACGGTACTACTGTCCAGAGAACCAAAGGCATAAATACCCAATATACTTCTTTTGATACTCCTTTCGGTAAGTATACCATTGTTTACACTCCGGATATCCAGGTGCTTTTGACAAAACAGACGGAGCTTTTGCCGCTTCAAATGAAGTATTACTGGAATATGACCGATAACGGCAGAAAAGTGACCGAGATGGCACTTTCTCTGGGATTTAGAGACATGTATCTGGGATTTTTGAAAGCTGACAGGGATTATAAAATGAGTTTGAAGAAGCTTGAACTTCAGAAGAGAAAGTTAGAGGCAAGTAAGGTCAAGCTTGAGCAGGGAATTATTACTTCCATTGAGTTTGAAGAAGAGGAATATAATTATTTAAAGGCTCAAAAGTCAGTCGAAGCGGGAAAGAGAAACAGGGAGAACATGCAGAGGACTGTTAATTCGTACATAGGTTCTCCTATAGACACTAACTATGACACCCTTTTATATTCCGAGTATACCAGGAATTTAAAATTGGAGTCTTTGGATTACTATGTCGAGAATGCCTTGAAAGAGAGGCTTGAGATTACCAGCCTGATTGAAGAGATTGAGTTGAAAGAAAAGCACCTTCAGATTTTATCAAAAGCGCAGGCAAAGGATATTTATACGGAATTGAGAAAAGAGTATGACGATGCTTCATTAGAACTTGAAACTCTTAAAGTAAAGCTTGAGCAAGCGAAGTATGATGTTGAAAATAACATTAAGTCTGCATATATAGATGTTAAAAGAGAGGGGCATAATCTGAGGAATATGCAGGAAACATTAAATATGCAGAAAAGAAGCTATGAAAGGCTTAAAAACCAGTATGAACAAGGCTTTATACCTAAATTGGTAATCGACGAAATGGCACTGGGAATAGAGGAATTGCAGAATACTCTTGAGCTCGTGATTTATAGTTATAATACTAAAATTATGAAACTGGAAGAGGCGGCGGGTCTCGGACCTGCATATTAGAAAGGGTGGTGTGATATGAAGAAGAAGCTGTCAATCTTGTTTTTGACCCTTCCGGTGGTTCTTACTCTTACAACGGTCATGGCAGTTGAAAAGGGACTAAAAAACAGTATAAACGGTTTTCAGAAGTATGCGGTAGAAAACAGTAAACAGGCTGTAATTGACGATTTACAAATAAAGGCTTTAGAGAGTGCTTTGGAGGACGCAAAGCATGACGCGAACTTCCAGCCTGTTCCCGGTACAAAAATAGACATGCTCAATAACGGGATAAAAAAAGAAGTTGCGCCTATGGAAGCAGAAGCAAATCTTGAGTATGCCAAAAGGAGCAAGGAGGAAAATATTAAAAAATTAAAGCTGGATATTTATAAAGCAGCTCTCAAGAAGCTCCTTGCGGAAAAACAGCTGGAGACTGAAGCTTCCAAGCTTAAAATTTTGGAGGAAAAATATTCAATATTTGAAGCCCGCTATAAAGAAGGCAAGATTACTGAAAATGATCTCAATGATGTAAAATATGCTATGGATACCAAGGAAATTGACAAAAACAAAGCAGAGAATAATTTGGAAATTGCAAACCTTGAGCTAAAAAGGTTACTGAGCTTTCAGCTTGACGGAGAAGAGATTGTTGTGGAAGATAAGCTGGATTTGGACGAATGGAGGCCAATAGATATTGAGGAAGCCGTTAAGAAGGCTATTGAAAACAATATTGAAATATATAAAAAGACTGAAGCCCTTAAAGCCAGGGAAAAAACCATGGAAATTACGGAAAAGTACTATAAAGAAGGAAACTTTTCATATGATGATAACAAAGTTAATCTTGAAACTGCAAGAATTGACTTGGAGGATGCAAAGATAAATCTCGAGGTCGAGGTGCGGAATAAATACAATGATCTGCTTACGGCCAAGGATAACCTGGAATTGGCCACTCAGTGGCAAAGAATTCAGGATAAAAAGCTTGAGATAGCTCAGGCTAAATACGATCAAGGATTGATAAGCAGAGAGGCTTTGCTGGAGCAAAAAGAGAAATGCCTTGATGCAGAATACCAAAGGTATGTTTCTATACATGATTATAATATTATAAAAGCGGAGTTCGATGCATTATACAAATAAGCACCGTTAAAAGTCATTATTATGAAAAGGTATGTGATTTGAATGATAATAGATATCAAAAATTTGGATAAGGTTTATAAGAACGGAAAAATTGAAGTTAGAGCCTTAAAAAAGGTAAACCTGTCGGTGGAAAAGGGTGAGCTGATATCGGTTATGGGGCCTTCAGGCTCGGGAAAATCAACTCTTATGAATATATTGGGATGCCTTGACAGAGCAACGTCAGGCAGTTATATCCTAGACGGAATGGAAATATCGAAGCTGAATGAGGTGGAACTGGCAAAGATTCGAAACCTAAAAATCGGTTTTGTATTTCAATCCTTTAACCTTCTTCCGAGAATGACGGCACTTAAAAATGTTGAGCTTCCCATGATATATGCAAGGGTAAGTGCCAAGGAAAGAAGAAAAAGGGCGGAATATGCCTTGGAAAGGGTGGGCCTTAAAGACAGGATGCATCACAAACCCAATGAGATGTCCGGCGGACAAAAGCAGAGGGTGGCTATTGCAAGGGCTCTGGTAAATGATCCGGCTATTATTTTGGCAGATGAACCGACGGGTAACCTGGATAGTTTTTCCGGAGAAGAAATCATGGCTGTGTTTCAGGGGCTTAACAGGGAAGGGGTAACAATAGTTCTGGTTACGCATGAGCCTGATATAGCACAGCATACCAATAGAATTGTGAGCTTTCGTGACGGAATATTAATGTCCGATGTCAAAGTAGAACGTCCTCTTGATGCGAGAGAGGTTATGAAAAAACTTAGGGTTGAAATGGAGGCGGTAACATGAAAAAGGTAATGGCTATAATTATCATTTTGGTTGTAATTGGAGGGCTTATCGGTTTAAGTTATGTAATCAGTAACAATATGGGTGAAGTGTTTAATCAGGGAACTGTATACAGCGTAAAAACCGTGAAAATAGAAAAAGGAAGTATTTCGTCTTCCATAACTGCATCGGGAATTGTGGAAGAGGTTGAATCCTTTGACATTTATGTAGACAACCCTACAAAGGTAAACAAGCTTCTGGTAAAGCAATACGACAAGGTATCTAAAGGTCAACAGCTAATGGAGCTTGATATTGAAAGCCTTGAAAATGAGTTGGATAAACTGAAAATAAATAAGAAGGTTCAAGAGCTTTCAA
This sequence comes from Clostridiaceae bacterium DTU079, assembly GCA_001512505.1. Taxonomy (GTDB): domain Bacteria; phylum Bacillota; class Clostridia; order Acetivibrionales; family Acetivibrionaceae; genus Hungateiclostridium. Next base: position 51,002 of record LFSC01000028.1, on the reverse strand, counting down.
AGGATACTCCGTCTATAGATGCGGAAATAAAAAGAGCGGAATCTGCAGTCAAGAGTGCTGAGAAGGCACTAAGCGACGCTGAGGATAGTTTTGAAAAGAGCAAGAAGCTCTATGAAGCGCAGGCTATATCCAAAAATGAGCTAGATATGGCAGAAAAAGCTGTAACCGATGCAAAAACGGCCTTGGAGAATGCAAAAGTTGCTTATGATTCAGCTGTAAAAAGCCGGAATGTTGACCGGAATGTAAAGGATGAGAACCTCAATGCAACTGTTCTTGGCATTGCTGAGCTGGAAAAAAGAATAAATAATGCAAAGGAATCAATGATTTGTCCTGTTGACGGAGTCATAGTCGAGATGAACATTAAGGAAGGAGCTTATACCAGCAATGTTCAGCCGATATTTAGAATCGTCAATCTGGATAAACTTCAGGTTAAGGCCGAAATAAACGAGTACAACATAAAGAATGTCAAAGAAGGCCAAAAGGTTGTAATTACCGGTGATGCTATTGATGAAGATACCGAGGTTTTTGGGGTTGTTGAAAGCATATCTCCGGTGGCAAAGAAAAACATATCCGCCGGCGGTGAGGAGGTAGTGGTTGAAGTTGTTATTTCAATAGACAATGCCAATGCCGCGTTAAAGCCGGGTTTATCGGTGGATTGTCAGATAATGACCATGGAGAAGAATGATATTGTTATAGTTCCCATAGGTGTTCTTAAAACCGATAAGGATGAAAAAGAATATGTATTGAAGGTGGACAAGGAAAAGGGCATTATGGTTCGACAGGACGTAAAGCTGGGTATTATTTCGGATATGATGGCTGAGGTTTTGGAAGGGCTTAAGGAAGGCGATATTGTTGTAGATGATCCTCAATCATTCCATAAGGATGGATCTAAGGTGAGAATATTAGAATAACGAGAGAGGTGTTTTTGTATGAGCTTTTTTGAGAGTTTTTTGCAGGCTCTTGAAAGCCTAAAGGCAAATAAACTGAGATCCATTCTTACCATGCTGGGCGTTATTATGGGAGTATTCTCTATTATTACAATTATGGCAATCGGAAATGCTACCGAGCGATATATCGACAGCCAATTTGAAAGAATCGGTGCCAATTTGCTTCAGATTGGTTATAAGAGTTTGAATGCCGATAGCTCAGAATGGCTTAAACTTGAAGATTTTGAGACAATTAAGAAGGCAGCACCGGAAATAAAGAATATTTCAACATATATTCAACAATTGGGTACATTGAGAATCGACACAAAAACCAGGGATGCTTTGGTTTACGGAACAACAGCGCAGTATAAGGATTTTACTCCCATGGAAATGGCAACAGGCAGGTTTATAAGTGATTTTGACGTTTCGTCAAGATCAAAAGTCATAGTGGTTGATGAGTATTTTGCCAAAAGGTATTTCAACAAGGTGGATGCTGTTGGTGAAGTTGTCAGGTTTAAATCAGGCACAGGAGCCAATTATAACCTGAAGATTATCGGTGTAACCAAGGCTGAAAACGATTTGATGGCAGGTATGTTGGACAATGAAAACATGCCCACATACATCTATATGCCGATCACTACTGTACAGCAAATGTATTATAACAACAAAAGGCTTGACTCTATAATGGTCAGCCTGGATAAAGACGTGGATTACATTGAGGTTGGCAACAGAATAGTTAGAGCTTTGGAACTCAGTAAGGGAAAAGACGACATTTATATATCATACAGCACTCAGGATGCTCAAAAGATATTCTCCAGTATCATTGGAGTAATATCCGGAGTTTTGCTTGTTATAGCGGTAATAACCCTTATTGTTGGGGGTATAGGTATTATTAATATCTTGCTGGTATCGGTAACGGAGAGAATAAGGGAAATCGGTATAAGAAAGGCTTTGGGGGCCCAGAAGAAGGATATTGTTCTTCAGTTTATTACAGAGTCTATCATAATGACCGGAATAAGCGGTCTTATAGGAATTATACTAGGAGTCATCGGAGGAAACATAATTGCCCAAGTGGTTAATATTCCGCCGGCTGTGGATGTACCCGTTATCGTCATGGCCTTTTTGGGCTCAATACTTTTGGGACTGATATTTGGTGTATATCCGGCAAAGAAGGCCGCAGATTTGGATCCTATAGAGTCGCTTAGGTATGAGTAAGAGTTAAGAAAAATGTTTCAATAACTTATGAATATTTGCTTTTTGTCCTATAAAATATGCTCCTCCTTGCGGTAAACAGTTTTATGCTTCACTGTCTACCGTAAGGGGAGCATTTATATTTTCCGGATTTTATATCAAAACTTTATCTGTCGTTATCGCGGTTTCTGTTAAAGAACCACGGGAACAATGTTTCATCTTTCTTATCTTCTGGTTTTGGCGGTAATAACGTCTCGTCATAGGGTATATCATCCTTTGGCTCAGTGGTAAAGGACGGCCCGTGTATATTGCATGATTCCTTGGGTACCTCGTACTTAATATCGGAAGGTGCCTGCTCACCGGGTTTGGTTGGTGTATATGGTACCGGACGTTTAATAAACACCTTTTCTTCCACCGAGTCCTTCGGACAGTAGGGGCTGGCAAGCTTGGTATTTCCGGATTCGTCGGTGCAATCTTTGCAAATTTGCATGGAAACATGTACATTACATTCGTCGGTAGGTGCTGTTCCTGTAAGGAAATATTCCTCTCTGACAGCGGATCCCCTTGGATCCTGCGAGCACAAGTCGGTTGCGAGTTTTCCGGAATAAATACATATCTTGCGCTTGACCAGTCCTTCCTGAGGCATAGCAAACTCTATCGGTTCAAGTCCTTCGTGAGCTTTCTCCATGACAGCACGCCAAATTTTACGAACTCTGCTTTGCTCATCGCTGGAAATGCTGACATTATAGTCGTAGCCGTACCAAGCGGCAGCAACATAATAGGGCGTAAAACCTACAAACCATTTATCGAAATTGCTGCCGGTGGTACCGGTTTTACCTGCGGTAGGCATTTTTCCACCCTGCAGCCGACCAATGTCTGATGCTGTTCCGCTTATTACAACATCCTTCATCATTTCAACCATTATATATGCAGCAGCTTCATCATATACAATGCGGCTTTCCGATTTCTTCTCGATAATGACGTTTCCGTTCATATCTTCAACCTTTGTGTATGTTATAGGCTCATGATATATTCCTTTGCTCATAAAGGGCACATAAGCTGCCGCCATCTGCAATGGGTTGACTCCTTCTCTGGGGCCGCCCAATGCAACAGAAAGGTATCTCTCATCATCCCTGTTTATATTGACCCTATCTAAATATTTAAGGGATAAATCCGGTCCCAATATTTCCTGCCATACCCTGGCAGCCACGACATTCACAGACCTTTTTAAAGCGTTCCGGATGGTGGTAAGTCCGGCATATGCACGGTTGTCGTTTAATGGATAGGGACCTTTATCGATTCCCTGAAAATACACAGGAATATCGTCAATTACCGTGGCAGCGGTTATCTTTCTTTCATTAATGGCAGGACCGTACACTGCTATGGGTTTAAACGTAGATCCCGGCTGTCTTTTAACCCGGGGGTCGGTTGCCCTGTTCAAAGGCGCGCCAATCTTTTTACCGGAACCTCCATAGAGGGCACGGACATATCCGTTGCCATCCATTACAACCATGGCTGCCTGTGGAGTTTGACTGGTTTTTTTGTTTATTTTTGTGAAATACTCTTCATTTTGAAAGACTTCATCCATGGCTTGCTGAATCTTCGGATCCATGGTGGTGTATATCTTGAGTCCGTTGTTGTAAATGGTTTTTAAGGCCAGTTCCTCGGAGTAACCCAGCTTGATTAGATCATTCTTTACATCGGTAACCACTTGATCGATAAAATACGGCTGGTTGCTGACAAACTCGGAAGTACGTTTGTTGGATTCGGCAAAATGAAGTTCTTCATTGATGGCTTTATCATATTCTTCCTGGGTTATATATCCCTGATCCAGCATCTCTTTTAAAATTACTTTTTGACGCTTGATATTGTTTTCTTTACCCTGCTTCAAAAACGGGTCATATTTTCCGGGTAAGTTGGTAATACCGGCAAGAGAAGCACACTCGGCAAGGGTCAGATCCGAAACGTCTTTATCGAAGTATGTCTGTGCTGCCGCTTGTACGCCGTAGCAATTTTGCCCCATATATATTAGGTTTAAATAAAGCTCAAGGATGTCATCCTTACTTAGCTTGCGTTCTAAGTGAAGAGCAAGCCACCATTCCTGAACTTTTCTTTTTACGGAGCGGTCTTCATTACCGGTAAGATTTTTTATTACCTGCTGGGTAATGGTACTTCCGCCGTGAGACGACGACCCCGGAATGAAGAAACTCTTCACGGCGCTGGCAATTCTTTTTACGTCTATACCGGGATGTGTGTAAAAACGTTTGTCTTCTATTGCAACAAAAGCATCCTTCAAATCCTGTGGTATGTCCTTAAATTCAACCTTTTCGCGGTTCTTATCTCCGTGCAGCGCCATAATCTCATTACCGTAGCAGTCATATACCCGTGTTGTAAATCCGGAAAGCACAATTTGATCTTGAGTCAGCTCTTCAGCAGTGCTTACATAAGCGAATGTCATGCCGAATAAAATGCCACCGGCTATGGATGATAATAAAACCCCCAAAATAAATACAAGCTTGACAAACCTGAAAATAACCCTAAATATGTTTCGGACTATTCTTTTATTGCTGCTTCTCTGAGCTTTCCTTGAAGCAGTTCTTGTCTTAGAGTCCATATAAGTTCCTCTCCTTTGTTATTAAAGAAAGCTAATTATTACTAATTTTTTATGTACTATATAAATTTTAGTCTAAACATATTACATTATAACACAAAAACAATAGTCATGATTAAGAATTTTATCGAGGATTAAAAGTATCACAAAGGACATGTCATAAACATATGATAAGTAAGGAGGGCTTTCTATGAGAAGAAGATCCGTTTATTACCGCCGTTTTTGGTATTGGAAAAAGAACAGGAGGAAGCTGCGTGTTCAAATAACTCTTGCGGTTTCTTTTCTTGTTTTTGTTGCATTTATTTTTCTGGCCGAATCCAAATTGAGGCACAGTGTCCTGGAGATTTCGGAATATAAGACGAAGTCCATAATAAATAATGCGGTAAGTAATGCTGTTAATGAAAGTTTCCCTGAAAGCATAAACTATGAAGACATAGTAATTATAAACAGGGATGAATATAACAGAGTCAAGTCGATACAAACCGATATAGTAAGATTGAACAGGATATTTGCCAATTTGTCTCTTGATATTCAGGAAAACCTATCGGAACTGAAAGATCAAAGAATATCAATACCCCTTGGTGTGATATTCGGAAATTCTCTGTTTTCTGCCGAAGGACCTCGAATCAAAGTTAAAGTAATACCCTCCGGCAGTGTGGAGACCGATTTCAAGTCGGAGTTTACCAGTGCGGGAATCAACCAAACAAGACATAGAATATATCTTGAGGTCAAGACCAAAGTAGGGATAGTAATACCCTTTACCAAAAAGGATACGGAAATAGTAACATGTATACCGGTGGCCGAGACGGTAATAATTGGCGATGTTCCGATTTATTACAGGGGTTCCGGTGAAGATGTATATCTCGATACATACGGATATTAATCCTTTTTTGCATCACCTTTCTTAGTGTTTTGATCCTTGGAAGCTCCTGCCGTCATCTTGCATTTTCCTTCAAAAATGCTGCCTTCCTCAGTTATAAGGCTGTTGACCAAAATGTCTCCGTAAAGCTTTGCCGAAGACAAAATTTGCAGCACTCCCTTTGCTTCAATGTTTCCCTGTACTTTACCGGATAAGGATATATTGTTTGCAAATATGTTTCCGGTGATAACGGCTTCTTTTCCGATATAAACATCTCCGTTTATCTTTACATCTCCATTAATCTTACCGTCGATTCTTATGGTGCCGTTGGTTGTAATGTTGCCTTCCAATGTAGTATTTACACCGATTAACGTATCAAAAGTATCCGGGCTGTTTAAAGCTTTTTTATTGAACATTTTTACCTCCAAAATACAAAATTATATTTATCAATGTTTCATAAAATCAAATTAGCGGACGCATCAAATAAATGTTAAGAAAAATGTTTTCTGAACTTAGGTTTCTTTCGCAATTTTTCTTTACATAATATAGCATCCTATTTAGTGTCAAGATACTCAAGGGGGTTGGTGGGAACATCATTTATTCTCACTTCAAAATGTAAATGCGGTCCGGTACTTCTCCCGGAGCTACCAACCTTTGCAATAACATCGCCTTTTTTCACCGATTGGCCTTCCTTGACGGAAAGCTGAGAGCAATGACCGTAAAGTGTGGTTAAGCCATAACCGTGACTTATTATTACACAATTTCCGTAGTTGCCGTAGTAACCGGAAAAAATAACTTTACCGCTGGCTGAAGCTTTTATATTGCTTCCGTAATCCGCTGCTATATCAAGTCCGCTATGTTGTTTTTCTGTGTAGTTAAAGGGGTCGGAACGGGTGCCGAATTCGGAGCTAATTTCACCCGCGGTAGGCCATAGGGTCGGTATTGCATCTATGTACTGTTTAAGCTTTGCCTGGGCTTCATTTAATTGATTTACTATTTCCGGATCATCGTCATTGTTTTGTTCAAGGCTGTCTAAAATGCTTTTAAGTTTGTTTATGTCATTGATAAAGGCCCGGTCATTTCTTATTGTACCGGATCGGGTTGCAGTAAGCCCTTCCATTTGATTATCGATATACTGTGATGTCATGTTTTTATAAAGGGTTGTAAAATTCTTAAACAATTCATCCTGTTTATCTATTTTTTCAATATAGGATTCGATGGTTTCCTGCTTTTCTTCTAACAATTCTCTTTGTTGCCTGTTAATGGCAAGAATATTTTCCCTGTCTTTGTATAATGACCGGTTTGTAACTACAAGATGTGTAATAAATATTCCCAAGCAAATAATAAATGTAAGTGTAACCGTTCCTAGAGTCATTAGCTTATACTTTAACGATGAAATTTTGAATACTTTAACTTCATCAGTGTTATGGGGAACGATCATAATTGACCAATATTCTCTTTTTCTATTGTTACCTGAACGTTTCATAACAACCGCCTTTTTCTTATTGTTAATGCATCTTTTCTGCCGCAAAAAGGAACAAATTTCCTAATCAAAATTCATAATAATTATACCATTGAATAAAATAAAATCAAAGTTTAGTTTAATATTCTAAAAATCAACCCGGCTTCCATGCGTTTATTTGGTTATCTTGCTATATATTATATACATAAATTTATACTTTTATAAACTAAAGTTCAAGTAATACAAATTTCACTATAATTTTACACATGAGTCATATACATTCCGATAATATATGTCAAGAAAAATGGTTTGCATAGATATTGTTCTATGATACAATTATATTAACTCATAGTTTGAACTGGCCGACAGAAGTTTGAATATAGCACGATTAAGGATAATAAATTAATAAAAAGAGGTGCGTTGGCATGGGGTTAATGGATTTTATTAAAGGACAATTCATTGAAGTAATTGAATGGACGGATTCCAGTGCGGATACTATACTATATCGTTTTCCTGTACAAAACAAAGAAATTAAAATGGGTGCACAGCTTACGGTAAGGGAATCTCAGACAGCGGTATTTGTGAACGAGGGCCAAATTGCCGATGTTTTCGAACCGGGAAGATATGAGCTGATAACGGAAAATATGCCGATTCTGACAAAATTAAAATCCTGGAAATACGGCTTTAATTCACCCTTTAAAGCAGAGGTTTATTTTGTAAATACTAGACAGTTCAATGATCAGTATTGGGGAACCCAGTCACCCCTGCCGATGTTGGATCCGATGTTCGGACCGATTGAGGTCGGTGCCAGGGGAATGTATTCCTTTAGAGTTGTGGATGCGGCAAAGTTTATAAAAGAGGTTTCGGGAACCAGGGGAACTCTGGCAACAAACGATATATCAAACACTCTGAGGTCATATATTGTACAGCATCTTAAAGATGCGGTGGCAGAGTCTAAAAAATCATTTTTTGATATGCAAGGCAATCTTCTTGAATTTGCGGATTTGGTTAAGCAATCTGTAATAGACAAGTTCAATGCTCTCGGGCTCGATTTGGTTGAACTCAGTGTTGAAGCATTGATACTTCCTGAAGAGCTCCGTAAGGCTTATCAGGAAGGTGCGCAAATAAACTTGATGGGCGGTATGGACAGATATGCAAAAAAGAGAACTTTGGATGCTATGAATACTGCAGCTGCCAACGAGGGTAACGGTTCCTTTGCCGGAATGGGTGCAGGATTCGGTACCGGTGCGGCCATTGGAAATATAATGGGGAATGTATTCAGTGGAATGGGAAATCAGCAGCCCCCTCAATACAATCCATACCCTGCCGCGAACCAGGAAATAACCTGTACCGACTGTAATACAAAGGCTCCGTCAGGAACTAAGTTCTGCCCTAATTGCGGTAAATCCCTTGTGGTTGGTAAGGTCAAGTGCGTAAAATGTGCCCAGGACATACCTCAGGGTACCAAATTCTGTCCTGAATGCGGAGCAGCCCAGTCCCAGGAGATAGCATGCGGAAAATGCGGAGCAAAGCTTTCTCCGGGCGCTAAATTCTGTCCTGAATGTGGAACCAAGGCATAATCTTTGTATTGACAAAATTTTCAGCTTGTGATAGTTTTTATACAGTTTAATAGTATTATTTGCGGGTTACTGCATTTTGATTTGCAGTTGAAAAGGGAAGCAGGTGAGATTCCTGCACGGTCCCGCCGCTGTATGAGGGAGACACTTCATAGTAATGCCACTGGTTTTACCGGGAAGGTATGAAGTATGTCGATGAACTTAAGTCAGAAGACCTGCCCGTAAATAGCACCATAGACTCTACGAGCGATAGGGGGGTGTTAGTTATGTATAATTATGCTCAATTATGGCCTCTTATGCTTTAATAGTCTAAGAGGCTTTTTTAATTGTGTTTTTTTAAATTGAGACAGTGTTTTATCACTGACATGGTAAAACGTTTATAGGGAAAAATGCTTTTAGAGGGGAGATACTTATGAAAAATAAAAAGATACTGGCGGCTGTTTTGTCATTACTTTTGATTTTTACCTTTTCTTCTTGCAACAAATTTAATGATAAATCAAACTCAAACGGGAACGTTGATTTGAACGATAAGGTACAATATCCTATAACTTTGAAGGATTCCTACGGCAGAGAGGTAACTTTGGATAAGGAGCCTGAAAGAGTGATTTCTGTTGCACCAACTGTAACAGAAACCGTTTTTGCCTTGGGCAAACAGGACAAGCTGGTGGGACGGACAGACTTTTGCGACTATCCGGAGGCTGCATTGAGTATTGAGTCGGTAGGAAACATCGACCAGCCCAACGTCGAGAAAATTGTTGAGTTAAAACCGGATTTGGTTATTGCTTCTTCCATCTTTCAGAAGGAAGTATTGGAAAAGCTCGAGGAAGTGAACATCAAGGTAGCTGTTATACGCAATGAAGAGAGCTTTGAAGGAGCTTATGATGTAATCGGAAAGATAGGGATTTTGCTTAATTGCAAGGATGAAGCGAGAAAAATAGTAAACGATATGAAAGAAAAGGTGGAGCTTGTAAAAAGCAAAGTGAAGGATTTGGATAAACCCAGTGTATACTATGTTATAGGATTTGGTGAATTTGGGGATTATACTGCCGGAAGAGATACCTTTATTGCCCATATTATCGAAATGGCCGGCGGAAAAAACGTTGCTGACGATGTGGATGGCTGGAAATACAATATTGAAAGCCTTTTGGAGAAGGATCCAGACATGCTCATATGCTCCAAGTACTATGATTTCAAGCAGGGAATTATGAATACTGAAGGTTATAAAGAGCTTACAGCCGTAAAAAACGGAAGGGTTTTTGAAATCGACAACAATATGTTGGACAGGCATGGACCGAGACTTGCGGACGGACTGGTGGAAATGGCTAAAATAATCCACCCTGAAGCTTTTGGTGAAACGGAGAATTAACATGTCCTTTGTAGATAAAAAGAAAAAATACAGGTTGCTATTTATAGGCAGTGTACTGCTTTTGCTGTTTTTAATAGTGATGTCGGCAACGGTTGGGGCTGCCAATATTACGCTGATGGATGCTCTCAAAATAATGATTCGAAAGATTCCCTTTGCCAATAAAATTTTGGGGGAGTGGAGACCCAGCGGAACCCATGAACTTATAGTACTTAAAATTAGGCTTCCCCGGGTTTTAGCTGCCGCAGTTATCGGTATAGGGCTTTCCGCTGTCGGAGGGGCATTTCAGGGTATGTTTGTAAATCCCATGGCTGACCCTTATGTCTTGGGAGTATCGTCGGGAGCTGCTCTGGGAGCTGCTATTGCCATTGCTTTGGGCGCTGAGCAATTGGTGGGAGGATTTGGACTGGTAACGGCTACGGCTTTTGTTTTTGCCTTGATCACAGTGTTAATAGTTTTCAGTATAGCAAAAACAGGGGCTCGAATTGTTAATACCCATCTTCTTCTGGCAGGTGTGGCGGTGAGCTTTTTCGCTTCGTCCCTGATATCCGTCATTATGGTCTTAAACAGGGACAGGATAGCTAAGATAACATACTGGATGATGGGAAGCGTAGCATACATAACATGGAAACAGGTTTTAATATTAATTCCGGTTGTTATTCTGGGAACAGTCGTGATTTGTTTTTTTGCAAGGGATTTGAACATAATAGCTACCGGTGAAGAAGGGGCAAAAAACCTTGGGGTTGAGGTTGAAACAGTAAAAAAGATATTGCTGGTGGTATGCTCCGTTGTCGTTGCTGCCTGTGTTTCCGTAAGCGGAGTTATTGGCTTTGTAGGTCTTATAATTCCGCATACGGTTCGTTTGATTGCAGGTTCGGATAACAGGGTTGTGCTGCCGTTTTCCGCTGTGGGGGGCGGAATATTTCTGGTTTTATGCGACACTATTGCCAGAATACCTACATCGGAGATTCCCGTTGGGGTTTTGACATCGATGTTCGGTGCACCCTATTTTATCTCAATTTTATTGAGAAGCAAGAGGAAGGTGTTATGATTTGGAATATCAAAGTGCAACTTATCCGATAAGAATACAAAACATAAATGTGTCCTTTGGAAACGTAAATGCTTTGAAGGATATATCTTTGCACATGGAAAGAGGCAGGTTTTACGGTATATTAGGTCCGAACGGCTCGGGAAAAACCACTCTTTTAAGAAGCATTGCCAAAAGTCTTAAGCCTCAACGGGGCTCGATTCTTGTTAACGGTGTGGATATAGGTAAAATAAAAACAAAGGAGCTTTCAAGAAAGCTTGCGTACATGTATCAGAGCACCGATATCCAATGTGACTATTCGGTTACCGATGTGGTGCTTATGGGAAGAAACCCGTATTTGGGGAGGTTCCAGACCGAAGGCCCCACGGACAGGGAAATGGCGGAGAAGGCTATGAAGGCTGCAAATGTTTGGCAGCTTAGAGACAGGAGAATTAATGAAATAAGCGGTGGAGAAAGGCAGAGAGCTTTTATAGCAAGGGCTTTGGTGCAGGACACGGACATAGTTTTATTGGACGAGCCTGTCTCCCATCTTGATTTGCAGCATCAGATTGAGGTTTTGGATATTGCCCGAAAGATTACGCAGAAACAAAGGACTGTTGTTGCGGTTTTACATGACCTTAACCTTGCTTCCACATATTGCGATTATCTGTTTTTGCTAAAGGGAGGGGCCATCATTGCCCAAGGAGAGCCGGAAAAAGTTCTTACCGAGGGGATTATTGAAGAGGTTTATGGCATAAAGCCGTATATTGTAAGAGGGGTAAACAATAACAAACCCTATATAATTCCATTTAAAAAATAAGCAAAACAACTTTCTGCAGGAATACTGAAAATTAATGGTATAAATTATAGAAATATATGCAACAATTAACAATAAGGCGAACTGATTCAAATTTCTGTCCCTCAAGGGACTATTTTTTTTAGGAACAATATGTTAAGATACTTACAAGGTATATCAATAGAGCATCATATATGTATCTGTAGAGCATCATAAATGTATCTGTTTAAATGCCGGTATTAGTGGTACAATTAATTTGGTTGTTACATAAAATTAATAATGTTGGAGGTAATCGAAGATGAGTGATAACAAGACACTTGAAAATTTAATGGCTGCGTTTGCAGGAGAATCCAAGGCCAACAGGAAATATTTAGCTTATGCTCAGAAAGCAGAAAAAGAAGGAAAAAACAATATTGCAAAATTATTTAGAGTTACTGCTGATGCAGAAACAATTCATGCTCTTAAGGAATATGAATTGGCGGGTAAAGTCGGTTCTACAGAAGAAAATTTGAAGGATGCCATAGCCGGAGAAACATACGAATATGAAGAAATGTATAAGGAATTTTTGCAGAAGGCTGAAGAAGAAGGAAACAAAGCAGCAGCTTTGGCATTTAAATTTGCAATGAAGGCTGAAGAGGTTCATGCTAAATTGTACAAGGAAGCATTGGATAATATTGATTCCACGGAAGAGGTTACCTATTATCTTTGTCCTGTATGCGGTAACATTGAAAAGTCCCTTCCGGATAAATGCAGTATTTGCGGAGTACCGGGAAGTAAGTTTATAAAATACTAACGGTTATGACTGGATAGTTGACTTTACAGGCAAGAAAATGGTGCATATACTGCGGTATACGCACCATTTTGCATATGCCCGTTGTTGGCGGACAGTTTTTTCATAATTGCCGGAGCTTTTTTGTTTTAGCCGGAATTTTCGGAACTAAAATGATAGATGATTATGGGATTTATAGCGTTATACTTAATGCACTTTGCATAGTTAGTCATCGGGATTTTATATTTTGTTATCATGCTAAGTGTCATAGATATGAGTTTTTCCTACAAACCTGTTCTTCTCAAGGCTATGTTTGAGCATGTCGGTGAAAATATTTGCCAATCCCTTTAGGCGCTTTGAGGACATGCGTTTTATGAGAAGGTGCCGGGAGATTGAGTATGTGGAATTTAACAGGCACGTGTTCAGAAAGTTGACAAAAGATGATATTGACTGGATCATAGAGCATTGTGACAAGAAGCTCGAGGAGTACTACAGTAGAGATATTTTTAAAAAGTAAAGCACAATGGCAGGTACCATATAGCTTTTGGCAAGCAATTATTAAGACATTTGAAGGATTGAAGTTAATCATTATGAGTGAAAATATTATTCAAGTTTTTTAAGCAAGATCAATTTGATATTAACAATTTATACTTGAGAAGGACATGTAAATGCGTATATTTCGGTAAGCGGATTTTTGATGAAAATGCTTAAATTATAGTAGATTAGGAGAGCTGATATTATGAAATTATGGAATGAGATAATCGCGATGTTAAGTCATTCATCTAAATAATATACATATAAAAGCGCCCAATAAATATGATAATATACTGGAGAAAATGGGTATTGATGAGAATTCTGTATTAGGTCAGATAGTAATAAATTCCTCGGGTATTATTGTAGATAGTACTTTAAGGGTATATGCAAATGGCGACGGGGTGGACTCACGTAATATTTATAATTATAATTTGGAATTACATAAAAGTTTTGGGGACAATGTACTGATAGTTGCAGATGATATCTTTGGAGGTTTATTTGCCGTAAATAATGGCGGTTTTCAGGGTGAAATTGGAGAAATATTTTATTTTGCACCGGATACCTTAGAGTGGGGGAACTTGGGAATTAATTATCCTGAATTTATAACTTAGATCTCTAGTGATAATTTTGGTGAATTTTATAGTGCATTTAAATGGAATAATTTTTATTGTGATATAAAGGAGATAGAATTTAATCAAGGTATTTTGATTTATCCTTTTTTTTGGTCAAAGGAATGTAATATAGAAACTGCTACTAAAAAGATTGTACCGTTTAGTGAGCTAATCTCTTTAAATTTAGAGTTTAAAGAAAAACTTAATTTGTAATAAGTTAATGTCAGTAAAGCATTTCAAAATACAGTATAAGTACATTGCCTTTCTAATAGGAAACAGGAATAAGTTTAGGAACAACATAGGAGTGTTTAAATGTTTATAAGATTATTTGTAGAAGCTGATAATCCTAAAAAAACACAAGGAAGGTTTGCAATTCTTTTGCGATACACAAGATAATAACAGTTTTTATTGTTTAAGAATAGTGCTAATTTCCTTATGTTGATCCCATATCAATAAGGTCATTGATATAACAATAATCCCGATGCTAAACAGTGAAAACATTGGAAATGCCGATTCTAACAACTGAGAAAATGTTATGGGAACACCGACTCCAATTATATTTATTAAACAGTAATTTGCAATGAATAAAAACAATCCGGATACAGGCACTATTAACAACATTGAAACTAACATAAGTAATAAAAGTTCAAAAAATAAAATCGTAAATATAGTGAGACGCGTAACTCCGATTGCCCTTACCATTGCATAATATTTGGTGTTGGAATTAATATAGCTGTGTAAAACACTGAATAAACTGAGAGACATAGCGAGGAGCACAAATATTGATAAAATAAACATCACATACTTAACTACGGATCTCAACTGCGATATATAGAATATTTGCTCTGCTAAATCGGCATCATAAGAAACCAGTTTTTCAATATTTTTTTGCCGAAGAGATTGCAATACTGATAAACTGTTTGAAAAATCATTTACAGGTGCATACGCAATCAATGATTTACACTTAAATTTCACAAAGTCACTTGAATCACCGCAAATTAATATATGTGGTGTTAAAGAGTATGTACCGATGCGGTATAGTTTTTCATTTATAACTCCTGCTAAAAGAAAATCTTCTATATAAGGTTTGCCATCTATAGCAAGAGTGATTTTTTTCCCTATAAGGGGATTATAATCAGTTATCCCGAAACGTGACAGCATATAATCTGAAATCATAATTTCTTTTGGATTCTGCATTTCACTGCCTGCCACAATCAGCTTAGACTTTGGAAAATGATATGAAAACTCTTGCCAATCGTTATTGTTGATTGTCTTGCCTTCATTTAAATAAAGCTTTACCTCAAATTTAACTGTAGTATTGTTGCTTTTGGTAAAATTATATGACTTATCATCTATCCCCTGATAGGTATCTTGACCGGCTATCAGGGTTACCCGTTTTATGTTGATATATGCATTTTCTTCATTTCCACTGCTATAGGGTACATCGATTTTAGTTGAATATGACGGTACTCCGATTTGCGGAATTTCCAATACCTTTTGCAACAATTCTTTCTGAGTATTGTACATCTTTCCGTATGAATCCAGAGGAACATTGATGATTACGGCATTAGAATAAGCTTCACCTTGAGTAATGCTATTATAATAGTTATGAATTCCCTGTACTACCAGAACTGTAGTGAGAATAATTGTGAAAATAAATAGTGACCCTCTTATCATACGTAAAGAATATTTAATTTTACAAAAAACATTATAGCAAGCCAGACAAAAACATTTTGAAAGTTTCATAATACTCCCGAATCCTTTTTATTTATATTGTCAAATTTTTAAATTATCCCTCACAACGCAGTAGTTCATTTATATTGTTTCCCTTTATAGTTTTACTGACTTTTTTTATAACAAACAGGATACACAGTTGCAATAAAATAATATTCAGTATAAGTGAAATGAAGGGAAATTTTGTTTGCTCATTTTGGAGCAAAAATAATTTATTAATGTAAGCTTCAATTTTGTATAGTGCAAAATAAGACAATGCACTGGAAAAAACGGTAGTAGCTATTATAATAATTTCAGAAATACAAAATAAGATTTTCAACACATCCCCATGTGTCATTCCTACAGCTGAACACAATGCAAAATAAGTGGCACGGCGATTGTAATATAAATTCAAGAGATGTAAAAGTATTTCCGATAAAGCAACTAACAAAATTATAGTTGATATATAAAAGGCAACATACATCATTTGTGTAGAACGCACTGTCTGCTCGCTGTAAAGGCAAGGTATGTCCGATTTTTGAAGCCTGTTTAACAGAGAATAAATATCACGAAATCGTAAAGGACTAACGGTTATTTGCAATTTGCTGTCTGCATTATTGACATTAAAAAGACTGTAAGCTTCTTCCGGAATATAATAATCACTAAAAGCCGTATTACTTGTGTATAATCCCTGAACATATAGCGGGACACTGTTTTTGCCGGATACAATAAGTTGAAGCTCATCTTGGCAATTAATTCCAAAGGCATCCGCCATAGTGCCTGATATCCAGGTTGGCAATGCACCTTTGGAATTTGGCACGTTTGGAGCAAATTCTCCGCTAATAATATTACCGGAAATAAATAATGCAACTTGATTGTTTATTTGATAATCTTTCAATAAGACTCCGCCACTAAAAGCAATAGACGAATTACTTTCCTTTGAAGCTTCATTTGAAGATAAACCAAGTCTTTCAGGGTCAAATTCATAACCCCCAACTTTACATTCGTAAAGCTTCATAGGTATTGACTTCGCAAGTTCTTGTAACTTGCTTGTTTCTTCAATAAATATAATTATATTATCTGTTTTCATTTTCTGCATTGTTGATGCAATTTTATCCGGAAGAAATAAGGCCGAATCTAAAAATGTAACAGAAGCCGAAAGTAAGAGAATAAAAATGATCATATAAAAAATAAACAATGAAAGACTTACCCTTATTTCTTGTCCGGCGAATTTAAAATAGTTTCTGATTTTCATCGCTAATTATATTTTACCGTCCTTCATCGTGATAATACGATTTGCTTTTTTGCCCTCTTCAATATCATGGGTTACCATAATAATTGTTATACCTTTTTGGTTGAGGGATTGAAAAATCTCCATAATTACTTCAGTGTTCTCAGAATCTAAACTTCCACAAGGTTCATCCGCCAATAACAAGCTTGGATTATTGGCCAAAGCCCTTGCAATACATACACGCTGCTTTTCACCGCCTGATAATGTACCGGCTTTTGAGTGTAATTTATCCAACATCCCTACTTGTTCGAGACATATTTCCACTCTTTCACGGCACTTGTGGGACGGAGTGTTGGCAATCAATAGAGGTATTTCAACATTCTTATAAACTGAATAATTATGATCAAGATAAAATGATTGAAAAACATACCCGATTTTTTCGAGCCTAATTCCGGCAAGCTGCGATTCGTTCATATCGGAAGAAGCTATGCCATCGATAAAAATGCTTCCGGAAGTCGGTTTATCAATTAGTCCGATAAGATTTAATAAAGTCGATTTGCCACTCCCCGACTTCCCCATTATTGCAACAAACTCCCCGGCTTTTACATGAAATGAAACATTGTTAACTGCAATAAATGTAGTACCGTTATTAAACTCTTTGAAAACATTTTTGCATAGAACCATAATTAATCACCTTTTATATCACCGGCGTTTTTAAACACCATATCACCGCAAGATAAAGTCTTGCTTGCAACATCAAAGCACAGATCAAGACCGTAAGACCCGGTTTCGGGATTAGGAACCTCATAATAATATTGATTTTCCTTTTCATTATAACTAATATTTTCTATTTTGGAATACTTACCGTCAAAAACTTCTTTAAAGTTCATTTCAGCAATATAAGCTTCTTGTAATTCTCTAAACTCATTCATATCAACTTTGCGCTCGGTTTTTTTTATTTCATCACGAACCAGAAGATATGCAGCATTAATTTGCGGGGATTCGTAATTAACATTTTCGCAGTATACGGAATCTTCAGTTAAAATTATTATTGCCGTGCTTCCATCGGCATTTTTGCATGTAAATTTACCGTAAAGCGGTTTAGTATTTTTAAAAGCACCTGACATCATTAAAATTAGCATTGTTGTTATACTTAAGGCAAGAATAACGAAAATAGGAATAATTATTTTTTTAGAATCTTTGGCTGTAATCATTGGCCATGCTCCTCTTATAGCTATCTTATAGATTTGTTTATAGCTATATTATAGATTTTTTAAAAGAAAGTAGCAATTCAATTTAAACTCAAATTTTCTGTTTTAAGTATTTCAGGGAAGAAACGGTTAAAAAATATGCTTCTAAATTCAGGTGGAGTTGATCACACGAAGAAAAAATTTGGAAAGATAAAAATAGTGCTTTGGAGTGTATGAAACATATTAGTTATATTTGAAATTATAATAATTTGTATTATAATTATATCAACAGGTGGTTTGATAATGAAAAGGTTTATTGATAGAGAAGAAGAAATAAAGTTTTTGAATAATGAATATAATCGAAAAGGTTCTTCATTGGTGGTGATTTACGGCAGACGAAGGGTAGGCAAGACTGAATTGACTGTTGATTTTTCAAAAAACAAAAATGCTATAATATTTTCTTGCAACAGAAGAAAGTGAATTGCAAAATAGAAAAGCATTTAAAGATATGGTAGCTGATTTTTGTGAAAATGAGCTATTGTTTGGAATTAACGGATTTACAGACGAGCTTATTGAGCTAGCTAAGAAAAGAGGAGATGTTTTGTTGTGCGAATAAATTTGCATGACAAAAGTTGGCGATAGAAACTTGTCTTGTTTATGAATACAGCCTTGAATAACTCAGTTTGATATGGTACAATATTCTAGTCAACTTGCATGAAGCAGGCTTGGGGATGAAGAAGCGTTTCGGCTTTATAGGCAGCAGTCTTCATTGAATATGCTATTAGAGGCATATGGTTTTTATGAAGAAGACCCGTATGCCTTTTTATCATATTTGGCAAGGATAAATGGAATAGTGGGTAACATTGCTTCATAAGACTATATAATATAACGAGGAGGGGTTATTATGGCATGTTTTATTGTACCTGTTGCAGAGGCCGTTGTAACGACCGCTATCACTAAGGTTGTAAAATCTAAGGAAACCAAATTGGAAGCTTTGAAGGTTGAGACCGGCAAAGAAAGCTTTGAGACAGAGATCAAAATTCCGTTTTCCAGAAAGCTCAAATGGCTTAATAATATGCTTTGGGGAGGATCCTTCCTTCTTGCTTTTGAACATGTGTGGCATGGAGAGGTAGTGCCATGGTTTCCGTTCTTGACAGCAGCCTCCGATCCGGCTGAGGCGTCAGTGATGCTTTCGGAAACGGCAACTGTCGGTGTGTCTATGGCTGCACTGGTCACTGCTGTTTGGGGTGTTATGCTGCTTGTAACGAAGGCTATGGAGAAAAAGGCTCTCAAACACAGCCCGCTTCAAATTAGGGAGGGTTGTATATGACTTTACTTACCACCGTTTTCGCGGCGATTATTTGTACGGTAATCTGGTATAAAAACGCTCCCAAAAACGAAATGAAGGTAGGCATTCTCTGCTGGATGTATTGGGGTGCTTCTCTGATGTGGCTGGTGGACGCAGTTTTCGAATATGCTGAACTGGGAGCGGAGTATTTTACACCTGCACCGGTTGATATGCTCAATGATTTCTTTTTGGGATTATCCGCTGTTGCGCTGGGTCTGGTTGTCTGGCTTGCGATTTTGCTGGTCAAAGACCCAAGAGGCGTTGTTAGAACAGCATTGTTCAAGAAAAATTAAGAACGGGATAAAGTACGGCTTTGCATTGATTTTGCAGGCCGTTTTGTTTTACATATCTTTTGCATGTAGCAGTCAATTTTACATCAAAGATTCAATCCTGGAGCTTTAACCGCCGCCAAAGTAATTTTTTTGCATTTATTTCATGCTCCTATAAAATCTAGCATATTGACATTGGGAGGTATTAAGAGTTATACTTAAGTTAGTTAAGTAAGTAAGTCGAAATAAATAGGGGGCATATCTATGTTGCAATCGATAATGGTATCTCCGGGAAAAATCGAGTTCCATGAGGTTGAGAAGCCGGTATTAAAGCCGGGCCAGGTACTTGTAAAGATAATGAGAATCGGCATCTGCGGTTCGGATATTCACGTAAATCATGGAAAACATCCTTTCACAAAATACCCGGTAACTCAGGGACACGAAGTAAGCGGAAAAATCGTCGAAGTTTCAAAAGAAGTAAATCATCTCAAAGTTGGTCAGAAAGTAACTATTGAGCCACAGGTTGTTTGTGGCAAATGCCATCCGTGCCGTACAGGAAAATATAATCTTTGTGAAGAATTAAAGGTTATGGGATTCCAGACCGTGGGTACGGGCAGTGAATATTTTGCTGTTGATGCCAAAAATGTTACACCTGTACCGGAACATCTTTCCTATGACGAGGCAGCAATGATTGAGCCTTTGGCTGTTACCGTTCATGCTGCAAACAGAGTCGGAGATGTTAAAGATAAGGATATTGTGGTAATAGGTGCGGGGCCTATAGGAATCTTGCTTGTGCAAACCCTTAAAGCCAAAGGTGCGCGCAGGGTGCTGGTCACCGACATTAGCGATTATCGCCTTGAATTGGCATTAAAGTGCAATGCTGATTTTGTAGTCAATACCAGGAAAGAGGATTTTGGAGAGACTGTGCTTCGTTGCTTTGGACCTGATAAAGCAGATATCATATACGATTGTGCCGGCAGTGATATAACAATGGGTCAAGCCATTCGCCATTCGCGAAAGGGTAGCATAATTGTTCTTGTTGCAGTATTTGAAGGAATGGCAACGGTTGATCTTGCAACTCTAAATGACAAGGAACTGGATTTGAACACATCAATGATGTACAGGCATGAGGATTACCTTGAGGCCATTGAACTTGTTGAAGCGGGTAAAGTAAGCCTAAAGCCTTTGATGAGCAAGCATTTTGCCTTCAAGGATTGGGAAAAAGCCTATGAGTACATCGACAACAACCGTGAAACCACGATGAAGGTTCTGATTGATGTTAATAATGACGAGGATTAAACTCAATTGATTAATAAACGGGTGAGAATTAATGTTTGACGTAATTGCGGTAGGTGAATTGTTAATAGATTTTTTACCCGCAGGCATGACTGAAAACGGTTTATCGCTTTTTTCATCAAACCCCGGCGGTGCTCCTGCTAATGTTCTTGCCATGCTTGCAAAACTGGGTGCGAAGACGGCTTTTATCGGCAAAGTCGGTAAAGACGGTTTTGGACGGTTTTTAAAGACAACTCTTGACAATGCCGGAATCGATACATCCAATCTTCTGATGAGCTCAACTGAAAGGACCACTTTGGCTTTTGTTCATTTGGATGAGAAGGGTGAAAGATCCTTTAGTTTCTATCGGAAGCATTGTGCCGATGTCAATTTGAATGCCGGTGAACTTAATAGAAAGATGCTAAATTCATGCCGTTTTTTGCACTTCGGTTCTGTCTCGTTAACTGATGAACCGAGCCGGACTGCGACTTTAGAAGCTGCAAGAATTGCAAAAGAGTTGGGAGCGATAATTTCCTATGACCCGAATTACCGTCCCGCATTATGGGATAATGAGCAGGAAGCCGGAAAATACATGCTTGAGGCAATGGAATATGCAGATTTGGTAAAAGTGAGCGAAGAAGAGCTTTTGATTTTGACCGGATGCAAGGATTTTTCCCAGGGTGCGGACAAACTGCTTGCAATCGGCCCGTCAGTCATCTTTGTTACTTGCGGTGAAAAAGGCTCCTATGTTTTCACAAAGAGTTGCTGTGCCAACCATGGCGGATATAGGGTAAAAGCAGTTGATACCACCGGAGCGGGGGATACCTTTGTGGGAGCCATGCTATGGCAGCTAAAGGATATGTCATTGGAGGAAATATCTCAAATTTGTCCGGAGAAATGGGAGGAGCTTTTGGCATTTTCCAATGCAGCAGGAGCCCTTGTGACTACAAAAAAAGGTGCGATCCCTGCAATGCCAGATTTGGACACGGTTAATGCTTTTTTGGGCCAATCCTTTTGTGATAAGTAAATTGATTGACTTGTTTAATTGACATTATGGCGGAGGGGATATGTAATGGGAAAATATTCAAAGCTTGATTTAACCAGTATAACAAACCATAACAGAATAAATGTGTTTAACTGTATTTTGGAAGGCAAAACAATAAACAGGTCGGTTATCGCAAAAAAGGTTGGTCTGAGCATTCCGGCGGTTATGTCCATTACGGATGATTTGATAGAAAAAGGTATCATCTATGCGGTGGGAAAGGGTGAATCCCACGGAGGGAAACGCCCCGAAATGCTTTCAGTCGTACCGGACAGATTTTTCTTTATCGGAGTGGATGTGGGAAGAACATCGGTCCGGGTAGTGGTGATGAACAACTGCAGAGATGTTGTTTACAAAGCAAGTAAGCCCACGGAGTCTGTTGAACCTGACGATTTGATCGGACAGATAACCGAAATGACCATGGACGGTATAAAAGAAGCGAAAGTGCCTGACGACAAGATTGTCGGCGTTGGTGTTGCAATGCCGGGTTTGATAGAGAGAGGGACGGGCAGGGTGTTGTTCAGCCCGAATTTTGGATGGAGAGATGTTCCATTGCAGGACAAGCTCAAAGCCTGCCTTCCATTTAATGTGTTGGTTGAAAATGCAAACCGTGCCCTTACCGTAGGAGAGATAAATAATATGCAGTTAAAGCCCACTTCTTGTGTTATTGGGGTTAATCTTGCTTATGGTATCGGATCGGCAGTGGTATTGCCCAATGGTTTGTATTACGGAGCAAGCGGAACCAGTGGCGAAATTGGACATATTATTGTTGAAAACCATGGGGCATATTGCTCATGCGGCAATTACGGGTGTATTGAATCCATTGCCAGCGGTGATGCGATAGCGCGCCAAGCCCGTATTGCAATAGACAATAAAATTCAAACGAGTATTGCGGAAAAATGCGGGGGTGACTTGAAGAAGCTCGATGCGAAAATGGTTTTTGATGCTGCAAAAGAAGGAGATTCCCTGGCTCAATCTTTAGTTAAAAAAGCGGCCGATTATATAGGCAAGGGTTTGGCGATTGCCATAAACATGCTTGATCCTGAGCAAATCATTCTTTGCGGGGGTTTGACTTTAAACGGTGAGTTCTTTATCGACATGATCAAAAAAGCGGTATCCAAATATCAGATGAATCATGCCGGAAGAAACGTACAAATTGTTGTAGGCAAGAGCGGTCTCTATGCAACGGCTATAGGTGGGGCATGGATTGTGGTGAATAATATCGACTTTTTATCAGATAATTGATGTCTGTTTTATTATCCCGTCTGTTTTTAACTTTCAAAGAGCTAAAATTGAAAAAATAAACAATTGACTTTGAGTATGAAAAGATTATATAATAAAAATATAGTTAGTTAAGTTAACTAAGTAAAGACATCAAATTAAGAATCATCTTTGTCTCATTTTATTTCCTCTGCATGAAAAAAGCAAGCAATAATTCAAAAAAGTTATAATTTAGAAAAAATAATACTTTATATAGATAACTAATTGGTAAACAACAATCATGGTGAGGCATAACGATGTTGTTAAGCCGAGGAGGAGCGAACATGAATAGTGCTTTACTATTGGAAGTTAAAGATCTCTCAAAAGAATTCCCGGGAACCCGTGCCCTTAATAATGTCAGACTTGATGTAAGAAGGGGAGAAGTGCACGGCCTGTGCGGAGAAAACGGTGCCGGGAAGAGCACACTGATGAACATTGTGGGCGGAGTTTTTCCTGCAACCGGTGGGAGTATGATATTCGACGGTAAAGCTTTTAACCCCAGAAATCCGAAGGATTCCCAGGATTCCGGAATAAGCTTTGTTCACCAGGAGCTCTGTTTGTGTCCTCATCTTTCGGCAGCTGAAAATATCTTTATCGGGAGATTGCCTAATAAAGGCGGTAAGATCAATTTTAAGAAGCTTTACGAAGATGCCGATGCAGTACTTCAAACTTTAGATGCAAATTTCAGCAGTAAAACCCTTGTCAGCAATTTGACTGTCAGTGAACAGCAGCTTGTTGAAATAGCAAAAGCAGTTTCCCTTAACTGCAAACTCCTTATTTTGGACGAGCCGACAAGTTCTCTAACCGACAAGGAAACGGTAAAACTGTTTCAGGTAGTAAAGGAGCTTAAGAAAAAGGGAATATCCACACTGTTTATATCCCACCGCATGAAGGAAGTATTTGAAATATGCGACCGGGTTACGGTTTTAAAGGACGGTTCCTATGTCGGTTGTATGAATATCTCTGAAATTACCCATGAAGATGTAATTAGAGCGATGGTAGGCCGTGACCTTGGGGAGCTTTATCCGGATAAATCTTCAAAGATTGAGGAAGATAAATTTTTAATCAAGGTTGAAAATTTAAGCGGAGACGGATTTGAAAATATCGGCTTTACATTGAAAAAAGGCGAAATACTCGGCTTTGCAGGTTTGGTAGGTGCAGGCCGCAGCGAGGTAATGAGAGGACTATGCGGAATAGATCCGATAAAATCCGGGGAGATCTATTTAAATGGCAAAAAGCAGAGGTTCAAGAGGTATAGAGATGCAGTCAAAAAGGGAATTTGTTATCTTACTGAGGATAGAAAAAATTCGGGTTTATTCCTGCAAATGAGTATAGCGAAAAATATCGCCAGTGCAAATCTCGAGGCTGTTTCCAAATACGGATGGATTGTTAAGAATCGTGAGTACAGCATGTCGGAGAAATATGTGAAGGCATTGTCAATAAAGATCCCGGGGTTATCCTATCCAATAAGCAATTTGTCCGGCGGAAATCAGCAAAAATGCCTGATTGGAAAGTGGCTTTCAACCGACCCTAAAGTAATAATCATGGATGAACCTACAAGGGGTATTGATGTAGGTGCCAAACGCGAGATTCATAATCTTTTGCGTGCATTATGCGAACAAGGTGTGGGTGTAATAATTGTTTCCAGTGAATTGCCGGAAATTATCGGTGTTGCTGACAGAGTTGCAGTCATGCATGAGGGAAAACTGGCGGGATTCTTACAGGGTGAGAATATCTCTGAGGAAAACATAATGAAATTGGCTTCCGGAGCAAGTTTATCAATGGCTTCAGGAGTAAGTTAACCATAGGGGGAAATTCAATGAAAAATAAAGTAATGAAGGCAGCAAAAACGGTATTTTCTCAACGGGAAGTGACTGTATTTTTAATAATTGTTTTGGTTGTAGTAGTTACATCGATTATTCAACCCAAGTTTCTTAACACAAACAACATGAGGTCAATAGCATTAAGCGTTTCCGTTGATGGCTTGTTCGCAATCGGATTGACAATGGCATTGATTTTAGGCGGAATAGAACTGAGTGTGGGCAGTGTTGCTGCTATGACATGTGTCATAACTGGTTATTTGGCACTACAGGGGGTTAATATTTGGGTA
Organism: Clostridiaceae bacterium DTU079; assembly: GCA_001512505.1. Classification (GTDB taxonomy): domain Bacteria; phylum Bacillota; class Clostridia; order Acetivibrionales; family Acetivibrionaceae; genus Hungateiclostridium. The sequence continues at coordinate 25,838 of LFSC01000028.1, read as the reverse complement.
GCTTGTATAGCAAGTATTGCCAGCGGTTTGGTTGTCGGTCTGTTTAATGGCTTTATGATTTCCAAAATTGGTTTACCGCCGTTTATTGTCACATTAGGTATGGAGAATCTGGCACGGGGTATGGCTTATATTATAACAACGGGTTCACCCCTTTCTGTTTCGGGATACCTACCCCAATCCTTCCGCTACTTTGCGACAGGTTCGGTTTTCGGAATACCCGTACTCTTTATTATATTTATAGTGATTTCAGCAGTAGCATTCATTTTCATGAAGTATTCTAAAACATGCAGAAACATGTACTATGTCGGCAGCAATGAAAATGCAGCAAGACTCTCCGGTATAAATGTGGACAGGGTAAAAATAGGTGTGTATGTAACAATTGCATTAATCTCCACATTAGCGGGAATACTGTCCTTGGCACGTTTTAATGTTGCAACTCCGGAACTCAGTAAAGGTGCTGAAACCACTGCAATTTCTGCGGCAGTTATCGGCGGAACATCAATGACGGGTGGATCCGGGGGCGTGCTGGGAACGGTTATGGGCATTTTCCTGCTGAAGATAGTTAATTCAGCTCTGGTTATGATGAACGTTTCAGTTTATTGGCAGGAGTTTGTCCAAGGTGCAATACTTGTGCTGGCTGTTACCATAGACTATCTAAGTCACCGAAAGAGCGGCAAACCAAGCTTTATTATGAAGTTCTTCGGATTGGACAAATTGGTTGGTGCAAAACCTGAAACCTGATTTAATTCCCAAGAATTTTAGTGCATTATGCGCTAAAAGGAATATATATCAAATATCAAAGAAGATAAGGAGGATATCTTTATGAAAAAGTTTTTAGCATTAGTCCTTGCAACCGCACTAGTATTTTCATTCACAGCGTGCAATTCCAATTCCGGTGCCGGCAATGAAAAAGCAGATGGTTCTTCAAAAGGTTATGTGGGAAATTCTTCTGATGAATATTACATGGTGACTTTCCTTTCAGGTATCGATTACTGGAAATATTGCTTCGAAGGATTTGAAGATGCAGCAAAAGCAATTGGCGTAACTCCTAAATATACCGGTCAGACAGATACAGACGTTGCAGGCCAGGTTGCGGTTCTGGAGCAGGTTATTGCTCAAAAACCCAAGGGTATTGCAGTAACTGCAGTTAATTCCACTGCTTTGGCAGACACAATCAATTCAGCTATAAAGCAAGGTATTTCCGTTGTTTGCTTTGACTCCGATTCTCCTACTTCAAACCGTTCCGCATATCTTGGAACCGGTAACTATGCAGCAGGTCAAAAGGCAGCTGAGTTCTTGGTTCCTTTGGTTAATAAAAAAGGCAAAATTGCTGTTTTGTATACAGTCGGCGCTGAGAACAGTGAATCCCGTGTTCAAGGTTTTGAAGACTGGTGTAAGCAAAACGCACCTGATGTTTCCCTGATTAAAGTTAATGATGCAGGGGATACAACCGTTGCTGCAGACAACCTGGCAGCTGCATTGCAGGCAAATGAGGACATTGTCGGTGTATTCTGCGTAGACGGTGTTGCTGGTACGGCAGGTCCGACAGCAGTTGCAGAATCTAAAAAAGACTTGAGAGTTCTCGCTTTCGACGTTGACGTAACAGTTCTTGATAAAGTTAAGAGCGGTGAAATCGACGGTACAGTTGCACAGGGAATGTACAACATGGGTTACTGGAGCATGATGATGCTCTATACTGAAGCAAACGGCCTCTCCGACAAAGCTCTTCCGGGTAATCTGGATACCGGTGTTGCAATAGTAACAAAAGAAAATGTTGATGAATACTATCCTAAGAAATAATTCTCTTAACTCTTATGACAATGGCCTGTCTCCTAATGAGAACTCCTACACTACCCCCCATTAGGAGGCAGGTTTATAGAAACCTTCCGCTATGGACCATACCCAAAAGCAAAAACCAACGTGAAAGGAAAATATATTATGAAAACATTTATCCATTATGCACCTACCGAGATTGTTTTCGGATGCGGAAAAGTCCAAGAAATTGGCTCCATAGCTTCAAGATATGGTAAGAAGGCATTATTGGTAACCGTACCGGAATTTCCTGCAGTAAAGGAATTGTATGCAAAAGTAAAAGAATCTCTCGTAAAAAGCGGCTTGGAGGTAGTACATTTTGACGGTGTTATTCCGAACCCCACTACGGATGTTGTAACCGAAGGTGCCAATATGGCCAAGGCTTCCGGTGTTGATGTAGTAATTGGGTTGGGAGGCGGTTCTTCAATGGATACCGCAAAAGCCATTGCTGTTGAAGCAACCCACCCGGGAACTGCCTGGGATTATAACTGCCATACTCCGGGACCTACGGAAGCAACACTGCCCATAATAGCAATCGGAACAACAGCCGGAACCGGCAGCCAATGCACCCAATGTGCGGTTATCACTAAAACGAGTGATAAGGATAAATCGGCAATCTGGCATAGAAACATTTTCCCCAAGGTTGCGATAGTTGATCCTGAGGTAACGGTTACGATGCCTAAAAGTGTAACTGCACAAACAGGATTTGATGCATTTTGCCATAATTTTGAGGCGTATTTATCCGTTAACACCAATCCACTGGTTGAGATCATGGCTGAAGAAGCAATTAAAATAATAAAAGAGTATTTGCCGAAAGCTCTGGAAAACCCAGATGACATTGAAGCCCGTTCAAAGATGGCCTGGGCTGACACATTGGGCGGCCTTACCAATTCCAATGCAGGTGTAACTCTGCCCCACGGACTGGGAATGCAAGTTGGCGGACATGCTCCCCATGTATCGCATGGACAGGCTTTGGCAATAATTTATCCTCAATTTACAAGGTACACATATCTATGGGCTATTGAGAAATTTGCCAAGGTAGGAAGGATACTTAATCCCGATCTTGAGAAACTTTCGGACCAGGAAGCGGCAAAAGAGAGCTGCAGGGCAATTGATGATTTTCTAAAGAAATTGGATTTGTGGATTGGTTTTAAGGATGTTAATGTTACAAAAGATGAAATTCGTCAAATAGCAGTTCATGGACAGGTTTTGGGGGATTACCTCAACAACCCTCGAGTTGCAACCATTGACGAGATGTATGAAATATTGATGAATTGTTACGAGCGTAAAGAATAAGGTGGGCGAGAATATGATTGAAACCGGGATTTTAAACAGGGACATTGTTGCAGAACTTGCTAAATTGGGGCATACCGACCGTGTTCTCATTGCAGATGCAGGTCTGGCTATACCCAACACAACAAAAGTTATTGATATTTCCCTTGATGAGAATATTCCCACGACTATTGATGTGTTAAAGGTGTTATTGAAGCACTTCAGCGTGGAGAAAATCATTGTAAGCCAGGCAACGGTTGATGTAAGCCCATCAAGGTATAAAGAATATTTGAGCTTGTTTGATAAAAACATGCCGTGTGAAATCGTTGAGCATTCTACTTTGCGTGATACTCTCACAAAGGAAGTGAAATTTGCGATTCGAACCGGCGACTTTACGGCAAATTCCAATATAATTCTTGTAAGTGCCGGAGGTCCCCGCTGGTATTGTGAAAATGTTGAATAAGATTGACGAAGCAGCATAGTTTTTTTCACATCCTTTGATAATTAGATATTGTTTATTTTTCAAAAAGCACTTTGGAATGTCCTAAGTGCTTTTTGTGGTGTAATATTATATAATGTGAAGTGGAAACCTAAAGGAGGGATATATTATGACTATTGATCGCATATTCAAGATGCCGTTTTCAAAAATTTATCCGCTGCTTGTTCAAAAGGCAGAGAAAAAAGGGCGCACCAAATCCGAGGTTGATACCGTTATTTGCTGGCTGACGGGATATGACGATTCAGGCTTGCAAGAACAAATCGACAAGAATGTCGATTATGAAACCTTCTTTAACGAAGCTCCCAAGTTGAACCCCAATGCCGTTAAAATTACCGGTGTGATTTGCGGGCACCGTGTTGAGGAAATCAAAGATCCTCTCATGCAGAAAATCCGCTGGCTGGACAAGCTGGTTGACGAGTTGGCTAAAGGCAAGCCGATGGAGAAGATATTGAGGAGCTGAACTAATTTAAGTAATTAAAGAAAATTAAAGAAAGGTTTTGGGGATGTTAGATGCCGGACTATAAATGTATATTGTTTGATTGTATGGAAACCGTAGTTGATGTTATTGAAATGCCCGATACGAGGCTCTATGCATATTGGGCTTATGACGGCTGCGGATATGAATCCTTATGGGAAAGCTTTGATGTCTTTACAAAAAGCTATAGCAATATAAGAAACGAATTTAAGAACAGTTATATAAATTTTAAAGAATATAATCTGTATGATATTTTTAAAAATGTGGCAAGACAGCTTACGGATGACGATAATGTTGAAGAAAAGGTAACAGGCGCACTTTTCAACAATTATTGGAGAAACTACAAATCGAACTGTATTGTTTATGATTCTGTAAAATCCCTTCTATCCGAGCTGTCCTCCAAATATAAGCTTGGAATTGTATCAAACTTTATAGTGGAAGACGGAGTAGAGGAACTTCTTGAAATTAACGGCATTCATAAATATTTTGATTTTGTCGTTACTTCAATAAAGGTAGGGTGGAGAAAACCCCATCATAAAATATACGATACGGCATTGGACTTGGCGAAGGTATCGAAAGAAGAAATACTTTTTGTAGGAGACGATTATGTTTGTGACTATGAAGGACCGACAAAGTATGGGTTTGATGCGGTATTATTAGATAAGGATCGCATTTTCGGCAATGTAGAGAGAAGAATAATAACCCTTGATAAAATAGCCGATTATTTAGATTGAATCTCTAAAATTCTATATATAAAAACCAATTTTATCTATGGGGAATTTGATTGATGTGCAGTCCTATTAAGTAATGAATCAGGAGGAAAAAGGATGAAAGTTCTGGTTTTAAACGGAAGTCCCAAGGGTAAGTACAGTATAACATTGCAGACTTCTCTGTATTTAGAAAAGAAGTTTTTAGAGCATAAATTTCATTTTCTTAATGTCGGCCAATATATTAAAACCTATGAAAAAGATTTTTCCGATGCGGCTAATGCAATCAAAGAGGCCGATCTTATAATTTTCTCTTATCCGGTCTATACCTTTATAGCACCCAGTCAGTTGCATCGGTTTATTGAGCTTTTGAAAGCCTCTGGCCTTGATGTATCGGGAAAGTTTGCTACTCAGATCAGTACATCCAAGCATTTCTACGATGTGACTGCACATAAGTATATTGAGGAGAACTGTAAGGATCTTGGAATGAAATATATTAAAGGGCTTTCCGCCGATATGGACGACCTCCTTACTGAGGAAGGGCGGAAAGCTGCAAAAGAATTTTTTGCATATGTGTGCTGGTGTGTGGAAAATGATGTATATGAGACGGTTCCAAAGCAGGATGCTGCTTCAGCACATCTTCCTGTGGGTACGATTTCGATTAGTGAGGATGAAAAGAGCGGAGATGTGGTTATAGTTACCGATTGTACCAAGGATGATAAACAGCTCAATGATATGATTAACAGATTTAGGGCGGTTTTAAAGCATAAGAGCCGCATTGTTAATATTTTGGAATATCCTTTCAGCGGTGGATGCTTAGGATGCTTTAATTGTGCGGTTACAGGGAAATGCATCTATAAAGATGGCTTTGATGATTTCCTGCGTAACAGCATTCAGACTGCAGATGCCATAATTTATGCATTTTCCATAAAGGACCACTCCATGGGCTCTATTTTCAAAATGTATGATGACAGGCAATTTTGTAACGGTCACCGAACGGTAACCATGGGAAAGCCTACTGGGTACCTGGTCAGTGGAAATTACCCCAAAGAGACCAATTTGCAAATGATTATTGAAGGTAGAAGTGAGGTTGGAGGGAATTTTCTTGCAGGAGTTGCATGTGATGAAATAAATCCCGATGCAGAAATTGACAGACTTGCAGCAAGAGTTGATTATGCAATTGACAATAATTACAGTCAGCCAAGGAATTTCTATGGTGTGGGCGGGATGAAAATTTTCAGGGACCTTATTTGGCTCATGCGGGGTTTAATGAGAGCAGATCATGAGTTCTATAAAAAACATGGAATATACGACTTTCCGCAGAAGAAAAAAGGAACGGTATTGAAAATGTATCTTGTAGGTGCACTCATATCTTCTCCCAAGCTGAAAGCTAAAATGGGAAGCAAAATGACTGAAGGAATGCTTATGCCATACAAGAAGGTTTTGGATAAGTGATTGTAAATTTTTTCTCAATTAGAGTTAAAAGTAGCTCAACCATCCCTAGAGAAAAAAATAACATACAGGTTGACAATTACAGGGCTAAAGCATAGAATAAAAGGGGAATAAATAATTTATAGATGAAAGGGGAATAAATAATTTATAGATGTAGTTTCAGTAAGGTTACGGCTGTTACCGAAAAAGGGAAATGTTTTATTATTTAGGGGACTTGTGTTTATATTGATTTTCGGAGGTGGGAAGAATGGAATCCGGCAGTAGTAATATTGACTGTGGAGATAAACGCATATACTATGGAAAAAATAGAATTACAGCCGTCAAACTTTATTCTTCCCTGACGAGAGTTTGCTTAATGTCATAATATAAATTCTATTTTTTCGTATATGCTTTTCTATGGGAATTAATTTCTATTGTCATTTTACGTTTTCTGCGAAAATATTTTACATAATATTTACTATATTTAATGATTAATCCAATAATCATTGTCTATGGTTATATTGGCATTATATTGCTTATTGCTATTAATGCCTCTTATAGCTATTGCTTTGCAATGGGTCAAAGGTAATTTTTATATTTTTTCAAGAAAGCTGAGGTGGTAGTTATGGATTCTGGACCTTTACCCGGTTATTTTAGTGCAAAAAAGATTAATAAACATGGAGCCATAGCTACTAATTGGATAGTGTGGCTCTGTTAAAGGAGGGCTACAAAATGAAAGAAGAACTTCTTGCCCTAATTGAACAGGGCAAATATGCCAATGTCAGAAAAGAAATTGTTGAGATGAATGAGGTTGACATTGCTCAGTTTCTTGAAGAGTTGGATAAACAGAAGCTTTTGGTGGTATTTAGGATACTGCCTAAAGATATTGCATCCGGTGTTTTCTCTTATATATCAAATGATTTGCAAAAATATATCATTGAATCTATTAGTGATAGGGAAATCAAGAATATTATAGATGAACTTTTTCTTGACGATACGATTGCCTTTTTGGAAGAAATGCCGTCAAATATAGTAAAGAAGGTTCTTAAAAATACTGATGAAGAAACAAGAAAACTTATAAACCAATTTTTAAACTACCCTGAAAATTCTGCAGGAAGCATAATGACCATTGAGTTTGTCGACTTAAAGAAGGAAATGACGGTAAAGGAGGCATTAGAGCACATTAAATATACCGGGGTGGATAAGGAGACCATTAATAACTGCTATGTTATTGATAACAATAGAATACTTGAAGGTGTCATATCAATTAGGAAACTGATATTGAGCGAAGATTCAGTATTGGTTAAAGATATCATGGAAAAAGATGTTGTATATATAAACACCCATGATGACCAGGAAAAAATGGCATCACTGTTTAAAAAATATGACTTTCTTTCAATGCCTGTAGTTGACAACGAATGCAGGCTGGTGGGAATAGTTACGATAGATGACGTTTTAGATGTTATAGAGCAGGCAAATACCGAAGACATTCAGAAGATGGCTGCTGTGAAGCCTTCGGAAGAAAAATACCTGAAGACCAATGTATTGGTATTGGCCAGACATAGAATTACCTGGCTTTTAATCCTAATGATTTCAGCAACTTTTACAGGGAATATTATTAGAAAATTTGATGATGTATTGCAGTCGGTAGTGGTGCTTGCTTCTTTCATTCCAATGCTCATGGATACAAGCGGAAATGCCGGTTCCCAGTCATCTGCACTGGTTATCAGAGGTCTGGCCTTGGGGGAAATAGATTTAAAAGATGCTTTAAAAGTACTTTGGAAGGAGATTCGGGTAGGTTGTCTTGTAGGGCTGGCTCTGTCCACAGTTAATTTTATGAGGATATATTACTTAGAAAAAGTTGGTTTTATGGTATCCTTGACCGTAAGTATCACTTTGTTAATTACAGTTATATTAGCAAAAATAGTAGGAGGAACACTGCCTATTCTGGCTAAAAAAATCAAACTGGATCCTGCAATTATGGCAGGTCCTCTAATAACAACAATTGTTGATGCTGTAGCACTTAGTATATATTTCACAACCGCAACCATGTTACTGGGTATATAGATAGAGTTTTGACAGTTGACTATACTAAACGGCCTTCCTTTTTCATGAAGATGGAGGGCCTTTTATTTTATTATAATGTTTAAAAGTGAACAGTTTTTCCAAAACGGTTGATTTTTTTGATAAAAAAGGTCTCTTTTGAGGACAATTGGAATTTATAAGCAATAATCCTCGAAAATCAATATTATCTGCAATTGATTTTAAAAAATAAAATAATACAATATTAATTGGCAGCATTCTATTGAGATTTTACTACCGAAGTAACTTCTGCTGATTTTTAATAAAAATCATTAGGAATTGGTATGAGGAGGCTTTTGCTTATGGGATATCTTAATAGATTGTTTAATAAAGGTACATATAAAACATTTCATATTAAGCAATGCAATACTGCTATTCTAACGGGAGAATTCTGGCCTTGATCTTTCCAGTACAGTTTAAAAATTGATAAATAACGGAGTAATTCATTTATTTCTGTAGACAAAAAGGAGGCAGAACAAATGAGTGAAGCTGTTATTTGTGCTTTGGAACGGACTGAAAAGCCCAACAAGGTAAGAAAACAGGGGTTTGTCCCCGGAGTTATGTATGGGAAGGATATTAAGTCCACAAGTATTAAACTGGAACAGAAAAAGTTTATGAGATTTTTGCATGGTCATGCAAAAAATACAAAAGTCAGGGTTCAACTCGGGAACGATGTAAAGCATTGTATCGTAAAGGACGTCCAGAAGGATTTTATAAACGGACAGATACTTCATGTTGAACTGCAGGCTATTGACAGTAATGATGTAATCCGGTTAAAAGTTCCTGTTGTATTTCAAGGAAAGGAAGAACTTTCGTTAAGGAAGCAAGTGTTACAGGTGCATATGCCTGAAGTGGAGATTATGGGCAAAGCAGCCGATATGCCGGAGTTTGTATGTATTGACGTTGAAGACAGAAAGTTGGGCGATAAAATAACCGTCAAAGATATTCAGGTTCCGAAGGATATAAAGATTTTAGATGATGAAAGTGAAATTGTTGCAGTAATATCTGCAATTAAAGAGTATAGTGAAGTGGTATGATGGAGAAGAGTCTGTTGTCAATTGACTGGGATTATTTTATCTTTACACAAAAAGAGAATTGGGGCTCTTACATAGAAAACAACAGGAACCTGATAGACCTTTGGTATAAAAGATATATTCAGGAGAAGAGATGGGGAAGGGACATTAGAAAGTCGTTTCATCTCTCTTCAGAGGTGGACTCATTTTGGGAGAAAATTAAAGAACACTTCAAATTTGCAAAGGATATAAAAGCATATGTTTCGGACTCCCATTCTTTATCCTATAACATAGCGAAAGAAAAGGACTGCAAAATAGTCTACCTGTTTGATGCCCACTCGGATCTCGGTTATGGAGGACTTTCTTCCTTAAACTATGAAGTCAATTGTTCCAATTGGCTGGGCAAGCTCCTGAAAGATAAGCAAATCGAGGAAGCTAACATTGTATACAGCCCATACACAGCAGAAAAACCGGAGTATTTCAGGTCGATAAACAATGCTTATAACGTTAGATACTTGAGCTTTGAAGATTTGTATAAAGATATTGAAGTGTCGGTAATTCATATATGCAGATCAGGAGCATGGACTCCTCCGTGGCTGGATGAAAAATTTAATCAGTTTATCGATGCTTTGGGAGTTCCCTATGAAATTGTGAACTGTCCGATTAGAAAATGGGATACGAAGAATATCAGTTTATCGGACCGGATCAATTATTTATTGTCATAAGTATTGAATATAATGAAGAAGGGTGCATATTTTTTAAATTCATATGCACCCTTCATATTATATAAATAAAAGGACTAGGAATTATAAGGGTATTTTCTTAAGATCATTCTTTTCAGCAGAGATATATCGTAGGAGTCAACACTATTGTCTCCGTCCAAATCTCCTGCTTTTCTAAATTTATCCTCTACACTGGGATCAGGTTGATATTTTCTGAGGACATACCTCTTCAATAATGTCAGGTCAAGAGAATCCACTTGATTATCAAAGTCTAAATCTCCCGGTTTTACTGTAGGTGTCGGTGTAGGAGATGCATTGGAAGTAATACCGATTAGCTTGATATTATCTACTACAATTTTTCCTGAATATGCATTAGCGTACGAAAAATGTATTGCTTGTATTTTTTCTAAGTCCAAGGTACCGCTCATATCCTGTCCGGGCGGTTGATAATCCATTCTTCTCTTGAAGTCAGAGAAGGGTATTTCTATAGTTTGCCATTGACCGCTTGGAATTATTGAATAAACCCAATGTTCTCCGTCGCCTTCACCGTTTATACTTTGTTCGGTAAGCATCAATCTGATTTCATTATTGGAAGAATCCAGAGACTTGATGTCCAAGGATATTTTGAGCCACCTTGACCAATCTCCGTCTGTCAAGTTGTATGCAGTTCCCCAGTAACCGTCTTTTGAACCGGTGTAAGTGACTTCCAAACCATTTCCGGACTTACCTGACGCAATTTTTGATGAAGCGTAAGCACCTTCACCGGAGTATGCACCCCAGTTTAACGTACCCTCGAAATCATCAACCATTTTTTCGCCAACAGCCGGTGTTACAGGCAGTTTGGTCGATGTTGGGGTTGGTGTAATCTTTGGAGTGTAGGAGTAATATACACCGTGCTTCATTATGGCATTGAGCACTTCAGTGTCAAAGGTACGGGTATTTCTGTTGTAGAGACCCATATCATCATCTAATGATCCAAAAACGCCGTTATCCCATACAGAACATGCAAAACCGTGATCTAAGCCCTGATCACTGATAAAATCATACCATTTCAAACGGGAATTCTTGTCAGCGTTAGCCATTACAGCAAACTCACCGAGATATACCGGTATATTGTTTCTGTCTGACCAGCTTTTAACATAGTCAAATACCCTTGCTACAGTATCCATATCTGACTGGGTACCCCATGTTCCTTGGAACTTATGTGTAAATTCATAGGGGTCATAATAATGGAAAGTTCCTATCAAGTACGGATCATCAGGTATTCTGATGTTTACAAGAGTATTATAGCTGTTCCAGAAACCTCCCCCTATTATAACAATACGGGTTGGATTGGTCCTTCTGATTATTTTTAATATTCTGCTGTTCATATCATCTATCTGACTGTCTGTAATGTTTCCGAAAGGTTCATTCATAATCTCGAACAGAAGGTTTTCCGATTTATTTTTAAACCTTTCTGAGATTTGCTCCCATATCTTTTCAAATCGTTCAATATTTCCGTTATAATCTTCCTTGATCCAATCATCATGGTGAGAGTTTATAATGGTGACAAAACCTCTTGAAAGTGACCAGTCAACTACTTCTTCAACCCTATCCAAAAATGCTTTGTCAATTGTGTAGGGATATGTCTTCATTGTATGGTTGTCCCATCTTATCGGGATTCTCACATTTTTAAAGCCTGCAGTTTTATAATCGTCAAAATAATATTCCATGGCAGCCCTGGACCAACTACCTTCATAGGGAGCTTCGAGGGTATTTCCAAGGTTGATTCCCATACCCATTTTACTAATCATTTCAAAGGGTTTTGAATCATTTTTTGAAGAAGTTGGAACTGGAGTATTAGTCGAAGTCGGAGTTTTTGTCGGAGTTGAAGGTGTTGAACCGGAGCCTATTGCTTTTTTATATGCTTCAAGAGCTTGCGAACTTGAATTGATTCTCCAGTCAGTTTCTTTGTTTTCGTGGAACCATACGGCAGCAAATACTTTGTCGTAAGAATTTCTTATGGTGTTGTATGCGTCCGTAATCCAAGCCGCCTTATTTCCACCTATTTCAGCAGATGAAAATTCTGCTATAATGACAGGCTTGTTTATTCCTCTTATAGCATTATAAGCTCTTGAAAAAACCTCGTCAAAGCTTTGCCATCTACTTCCCCAGTCCTGAGTGGTACCCCAGTTGTAGCCGTCAATTGAAGTATAGTCCACATAGTTATCTCCGGGATAATAACCCATATAGCTTGTATTGTCACCTACATTGTCACAGTTTACATTATATATCCATTTAACATTGGTAACACCGTTATTGCGGAAAATGTCAACAATATGTCTGAAGGCAGCTATATAAGTTTCATTTGTGTTTACGTTGCCGGGATATCCTATAGCCCATGGATACCAGTTTCCGTTAGCCTCATGAAGGGGCCTTAACCAAATTTCCTTACCGTAAGCCTTAATGTCTTGTGCCATCCTGGTTAGGTAAGCATCGGCTTTACCGTTTTTGATTTCTACAGTGTTGTATTCCCAAGGTTCCCAGGTGATCATTAGTATTGAACCGTTTTCATAAACAGCGTCAGCATAAGGTTTTACCCAGGAAAAATCGGTAGACCAGTTAATGAACTGGTGTACAATATCCAGCTTTTTACCTTGAAGCTCCTGAAAACTGTTAATAGCCGATTTTGAAGGCTGGGTGCCTACCCACGCACCGAATTTCAAATCTCTGCCGGGCTCGCAGAGTGTTTGAAATGAGAATAAGCCGGTGATAATACTAAGCACCAATAAAGACACTAAAATTCTCTTTTTCATAACATTCCTCCCATGAAAATATTTAAAAAATAAATTATTTTAAAATATAAATAACTATGAAAATAGCCTCCCTTCCGGATTTTAATTTTTATATGCGGGATAAAAATTTGTCCCTCTATTAATTAATACTTCCTAAAATAGCAAAGGTAACGTTTTATTGATGGTAATAATGCCGGATATCATGTCGATAACCGGCAAATTAAAATTTAATAACTACGGTTTCTGTTTCCAAAACTTCTGTAGTGATTCAAGGACAGGTTGATTGTCCAGTATTGAAATTGTTTCTATAGTGTTGTTTTTTCGGTAATACTCTTCAAAGGCCTCGGAGAAAAGGTTTTCTTTTGCCGAAGAAGCAATGCCTTCACTTGCAAATCCAAAAGGAATCAAACTGATTTCATTTCTCCAGTCGGTATATTCTCCATAAATGGCATTAAAGCCCGTTTTCATACTTATATAAGCACCAACGGAAGTTTTATACTGGAAGTAGGATGCGGATATACCGTATTTATTGAAAATATCGTGTACCGTCTCCAGCCACTCCAACCGTTTATCCACGCTGTTTATTCGGGAAATTCCGTATTCGGTTAATAATGGTGCATTTCCGATGTTTTTAGCCCATTCATAACGGTTTTTAACTTGGGACTCCAAGGTTGAAGCGTCAAAATCTCCAATACCGTCGTTGACAAAATTATAGGGTTCAAAAAAGTGGAACAGGTATACCACGTTTGACGAATCAACTTTAACCAAACCTCTTTCCCAAATAATACCTTGCTCACCGTTGTCTATTATATAACTTTGGGTTTCATCGTCGAAATACGATTCACCGGGATTTGCTTCCCGGCTGTTATATTCGGGAACAAATATTATATGCTTTTTGTCAATTTTGCGTATTTCCTTGCATACATTGTTCAGCCGTTCTCTAAAGACCTCAACCCCGCCTTCACTATCGGTGGGAGTCCTTGGCTGGTTTATAATTCCATATCCGGCAACACCTTTAAAGTCTTTAAGTTCCTTGGCTAAATACTTCCACATATTAACCCATTGTTCATAGTAAGTATCATCTTCAAACACAGATTTTAACCGGACTGAACCGTGTTTGTACTTTTCACGAATATCATTGGCTGAATCCAATCCGGGAGGAGCCATCAGCATAATGGCAGTATATATATCCATTGAGGAAAAACGCCTTATATGCTGTTTCAGCCTTTCAAGATTAGCTTCCCTGTTTGGATTGTCTTCTGCAAAAAGCTGATAATTGAAGTCATATAAAACCGTATTACAGCCCATGTTTTTAATCCGCTCAAAATCATCCTCGGTCAAAACCCATTCATCTTGCACAAGGGGACGTATAATGGGTTCTTTACCTTCACTTTGCAGTTTTTCCGATTCTCCGTTGACCCAGTTACCCCAAAAGTTGTTGGTAAGGGTAATGCCTCTTATATTGAAGATTTCACCGTCTTCGGTAACAATATTTTGTCCCTTAGTTTGTAAAAAGGTTAAATTTGTATGTTCATCACTATAGGAAATTTTATTTTTGTTTTTGTCAATTAAATTACCGAGATTGTCAAATACTCCGCTCGTAATTAATAAAATGACCGACACAAAGACCGCTAAAGTCCCAAAAGATGCTTTTAGAGCGGGCTTCAGCCTTTCTAATAATCCCAAAACCCTAAAAGACACTTTTGATTTTTTATATCTGTCGGAATCCACAGCATTGATAACCTTAGTGTAAAAATATTTATCAATTTTTGGCTCTTTGGCTATGTAATTTTTCGATATCATAAGTGCGCCCAAGAAATTTCTGCAGTCTCTGCAGGTTTTTATATGCTCTTTTATTTTTTTCGGATTCCTCATTACTCAAGGAGTCCACATCGCAATTTATTAATTCGTCTATATAACTACACTTCATCATATATCACCTTTCCTCCCCATATTTACTATTTTTCGGGCAAGTATGGATTTGGCTCTATGAACCTTCATTTTAGCAGCTTCCTGCGAGATTCCCATTATTTTGCCGATTTCTTTATATGAAAAATTCTTTAAATACCTTAAAATAAAAGCTGTCTTCTGCTTCTCCTTAAGGCTGTCTATGGCTTCAATTATCTCTTTATAGTGTTCCTTGATTTCTACCAACAGTTCGGGACTGTCTTCCATGCTTGGAATTTCTTCAAGCGAATCATCTATATAATGGCTTGTAGGCCTTAGCTTCTTTTTTTTGTATGTTGATTTTATTGTGTTAACTGTAATAGTATAAATCCACGTAGAAAAACGGTAATTTTTGTTATATTTATATAAATTGTTATATACTTTAACAAATACATCTTGCAAAATATCCTCAGCATCTTCTTTAGACTTTGTCATTTTATATATAAAGTTGTACAACTGTCCCTGATAGGCTTGTACAAGCAAAGCAAATGACTGTATATCACCGTTTAAGGTGTTGGAAATTAAGGTGCTTTCATCTATCAATTTATCAACTCCCTTGCCAAGAAAAAAGTACAAAATAAGTTAATTAATAACACCTGGGAAAATAGACAGATATTCAGACTAAGAATAAATCAGAGTGATTATTAAGAAAAATTCCCGTATTCAATTTGATTATATCATAAAAATATGTATAAATCAAAGGGGGGCATCAATAATGTGAAGAAAAGTGCTCCAGAAACTTAAGTGTATCTTTTATTTTTCAAAAACGTTACTTTTTTAATTTTCAGAAGTAGTAATTATAAAGGGGATTTTTTAGTGAATAAAAGATATTAAATTGGATTGTACATTTTGGAGGAGAAGGTGATTTATTAATATAGAAGCAGTATTTAGAGTAAGAGTAAAGAGTGATTATAGTAAAATTCAAATTCCCGTATTCAAATTTATCTAATTCGTGTGGAGTTTTTATTGCTCCATTGGATTTTTGTACTTATTTATAGGATTAGCCGTTGTTGGCTTTGAAAGTTTATGTCAATTGGACAAAATATTAGTTCTTTTTCAAATTTGCAAAGAAGTAGAGAAGCGTTTGAAAAAGTTTAGCATAATAAATATCTTATTGGAGAAAAAACTTTTGATTCTCTTTTTTTTTTGCCAATTTTAAGCTGAATAAGGACATGGGGAATTCATTTTTCGTTATATTGAGAGCGAATATGGCGTTTGTTATGCCCTTTTAATAATTTGATATACATTCTATATAACACTTTTATAGCACTTCACTTCAAAAAAAATTTCGTTGTAGAAAAATTTCCTTATTTTTTATTTAAAAATGAACCTAATGACCCGTAAGAAACAATATATTTATGGAATAGCTATTCCGGGCAACTGGGGTGTGCAATACTGTATAAAAAAGCTGTAGCAAAAGTGTTAAAATAGATTTGCACCGTGCGGAGAGGGGGAGCAGGTTGGAAAACATGGATATTGATAGTCTTTTAATGCTTTACGGTAAAGATGTATACGGATTTTGCCTCAGGCTTGCGGAAAACAAGGAGAATGCTGATGACCTGTATCAGGATACTTTTTTAAAAGCTCTGGAACTGACTAACAGAATTGATAAGAGCAAAAATCCGAAAGGTTTTCTTGTCTCCATCGCCGTTGGCTTATGGAAGAACAAACGCCGAAAATATGCCAGGCGAAAGAGAATAGCTCCTGAGGTGGAATTAAACGATGAAATCGGCGGTAGCATACCATGTGCCGATACACCGACGCCGGAAGAGATTGTTATATCAAGGGAACGCTGCGAACTAATAAGGAATGAAGCAAATAAACTCAGTGACAGGCTTAGAATACCCCTGTATATGTATTACACTGCAGGGATGTCGGTGGAAGATATTGCATCAGCCCTTAAGATTCCGCAGGGTACAGTAAAAAGCAGGCTTTGCAAAGCTCGCAAGATTTTAAAAAATGTTTTGGAGGGTTATGTATGGAAGATAAACAACTAGAGCAGTTGTTGACAAAGGCTCTTTCTTCAACAGTTGAACCCAGTGAAGATCTAAACCTGATAATAAAAAACAGAGTAAAGGAGAATAAAACTATGAAACCGGTACATAAAAGAATGGCAGTTGCATTAATTGCTGCCGCTATATTTATAATGTCAGGCTCGGCGTTTGCAGCCTGGCAGCTATTAAGCCCGAAACAAGTGGCTGAAAAACTGGGAGATAAAGCTCTTGCAAAGGCTTTTGACAGTGAAAATGCAATTCAAATCAATGAATCTGTAACTTCCGGGGATTATACCTTCACACTGCATGGAATCACCTCCGGCGAAAACTTGAGCGATTTTAAAAGCTCGGCCCGGGATATTCTTCCTGACAGAACTTATGCCGTAGTTTCCATCGCAAAGAAAGACGGAACTTCGATTGCAAAAGCTGGTTCTGAAGATGGTTCTGAAGATTACCAGGAGCTTAATTTTATTGTATCTCCCCTTATAAAGGGTCAGAAACCTTGGCAGGTGAACATATTCACTATGAACGGCGGATATAGCGAATGCGTTGTGGACGGAGTAATTTATAGAATGGTTGATTGCGACAATATTGAGATGTTTGCCGACAGAGGGGTCTATCTTTATGTCGGTACCGGAATCTTCATCAATAATCAAACGGTTAACTACAATGAAGAGACCGGAGAAATTACCCTTAATGAAAACAGTAAAGAAGCAGGAGCGCTTTTTGATTTGCCCCTTGATGTGAATAAGGCAGATCATGAAAAAGCCCAAAAGTATCTCAAAGAATTATTCCCCGAATCATCACCTGAATCATCTCCTTCTGACTTTGAATCCGCAGCAGAGGATAGCTCCTTTGTAAATTGGGAAGATAAACTTGACGGTGCCGTTGTAATACCCGAATCCATAAAGGAAGTTACATGTGATGAAAACGGATATGCGTATTATGAGTATAATAGAGATAGTCTGAGCTTTTTATTGGACTCTATGTTAGATGTCTTAGAGTCAGGCGAGTGGAAAACAGTAAGGATAAGTGACGATGACAAGCAGATTAAAGCTATTCAGTTTTCAAAGGATGAAAACGATGTAATTATCGGAAGGACATTGAGTAAGTCAAAATAACCTGACAGCATAAGATTGAAAAAAAGCTACTATCGCAAAATGTGATGGTAGCTTTTTTTAATGGGATTTTACGATGAGATTTTACGAAGTGAAATGAACAAAAAGTGGTGGCGGCTTGATGCCCTGGAGCTTTAAATGGGATTTTACGTAGGAAAGGACCTATTGACAGCTATAATTATTTTTTATACAATAAATAGACCGACGGTCGGTCTGAAATTGTCGAACCGACACGAGAGAGTCTTTTAATATTTGAGGTGAATATATGAGAATTTCCAAAGAGCATGATGTAAGGCGTAACGAAATTTTAGATAAAGCAGAAAGTTTGTTTGAAGTAAAAGGGTATAACAAGACTACGGTCAATGATATCCTTCGTGAAGTTAACATAGCCAAGGGTACCTTCTATTATTACTTTAAATCAAAAGAGGAGGTCTTGGATGCAGTCATTGACCGGTATTTGGAGATTGCCCTTGAGAGGGCTGAGGATGTGAAAAAAAGAACGGATTTAGCTCCTGCTGAGAAGCTGATACAGGTTATACTTGGTCTTAGGATGGGAGAGCCTAATAGCGGGGTAATTGAAGAGCTTCACAGTCCGGAAAATGCCCTTATGCATCAGAAATCCATTGCCGGAGTTGTCCTTCGGCTGACACCCATCATGAAAGAAATTGTTAATGAAGGCATTGCAACCGGTGATTTTACGACACCTTTTCCCGAGGAGACCATTAAGATTATGCTGACCGCCGGCTTTACGCTGACCGATGAAGGGATGTTTTCCTTTACGCAGGAAGAGCGGCAACGGCTGATACAGGCATTGTTTTATTCCTTCGAGACTCTGCTGGGAGCTAAGAAGGGAAGCTTTGATATTGGATTTGAAAGAATTAACTGAGAGAGCGTGAGGGAGACAGTGCACAAATGGCAGAGAAAAATAAAAATTTCAGTAGATTTTTAATAATATGGTTGGGTGAGTTTATATCCAGCATTGGAAGCGGGCTGACGGCTTTTGCATTGGGAGTTTATGTATTTCAGACAACGGGTAGTGCTGCAGCGGTATCCCTTACTGCATTATTTGCTTTTCTTCCCACAATAATGCTCAATCCTGTGGGTGGAGTAGTGGCGGACCGGTTTGACCGAAGGCTAATGATGATATGCGGGGATTTGTTTTCCGCCTTTGGCTTGGTTTACATGTTAATCTGCTTCCGGTTGGGGGTACTGGGGACCCTGCAAATATATATTGGGGTAACCGTTAGTGCTGTATTTGTGTCACTTTTAGAGCCGGCATACAAAGCCACGGTAACGGATCTTTTAAGCCAGGAGGACTTTTCCAAGGCAAGTGGAATGATGCAGTTGGCAGCCTCTTCAAAATACCTGCTGTCCCCGGTGCTCGGAGGGCTGTTACTGACAATAACCGATGTTGGGACAATTTTAATATTGGACATATCAACCCTTATAATTACGGTTATGATAGTTGCTATCATAAGAAAGAGACTTCCGCCCAAAACCGAACACAAAGAAAAACTGCGGCTGATAAAGGACATGAAAGAAGGATGGAAAACGGTTACAGGTGACCGCGGCGTATTGGCAATTGTTGTTTTGATCTCTGTAGCAACCTTTTATATCGGTCTTTTGCAAACATTGATATCTCCAATGATACTTTCTTTTTCGGACTCTAAAGTATTGGGTATGGTTGAGACCATCAGTGCAGTGGGTATGCTGTTGAGCAGCATAATCATCGGGATACTGCCTTTAAAGAGATATGTATCAACCATGGCAACGGGGTTTAGCCTTGCAGGGATATTTATTTTATTTCTCGGAGCTACAACCAATCTTGTTGTGATTACTCTGGCAGGGTTTTTGTTCTTTTGTACTCTTCCCTACATAAATACAAGTGCGGATGTGATGGTAAGATGCAGAATCCCCGATGAGCTGCAGGGGAGAGCATGGGGAATTATAAGTATATTGTCACAGGTGGGATATGTACTGGCCTATGCTTGCGGAGGAATGTTGGCGGATAACATCTTCAATCCCATGTTTTTAGAGGGAGGATTGCTTTCGGATAGCTTCGGAAGATGGATTGGAGTCGGACCGGGCAGGGGAATCGGCTTCATGTTGATGATTTCCGGTGCATTTGTTGTAATTTTGGGATTTTTCATAAGGAGAGTAAAAGTTATTAAGTCCATGGAGCCTGAAGTTAAAACTCAGTATGACGCAGAATCGAATGCGGAAGGAAAAGCCTGCAAAGATATATGAAAGGTGAAGGTGTTTGTATGATAATATCAATGATAAAGAGGGATTTTATCAGAAATAAAGCAATTAACATCACACAATGGCTGTTTATTTTCCTGTCGGCTTTTCTTATGGCATCGGGAAGCATAATCATTATTAATTCCTTTGGAGCCATCGACAGTCTTTTTGAGATTGCAAAACCGCCCCATTTCATGCAGATGCACACCGGGGAAATAAAGCAGGATGAGATAGATGACTTTGCCGGAAGCATTGATTACGTTACAGCCCAGCAGACCTCGGAGATGCTGAATATAGACGGTGCGAGCATCGGTTTTGCAATGGAAAGAGAGGGTAAGACCCATTGGGTTACCTTGTCGGACAGCATGATGGATAACGGTTTTGTTGTTCAGAACAAGCATTTCGATTATCTTCTTAATATGAACAATGAAATTATAAAGGTGTCATCCGGTGAGATAGCAGTTCCGATTAAATATATGAAAAATTACGGCTTAAAGCTTGGGGACCGGCTAATCCTAAGTGAGGCTTCTTTTTATAGGGAATTTGTGATTACCGACTTTATCCGTGATGCGCAAATGGGCTCATCATTGGCATCCTCCACAAGATTTTTGGTTAGTGAGGAAGATTTTTCACTGATAAAAGAAAATATCGGAAGGCTGGAATACTTGATTGAGTTCATGCTTACGGGTACCGACAAAATTGATGATTTTCAAAGGCTGTACGAGGAATCGGGACTTCCCGATAACGGTACGGCGGTTACCTATCCGCTTTTCAAAATGGTCAATGCCATAGGGGAAGGAATGAAGGCAATTATTTTCATATTGGTGAGCTTTCTTCTGATATTCATAGCGGTTATAAACCTCAGGTTTACCATACTGGCAACCTTGGAGGACGAAATTAGAGAAATAGGTACCATGAAAGCCATAGGGATTTCTCACAAAGACATACAGAAGCTGTACCAATCGAAGTATATTATCCTTTCAATTGCCGGATGCTCCTTAGGTTATGCTGCAGCAATTTTATTTAGCGGAACGTTTACGGCGGATATGGCATTAAATTATGGAAAGCGAAGTCTGACACTATGGGATATTATCCTTTCAATGGCAGCGGTGGTTTTTGTACATTGTATTATTCTTTATTTTTGCAAACGGGTATTGAAAAGAATACGGTATATTACTGTGGTACAGGCTTTGATTAGGCGGGATACCGGAAGTTACAAGAGTAAGAGCAGGAAGATATTTAAGGCAAATACCCTTTCGGTGGAAAGAAACAGGATTGTGCCCGTTAATCTGCTTCTTGGCATACGGGAATTGGTTATCCATTCAAAAGCATGGTTTCTTTTGCTGGCGGTTAATGCTTCGGCGGTATGTATCATGATTATACCGGCAAATTTATATAACACCTTTCGTTCTCCGGAGTTTGCCACTTATATGGGAACTGCAATCAGCGATATACGTATTGACCTTCAGTTTGTGAAGGATTTAAACCGAAAGCATGAAGAGATCGTAAAGCGTCTTGCGTCGGATAAGGACGTTCATAGATTTAAGGTTTATGCCCACTGCCTTTATGAAGTATTGGGAGAGGAAGGTTGGCAGGATATGCAGATTGAGTTTGGGGATTATTCGGATTTTATAGTAGCCTATCTTGAAGGGAGAGGACCGGAGAGGGAAGGAGAGATTGCAGTTTCCACCATGAACGCCAAAAAATATTCGGTGGGAGTGGGAGATACGCTGAAATTGAGGATTACAGGTGAAGAGAAGGTATATAGCGTCTGTGGGATTTATCAGGATGTGACCAATGGAGGATTCACGGCAAAGACGGTTTATCCGTATGAACCGGAGGATGTAGTTAAATATACGTATTTTATTGATACCGAAGATGGAATATTCCCGGATGCAAAGGCTTCGGAATTGGCAAAAGAACTGTCCTTTGCGAAGGTGATTCCTATGGAGGAGTATTTGGCCCAGACCTTTGATATGGTTATTGATCCGTTGTCCCAGGCGGCTATTGCAGTCAAGGTGGTGGCGGTGTTTATTACTTTGCTTATCACGGTATTGTTCCTTAAGCTGAACACTGCCCGTGAATACAGTCGAATTGCGAATATGAAGGCTATGGGTTTTTCGGTTTGGGATATCCGGATGCAGTATATGTTAAAGACCGGTATCGCAGCAGTGATGGGAATACTGGCCGGAATTCTGATTTCCAACACATTGGGAGAAAGCATGGTCAGTGCCTTGATATCGGCTGCAGGTTTTGGACTCAGCATGATTGACTTTGCAATCCGGCCTATGGAGATATACCTGCTTTATCCTTCAATGGTCATCATTGCGGCAGTATCGGCAGCATGGCTATGTTCGGCGGCAGTGAAGAAATACAACATCGTAGGAATGATACAAGAATAAATCAATTGCATACAGGGGGAAGAATCGGTTGATGGAAGCGATATTGGAAGCGAAGGGCTTGTGTAAATATTACGAGGTCACGAAAGAAGAACGGATAAGAGTGTTAAAGGATGTGGATTTAACGATTGAAAAGGGTGAGTTTGTTGCTATCATGGGGCAATCGGGCTCGGGCAAATCCACATTGTTATATAATATAAGCGGGATGGACAAAAAGTCATCGGGGAAAGTATACTTTGACGGAAGGGAAATATCTGACCTTGGCGACAAGGAAATGAGTAAGCTGCGGCTCACCAAGATGGGGTTCGTTTTTCAGCATTCCCATCTGCTTAAGAATATGAGCATCAGAGATAATATTATCCTTCCTGCTTATAAAGCGGCCGTGAAATCAAAGGCGGAAATATCTAAATATGCGGATGCGCTTATGAGAAAGCTGGGAATTGACAAGGTGGGAAGTCGCGATATTACCAAGGTTTCCGGGGGACAGCTGCAGAGGGCGGCCATCTGCCGGGCTTTGATCAATCAGCCGATGATCCTGTTTTGCGATGAACCCACCGGAGCCCTCAATTCATCGGCGAGTGTTGAGGTTATGAATATTTTAAATGCGGTAAACCGGGAGGGGACTACGATTCTATTGGTAACCCATGATGTCAAGGTAGCTGCCAGGGCAGACAGAGTCATCTACTTCGCTGACGGTAAAATAGAGTCGGAATTCATTCTCGGCAAATACAATGAGAGCGGAAGCGGGAATAAGAAAAGAGAAGAGCAGTTATTGGATTGGTTGACCGAAAGAGGCTTCTAGAAAGGGGATACTAAAGATATATTTGGTAAATAAGCGATGAAGGGAATCGATATGATAGTTAGAAGTGTTAGGAGAATTTTATACTCAAATTTAAATAAAAAATAACTTCCATACAATTAGAGGGGATGAAACCATGTATTACATACGTGACGCTAAAGAAGGCGATGTAGATGAATTAAATAGAATAGCCTATGAATCGGAATCCTACTGGGGATATGACCTGGAGTATATGATAAGATTTAAGGAAGTTTATAAGCTTACTGAGGATGATATTATAAAAAATCCGACATTTGTTCTTTAGGCCAAAGGGTTTTATGAGAAGATGGGTGCTGTTATGATAGGCGAAGTCGAATCCCTTTTACGGGAGGGGCGAAAAATACCAAGATTGAAGTTTGAAATTGTGAATGATTAGTTAAGAGCATATTTTGGACACATGTAATGGTTAACAACGCTTTTTGCTACGGTATAGAATCGGAATTCATACTCGGCAAATACAATGAGAGCGGAAATAAGAAAAGGGAAGAGCAGTTATTGGATTGGTTAACCGAAAGAGGCTTCTAAAAAGGGACATGTAAGATTTTCACGTTGCTTGCCCTAAAGTTTGTTCCTCCGATATTTTTTTAAGTTTAGCATCAAGTACCAACAAAATGCTTGTGTGAATTGTTTATATGTATGAGGGGGGAAAATGCTTGAACAATGAAATCAACCTATTACTTATTGACATAAAGAATTCTAATGATGCTTCTTTTGAGATACTGTTCAAAAGAATGCATAAGCCTGTCTTTGCTTTGGCTTTCTCAATTCTTGGGGACAAATCATTGGCTGAAGATGTGGTACAGGAAACCTTTATCCGGATCAAAACCAAGTCCAATTTATATAAAGAAGGGACCAATGGAGCAGCATGGATATTTCAAATTGCGCGCAATTTATCTTTAAATTTGATAAAGAAAAGGAAGTTTGAAGTTACCTTGGAGAACAATAAGTCTCTGGAAGAACTATTTATAAAGCATAGTCCTTGGGCGATAAATCTAAAGAATTTGATATTAGCCTGGAAAAGTTTTTGCTCAAAGAAGCATTTACAAAGCTTGATGAAAACGAGCGTCAAATTATAATCCTCTATGCCGTATCCGGGTTGAAACACAAGGAAATAGCTAAGCTGCTTGGTATTTCCCAATCTACCGAGAGATGGTATTACATTAGGGCTTTGGGGAAGCTAAGAAAAATATTATCCTCCCAATCAAGTTGTGAAATGGAGTGATTTATTCAATGAAGAGAAGAATTGCTGAAAAAAAGATACTTTCGATGCTTTCAACTGCAGTGGATAACCTGGAAGTTGATGTCTGGGACAAAATAGTGAATTCCAGGAAAAACGGCTTGGAAGAAATCGATTCTTCCTATATTGAATCACCGAAGCAAACTAAAATGCTTGTTCCGGGGAGAATTGCCTCTATTGCCGTTGTTTGTATATTTATGATTATTGGAATATATGCAATTTTGAACATAAGTGTATTAATACCCATTAAAAATCTTAATCCCAATATGTATTCCGGTCCGTTTTTGGCTATTTCCGAATATGACAATAGATTATATTTTCAGAATTTTAAGGATGGAAGAAAGCTTTATTCCATGGATTTAGACGGAAATAACATTTTAAAAATAAGTAATGAAAGCATCTCAAATTTTATAATCTATAATGATGATATTTATTGCATTAACAGTGAACTATTGCAACTCTTCAGTTATAATATGTAAATAAAAATTGCATTTCACTTATAAGTAGTATATAATATTAATGTAATTAAGATATTGCTAATCAGCAATAATAAAGGAGGATAAGTTCATGAAGTTCTCTATATTTCCAATTCTATTAATAGTTGTATTGTTGATTGTATCATGCAAGTATAAAGCTGACTTAGATTCCTCTGACAATGTAGATATTACTAAAGAATTCTCTGACGATGACGTTATTAATA
>LFSC01000028.1:0-439 GCA_001512505.1 Clostridiaceae bacterium DTU079 | reverse complement strand
GAAAAGAGCATTCCGTCTCCCACCCCTACTATTGATATTACCAAAGAATTCTCTAACGATGACGTTATTAATATGTCCGAAAATTTCTGGGATACCGACGAAAAGACTATACCGTCTCCCACCCCTACTATTGATATTACCAAAGAATTCTCTAATGATGACGTTATTAATATGTCAGAGAATTTCTGGGATACCAATTAAGGAGTTACTAGCAGAGACATTACCAATCCCCATACAGTAGTGCGAAAGAGCAAAGCCACCTTTACTCAAAGCGAAAATAATAATCAAAAAAACATTTTATTGCTTTTTGTCAACCAATTGTGTTTATTTCAACAAATTCTTCAGGTCTACCGACTTTACATCGGCAGCCTTTTTATTTTCAGCCTGTATTTCTAAAAATATCTCTTTTCTATAAATAGAAACACTTTTAGGAGCATTA
>LFSC01000037.1:48945-49463 GCA_001512505.1 Clostridiaceae bacterium DTU079 | reverse complement strand
TCGCCGGAATCTGCTCTTTCAATGCTGAAACAAGCTATGTCTGTGGGCATTAAGGCAAAATATGTCCTGTTTGACAGTTGGATCTCCTTTCCGGCTACTATTATCAAGATTTGCAAAATGAATCTTAATGTTATAGCTATGTTAAAAGACACGCCAAAGATTCACTATACGTTCAATGGTGAAAAGAAATCATTACGCGACATATACCGAACTGTCAGGAAACGTAGAGGACGGGCAAAATACCTGGCATCTGTCACGGTAGAACTGCACGACAAAGAAGGTAACCTTGTTCCAGCAAGAATTGTGTTTGTACGAGACCGAAGAAATAGGAGCAAATGGCTGGCTCTAATTTCAACGGATATGAAGCTTCCTGAGTCAGAGATAATCAGGATATATGGCAAACGCTGGGACATCGAGGTATTCTTTAAAATGTGCAAGTCATACTTAAAGCTTGCGAAGGAATTCCAAGGCCGTTCGTACGATATGATGGTTGCCCATACTACTATTGTTTTTTCAAG
>LFSC01000037.1:0-48881 GCA_001512505.1 Clostridiaceae bacterium DTU079 | reverse complement strand
CTTTACAGGAAAAACTGTTATTGCCAAAGGAAACAATTAATGAGTTTATGAGCTACTTTATCTCCTCTTTGCCCTATTGTATCAAGGCAAAGCTATCAGTTGTTTCCTGCGAAAGTTGATTAAGAAAGATAAAAATAAATATCATGAAAATGTTATCTTATTAGCTATGTTTGCAGTTTTTGTTTTAAAACCGCACAACATTAGTTATAATAATACTATGCTAAAATCCCTTACGACAGTAAAGAAATAACAAAGATTTAAATATTATGAGGTGAATATAATTGGTAAGGTTTGGACCTTCCGGGAACTCGGAGAGTTTTTATGAACAGGGATACAAGTCTTCTGCCCAGATGCCGGCATGGCTTTCGGCTATGGGGCTTGAGGCTTATGAATACCAGTGCAACAGGGGAGTCAACATAAGCGAAAAGACAGCCCGCGAAATCGGTGAGGAAGCAGTAAAAAACGATATATTTTTAAGCATACATGCCCCGTATTATATAAATTTGGCAAGTCCAGAGGAGGAAAAAAGGAAGAATTCCAAAAGATATATTATTGAGACCTTGACGGCAGCCAAATGGATGGGAGCAAAAAGGATTGTTGTCCATACCGGTTCTTACAGCAAGGTTGACAAAAGGTGGGCTCTTAAAACAGCGATTGATTTAATCGGTGAAGTTTTGGATGAAGCAAGAAATAGCGGCTTGGAAGATGTGTTAATATGTCCCGAAGTTTTGGGAAAAAACAATCAAATGGGTTCACTGGATGAGATAATTGAAATGTGCAGGATTCATGAACTGCTAATGCCTACGGTGGATTTTGGACATATACATGCAAGATACCAGGGAGGCCTCAATTGCCCTGAAGATTTTGAAAGGGTAATTAATCAGCTGGAAAATGCCCTTGGCTTTGAAAGGATCAAAAACCTCCATTGCCATTTCAGCCGTGTTGAGTTTACAAAGGGAGGAGAAAAAAAGCATTGGAACATAGATGATGTGGAATTCGGCCCGGAATTTGCACATCTGGCGGAGATTATCGTAAAAAAGGGTATGGAGCCGGTAATTATTTGTGAATCCAGAAGCAATATGGCAGAGGATGCCTTAAAGCTTAAAAAAATATATGAAAGTATTATTGCCAACTTTGAAAAGTAAATAAATATATATTCATGACAGAAGGATTAAATATGTCTGTAAAGAATTAGATATTGCCAGGAAATTAGCCGGTCAAATTAATAGCAAATAGATGGGAGAGTCAAAACAGTATTGTGATAACATTACAGTAATAAGCAATAAAGGGGGATCTAAATATGAAAAAGGTACTTGTGATCAATGGCCCAAATTTAAACCTGTTGGGACAAAGGGAAAAGGAAATATACGGTGCGGAAACCCTTGAGGATATTGCCAGAAAAATGAATGCTGAGGCAATGAAGCTAAATATTGATTTAAGCTTTATACAGACCAATCATGAGGGTGAAATAATTGACAAGATCCATGAATCAAAGGGGAAGATTGATACTATAATTATAAATCCGGGTGCCTATACCCATTACAGCATTGCAATAAGGGATGCCATAAAAGCTGTTGAAATTCCTGCAATTGAGGTCCATTTGTCGAATATACATGCCCGAGAGGAATTCAGAAGCAAATCCGTGATAGCTCCGGTATGCGTCGGGCAAATAAGCGGATTCGGAAGCATCGGTTACATACTTGCACTCAATGCAGCGGCTTGTTTATAGAAAATAGGAATTTAGCTCCCGTACTTTTATTTATTAAAAGCGGTACATTGAAGAATAAGTATTAATGGCGTTTAGTTTGGGGGTTGCAATCGGAAAGGGATGAGTATAAAATGAAAAGTCAAATTGAGAATAGAATAGATAAATTAAGGCTGTTACTTAAAGAAAAAGACATGGATGCAGTACTGGTAACGAAAAGGGAGAACTATGTCTATCTATCCGGATTTAACGGAAGTTCTGCACATTTGATAATTACCCAAAACGATGCTTTTCTTGTGACGGATTTCAGGTATGTGGAACAGGCGGTGAAGCAGGCACCTTTGTATGAGATAATTGAGTACAAAGACAGCATTTTGGTTACAATAAATAATGTTATTAAGACGAAAGGTATTGATATACTGGGATTTGAGGAAGACCACGTAACCTGCAAGAGCTATAGAGAATTTGAGGAAAAGCTTAATGTTAAAGAAATAAAACCTTTGGCAGGAATGATCGATAACCTGAGAATGAAAAAGGATAAAGGCGAACTGGAATTAATAAAAAAGGCGGTAAAGATAGCCGATGATGCTTTTAGCCATATTTTAGGGTATATAAAGCCGGGAGTAAAAGAAATTGAAGTGGCGGCAGAATTGGAATACTTTATAAAAAAACAGGGGGCAAGGGGTGTATCCTTTGATACAATTGTGGCATCCGGATACCGTTCGGCTCTTCCCCACGGTGTTGCCTCAGAAAAAGCGATTGAGCAGGGAGATGCTGTTACAATGGATTTTGGAGCAATATACGAAGACTATTGTTCCGATATGACCAGGACTGTTTTTGTCGGAAAGCCCGATGAAGAGCTTTCAAAAATTTATAATATTGTGCTTACGGCTCAGCAAAATGCCGTCCGGGGTGCTAAAAAAGGATTGACCGGGAAGGAGATCGATTCAATAGCCAGAGACCTAATCTCTAAAGAAGGATACGGAGATTGTTTCGGTCATGGTCTCGGACATGGAGTAGGCTTGGAAATTCATGAAGAGCCGAGACTGTCTCTAAAGGGAAGTATAATAATGGATGACGGGATGGTCGTTACTGTGGAGCCCGGTATTTACATTCCGGGACTGGGTGGAGTGAGAATAGAAGATATGATTGTAATAAATGGAGATAATCCCTTAGTGCTGACAGGATCGTCCAGGGAAATGATTATAATTTAGGTAGTATAAGTATATTTTGATGATTAAATTTACTATATATGAAATTTTATCTTGAAATAGTTGCGATTTTATTTTAATATTAATTTGTTGATTTATTATTTAATATGCAGGTCGATTAGAGTACCTGTAACTTATGTTATTTAATTGATTAATTAAATCTATAAAAGATAAATTTTTTTTGGAGGGATAATTAGATGATTTCAGCTGGAGATTTTAGAAACGGTGTGACTTTTGAACTTGATGGGCAGATATTTCAAGTTGTTGAGTTCCAGCACGTTAAACCGGGTAAAGGAGCTGCTTTTGTCAGGACAAAACTGAAAAACATAGTCACAGGTGCTACTATTGAAAAGACCTTTAATCCTACGGATAAAATGCCTAAAGCTCATATAGAAAGAAAGGACATGCAGTACCTGTATAACGATGGAGACTTATATTACTTTATGGATGTTGAGACCTATGAACAATTGCCTTTAGGTAAGGATAAGATAGGAGACGCATTAAAATTTGTAAAAGAGAATGAGGTTGTAAAAATCCTTTCCCATAAGGGCAATGTTTTCGGTATAGAACCTCCGAACTTTGTTGAACTTGAAGTAACTGAAACCGAACCGGGATTCAAAGGTGATACCGCTACAGGAGCAACAAAGCCTGCCACTGTTGAAACAGGAGTGCAAATCAAGGTTCCTTTGTTTGTTAATACCGGCGA
This sequence comes from Clostridiaceae bacterium DTU079, assembly GCA_001512505.1. Lineage (GTDB taxonomy): Bacteria > Bacillota > Clostridia > Acetivibrionales > Acetivibrionaceae > Hungateiclostridium. The sequence continues at coordinate 45,259 of LFSC01000037.1, read as the reverse complement.
TAAAATCAGAATTGATACAAGAACCGGAGAGTATATGGAAAGGGTATAATGGTTATAATAAAATAAACTTCAATAAAGTGGAGGTATTGTATGCGGTTGATAAGAGAAAGAGTGGCCTATTTAAAGGGACTTGCAGAAGGAATGCAGATTAACGATTCCACTAATGAGGGAAAAATAATTAAAGCTATGATAGAGGTTTTGGATGATATAGCATTGTCTGTGGATGATCTGACAGAGGTTCAGCAACAACTGGAAGAGCATGTTGATGACATTGATGAAGATTTGGCTGAATTGGAAAGATTAATATATGATGAGGACGATGAGTATGATGATGACGATACCATTGCCGAATTGGAATGTCCTCATTGCCATAAGGTTTTCGAACTTAAAGATGATATGATAGATGACAATAAAGAGTCCTTTAAGTGTCCGCTCTGTAATGAAGATATAAGCATCCAATGGGAATGCGATTGTGATGAGTGCAATTCAGACGAACATTAATTAAAATAAAAATGTATATTATAAGAATTAATGATAATAAGCTCAAGAGTAATTAACTCTTGAGTTTTTATTTTGTAAGATTTCACTAAGAGAAATGACTATATTACTCCTAAGTAGTGCACCCATTCTATTGGGTAAAGAAAAATATGGAAGAAACATTGCGAAAATCAAGTTTCCGGAATATTTTTCTTTACAACTACCCCCTCAGTTTTTTGTCATAAATGTGGACAAATCCAAATATTTATTAATGAGAATGAATTAAATAAAGACTAACATATGGAAAACGAGGAGGGCTTTTATGGAAACAAAAGATAAGCCGGTTTTTAGGGTCGAGGAGGTTCAGAAGTTTGAGAGGGAAATCTTAAGAGTTATATGCCACGATATAAGAGAAGTTATAAAGAAAGTCAGTCTGGTTGATTTAATGACCACAGAGGAATTGAGGCTAAGGGCAAATAAGCCTTTGATGCTTCAAAACTCCAGGGGCAGCTTTTTTTTAAATTCTGAAGGAAAGCTTACAGAAAGCAGGGCAAATCTTTATTATGTAAGTCAGGAGCAGATAATCAAAACCTTGGAGCTGGTAAGTGAAAACTCTATTTATGCCTTCCAGGACGAAATTAAAAACGGATATTTGACAATCCGGGGTGGACACAGGGTTGGTATTACCGGAAGAGTAGTGCTGTGTGAAGACGGTATAAAAAACATAAAAGATATTTCCGGTCTAAACATTCGTTTTTCGAGGGAGGTGTTCGGATGCTCTTCCGGGGTTGTAAAATACATGATAAACGGTGAAAAAGGTATATACAACACCCTCATAGTTTCTCCTCCCCAGTGTGGAAAGACAACCATGCTAAGGGATATAACAAGGGTTATAAGTGACGGAATAGACGGAATGAATTTTAGAGGACTGAAGGTCGGTGTCGTAGACGAGCGTTCGGAGATAGCTGCATGTTATAAAGGGGTTCCGCAGAACAGGGTAGGAACAAGAACCGATGTTTTGGATGCTTGCCCGAAACAATTGGGCATGCTCATGATGCTAAGATCCATGTCACCCGATGTAATTGTGACCGATGAAATAGGAAGCAACGGTGACAGGGATGCCATTATGCAGGTTGTAAATGCAGGAGTTAAGATAATAACCACGGCACACGGCTATAATATATCGCAGCTTAAAACCAGAAAAGAAGTATTGAGCTTGATGCAGGAAAAAATATTCGAAAGATACATTGTTTTAAGTTCCAGAAAAGGACCGGGAACCGTTGAAGAGATTATCGACGGAGAAACATTGAATGTTTTGTATAAAGGAGAATGAATATGATTTTGAAGATAATCGGGAGTCTGATTGTTTTTGTTTCCAGCAGTTTGTTGGGCTACATGTATTCCCGGAAATGTTCGGAACGTCCGAAGGATTTAAGAGCTTTGCAGGGACTTTTACAGATGTTTGAAAATGAAGTCAGTTTTTTGTCCAATGTGCTGACCGAGGCTTTTTTAAAAATCAGCAAATGTTGCGACAGCGGGGTTTCTGCTTTTTTCAGTCAAACCGTTGAGATATTAAACAGCGATGAGGGAATAAACGCCCGGGATGCGTGGACTAAAGCGGTTAAGGAAAATATAAATAAGACAGCCTTAAACAGTGAGGACGAAGAAATTTTAATTTCCTTCGGAAAGATGCTGGGAAGTTCCGATATTGAGGGTCAAATCAAAAACATCCGGCTTACTTTAAACCAGCTGAAAATGCAGGAAGAAAAAGCGGAGGAATTGAGGAAAAAGAATGAATCCATGTACAGAAGTCTGGGAGTGCTTGGGGGTCTGGCAATAATTATTATACTGTTCTAATTCTATAGGGTGGGTGAATATACTTGTACTATAAAACGAGATTAGCCCGATCGCAGCTTATGCTATTGCTTAATTGTAATGAGGCGGCAAATGCAAGAAGTTTCTTTAAACGAAATATTTCTTTGAATTTAAGTGTTACAAGAAAAAAATAAGGGAGAAAGATGGCGCATGAATATAGATTTAATTTTCAGGATTGCAGCAATAGGTATTTTGGTATCTGTTTTAAATGCATTGCTTAATAAATCGGGTAGAGAAGAACAGGCTATGATGACTACCATTGCAGGACTGGTAGTAGTACTTCTTATGATAGTGAAGGAGATAGCACACCTGTTTGATACGGTGAAAACCCTGTTCCAACTATAAATGCTAAAGAGGCGGTTGATTAAGGTGGAAATATTTCAAATAGTGGGGTTGGGCGTGGTTGCCACAATACTTGCCATTGTAATTAAGGCCCACAGACCCGAAATTGCCATACAGATAAGTCTGCTTACCGGAATAATCATACTGGTGGTAATACTGGGTAAAATTTCAGCAGTCGTGGATCTCTTAAACAGTTATGCTCAAAAAGTCAATATAGATTTGATATACTTCAGTACTCTTCTTAAAATTATAGGAATTGCATATATAGCTGAATTTGGCGCAGAAGTGTGCAGGGATGCCGGAGAAGGTGCAATTGCTTCCAAGGTTGAGCTGGCAGGAAAAGTTATAATAATTCTTTTGGCAGTACCGATAATTACCTCGCTTTTAGACCTTATAATAAGTATTTTGCCGTGAGGATAAAGGCGAAGGAATGGGGTTAGGATGTATGATAAACAAAAGACGATTTAAAAACTGTATTTTACCGATAATATTGATTTTTGCCCTGGTATGCCCGGCAGCTCTAATGGCTCAGCAAAAGGCATATGCAGAGGAAGAAAACGAAGAATACAGCATAATTGACCAGCAGACCCAATCCGATGAGGTAAAAAGCATTGAGGAGCAGCTTGAAAGATACAAGGATGAAAGACTCGATGATATTCTGCCGGGCTATGACCCTGAGAATATGATTACCGATATGGCGAAGGGAAAGTATGATTTTGATATTCCCGGGTTGGCAAACAGGCTTTTGGGATATCTTTTTGAGGAGATTTACCTGAATATAGATATTTTGATAAAGCTTATAGTGCTGGTTGTGCTGTGTGCGGTTTTAAACAACCTTCAGACATCTTTTTTAAACAAGAGTACCGGAGAGCTGGCCTTTTATGTTTGCTACATAGTACTGGTGTCAATTCTCTTGGTAAGCTTTAACTCCATAGTAAAGTCAGGAATAGAGATAATAGACGGAATGGTAAATTTCATGTATGCATCAATACCTGCTTTGGTAACACTGCTGGTCTCATCCGGAAATATTGTTTCGGGAGGTGCATTGCAGCCTATACTTGTATTGGTAGTCCAGGTTAGTGCGACAATTATAAAAAACATTCTTATACCGCTAATTGTGCTGTCCACTATCATATCCATTGTGGACAATGTATCGGAAAAAATTCAAATAACACGGTTTTCAGCTTTCTTGAAAAATATTACCCAATGGTCGTTAGGAATAATTCTTACCGTGTTTGTTGCCATAGTTTCCTTGCAGGGGTCTCTTGGGGCGGTGGTGGACGGTGTAACAAGCAAGACCGCAAAGTTTGCAATAAACATGTTTATTCCGGTGGCCGGAAAATACTTGGCGGATGCGGCCGATACGGTCATAGGATGCACTTTGCTCATAAAAAACGCTGTTGGAGTTGCGATCATGATAGGGATTATAGGTATTTGCCTTATTCCTATAGTCGAAATGTTTGCGGTTATCCTCATATACCGGATGACCTGTGTACTTCTCGAACCTCTTGCAGAGGGACGGATAATAAAGTGCATAAGCGAGGTGGCAAGCTCAATGACGTATATATTGGGAGCGGTGGCATCGGTGGCGTTTATGTTTTTAATAACCGTTACGGTGCTGATATTGGCCAGCAATATTTCTGTCATGATCAGGTAATACAATATTTTAAAGTACGGAGGAGAAAATGATAGAGTTTTTAAAAAATTGGGTTGTAAATACCATTACTGTTGTAATGCTTATTATACTAATTGAGATGCTGATACCTTCAGGTAAAATGAAAAAGATTGTAAACCTGGTTACCGGTTTCATACTGGTAATTGCTCTGGTAAACCCTGTCCTTAAAGTTGTGGGCAAAGAAATCGTACTTAAGGAATTGCATATGGCTGACAGTAACTATATAAACAAAAAGGAAATAATGGCAAGCAGCAGTATTTTGGAAGAAAACCAAATAATGCAGATAACCAATTTATATAGGGATAAGATAATAAAGCAATTGGAGTCAATTGCAAAAGAGGTTAAGGGAGTGGCAGATGCAAGGGCAGACATAATAATCAATGAAGATTACACCTCCGAAAGGTTCGGAGAGGTAAAAAAGGTTTATCTATATTTAAAAACAGATGAAAACGATAAAAAAATCAAGCCTGTATTAAGCGTTAAAAAAGTTGAAATTGAAAAGATAAATTCAAAAAATGCCAGCTCTGAGGATGAAAACTCAAAAGATGAAAACTCAGAAGATAAGGTGCTTACAGAAAAACAACTGGACAAAAAAACCAAACAGGAGCTGGAAGAGAGAATAGAAAGACTTCTTTGCATAGAAAAAGAGAATATTGTTATTTCACTTGAGGATTAAGGAGGGCAAAATGGACAGAATAAAAAAAGTATTAAAACACATCAAGGACATGTTTGATAAGGAAAAGAACTGCAAATGGGGAGAAAACCTTGTAATTATTATTATCATAGGTGTAATAATAATAATTGCCGGAGGAGCTTTATTTGATGACAATGGCACAAAAAAGAAGGCAGAAAATGAAGTACAGAATACAAAAAATGAGCAGGAAATTGTGAGTGTTGCCGCTTCCGGTGATAAATCGGATATTGAAAAGGAAATAGAGGAGATTCTTTCAAAAATCAATGGAGTCGGTAAAGTCAACGTAATGATAACCTATGAATCGGGAAAGGAAATTGTTCCTTATCAGGATATAAAGAAAAATGACAATAACACAGAGGAAAAAGACAATGCCGGAGGAACACGCAAGATAAATCAAAGCAGCTATGAAAGCAATGTTGTATATGAGGAGGTGGGCAGCGGAGTAAGAAAACCTGTAATAGCAAAAGAGCTTATGCCCAAGGTTCAGGGAGTTTTGGTGGTGGCTCAAGGTGTAAGTGAACCGACGGTAAAAGAGAACATTATTAACTCGGTCAGAGTACTTTTAAATGTTCCGGTTCATAAGATACACGTTGTAGAGGGAGAATAAGTTTAATTTATATACATTGGAGAAATTTATTCATAAAACAGATATAAAATGCTTGGAAATATAATATATATTACTAAAAACAGTTTACTATAAATCATATCTATAAAGGGGGACTATTTAATGATGGTTTTTAAAAGAAAACAAATTGTTGTTTTGTCTTTGGTTTTAATGATTGTCGTTGCAGGGTATTTACAGTACAGCTACAATAATAACGGAGAATCGGTAAGCAATTCGGGAGATTTACCTATTGTCGGTGTTGAAGATTATGAAACCGAAAGACTGGGCGAAGCTTTGTATGTGGATAATACATTGTTAGAGGATAATGAAGAAAAGAAGGATGGAGACAAAAAAGAAGATAAAAAAGATAATAAAAAAGATGATAAAAAAAGTGAAAACAAGGCTTTGCAGGCGTCAAAAGAGGCAAATGATTTTTTTGCCCAGGCAAAAATGGATAAGGATTTAACCAGGGCAAAAGATAAGGAGACATTAGAACAAATAGCCAATGATGTAAATGCCACCGAAGAGCAAAGAGCCCAGGCATATGAAAAGATGTTGAGCTTGATAGAGAATTCCGATAAAGAAATGAGAATTGAGACATTAATAAAAAACAAGGGCTTCAATGATGTAGTGGTGCTTTTCGGAGAAAACGGAACCATAGATATAGTGGTTAAAGCTCCGAGCATATCGTCGGTTGATGTGGCTCAAATATCCGAGATAGCTTCCAGACAGAGCGGTGTGGATATATCCAATATATATGTATCCAATAAATTTTAAGAAATCTTTGGGATTTGTTTACATAAAAAACGAATATGTTTGCGTTGTTTATGTGTATTTATTTCCCGGTGTTGATAATAAAAAAACATAATGCTATAATTGTATTGGCAAATCTTAACGGCTAAATCCGGCAAAGGAGGTATTTTTCAAGTGGACGAGAAAAATCGGGACAGCTTGAACGACATGGGAACAGTGAAAATTTCAGAAGAGGTAGTGGCTATAATTGCGGGCATTGCTGCAATGGATGTTCCGGGAGTGGCTGGAATGAGCGGTGGGATTGCCGGTGGAATTGCCGAAATGCTTGGAAGGAAAAATTTGTCTAAAGGGGTTAAGGTTGAGGTCGGCGAAAAAGAAGCTGCAGTTGATTTATATATTATTGTTGAATATGGCTGTAGAATACCCGATGTATCGTGGAATATTCAGGAAAGAGTAAAAAAGGCTATAGAGACCATGACAGGTCTTGATGTAGTGGAAGTAAATATTCACATTCAAGGAGTAAATATCGACAAGGACCACAAAAAGGAGACCGGCGAAGATACTTTAAGGCTGAGGTAAGAGTATACGTAATATTTAAGCAGAATAAATTAATAACCCGCTAGGGTTTATTTTTTTTTGAAAATGAAATATAATGTTAATATACATTGAAAAATAGCTTTTTTGATGTGAAAAATGTAAATTGGGTGTTAAAATGGGAAAACTAAAGATAAAAGAGGTGACGATTATCGTATGAATATCATTTTTAGGATTTTACTGGCTGTTTATGCGTTTTGTCTTACGGTTATTTCCTTGATTACTGTGGTACTTACTTTGAGACCTGAAATGATTGAGAGAGCATCGGAATTTCTTGTAAACGATGTGTTGCCTAATCGAGGGATCTCATTGTTTTTGCTTTTTGTTGAGATTGTGTTTTTCGGATTGAGTCTTATGTTCCTTTTATCCGGTGTAAGAAGTGAAAAGGATAAAAAGTCGGTCAGAAAGATTAATAACGTTGGAGAAATAAGAATATCTTTAAATGCTATAGAAAGCATTGCACTTAATGCTTCGAAAAAGGTTGGAGGTATTAAGGAAAATAAAGCCTACGTTACCAAGCAGGGTGATAATGTCTCGGTATATATTAAGACCATTGTGATGCCTGATGTTAATATCCCAGCCCTTCTTGAGGATATACAGGTGAAGGTTAAAAAATCCGTTGAGGAAACTACGGGTATAGCCGTGAATGAAGTGAAGGCATCGGTAGAAAATATATATACCGGGTATAAATCCAGGGTTGAGTAATGGAGGTTTATAACTTATGGATAAAAAGGAGATAATAAATAAAATCTTTGAATTTTACCGGTCGCATTTTGGTGAAATAAACGGCGCACTCATAGGCCTTATAATTGCAATATGTGTATTGGTTGTGGGTTTTTTTCAGACGCTGTTTATTGCGATTTGTGTTTTTTTAGGTTACTATATAGGAAAAAAGATATCAAAAGATAAAAATTATATTAGGAATTTGCTTGACAGGATTTTACCCCCGGGTACTTATAGATAATGTTTTACTTTACAAAGACTTTATGAAGTGAAAGGATGAATTGAGATATATGGCTTTTATTTTTATCCAATAAATAATTGAGAGAATTATATTTAGAAAGTACATATGCTGTTTAGCGGAATTTTGATTGGGGAGGTATAACCGAATGGGAAGAAAGGCATCCAGGGAAATTGCGATGAAGCTCTTATATCAGTTGGAGTTTCAAAAGGATTCTCGGGAGGAGCAAATAAAAATAGCACTGGAGCAGTATGATCTTAACTCAAAAGACAGGGAATATATAATAGATGTAGTTGAAGGGGTTCATAAAAATAAGGAGAACATTGACAGTTTAATTGAAAAGTACGCAAGGGGATGGAAACTATCAAGGATTTCCAAGGTTGATTTATCGATTTTGAGGCTCAGTATATATGAGATGAACTATAGGAAGGATATTCCTTTTAATGTTTCTATAAATGAGGCAGTGGAACTGGCAAAGAATTATAGTGGCGGTGAAAGCGGTTCCTTTGTAAATGGAATTCTTGGCAATGTTGCGAAATTAAAACTTACAGACGGCAGTGAGACTAATTCGAACGGATGAGGTGGATTGGATTGACAAGACGGCATTTTGAGAGAAGAAGGATGTTTTGGTGAAATACATGGGCAAATTGTCAAACAACAGCTTTAGCAATATTTTGACCGTTTCGCAAGTTAATAGATATATAAAGGAGAAAATGTCCAAAGACCTGATCCTTACCAATATATGGGTAAGAGGAGAGATTTCGAATTTTAAAAATCATTCTTCGGGACACATGTATTTTACTCTCAAAGACGAAAACAGTCTGATAAAGTGCGTAATGTTCAGAACATACAATTCATATCTTAGGTTTAATCCCGAAAACGGTATGAAAGTAATAATAAGGGGATATATTTCGGTTTTTGAGAGAGACGGACAGTACCAGCTCTATGCAGAGGAGATGCAAAGTGACGGTATCGGCAATCTTCATATTGCTTTTGAGCAACTCAAAAAAAAGCTGGCCGATGAAGGTTTGTTTGATTTGGCATATAAAAAGAAAATACCGTACCTTCCCCGTTCCATTGGGGTGGTTACTTCTTCTACCGGTTCTGTTATCCGGGATATCATTAATATTTTGAACAGAAGATTTTATAATTCGGTTATTAAGATATTTCCTGTCAAAGTTCAGGGTGAATCTGCTTCCGGAGAAATCAGCCATGCAATTGAAAAACTGAATGAATCCGGCTGTGTGGATGTTATAATTCTTGCCCGGGGAGGAGGGTCATTGGAAGAACTGTGGCCTTTTAATGAAGAAATAGTGGCAAGAAGCATATTCAAATCCAAAATTCCGGTAATATCGGCAATCGGTCATGAAACCGATTATACTATTGCCGATTTTGTTGCCGACCTTCGAGCTCCGACTCCTTCAGCTGCGGCAGAGTTGGTGATGCCTGAAAAGCTGGCTTTGAAAAGCAGAATCAACGAGCTTACTTTAAGGCTTGTAAATTCTCTTTTGTCAAATATACGTCAGAAGAGGGACAGGCTTTATAAGGTGATGGATTCTGCTGCTTTCAGACAACCTTATGATAAAATTTATCAGGAGAGAATGAAGCTTGATATTCTTAGCAAGGATTTAAGAAAAAGCATGCTTTCCCGGTATGATAGGGAAAGATCGAAGCTTTGCCTTCTGATAGGAAAACTTGACGCCTTAAGTCCTCTTAATATATTATCAAGAGGTTATTGCATAATAAAATCCGAGAATACGGGAAATATTGTAAAGTCCGTTAATGATGTGGATGTGGGAAACAACCTTGAAATACAACTTAAGGATGGAAGGCTTTATTGTGTGGTAAATGATAAGTCATCCTAATATAATAATTTTAGAAAGGGGTCGGTTATGGCTAAAAAGAAAGAAAACATCAATTTTGAAGAGTCCCTGCGGGAGCTTGAGGAAATAGTAAGGCAGCTGGAAAGAGGAGAGTATTCTCTGGATGAGTCTATTAAAGCCTTCCAAAGGGGCATGACTTTATCGAGGGATTTGAGCAAAGTGCTTGATGATATGGAGAAAAAGATTTCAATATTGATTGAAAGCGAATCGGGAATACTTAAGGAAGAAAATTTTATTGAAACAGGTGATGAATAGGATGAACTTTAAAGATCAGCTGGAAGAATATGTGGTGTTAGTAAATGAATATCTTGATAAATATGTGGTTGAAAAGGATCTGCCCGAAAAGTCTATATATTCCGCAATGAGATACAGCCTTCTGGCAGGGGGAAAGAGGTTGAGACCGGTACTTAGCCTGGCTGTGTGTGACATGCTTGGGGGAAGAAGAGAGGACGTTTTGCCTTTTGCCTGTGCTGTTGAAATGATCCATACATACTCTCTCATTCATGATGACCTTCCTGCAATGGATAATGACGATTATAGAAGGGGAAGGCTCACAAACCACAAGGTATATGGAGAGGCATTGGCAATACTTGCAGGCGATGGGCTTCTGAATTTGGCTTTCGAGTTATTGCTGGAAAGCATTTTAAAGAGCAATGAAAACCGGGATTTGAAAATAAGGGCTGCAGCTATTATAGCAAAGGCATCCGGGGTGGAAGGTATGATAGCCGGTCAGGTTATTGACCTGGAATCGGAGAATAAAAAGATACCTTCCGATATTTTGGACCGTATGCACCGATGTAAAACCGGAGCACTTATCAAAGCACCGGTGGTATCGTCAGCGGTATTGTGCGGCGCCGATGAGGATTCCGTTAAGAAATTGGAATGCTTTGCACAAAATCTTGGTCTTGCTTTTCAGATAAAGGACGATATATTGGATGTGGAAGGAAGCTTGGAGAAGCTCGGCAAAAAAACCGGCAGCGACGCGCAAAACGAAAAGTCTACATATGTCAGCCTTTACGGGCTTGAAAATTCAAAAAACATGCTTAATGAAATTACTGAAAAAGCCGTTATTATTCTTAAAGACTTTGGAGAAAAAGCGGTTTTTTTAGAAGAACTTGCAAAATACCTTGTTAACAGAGATAATTAATATGTTACTTACATGTTGGTGGAGGTGTATCGGTGGAAATAATAAAAGGTATATTGTCTAACAAGACGATAACCGTACCATTGATTGCATGGTTTGTAGCACAGTCATTAAAGGTGGTCAACGTTATTTTGTTTGAACAGAAAGTGGATTTTACCAGGTTTGTCGGTTCAGGGGGCATGCCCAGCTCGCATTCATCATACATAGTTTCCCTGGCAACAGTGGTGGGAAAAATTCAGGGCGTTAATTCGACCCAGTTTGGAATATCTGTGGCGGTGGCTGCAATTGTTATGTATGATGCTGCAGGAATAAGACGGGCGGCAGGAAAGCAGGCAAAGGTCTTAAATAAGCTGATATTTAGTCACCAAGACAAGGAGCATTTTGACGAAAACTTAAAAGAACTCCTGGGACACTCACCCCTTGAGGTTTTTATGGGAGCTTTACTGGGAATATTGTTAGGTTTGGCTTTTGCATAACGGAGCATTAGCAAGTATAATTGATAAAAACAGGAGAATAGCTGAATTTAATAATTTTCATAGCCGATTTGGGTTTTTAACTGTTGTTTGAACATCTGTTTTTGTATGATATAATTTTATTACTGAAGATTGGCTATAGATTATTATCAGTAAGTTTGAAATTTAATGATTATATAAAAATGCTAGTGAAACAGGGTGGTGCAGTATTCTAGTCAGTACTACCGATTCTAAAGACGGGCCTAAAAATCCGTTAAAGGGCACATCGATGAAGTTCCTTGTGCTGGCTTGTTACGCCCAGTAGTGGGCTGGTGCTGGGAGTTAAGGTTTAGGGGCATCCCGCAATGGCATGCGGGTGCTGACCCCTTTACCGTGGAGACCTTGTCTTGTGGAAATAATACTCTGAATCAATAATGTTTTTCAGGGTTCGCTTTCTACGAGCAAGGATTAAACCTGTTTTGCGGTACCGTATCGGTGCTGTGAGCAGAGTAGCCTGCCTTGAGTGGGATTGGCGGATAATGGTCAGGTGGGTATGTATTGGCCGATACATACGCACTATCGCAGTTTGAAACCAATTTTGCAAAAGAGGCTAGGAATCGGTTAGACTGTCGGGGAAAACCCCTAGACTGTTCGATAAGAGTTACGCTGGGGATTGCAGTGTGGACTAAGTGGTAATCAGGCCCCATTGTTTAACAATGGCTGAAGGTTTAAAGGGAAACCGCTGATTTGGCGACATTTCAGCACCTTCTGTGGAAATCATGCCTGACCTAAGCCGCAAAATTTACTCAGCGTATATCCACCCTGTGTTTACATATTACCGGTTTTTACAGTGTCTTTGGAGGAAGAGCCTAAGTGGATGACAATTATAAGCAACCTGCTAACGGAAAAAAGGTAAAGTTCAAGAAGAACAATATCGGTAGTAAAGAAGAAAATAAACGATGGGTTTTATTTATTATTACATTAACATTCTTTCTGTCTTCAAGTCTTTCAGTGATATCGTCCGTTTTGCTTGAGGATGTTAGTTTGTTTTTTTCAATTTTGATTGTACTTATTATTGTCATTATCGGTATAGTTTTTGATATAATTGGAATTGCCGTAACTGCAGCTGACGAATCTCCTTTTCATGCCATGGCATCCAGGAAATTCTATGGTGCAAAACAGGCAATAAAGCTTATAAGAAATGCAAATAAGGTTTCCAGCGTATGCAACGATGTTGTGGGCGATATATGCGGTGTTATAAGCGGTACCAGCAGTGCATATATTGTTGTCAAGATAGTACAATCCGGTAAAGGCATTACTTCAACCATTGTAGGACTTTGCTTTACAGGAATTGTGGCTTCGCTCACAATCGGAGGCAAAGCAATTGGCAAAACTGTTGCCATTAAGCATAGCAATTATATTGTTTATAAGGTTGGAGTAATATTAAAGTTTTTATTCGGTAAATTTGGTTTTGGAAGTAACGGTTCTAAAAGAAAGAAGACACATAATTGATGAGGTTGCGCTTTAATTAAGAAAAAGAGAAAGAGAGTGAAATCTGGTTGACACAGTTACTGGATAATATTAATTTTCCTGAAGATATTAAGAAGCTCAGTATTGAGCAAGTAAAGGAGCTTGGGGATGAGATACGGGCTTTTCTTATAGAGAAGGTTTCAAAAACGGGAGGTCATTTAGCTTCCAATTTAGGGGTAGTAGAGTTGACATTAGCCCTTCACAGAGTGTTTGACACCCCGAAGGACAAGATAATATGGGATGTCGGGCATCAATCCTATGTTCATAAGATGCTTACCGGCAGGAAAGATAAGTTTGAAACTATAAGAAAGCTGGGCGGACTTTCCGGTTTTCCGAAAACAAAGGAAAGCGAGTATGATGTGTTCAATACCGGACACAGCAGCACTTCAGTTTCTGCGGCCCTTGGCATTGCAAAAGCAAGGGATATGAAGAACGAAAAATATTCTGTCATTGCCGTTATAGGAGACGGCGCCCTAACCGGAGGTATGGCTTTTGAAGCTTTAAATGATGCAGGAAGATCCCCAAATAACCTTATAGTAATATTAAATGATAACGAAATGTCAATTTCCAAAAATGTTGGCGGCCTTTCCCGGTATTTGAGCAAAATTCGGACAGAGCCTTTTTATTTCAAGGTTAAAGAAGATATTGACATATTCTTAAATAAGATACCTGCCATTGGAAAGAGTGCAGCCAAAGCATTGGGGAGAGTTAAGGGCACAATCAAATATATGATAATGCCGGGTATTATTTTTGAAGAATTGGGCTTTAAGTATTTGGGTCCTATTGACGGACACAATTTGCTGGAACTGGAAAATGTACTTACCAGAGCAAAAAAAGCTAAAGGACCGGTATTGGTACATGTCTGCACTCAAAAAGGAAAAGGATATACCTATGCGGAAGAGAATCCTGCCGTTTATCACGGCATTTCACCATTTGAGATTGAGACCGGAGAGGTTATAGCCAACAGTGGGCCCAGCTATTCCGATATGTTTGGAAAAGAGATTATAGATATCGCAGAGAAGGATAAAAGGGTTGTGGCAATTACTGCTGCAATGCCCCACGGAACCGGACTTGACGGATTCTCCAAACGGTTTCCGGATAGATTTTTTGATGTGGGTATAGCGGAGCAGCATGCGGTAACCTTTGCTGCCGGCCTTGCAAGTAACGGAATGGTGCCTGTTGTGGCATTGTATTCCTCCTTTTTGCAAAGGGCTTATGACCAGGTGTTGCATGATGTTGCCCTGCAGAACCTTCATGTGGTTTTTGCCATTGACAGGGCAGGTATAGTTGGAGAGGACGGAGAGACCCATCAGGGTATATATGATATTTCATTTATGCGGCATATTCCCAATATGACCCTTTTAGCACCCTGCGATTACAATGAATTGAGGAAAATGCTTTGGTATGCGGTATTTGAGCATGACGGCCCGATAGCAATACGGTACCCGAGGGGGAAAGGACCTGAAAAGCTTTTGGATACACCACCTGTAAAGATGGGACAATCATTGATTGTCAAAGAAGGTAAGGATGTTACTATTGCGACGATTGGCAATAAGCTGGAGGTGGCTCTGGAGGTTCAGCAAAAGCTGGAAAGACTGAATATTTCGGCTGAGGTCATCTATTCCAGATTTATTAAACCTCTTGATGTTAATACAATACTCGGTTCCGTTTTAAAGACCGGAGCTCTGGTGACAATTGAGGATAATGCAATGGAAGGTGGATACGGAAGCAGAATTTTGGAGATGATAAGTCAGAAGGATATAAATATCCGGTCAAAAGTCATCGGTTATCCGGACAGCTTTATTCCTCATGGCTCTATCCGTGAGCTTCAGCATATATACCGGCTGGATGCCGACTCAATTTATAATGATGTATTAAAGCTGCTGAACAAGAAAAGGGGTTAGAAGGTTAATTCTTTCTAACCCACTTAAAAGTTATTTTTTTTTCGTATAAAATTAATGGGTAGAATTCAAGTATTTCTTGAGGTTAAAGAAATTTTGAATTTTTCGGGCAACGTAGGGAGGATTATTTTTTTGAAGAAGGAAAGACTTGATGTGCTCTTGGTGAACAGAGGGCTGTTTGACAGCAGGGAAAAGGCAAAAAGCTCCATAATGGCAGGAGTGGTCTTTGTTAACGACAACAGGGAGGACAAGCCCGGGGTTAAGGTGGATATCGATTCGGTCATCGAAATAAAAGAAAACATACATCCTTATGTGAGCAGGGGAGGTCTCAAACTGGAGAAAGCAATAAGGGTTTTCGGCATAGATCTTAGCGGTAAGGTTGCTGTAGATATAGGAGCTTCTACCGGGGGTTTTACCGATTGTATGTTAAAAAACGGTGCATCAAAAGTTTTTGCAATAGATGTGGGCTACGGACAGCTTGCGTGGGAGCTTAGAAATGATGAGCGGGTTGTATGTATGGAAAGAACCAATATAAGATATGTGGAACCGGAGCACCTTGGGACTTTGGTGGATTTTTCATCAATAGACGTTTCCTTTATATCTCTTAAAAAAGTTATTCCTGTAGCAGTAAAATTAACTAAGGAGAACGGCGAAATCTTATGCCTGATTAAACCTCAATTTGAAGCCGGGAGGGATAAGGTAGGAAAGCATGGGGTGGTTCGCGACAAAAAGGTACATGAGGATGTTATAAAGGATATTATTGCTTTTTGCCTGGATATCGGGCTCAGGATCAAAGGGTTGGATTATTCTCCGATAAAGGGTCCTGAGGGAAATATTGAATATCTCGTTTATTTGTCAAAAAAAGAAGGAAATACCGATATGGACGAGCTTTTAAGCCTATCTTGCAAGGTAGTTGACGACTCACACAACGATTTGGCTTGATTTGGTTGAAAATAGCAGTTATAATGGAATTAAGTAAATGATTAATTGGAATAATAAACTATTCTCTGTTTTTTTATAGTGTAATTGGAGTAATTTCTTTCGTTTTTGTCTTCTCAATACATGTTATTAATCCTGATAAAGTTATTGTGACGGACCTTGTAGTTTTGAGGAATGTTTCATTCAAATCGTCCACTGTTCCAAAATTATTTCCATATATGTGATTTTTATTATTTAAATCCAGTAAGCAACAACATTTACATATTACTATATTACATTTTAAAGGAGGGTTGGAGTTTTTTTAAATTCCTAAATAATAATTTTGTAAAGGAGATGTTGAGAAAAATGGGTAGTACAATGTCAACTAAGAACAACATGAATAAACGCATGACATCTTTATTACTTGTGGCTGTAATGTTATTCTACAGTGTAGTATTCTTTCATCAATTAGGCAGTTCTGATGTATCTGCTGCACAAATAACGGAAAACTACCAACAGGACAACAGGGTACGCCTTAACTCAATAGGATATTTGCCCGGCCAGCAAAAGAAGGCAACTATTGCTGCTAATTGCTCAACCTTTTATGTAGCCAAAAAAGACGGAACTATTGTTTACACAGGAACCGCAGTTTCCATGTTTGATAGAGATACCAGCGAAACTGTCTACATAGCCGATTTTTCACAGGTTACTGAAGAAGGAACATTTTATCTTGCAGTACCCGGTGTCGGAAAAAGTGTTGATTTTAAAATTGCTTCAAATGTATATGACGATCCTTTCAAAGTAGCCATGATAGGCCTATATCTGATGCGCTGCGGTACACAGGTTCAAGCTACATATAACGGAAATAACTACTCCCATGCAGCGTGCCACACTCAAGATGCTTATCTTGACTATATTAACGGCCAGCACACCAAAAAGGACGGTACCGGTGGATGGCATGACGCTGGAGATTATAACAAGTATGTGGTTAATGCAGGTATAACCGTTGGCGGTATGCTTTTGGCATGGGAACAGTTTCAGGATCAGTTGGAGTCCATTAAACTGGATATTCCTGAAAAAAATAATAATATTCCCGATTATCTCGATGAGATAAAATATGAGTTGGATTGGCTTTTAAAAATGCAGTATCCTGACGGAAGCGGTAAAGTTGCCCATAAGCTGTCCACAAGGGACTTCGGCGGATTTATTATGCCGGAAAATGAATGGGAAGAAAGATTTTTTGTACCTTGGGGAAGTGCGGCTACTGCGGATTTTGTCGCTATGATGGCTATGGCTGGAAGGATATACAGACCCTATGATTCAGCCTTTGCAGACAAGTGTATAGAAGCTGCAAAACTAAGCTATAATTTCCTTAAATCAAATCCGTCAAATCAGCCACCGAATATGAATGGTTTTTCAACCGGTCCTTACGATACAGACGACAAAGATGACAGATTGTGGGCAGCGGCAGAAATGTGGGAGACTTTAGGGGATGAAGAGTATCTTAAGGATTTTGAAACCCGTGCAGCAAGCTTTTCAAAAAAAGTTATAGCCGATTTTGACTGGGGCGATGTTCAGAATCTCGGTATGTTCACTTATTTGTTGTCTAAAAGATCCGGAAAAAACAAGAATCTGGAGGATGAAATTAAGAGATCCCTTATTTCAGTTGCCGATTCCATTGTAGAAACCAGCAACAGCCATGGATATGGAAGGACTCTCGGAACAACATATTATTGGGGATGCAACGGTACCGTAGCAAGGCAGACAATGGTTCTGCAGGTTGCTCATCAACTTTCACCCAATACCGATTATATAAATGCGGCTTTGGATTCTCTTAGCCATATTTTCGGAAGAAACTATTACAACAGGTCATATGTGACGGGGCTTGGAATCAATCCTCCTATGAATCCGCACGACAGGCGTTCCGGAGCGGACGGAATCCGTGATCCGTGGCCAGGATGTCTTGTTGGAGGAGGATGGCCCGGAGCAAAGAATTGGGTTGATATTCAGGATAGTTACGAGACCAATGAAATTGCAATAAACTGGAGCGGTGCGTTGATTTATGCCCTTGCCGGTTTTGCAAACATGAAGGAGAATCCATTTGATTCCGGAAGCAAAATTCTCTATGGGGATGTTAACGGCGATGAATTTGTTGACTCATTAGACCTGTCTGTTCTGAAAAGATATGTATTGAGAAAGCTGGATTCATTGCCTGCAAGAGAGGCAGCTGATGTAAATTCTGACGGAGCAATAGATTCGCTTGATGTAAGTATATTAAAGAGATTTCTTTTGAGAAAAATACCTTCCTTGCCTTATAACTAAACTTGCCCATATATAGAAGAAGCTCAGGAACATTGGAGTCCTGGGCTTTTTTATGTGGGAGAAGAAAAAATATTCCAGAAACTTGAGTTTCCGGAACTACTTTTTCTTAATCAATGTTAGGATGACGATTAAAGAGAAGAAAAAGTATGGAAGAAACATAGTGAAGCAAGTTGTAGAGCCTGTTAATACGATGAGGAAAGGGAGAGCATTGTTTGAGCTTTGCGAGTTTTGCTCGACCCTGAGGAGTATTTACAGGCTCTAAACTGCGTAACGCAAGTTTCTGGAACTACTTTTTCTTCTATTCCTTTAGTTTGAGAAGAAATCAATGATTAATTCCTGAACCGGGTCATCCGCATCCATTGCATATCTGAAGCCGCACAGCATTTGATTGCTGTCCTTTATTTTGAATACATAGTCAAAATCCGTTACTTCAGCGACATTGGTTTCATAGTCGTATATACCGAAAACATTTTTATCCGAAGAGCCTACAGGAGCAATTGTGTTGGATCGGGCGCTGTTTTTATAGGGCTGGGATTTAGTCTTTCTCAAGATATATTTCAATTCATATTCGCTGAGCAAACGGAAACCGTTATTATGCTCAAATAATGTTGATACTCCATAATCGTTTTTTACGAAAGTATAATATTGCTCCAACCCTTGACTTTTGCTAAGATTGTTGCAGAATTTAAAAAGGCTCAGGCTGTCTTTGATACTGACCATGCCGTATATCTCTTCTGTTTCAAAAATCGCCGGATATTTATCGGATTTTATATTTATATTATATTTTGAGTTGTATTTTTTAATATCTATCTTATCTTCAGAATACTTATTCCACTCATTGATTGTTACAAGGTTCTTGCTGACATAAAACGGTTTTACGGTTATTTTGTCACCTTCATCGTCAATAAAGGTTCCTCCCTCGATTCTAACCATGTTTAAAAGGTCGAGATTTTTCGGAAAATATTTATTTTTCAACCGAAGCTCGTTTTGTTCTTTGGAAAGAAAAACTGTGTAGGTGGTTTTAGCAGTTTGTGAGATTTCAACGGTATTTTTGCCATTACCCGAAATACCCTTAGTTTCAAGCTTAAACCCTGTTCCGTTTATCTCTATGGAGTTAATAATGCTTTCCATAATATCGTCGGATAGATATTTGGTGTCATTGGGGTCGTATATAAAAGAGAATGCATATAAGTTGTTCTGATGATATACCAATAGTTTTTTGCTTTTTAAATTATAACCTATTTCTTTTATGTCGAAGGGCTCAAATCCCTTCGTGGTTACAAAGACGGTTCCGTTTTTATCGATAACATCAAGATCTTCAGGTTTTAGATCTGTGAAATATATGTATTGGCCTATAAGCTGTTTCTGGGTTATCTTTACATTCTTGAAAATTTCAACTCCGAAGGATTCGGCGGTATCATATTTTGCAGGAGAAAAGATAACTCCTGTCGGAGACAGCTCCAAGGGAATTTTGTTAAACGAATCCAGGGTAGTATAATCCAGAGTACTGACAGAGCCGTCTTCTTTAAAGTTATATTTGGCTTTTTGCTCTATAATGGAACCGGAAAGTCCTTTAGGGACTAAGGTAAACAGGTTGTATAGTTCGTTATAATAACTGCTTTCGGGGAATTTAGGTATTGTTGAGACTTCTACAATTCTTTTTTTATCGTCCCAGGTTACGGTAGCATCAAAAGCTTCTCCGACAAATCTCAACGGCACAAAGGTTCTGCCGCCTTTGATAACAGGGGTTGTGTCAAGCTTTACTTTTTCTTCGTTTACTTCAGCAGTATTTTGTCCGATGGTTAATATAATTTTTTTATCCCCTTTTGTTATGATTACTTTTTTTTGCTTATCATCCCATTTAACGTCAGATGAAAGAGCCTCGGATATAAACCTTATGGGAACCATTGTCCTTGAATTGCTGTCAATATACGGACTTTGGTCAAAAGATATATTTACCCCATTGACTAAAACGGATATATCTGAGCTTGCTGCTGAAACAGCATGAAAGCTTAGAGTAAAAATGGATAGCACTAAACATATAATTTTTTTCATTTGTATTCCACCCCTTAAATTTATAAAAATAATACAATATTAATATACATTGGAAAACATACACAATTAGAATTATACTATAATTTGCAGAAAATTTGTACTTTTCTTAATCTTTTAATTAAATTGTAATTTTTTATCTATGAATAAATCGGTTTAATTAAAGTCCTGCAGCTTTCTTCACTATTTTTTTAGTATTTTTGCTTATACCAAATAGTGTACACATGAAATAATAAGGAATACACGAATTAATAATAATGAAAATAACATTACAAATATTAATATATTGGTCTTCGTTTTACATTTATTTTATGATATTATATAGTTGAAATGATATTTTCTGCAGGTGAATTGATGAATAATTACAGATAGATAAATAATATTACAGTTTATAATAATTATAATTACATTATTTTAAAGGGAGGAATATTGATGAAGAAAAGGATTTGTATTTTGGCAGCGGTTTTTCTCTTGCTGGTTTCCTGTCTGTCCATTTTATCATGGGCGGCAGAGGATGAACAATATCCGGGATTACGGGTAAAAGGCAGGTTCTTGTATGATAAGGACGGAGAAAAGATCGTTTTGTATGGCGTCAATGAAATGTCTATCTGGGGAGATATTGACGGCGATGTAGCACTTCCCGAAATCAAGAAAACCGGAGCAAATGCAGTAAGACTGGTTTGGGGCCTTGCAGGTCCTGCAAGAAAACTGGATATTTTGCTTTACAACTGCCGTGTCAATAACATGATACCGATCATTGAGCTTCATGATGCCACCGGCGAATGGCAAAAGCTACCTGTACTTGTTGATTATTGGACAAGTCCTGAGGTTGTTGAAGTATTAAAAAAGCATGAAGAGTATCTCATTATCAATATAGGTAATGAAGTAGGTGCACAGGTTTCGGAATCCGATTTTAAAACAGGATATGAAACTGCTATAAAGAGAATGAGAGAAGCAGGTATACATGTTCCTCTCATGATTGACGGAAGTGATTGGGGGAAGGATATTAATATCCTTCAGGCGACCGGTCCGTATCTAATAAATGCTGACCCCGACAAGAACCTTTTATTCTCGGTACATATGTGGTGGCCGTATATGTGGGGTTACAGCGACCAGAAAGTTATTGATGAAATAAAAGAGTCTGTTGAAATGGAGTTACCCCTTGTGGTAGGAGAGTTCGGACATCAATGGGAAGAGCATGATAACGGTAAAATACCTTATAAGACCATATTGGAAGAATGTTATAAGAATGAAGTCGGCTATCTGGCATGGTCCTGGGGACCGGGTAATCAGCCTCAAACCTTTTTGGATATGACAACCGACGGAACCTTCGATACATTGAGGGGATGGGGCTTGGAGGTTTGTGTAACAAGTCCTTACAGTATAAAAAATATTGCGGTTCGTCCGGCTTCAATGCTAAAGGAGCCTACCACCGAGCCTCCGTTGACAAACATTCCCGAAGGTAGTATTGCCCAAAATAAGCCTGTATTTGTTTCTTCAACGGAACCGGGATTGGGGAATACCGCTGAAAAAGCAGTGGATGGGAATATTGCAACCCGGTGGTCATCCGAGTACAGCGACCCTCAGTATATATATGTTGATTTGGAAGACGAATATGAAATTGAAAGAGTATATATTGAATGGGAGACGGCATACGCAAGACAATACAAGATACAGGTATCCAACGATGCTGTTAATTGGACGGATGTCTATACGGAATACAACGGTGACGGAGATATAGATGATATTTTCCTGGAGGCCAAGGGTAGATATATAAGGGTTTATTGCATACAGAGGGCAACACAATACGGAAACTCCATATTTGAGCTGGGAGTTTATCCTAAAGGAGGGATTCCCGGTCCGACTCCAAGGGGAAAAGAGATCTTAGTCGGAGATATAGATGGTGATGGCTATGTTGATTCCTTGGATTTATCATTATTGAAAAGATATGTTTTAAGGAAAATTGAACTTAACGTCCTTCAAAAAGAAGCTGCTGACGTCTATAAAGAAGAGGAATATACCGACATTAACTCCAGTGATATTTCAATAATGAAAAGATTTATATTAAGAAAAATATCTGAATTTCCGGGAGGAAACAAGAGAATAATTTATCCCTAAAATTAATATAGCTTTTATGACCTTTTAGTATTTTGGTTTAAATCTGACTAAAACAAGCTTGTCCTTTTCAGGCAATTTAACTACTCACTAAAAATGAGTACAAAGAAATAAAAAATATGGAATAACTTTGTAAAGTAAGGTGTAAAGCCTGTAAATACGACGAGGAAAGAAACAGCAACCTCTTTTGTACAGAGAGTTTTGCTCAATCCTGAGGAGTGTTTACAGGCTCTGTACTTTAAGACTTAAGTTTTGGGATTATTTTTTCTTTCCTTTTATTCATCCGTTCACCTGAATTTTAACTGTTGTATTCTTATCAATTATTCTGTATAATTATTCAAAAAGACAATTATGTATAAAAAATAAGCCTTAGAACAAGAGGGATGAGATGTTAAAAATAGGTATTATAGCCAACAGAGATAAGGACGAAGATTTTAAATACACGAGGATACTGATAGACAGTATAAAAAACAATGGTGCATCGGCTTTTTATAGTGACGAAGTAGCTGTTCAAACAGGTTCTGAGGCGTTAAACCTTAGTGAGAATGAATTAGCGGGCTTGTCCGACATCATGATATGTCTTGGCGGAGACGGTACCTTTCTAAAGGTTGCCCGGTCAATTGTCGGAATAAACAAACCTCTTCTCGGAGTAAATCTGGGAAGGCTGGGTTTTTTGGCTGATGTGGATAAAAACGATATAGACAGTGCGGTAAAGCAATTGGTGGCAGGTGATTACCGGATTGATGAAAGGATGATGCTTGAAACCACTATTATAAGGGAAAACAAGGCTATAGCCAAAGATATTGTGCTAAATGATGTGGTGGTTTCAAGAGGAGCCATATCAAGGATAATTCACCTAAAAACTTATATAAACGATTCTTTTATGGATCTCTATCCGGGGGACGGGCTTATTATATCTACTCCCACCGGTTCAACAGCGTATTCCCTTTCAGCGGGGGGACCTTTGGTGGAGCCCGATGTCGATCTCATTATTGCTACTCCGATATGTCCCCACCTTTTGTATTCGAGATCCTTTATAACTACAGGGGACAGAGTGGTGAAGGTGGTAGTTGACGAGAATTATCAGTATGAAGCAATGGTAACCGTAGACGGTCAAGTCGGTTATGAGGTAATAGGCGGAGATGTGATTGTGACAAAAAAATCTCAGCAAAGGTTTCCTATGATTAGATTAAACAATAGAAGTAATTTTTTTGATGTATTAAGAGGCAAAATCTATGACAGAGGAGAAAGCATGAAGTAATATGAAGAATAAAAGACAGGCAAAAATACTTGAGATAATTGAAAATGAGGTGATTGAGACTCAGGAAGAGATCGCACAAAGGTTAAAGGAGGCCGGTATGGATGTGACTCAGGCCACAATTTCCAGAGATATTAAGGAGTTGAGGCTTATAAAAGTGATGACGTCTGATGGCCGGTACAAGTATGCTCCTTTTACAAAAACCGAGAATGTTTTGTTAAACAGGCTTATGACGATTTTTTCCGAGTCCTATGTTTCATCTGACTATGCCAATAATATTGTTGTGGTTAAAACACTTCCGGGCATGGCTCAAGCTTCCGCATCCGCAATAGATTCTTTAAAACAGTCGGAAATAGTGGGATCTATTGCAGGAGATGATACGGTGTTTATTGTCTGCCGAAACGAAAAGATTGCCCGCAAATTTGTCGATAGATTGAAAAAACTTGCAAAAGCCAGCTCTGAAAGTTCGAATATATTGGAATAAAACAATAATTCATGATGAATTGAGGGTTTAGGCATGCTTCAACGATTAGAGATTCAAAACATTGCCATAATTGACAGGGTTGAAATTGAACTGGGAGAAGGACTGAATGTGCTTACCGGGGAAACCGGGGCAGGAAAATCTATTATTATCGATTCAATTAATGCCATCCTGGGAGAAAGAATGTCAAAGGAGCTTATCCGGACGGGACGGGATAAAGCTGTGGTTGAAGCTGTTTTTAATGTAAATACGGACAGGCTGTCCGATCTGTTCGAAAGATTTGGAATCGAGGGGGAGGAAGACGGTTCTCTGATTATTTCAAGAGAATTTTCCGCTTCCGGGAAAAATATATGCAGGATTAACGGCAGAATTGCGACGGTATCGATGCTTAAAGAATTAGGAGAAAGGCTTATAGACATTCATGGACAACATGATAACCAGTCTCTTCTTAGAACCGAAAGCCATATTGAGCTTTTGGATTCTTTTGCAGAAAGCAAAATTAGTTCTCTTAAAGAAGAATACTTAAAGCATTTGGAGTCATACCGTGAGATTAAAAACAAGCTGAAAAAACTGTCCGGAGATGCGGGTGAAAGGGAACGGAAAATTGATATTCTGAGATTTCAGATAGATGAAATTAAAAAAGCCAGGCTAAAGGTTGGTGAAGAGGAAGAAATCGAAAAGCAAAGGAATATACTTTTAAATTCCGAGAGAATAATAAGCACTCTTTCCAATGCGTATGAAGCTTTGGGTTCCGGGGGAAAGCTTGATATATCGGCTCTTGACAAAATAAATAAATCGGTGTCCGATTTTTGCAATATTGAAGATTATGACGAGAAATACAGTGCACTCAAAAAAAGACTCGAGGCTGTATCATATGAGCTTGAGGATATTGTTTCGGAGATTCGTGATTTGAGGGATAGTATAGAATTTGAGCCCTCTGTTCTCGAAGAGCTGGAGGAGAGGCTGGACGTATTATACCGCCTGAAAAAGAAATACGGAGATTCCATTGAGGGTATTCTGGAATATCAGGAGAATGCCAAAAAAGAACTGGATGAAATAGTGAATAACGAGGAAATAATCAATAAGCTTAAAGATGACCTTGAAAAGGAAGATGAAGAGCTTTATAAATTGGCAAAGAAAATAAACGGTGAAAGAATCAAGACCGCAGAGCTGCTTGAAAGCAGGATCGGTTCGGAGCTTCAGGACCTGGAGATGAAAAATACCCGGTTCAAGGTAAATATTGAATTTGACGATTCAGTGAATGACGGTGAGAGAAAGTACAACAATAACGGCCTTGACAGGGTAGAGTTTTTGATTTCCACCAATGCGGGCGAGCCGTTAAAACCCTTGTCCAAAATAGCATCCGGTGGAGAAATGTCAAGAATTATGCTGGCTATTAAGACCATTCTTGCCAATGTCGATAAGATGCCTACCATGATATTTGATGAAATTGATATCGGTATTAGCGGTATTGCCGCACAAAAGGTGGGAGAGAAGCTTTGTTTTATTTCAAAAAACCACCAGGTCATATCCGTTACCCATCTGGCTCAAATAGCGTGTATGGCAGATAATAATTATTATATAGAAAAAGTGACAAAAGACGGCAATACTGAGACGATAGTAAAGAGCCTGAATGAAGAAGATAAAAGAAACGAGATTGCAAGGATAATCGGAGGAGCAAAGATCTCCGATATAGCCTTAAAGCATGCCGAAGAAATGCTGGACTACGCTAAAGAATTCAAGAAAGCCAAAAGTAACGGTTAATGTATTATGTGAAAGAATATGAAAGAAGCATTGTGTATTGAGTTACAGAGCTTATTAATACTACCCGAAAAGGGAGAAAATGCCCATCGATAAAAGCCTAAGAACGGGCTTTTTTTATTCTTAAAAATTCCATTGGTTTTATATACTGACTTTATAATGGCTATACTAATATGTGAAGAAAATGTACAAAAACATTTATGGAACATTTTTCTTCACATTTATTTTATGCACCCTTTTGTGGGTTTTCGATGTAGTAATTGGGTGAATAAACAGGGTTATTATAGGTTAACTTAATGTTAGCCATGAATTAATAAAATTCATAGATTTTTTCTTTATTCTTTTATTTCAGAATAAAGTTTATTTTTTTCTTTAATGGAAATCGGGCATCAGGAGGTAATTGGTTTGAAGTATATAAAACCCACTAAGAAGAAAATATTTCTTTTTTTAGTGATATGCTTTATGGTTTTGACTATAACATATTTAAGGATACTATTTACACTTCCCAATCAAATAACACTTTTTGAAAACAAGGAATACAATTACAATTTCAAAAGTCCTTTTCTTGTGAATCTTGAAGCGGAAAACGATGATATATTAATATTTGAAAGCGAAGATTCCAAAGTCAGCGATGATAAAAACGGATCAAACGACAATATCATGATTAAGGCAAAAAAACTGGGAAGAACAACCCTAAGCCTGAGGCTTTTCGGACTCATACCCATAAAAACGATGCAGGTAGACGTTGTTCCCTATAAAGAAGTTGTAGCTTGCGGAAATACTGTGGGAGTGAAGATAAAAGTAAACGGAATTCTGGTCATAGGTATATCCGATGTTGAAACAGTGGACGGACAAAGGATGTTGCCGGCAAGGGATTCCGGGTTAAAGCCCGGAGACTTGATTGTAGAAGTAAACAACCAAAAAGTAGAAAGTGCTTATGACCTTATGAGCCAGATTGAAAACAGCCAGGGCCAAAAGATTTCAATAAAATATAAAAGAGGAAACAGTTACAACAATACAAAAGTAACACCGGTTATGGCTGTTGAAGACAAAAAATACCGCATAGGAATGTGGGTCAGGGACAGTACGGTAGGTATCGGAACATTGACCTTTTATGACCCCCAAACCAAAGGTTTCGGTGCTTTAGGTCACGGAATTACCGATATAGATACCGGTGCGATTATGCCTGTGGGAAAGGGTGAAATAATTGAGTCAAACATATTGACTATTAAAAAGGGTACAAAGGGCAATCCCGGCGAGTTGAAGGGAATACTTATTGAAGATACCGAGCCTTTAGGAATCATAAGTAAAAACAGCCAATATGGAATTTACGGAACTTTGAATGACAAGGCAATAAACATTTTTTCAAGAAAGCAGTACCCCATTGCCTTGAGAAATGACATCAAGACCGGTCCTGCTAAAATACTGGCCAATATAGACGGTAAATCCGTTGTGGAATATGATATTGAGATTGAAAAGGTTTCAAAGAAAAGTGCCAACGGATTAAAGGGAATGATAATAAAGGTCACGGACCAGAGGCTGTTGGATGCGACCGGAGGGATTGTACAAGGTATGTCAGGAAGCCCTATTTTGCAAGATGGAAAACTTATAGGGGCTGTAACCCATGTCTTGGTAAATGATCCGACAAGGGGATATGGAATTCTTATAGAGTGGATGGTTAAGAATATGACCGATGCAAATATTCAAAGCTTCGAAAGGGCAAGCTGATAGAAGAAAAACATGGATTAATGCTCAATGTTTTGGAATATTTAATTTATTTCAAATATGCACTCGAAAACATAGGTATATAATGCATATTTCCCGGAAATTTGCATATTTCCGATTTTTTTTAAAGAATTAAGTTGATTTGTAAATAATCATACCTGAACAAAAAGATACCATACAATGCAGTAATTTTAAGCTTTTTCGCATTTTGAGAATTTTAAAATAAATGCTAAATAAAGTTGAGTAATCCATATTATGAAGTATGTGTATTGAAATTTTGTCGAATTGTTAATATAATAAATATAAGTTATTAACATTCTTTTACAAAAGCTAAGGGGGAGTCAAATTGACGTCGAATAAGATACAGGTAGTAATAGCGGATGACAATAGGGAGTTTGGGGATATTCTGTATGAATATCTTAACGAAAAGGATGATATTGAGGTAGTCGGTGTTGCGAGGGACGGCATCGAAGCCTATGACCTTATAGTAGAAAAGCTTCCTGATATTGCGATTCTTGATATTATCATGCCTCATCTGGACGGTTTGGGTGTTCTGGAGAAGATAGGTGCCACTGCTTTGGAAAAGAGGCCTCTGTTTATTATTCTTTCGGCAGTGGGACAGGATAAGATAACTCAGAGGGCTTTGGCACTAGGTGCGGAATACTATGTAGTAAAGCCTTTTGACATGGAGGTTTTGGTTTCAAGGATAAGGCAGTTAAAAAATGTGAATATGTCAAATGTTATTAGACCGGAAAGCTTGGGAACTGAAATTAAGCCGGGTTTTGGTGCTCCTAAGCCTAAAAACCTTGAAGCGGAAGTTACCAGTATTATGCATGAAATAGGCGTACCGGCGCATATTAAGGGATATCAGTACCTAAGAGATGCAATAATGATGGTTGTTAAGGACCTTGATGTAATAAACTCAATTACCAAATTGTTGTATCCTACAATAGCAAAAGAATACAACACAACCCCCAGCAGAGTTGAGAGGGCAATAAGGCATGCTATTGAAGTGGCATGGAGCAGAGGGCAAATTGATACCATTGACTCATTATTCGGTTACACGATAAATATCGGAAAAGGCAAGCCTACCAACTCCGAGTTTATAGCTATGGTAGCAGATAAGCTGCGGCTGGAAATGAAGATTGCAAAGTAAAAGGACAAAAAGTAAAAGGATTATATTTGAAGCGCGTAAGCCTCCTATAATTAACCAAGCAATTAATTGTAGGAGGCTTATTTATTGCTTAACCGTAACCTTTTCAGGTTAAAGCCGGTCAATGCATTCAACAACATTAAAGCCAAGACTTTTGGCTTTTTCTCTGTCAAAATGGGAATCAACATGCATGCAATATACTTTGTGTCTGAGCTCGGGTTTTATATAGCTTTCCAGCTTTTCAAGCGATAAATGGGGATTTCCGTCATAATCAATTCCGGATGTGTCATGGTATAAATAGTCTATTGTGCCTTCCTCTAGGGATTTTAATATAAAACCGTTTATTTCGTTGGAATCTCCGCTGTAAAATATTGTGCGACCCTCAATTTTTAATAATAATCCGTAAGAAGGAATTGTGTCTACATGGGATGACGCAAAAAACGAGATCTCCAACTTAAGATCCTCATTTTCAATTAATGCTTTGCCGGTATCTATAATATTATAAAACTCGCTTTTTACTCCCATACATCTTAAAATAGTGTTGAGAAGATCCTTATTTGGGAAGAAAAGCGTAGGCCTTTGGTTTAAGATATATTGGGAATAAAAAATCAGGTCACTGAGACTACCGATATGGTCCGAGTGGGTGTGGGTGATTATTACGTAAATATCGGAAACACCGTCAAGGAGTCCAAGACTATGCAGCTTGCTGAAGACAGTGCTGCCGCAGTCGATTAATACCAAGCTGGTATTTGATTTAATATAAGCACTGGTGTTTCCCAAATCTGTGTTAAATGCACTGCCAAAACCAAGAAAATTAAGCATTTATCCAACCTCAAAGAATCAAGAATAGAACCTCATAATTAATATTTATTTTTCAAAAATAAAAGAAACTGTTAATAATAGTATAATAGATTACGATATAAACATCAAATACTTTATTTTTATTGTATTAATCTCTTTATATGAAAAAAATGTAAAATAAAGTTATTAAAATACATGAGTTAAGGACAGAAAATCAGCTTACTCACGTATTTATTCGAAGCCAGAAATAACCTATATTCCGAATTATCTTTTTTCCAAGCTTCTGGTTGAATATCCTGCTAACATCAATGAATGGAGTGTGATAGTTATGAAAAGAGTGTTGGTGACCGACGATGCAAATTTTATGAGAACATCCTTAAGAATGATGCTTGAAAGACACGGTTTTGAAGTTGTGGGAGAAGCTGAAAACGGAATGGTGGCGTTTGAAAAGTATAAGGAGATGAAGCCCGATATTGTAACGATGGATATTACAATGCCCGTATGCGATGGGATAAATGCCGTGAAGCTTATTAAGAAATTTGACCCTGATGCAAAGATTGTAATGATTTCTTCCATGGGTCAGGAGTGCTTTGTGAAAGATGCCATTCTTGCAGGAGCAAAAGGATTTATTGTAAAGCCCTTTAAAGAAGATTATGTAATTCAAACCTTAGAAAAACTTTAAACGGTGTATGAACTTTAGAGCTTGAATTAAAGGAATAAAGTTTTAACATCAAAAGTAAAAAAAGGAGTGAAAATAATTTGACTGATAACATGAAACGTGAGCCTATGGTTGAAATGTTTATATTTGAGACATTTCAATTGCTTGATGAGTTGGAGCAATCTTTAATAAACAGTGAGAAAGAAAGCGGATTTGAGTCTTCAATCAATGAAATTTTCAGAATAATGCATACCATAAAAGGCTCTTCTGCAATGATGCTTTTTGAAAATATATGCGGACTTGCCCATTCAATTGAGGATCTCTTTTTTTATCTTCGTGAAAGCAAGCCGAAAAACTATGATTCATCGGAGATAACGGATATTGTTTTGTGCGGAGTTGACTTTATAAAAAATGAGACATCCAAGCTTGAAAACGGCATGGAGCTTGATGGGGATTCGAGTGAATTAATTTATCGAATAAGAGAGTACTTACAGTCTTTAAAAAGATTGAACGGAGAAGAAGTTGCCCAGGAAGACGCCAAAGAGCCCGATAGCGGTGAGCAAAACCCGTCGAAAAAGTATGCCATAAGTTTATGTGATGAAACTGCGAGCTCGAAAAGCTATAAATATGAGGCAGTTCTTAAATTTGAAGAAGATTGCGAAATGGAAAATATCAGAGCGTTTTCCGTTGTCCATGACCTTAAGGAAGTAGCAGATATTTTATATTGCCATCCCAAAGAGGTTTTAGAGGGTGAAGGCGATTGTGAGATTATACGAAAAGAAGGTTTTAAGGTGGTTTTTGCCACTGATCTTGGGCTTAATGAAGTGAAGGATAGACTGTCCCATGCACTCCTGTTAAAGAGCCTTGATGTTTATGTTCTCAGTGATGATTTTTCAACCGAATCGGTTAAGGATTATCTTAAGGACAAGGATGAATCTGAAAAGGGTAATGCATCCGAACAAGACCAAAAGGAAGCTTCGTCAAATGACGGTGCGGATAATCAGAAGATTAACGATTCCAACAAAAAGAATAAAAATGAAAACGAGGAGAAACATGGTTCGGTTCCCAGTAATGCCAATTCGTTGGGTAAGCAAAGTGTAATCAGCGTCAATATATCAAAGCTTGATAAGTTGATGGACATTGTGGGTGAATTGGTGATTGCCGAAGCTATGGTAACGCAAAGCCCCGATCTTGCAGGATTACAGCTGGACAATTTCCAAAAGTCCGCAAGGCACTTGAACAAAATCACAAATGAGCTTCAGGATATTGTGATGTCCATTCGTATGGTTCCTCTGTCAACTACTTTCCAGAAGATGAACAGGATTGTAAGGGATATGGGGAAAAAATTAAACAAGTCTGTGGAGCTTGAAATTATAGGAGAAGAAACCGAGGTTGATAAAAACATAATTGAGCGTATTTCCGATCCTCTTATTCACCTTATTAGAAACTCCATTGACCATGGTATTGAGGAGGCTTCGGAAAGAGAAAGAAAGGGAAAACCTCCGGTGGGCAAGCTGGTTCTCGAAGCAAAAAATGCCGGCGGCGACGTGTGGATTATTGTAAAGGATGACGGAAGAGGTCTGGATAAGGAAAAAATCCTTAAGAAGGCAAGAGAAAACAATCTTATACATAAACCGGAAAGTGAGCTTACCGATAAGGAAATATATTCTTTTATATTCATGCCCGGATTTTCAACCAGTGACAAAGTTACCGAGTATTCGGGTCGGGGTGTGGGAATGGACATTGTGACCAAAAACATATCGATGGTGGGAGGCTCAATTAATGTTGAATCTGTTCCGGATAAGGGAACCACGTTTTCTATAAAGTTTCCTCTTACTCTTGCCATTATTAACGGTATGGCGGTAAAAACCGGAAGATCAAGCTTTACAATACCTACAATTTCAATAAAGAAATCCTTTAGGGTGAAGGATGAAGCAATAATTGAAGATAACAACGGCAATGAGATGATTATGGTAAGAGGAGAAGCTTACCCTATTTTGAGACTTCACAAATTTTACAATTTAGACACTGATATCACCGATTTAAATGAAGGAATAATAGTGATGGTTGAAAATGATTCAAAGGTTATATGCTTGTTTGCAGATCAGCTTTTGGGAGAGCAACAGGTGGTGGTTAAGGCTTTGCCTAGGTATATTAAGAAGGTAAGGGGCATTGGAGGCTGTACATTGCTCGGTGACGGAAGCATAAGCCTGATACTGGATATTGCTACTCTTATCAATATAAAGGAGGTTTAATTATGACAAAAGAATTGGAAAATGTTATGGAAGTTGAAGAGGATACTCAAAAAGGCAAGTACCTGACTTTTATAATTGGAAAAGAGGTTTACGGAATTGAAATCAAATATGTGACTGAAATAATAGGAATTCAGCAGATAACAGAAGTGCCGGAGCTTCCGGATTATATTAAAGGTATAATAAATCTCAGAGGGAAAATAATACCGGTAATGGATGTAAGGCTGAGGTTCAAAAAGGAGCAGAGAGAATATAACGACAGAACATGTATCATTGTAGTTGAAATAAATGATATTTCTGTAGGTCTGATAGTTGACAGCGTTGCAGAAGTGGTCGATATATCGGAAAATGATATAGTGCCTCCGCCGAATTCGAGTACCGGCTTTAGCAACAAATATATAAACGGTATCGGAAAGATCGGTGAAGATGTCAAACTGCTTATCGATTGCAATATGCTTTTGAATGACGAGGAATGTGAAAATTTAGCCATGATATCGTAAAGTCATTAAAAATGTGAAATCAATTCTTAACTGTGAAATTTGCAAATTGGAATTTGAGATTACTGACAATAAATAATTTGATGGTGAAATGCTATGCAGATGATAACCGATAAAGAATTTAAAAGATTGTCAAAATACGTAAAGATCAATTATGGAATAAACCTCACGGAGAAAAAGAAGGCTATGGTGATGGGAAGGCTTCGAAATGTATTGCAGCAAAAGAATTTTAACAGCTTTTCCGAGTACTTTGACTATGTAATTGCAGACAAGTCGGGGGAAGCTGCAATAACGCTTATAAATAAAATTACAACCAACCATACCTTTTTTATGAGGGAGCCGGATCATTTTGAATATTTTAATAAAACCGTTCTTCCCTATTGGTCTTCAATTCTTAAAGATGAAAAAGACTTAAGGGTTTGGAGCGCAGGCTGTTCCAGCGGTGAGGAGCCCTATACCCTTGCGATGATTATGGCGGATTATTTCGGAGCCAAAAAACATCTGTGGGATACAAGGATTCTGGCAACGGATATATCGATGGAGATAATTGAAAAAGCGGTATCCGGTGTTTATTCCTGTGAAAATGTAGAGACTCTTCCGGAGGAATGGATAAAGAAATATTTTAAAAAGCTTGACTCGCTCAATTATGTCATATCCGACAATATTAAGAATGATGTCATATTCAGAATTTTCAATCTCATGAACCCAAGGTTTCCGTTTAAAAAGAAGTTTCATGCCATATTTTGCAGGAACGTGATGATATATTTTGATGAGAAAACAAAAATGGAACTGGTCAACAGATTCTATGAGTTTACTGAACCCGGAGGTTATTTGTTTATAGGTCATTCGGAGTCTCTGAACCGTCAGGAAACCAAATATAAATATATTATGCCCGCAGTATACAGAAAGGAATAACAATATGAGAAAAATCAAAGTTCTGATAGTCGATGATTCTTTATTGTTTAGGGAAACTTTAGCAAGAAAAATATCTCAGGATTCAGCTATTGAAGTAGTGGGAACAGCCTCTGACCCATATTCAGCCAGGGACAAAATTATTGAGCTGCATCCCGATGTTATGACTTTGGATGTTGAGATGCCGAGAATGAACGGTATTGAATTTTTAAGGCGGCTAATTCCTCAATATCCCTTACCTGTGGTTGTGGTAAGTTCGGTGAGTGAAAATGTGTTTGACGCCCTTAAAGCAGGAGCGGTTGATTTCGTTACAAAGCCGGATATGTCCAATTCAAGGGGAATTGAAACTTTTATAAATGAGCTGATAATTAAAATCAAAATTGCTTCCACAGCAAAAGTCGGTCAAAGAAAAAACGAGTCAATTTTAACGAATTCCGGAATAAATACATCAAGAGGAAGTTCAAATAAAATTATTGCAATAGGTGCATCGACAGGAGGTACTGAAGCAATTTTCAATATAATTAAGTTTTTTCCGAAGGATATGCCGGGTATTGTTGTTGTCCAGCATATGCCTCCGGTGTTTACCCGGTTGTATGCTCAAAGACTTGACAGTTCATGCCCGATGGAGGTTAAAGAAGCAGTTAACGGTGATATGGTTTTGCCGGGAAGGGTTTTAATTGCGCCGGGTGATTACCATATGAAACTGAAAAAAAGAGACGGTAATTATTTTGTGGAATGTGCCAAAGGACAAAGGGTTAACGGCCATTGTCCGTCGGTGGATGTACTATTTAATTCTGTTGCGGAGGTTGCCGGTAGGAATGCAATAGGAATAATTTTGACCGGAATGGGAAGTGACGGAGCAAAAGGGCTCTTGGCAATGAGAAATAAAGGTGCCAGAACCTTGGGACAGGATGAGAAGTCATCCGTTGTTTACGGAATGCCCAAGGTTGCATTTGATATTGGTGCGGTTGAAAAGCAGGCATCCCTTGAAGCCATACCTCAATTGGTTTTTTCCTTATTGAAGAACGATTAAACTCTAAACAGTGGATTCATAGTTCATATCAAGAACGTCGATAGAAAGGGGTTTAACAATGAGAATACTTATTGCGGAAGATGATTTTGCCAGCCGAAAATTTCTGTATAAGTATTTGTCTTCCTTTGGAGAATGCGACATTACAATAGACGGAATTGAAGCCGTAGATGCATTTATTATGGCACTGGAAGAAGGAAACCCTTACGATTTGATATGTCTTGACGCCATGATGCCAAAGCTTGATGGCAAAAGAGCATTAAAGGCTATAAGGGATGTTGAAAAGCAAAAGGAAATTGAAGAAAATAAACGGGTTAAAATAATTATGACTACAGCATTAAATAATTCAGGAAGACTTTGCCCATCCTTTGATACCCGGTGTGAGGCTTATACGATAAAGCCCATAGATGAGAAAAAGTTTGTTGAAGTCTTAAAAAAGCTGGGTTTGCATTCTTCGCTTAAAGAATAGAAATTCCTTTGTAAAATATAGGTAATTGCGACTTTAGACGTCATGACCATTGGCATAGCCGATGGTCATGATTAGTTGATTTATCAAGTGAAATAGCCAAAAAGCGAAAGGGCTCGATGCCCTTGTGCTTTTGTGGGCTCCAATATTACTGCCATTTGAAAACTTTTTTGGTTATGCGTTTAAAAAACCCGGATTTGTTTCTTTCTCTCCACATTCCGATGGAGCGGTCAACATTGTCAAAGTGTTTGTCTAATTTACTTTCAAGTTTTCTCACATTGTTTTCAAAGCATGCTCCCAGCTCTAGTTTTGTTTTGTTTATTTCATTTACCACCTGCTCCCTTGTGGTCTCCAACTCGAGGGAAATATTGTTGGTTAGCTGTTCACTCAATTCCTGAAAAAACTTGCTTATTTCGGTTGGACTGCTATCAGGTACTACCGCTGCTGCCGGTATTATACCGTTTTGCTCCACAACCGGAGGTGGGCTGATAGCATTCTCGGACTCAAGAATCTTTTTTATTGCTTTTATTTCAAGACCTTCATCCCTCATGGATTTGATTTTATACATAATATTTGCAAGTTCAGGAGTATAATAGCGTCTGCCCCTTTTGTCCTTCGGGACAGTCATATTGAATTCTTTCTCATAGTATCTTAAAGTATGGTCCGTTACCTTTAGACATTCACTAAGTTCAGTAATAGAATACCGGTCTTTTAAAACTTCCACTCAAAAAACCCCCATTCTTTAAAGCCAAGATGATTTTTGTTAGGTTATTATTTCAAGTTTTAAGAGGCAAGTATTATAATAGCACTATTCCAAAAAAGTGTAAATGTTTAGACAATTATTTTCTCAATATTTCCACAGCCCGGGTGATGTCATCCGGTATGGGTGCGATGAGCTCAAGAGTTTTTCCGCTGTAGGGGTGCACGAATTCAACCCTGAACGAGTGGAGAGCTTGTCTGTCGATTATTTCGGACATATGAAAATATGAATTATTGCGGGAAATTTCGGTATTATTGCCCGAAATACAGGTATCGTTGGCGTCGGAAGAAAGCAATATATCCTTTGTTTCACAGTCCGGCAATGGGGGGTAGAGGGTATCGCCGATTAGGGAATGACCTATAGCCTGGCAATGTACCCTGATTTGATGGGTTCTTCCGGTCTCTAGCCGAAATTTTAAAACCGTGGCGTTGTTAAGGTATTCGATTACATTATAATGGGTGACGGAAGGGCTTCCGTCCGGCGAAATCTGCCTTTTTATTATGCTTCCCGGCATCCTTGCAATGGGCATGTCGATAACTCCGGCTTCGGGAGTTACAATGCCGTGCACAACACCGATGTACTCTTTTATAAAGGATTTTTGATTCATTTGCTTTACGAGAAAATTTTGAGAAAACGAATCTTTGGCAAAAATTATAATGCCCGAGGTATCCTTGTCCAGCCTTATGACGGGACGAACCTTTTTTACTGCTCCCTTGCTTTGAAGATAATAGGATAAGGCATTGGCAAGGGTGCCGTCCGGTTGTAGTGATGTTGGATGTACCAAAAATCCCGGCTTTTTATTGATAGCAATGAGGCTTTCGTCCTCATAAATAATATCAATGGGAATATTCTGGGGAGTCACCGATTCATCGCCTTCTTCCACGTCCAAATCAACCTCTATGGTGTCATCCTGACTTACCACATAGTTTATCAGGACAGGCTTATGATTGCACAGAATTTTGCCCTGGTATTTTAGTTTTTTTATGAGCCTTTCGGAAAGCTTCATTTTGGTTTTTAATATGTGCTTAACGTTTTTTCCTGAAACTTCACTATCAACTGTGTATTTTAAAATCAAATTATATCACCCAGTAAATAGTATTACACTGAAGGGGAGAATTCAAGACCCGGTTTTGATTATAAATAGATAGACATACCTTTTAAAATCTAAGTTATTAAGCAAGAAAAATATGGAAGAAACATTGTGGAGCATGTCGTAGAGCCTGTTAATACGACGAGGACAGGGAGAGCATTGTTTGAGCGAAGCGAGTTTTGCTCGACCCTGAGGAGTATTTACAGGCTCTAGACTGTGTAACTTAAGTTTCTGGAATATTTTTCTTAGCTTAATAACTACCTCACCCTTAAAAGTGAAAGTCGCAATTTACCTCAATTTATGCTATTATATACATAGAAAGCAATTCATTTCATGAAATCACTGTTGTTAAAGTTTCAATGCCATACTCAATGCTTGATTATGTTCGGAAAAGGGGTATCACTAATGCATCTTGAAGCTATATACCACAAGCCATACAGTCAGTTTGCCTTTCCAAAAGATTCAAATACTCTGGTTGTCCGGCTTAGGGCAAAGAAAAACGATATAAAATATTGCGCCGTCATATACCATGAAAAATACAACAACTCGATAAGAGGAAAGGTCGAAATGAAGAAGACGGCCAGTGATGAGTTTTTTGATTATTTCGAAGCCGAACTTAATGTGGGCATTAAAAGGTTCAAGTATATGTTTTATCTCGAAGACAATTACCAGGTTAAATGGTATAACAAAAACGGCTTTTTCGATTACATGCCCGAATGGGGCTTTTTCACTTATTCATATATATGTGAGGCCGATGTTTTTGAAGAAGTTGACTGGTTTGTGAATTCAACGGTATATCAGATTTTTCCGGACAGGTTTGCAAAGGTTCCCCCTTGCATAGAGAATATCGGTATGAAATACGGAGGAAATATCAAAGGCATAATCGACAGGCTGGACTATCTTATAAAGCTCGGAGTAAATGCGATTTATCTCAATCCCGTGTTTAAGTCGGATTCCTATCACCGTTATGATATTATCGACTATTATGAGCTTGATCCCGTTTTTGGAGAAAAAAACGAGCTTAGAAAGCTGATTGACTTATGCCATCATAAGGACATAAAGATAATTTTTGACGGTGTATTTAACCATACCTCCGATAAATTTTTTGCCTTTCAGGATGTTTTGAAAAAGGGAGAGGCGTCTTTATATAAGGAATGGTATTTCGTGGATTCCTTTCCGGCGGTAAACTACCCCGTACCCAATTATGAGTGTTTTTCCTTCTATGGAGGAATGCCTAAGCTAAATACGTCAAACCCTGAGACAGCCCGGTATTTTTTTGATGTAGTGAAGTATTGGACCCTTGAGTTCGGTGTGGACGGCTGGAGATTTGATGCGGCAGATGAGGTGAACCGGAAGTTTTGGAGGGACCTCAGAACTGAGATAAAGGCTCTAAAGAAGGATGTGGTGCTCATTGGAGAAATATTTGACGAGGCATCCTCGTGGCTTTACGGAGACCAATTTGATTCTGTATTGAATTATCCCTTGAAGGAAATGATTAACGATTTGTTTGCCTACAGATCCATTGATGTGGAGCTTTTTAAAATGAGAATAAACAGCTACCTCATGAATTTTAACAAAAAAGTAATAAACAGCATGGTGAATATTATTAGCACCCATGATACGCCGAGATTTTTAACCCTGTGCAATGGCGACGAAAAGAGATTTGAATTGGCAGCGGTGTTTCAATTTACCTTCCCGGGAGTTCCTCTTATTTACTATGGCGATGAGGTGGGAATGCAGGGAGACACGGACCCCGATTGCAGAAAGCCCATGGTCTGGGATGAGGAAAAATGGAACATAAAGCTCCTTAAGTTATACGGTTTTCTAATTGACATAAGAAAGAAAAATGAAGCTCTAAGACTTGGGGAATACCGGGATTTGTGTATTGACGGGGATGAAGGGATATTGGCTTACAGAAGAGAGTATGGGAAGAATAAAATTGTTGTCGTGATGAATACAAAGGAACAAAACGCCGAGGGTACCGTTGAACTGGGAAATTCCTTTATAGACGTGAAGAGAATGGAAGCCCTTGGGGAAAGGGAATCAGCCCAGGTTGAGGGATGTAGGATAAAGCTTGGTTTAAAGCCTCTGGAATGGAGGATTTATAAAGCTGTTGAAGAATAATTAAATTGATGATTGTATAATATTCTTGGTTGCGTATTATTTGGGTTAATATTGAAATTAAAGCCCGATGTGTTAAAATAATTATTAATGAGCTCGGACTTGGCTTTTAATTATCATGAAATTATATAAAAAAGCTTAACGATTAGTCTTTTTGAAAAATAAATTTATAATGGGGAGAAATAATGAAAACAGATTTGAAAGAGTATTTGAAAAACGAATTCGGAATAGACGAGAGAGTGCTTAAAGTTGCAGATTCTGCATTAAAAGAGGTGGCTTCTGAGTTTTCAGCCATTGATTCGGTTAAGGAGTATAATCAGTTTAAAGTCATTAAGGCAATGCAGAACAATAATGTGAGTGATACTCATTTTAACGGGACTACGGGTTATGGTTATGACGATAAAGGCAGAGATGCTTTGGACTGTGTTTACAGGGATGTTTTCAAGGCAGAAGATGCTTTGGTAAGGCATCAGATTGTATCGGGGACCCATGCGTTGGCATTATGCCTGTACGGCAATTTAAGACCCGGCGATGAGCTTTTGTCGGTGGTGGGTAAGCCCTATGACACATTGGAAGAAGTTATCGGTATAAGAGGTGAGGGCGGAGGATCCCTTAAGGAATTTGGCGTAACCTATAACCAGGTGGATTTGCTCGAGGACGGAAGTCTTGATTACAAATCCATTGAAAAGGCTATAAACAGCAAGACAAAGATGGTGCTTCTTCAAAGGTCGAGGGGCTATGAATGGAGACCGTCCTTTACCATAGACGAAATAGAAAAGGCCATAGCTTTTATAAAGGGAATAAAAAGCGATGTTCTGGTTCTTGTGGATAATTGCTACGGAGAATTTGTTGAAACCAAGGAGCCTATTGAAGTTGGGGCGGACTTGGCAGCAGGTTCCCTAATCAAAAACCCTGGGGGAGGAATTGCTCCTACAGGCGGTTATATTGTAGGCAAAAAATCATGTGTTCAGAAGGCGGCGTACAGGTTTACAACTCCAGGTCTCGGCAAAAAAGTGGGTTCTTCTTTGGACAACAACAGGCTGATGTACCAGGGACTGTTTTTAGCTCCCCATGTTGTTGCCGAAAGCCTTAAGGGAGCTGTCTTCTGCGCTGCTGTTATGAAGGAATTGGGCTATAGAACAAGTCCCGGGGTGCATGATAAAAGGGGAGACATTATACAGGCAATCAGATTTGACAACCCCGATAGCCTGATTGCATTTTGCCAGGGCATTCAAAAGGGTTCACCGGTAGATTCCTTTGTAACTCCGGAGCCATGGGATATGCCGGGGTATGAAAGTCCTGTCATAATGGCTGCGGGGGCGTTCATTCAAGGATCATCCATTGAACTGAGTGCCGATGCTCCGATAAAGCCGCCGTATATAGCTTATATGCAGGGCGGGTTGGTTTTCGAACACGTTAAGCTGGGTGTTATGATATCCATACAGAAGATGCTTGAAAAGGGAATTATACAAATCTAGTGTTTGAAGGTGAAGGATTTGGAAGAGATAAACATAAGAGAAATAAGCGAAGGAAAAGCAAGTGAACGAAAGATTAAGGAAGATAAAGTAAAAGGAAGAATAAAGCTCGGAGGAGTGGTTCTTCTTCTGTTTTTGATTCTGTATATTCCGTCCTTCATTTTTTGGATATATGGCAGAAATATTAGTGTTGATATAATGAGGATGGGTGAAATTGAGGAATCGATTACCACCGATGCTTTGATTGTCAGAAATGAGACAGTGGTTTATTCGCCTGCCGACGGTGTAATTATAAAAAATATTGAGGAAGGCGAAAAAATTAAAAGCGGCAGCACAATAGCCACAGTACTGAACAAAGGGTCGGAAAAGCTGTTGGATGATTTAAAGGCACTGGATTTGCGGATTATTGAAGCCCAAAGGGAAAAGGCCAAGAATGACGGCTTTTTCTCCAATGATATAAAAAGTATCGATGAGAAAATCGAAGAAAAACTGATGAACGTTATGACATTGGCTAATAGCAACAGCCTTTCGGAAGTTAAAAGTATAAAGGAGGATATTGACGAGCTTATCCAAAAGAAGGCAACCATTACAGGGGACCTGAGTATTTCCGATGCCCATATTAGTTCTCTTAAGGCTGAAAAACAGGTGATACAAGAAGGTATAAACCAGAATAAAAGCAGCATCACTTCGGATATTTCGGGAATAATATCCTATGTGGTGGACGGGTGTGAAAGCTTTCTTAATGAGGAAGCGATTGGCCATTTAACCCCGAAGGATATAAAAAACATTAAGCCTCAAATCAATTCAAGGAAAGTTGACGATCTTGCTGTTGAGTACAACAAGCCTGTTGTTAAGGTGATAAGCGGTATAGATTATTATATTGTTTTTGCTGTTGATGAAAAGGAAGCCATGGATTTTGATGTTGAAGACAATTTGAAAATAAGAATTAATGATATTAACAAGGTTATTGACGGAACGGTTATGTATAAATCCGATGAGATGGACGGAAAATTCATTATAGCTGTGAAGACGGACAAGGCTATGAGTGATACGGCAACCTTGAGAAATATAAACGTGGATTTGATTAAAAACTATTATAGCGGTCTTGTAGTACCGTTAAAGAGCCTTGTGGATATTGATACGGCAACAATGACAGCTAAAATCGGATTGGTCAGGGCTCAGCGGGCAGAGTTTGTTCCGGTTAAGATTGTCGGGAAAAATAATGAATTTGCTATTATAGACAATGTGGATAAAAGCTATTATGGAGATGATAATTCGCGGCATCCCAGTATTAGCTTGTATTCCAGTTATATAGTAAATCCGAAAAATATAGAAGAGGGGCAGATTGTAAATTGATGGACGATAAGCTTGATTTCATTAAAAGAAACCTTGATTCTGTAATGGAGAGGATTGAAAAGGCAGCCCAAAGAAGCGGGAGAAATGCCAGGGATATAAAACTTATTGCAGTAACCAAAACAGTTGAACCGGAAAAGATCTTGAAAATTATCGATGAGGGAATTTTGGATTTAGGAGAGAATAGGGTTCAGGAATTGACCGGAAAATACGATATAATAGATAGAAAATGCAATTGGCACCTGATTGGGCATCTTCAGACAAACAAGGTAAAATATATTATAGACAAGGTAAAACTAATTCACTCGGTGGATAGGCTTGAGCTGGCTCAGGAAATAAATAAAAGAGCCCAGAGCCATGGAATAACCGTGGATGTATTGGTTCAGGTAAATGTTTCGGGAGAGGAAAGCAAGTTTGGTGTTGCTTTGGAAGAAGCAAGGGAAATGGTTGAAAAGATGAGTGCATTTTCCAACATAAGAATCAGAGGGTTCATGACAATGGCTCCTTTCGCTGAAAATCCTGAGTCAATACGCTATGTTTTTAGTAAATTAAGGGACTTTTCTATTGACATACGGAAAGAAAACCTAGATAATAATAATATGGATATTTTGTCCATGGGCATGAGCAACGATTTTGAGGTTGCAATAGAAGAAGGTTCAAACATGGTACGTATAGGGACTGCCTTGTTTGGAAAAAGGATTTATACATAAGAGCAGCAATGTCTTCTAAGAGGTCTTTTAAAAGACAAACATTTTAGAAGAATTGTATATAGGCTATCATACAAAAGATAAACAGGAGGGATTTGGTATGTCAAAAATTTTTAACAAGGTGTTAAACTTTGTAGGTTGGGAAACAGAAGATGAGGAAGAATTGGAGAACGTTGAAAACACGGAAGAGAAAGAGGAATTTGAAAAGCCTCAGTTTATCCAACCCATTAGCAAGAAAACTCAAAATAAAATTGTAAACATTCATTCAACTTCTCAGTTTAAGCTAATCGTGATGCAGCCACAAGACTTTAATGACGCTAAAGATGTATGTGATCATTTGAAAAACAAGAAGCCTGTAGTTGTAAATCTTGAGGGCGTTCAAAAGGAGACGGCTCAAAGAATAGTGGACTTTTTAAGCGGTTCTGTTTATGCCCTTGACGGCAACATTCAAAAGGTTTCAAGCGGAATATTTATTGTTGCTCCTTGCAATGTAGATATTATGGGAGATTTTCAGGAAGAGATAACAAGCAAGGCTGCTTTTCCATGGTTGAGATAATTGGAGGTTATTAATGAATGGTGCTAACCTAACCATTAAAGCATTGCAAGCTTTTGATCTGCTGTTGAATATAATTCAATGGGCAATAATCTTGCGTGCTTTATTATCATGGTTTCCGATATCAAAAGAGAATGTTTTTTATAAGATATTATATCAAATTACCGAACCGATTCTTTCGCCTATTCGGAAGTTGTTGGAAAACACTCCATTAGGACAGGATTCCATGATGGATTTTTCTCCAATTATAGCAGTATTGATTCTTTGGATAATTTCGGCTTTATTGTAATTAACATAGATAGG
Organism: Clostridiaceae bacterium DTU079; assembly: GCA_001512505.1. Taxonomy (GTDB): domain Bacteria; phylum Bacillota; class Clostridia; order Acetivibrionales; family Acetivibrionaceae; genus Hungateiclostridium. Next base: position 1,611 of record LFSC01000037.1, on the reverse strand, counting down.
TTTAGGGTGCATTATAATTTATGGATAAAGATTTAGTACTCAAGAAGATTCCTAAAATAGAAGACAAGCTATTAGTTGCTAAAATATTGGATAAATATGTTCTTGCTGAAAAAATAAGAAGAAGCACCAATTCAGAATTTTTGGATCCTTATCAGAGGAACCTATTAGAGAAAAGTTTTGAGATATGCGGAATTCAAGACTATTTTTTCTTTGGGGGCTTTAGTGGGGCAGAGAGAACCGTGGTTGTTTTCTGCCCTTATAATATGCCTGAAAACGTAGAGCAGGAGTATTCCGGCCTTTTTGAGATTCTCCAGATTAAGCCTAAATCGAGAGATAATTTTTCCCACAGAGATTATTTGGGTTCGTTGATGGGATTAGGTATTAAAAGAGAAAAAATTGGTGATATTCTAGTTAGGGATGAATTTTGTTATGTGGTGGTATTAAAGGATATAGCGGATTATATAAAATACAACCTTACCAAAGTCGGTAATGTGTACGTTGAAATTGAGACCGTGGATACCGGTGAGCTTGGTGTTTCACCGCCGAAGGTTAAGGAGATAAGTTCTACTGTTGCTTCCTTAAGGCTTGATTCTGTGGCAAGTGTGGGATTTGGCATGTCAAGGAGCAAGGCAGCCGATTTTATAAAGGCGGAAAAGGTATATGTGAACTGGGAAATAGCCAACAGTGTGTCCAAGCTGGTTAAGGAAGGCGACACAATATCGATAAGGGGTAAGGGAAGAGTGGTGCTCGAAAAGATTGGTAATACAACAAAGAAGGACAGAATACATATTCTAATGAAGAAATATATTTGACGAGGTGTTACACATGAATTATACGCCCAATGAATTGCAAAACTTAACCTTTAAGAAAAGTGTTGTTGGCGGATACAGTGAGGACATGGTTAATGATGTATTGGATAAAATAATTGAGGACTATTGCGAATATATCCGTGAAAATACTGAGTTAAAGGACAAGATAGCTGTTTTAAATGAAGCAATTACACATTATAAGAATATTGAAGAATCCCTGCAGAATACGCTCCTTGTGGCACAGCAGACCAGCGAGGAATTAAAAAAGAACGGACAACAGAAAGCGGAGAATATTATAAAGGAGGCCGAAATAAAGGCTCAGCAAATAATAAACGAGGCAAATCAGGAAGTTCTGAAGATAAAGTTTGAATATGAGGAGCTGAAAAAGAAGTTTCAGTTGTATAAGAGCCGGGCAGAGTCATTGCTTCTTTCCCAGTTGGAAATTATAAAACACGTTAATGAAGATACGGAAGAGAAGCAGGCTTAAGAAAGCTATGGGTTTCCATTACTTTGATTTTAAGAAAAATAATATTGACCCAAGTTTAATCTTAAGCATAAGATTAGGGATAATAAGTCATTTTGCTTCTGATGATTTTACTTCTTGAAATCTTACTGATAAATGTACCTGCAAATATATTTGCAGGTTTTTTAGTAAAAATGAAGGAATAATCAATTTAAATATGGATGTTTAGTTGATTAATACAAAGACAAAAGGGGAAGAGGCTCAAAATGTTACATATAAGAATAGTCTCGAAAAGTAACTGGAAAACCTGCTGAATGTTAATTAATGGGATAAAGTAAC
>LFSC01000010.1:2739-85115 GCA_001512505.1 Clostridiaceae bacterium DTU079 | reverse complement strand
TGGACTTGCGTAACTCAAGTTTCTGAAATATTTTTTTGCCCTCCTTCATCATTGTTGTCTAAAATTTTATATACTTACTTTTTTAATACATTTAAATTATAAGGCAAAAAATATGGAAGAAACATTGTGAAGCAAGTCATAGAGCCTGTTAATACGACGCAGATAGGGAGAGCATTGTTTGAGCGAAGCGAGTTTTGCTCGACCCTGCGGAGTATTTACAGGCTCTGGACTTGCGTAACTCAAGTTTCTGAAATATTTTTTTGCCCTCCTTCATGCAGCTTCTTATAAACCTCTCTTCTGCTTATACCTCTGTCCTGGGCAACCTTCTTCATGGCTTCCTTCTTATCAAGGCCTTTTGCTATGTACATTTCATAATGTTCTTCCACGGTCATGACATTCCACTCGCTCTGTTTTTCTTCCAAAACCTTTTCCTCATCAATACCTTCAATTATAAGTACATACTCTCCTCTTGGGGATTCTTCATCATATTTAGAAATTGCTTCTTCAAGGCTGCACCTTATAACCTCTTCAAACTTTTTTGTAAGCTCCCGGGCCATGGTTATTCTTCTGTTGCCCAAAACCTCATATAAATCCTTCAATGTATAAATAAGCTTATGGGGGGCTTCATAAAAAACCATGGTTCTTGTTTCATTTCTCAAAGAATTGATTCGATCCTTCCTCTGCCTTTTGTTCATCGGAAGAAATCCTTCAAAAACAAACCTGCCTGTGGGAAGTCCGGACAATACCAATCCGGTCACGGCAGCCACAGGTCCCGGAACCATGGTTACCTTGATGTCATTTTCAATACAGAGCTTTACAATATCCTCTCCCGGGTCTGAAATTCCCGGTGTACCCGCATCGGAAACCAAAGCAATGCTTTTCCCGGAGAGCAGTTGTTCCACCAAATAATTACCCTTTACCACCTTGTTATGCTCATAATAGCTTACCAAGGGTTTCTTTATCTCAAAATGATTTAAAAGCTTTAAGGTCTGCCTCGTATCCTCCGCCGCTATCAGATCTACCTCTTTCAACACCCTCAATGCCCTAAGGGTTATATCCTCAAGGTTTCCGATGGGAGTGGCAACAAGATACAGTATCCCTTTATTTTTCAATATTCCCTACTCCTCTGCAATAAATATCGTTAATCTCATCAGTATACTCTCCGTTTTCGTTGTACACATACAATGGCTCCAGCATTTTAAGCTCCACTCCACCCTGCCGGGTACCTTTAATAAGAAGCAAATTCGCCTTTTTATAAGGCGACGGATGAACAAACCGAATATACTTGGGCTCAATGGAGTATTTTCTCATTAGCCATACTATGTCCACAAGCCTGTTAGGTCTGTGAACCATAGCCAGTTGACCTCCGGTCACCAAAAGCTTGGCTGCTGCTTTTATAACATCCTCCAGAGTGCACTTTATTTCGTGCCTTGAAATTGCCTTGGTATCACTGGTATTGACAAGCCCGGCGCCACAATTCATGTAGGGAGGATTTGAAACAACAACATTAAACTTCGAAGCTCCGAACAGTTCAACACTTTCCTTTATATCTCCGCACACAATTTTGACCCGGTCGTCCATACCGTTCATTGTTATGCTTCTTTGGGCCATTTCCGCCATATCTTCCTGAATTTCCAAGCCAATTACAGACTTTGCCTCGGTTTTTCCTGCAATGAGTATGGGTATTATTCCGGTACCCGTACCCAGATCAATAACCGTGTCGCTTTTCTTGACATCTGCAAAATTTGCAAGCAACACAGCATCAAGCCCGAAACGAAAGCCTTCTTTCTTCTGAATAATTCTCAGTCCCTTGTACTGCAAATCATCTATTGTTTCGTTTTCTTTCAGTATTATATCCAAACAAAACACCTGCATCCGTCATATTTGATATGTTGTGCCGTTTTCCTTCATAAAATTCCACTAAAAAAGGAGCCAAATAAAGTATACACAAATATACCCATTCGGCTCCTGTTAACTATCCTATTATTCCGGCTGTGGAGCATCTACAGGACAAACGTTTGCACACGCTCCGCATTCTATACAAGCATCAGCATCTATAACATAAACGTTGTCCCCCGCTGAAATACAAGATACCGGGCACTCTGATTCACAAGTACCACAGCTAATACAAGAGTCAGTTATAAAATATGCCATTGTAAAGTACACCTCCCATATAGATTTGCCATAGTAAGCATAAATCAAAAAATATATTGACTTATTAATTTTACCACTAAAGCCATCAAAAGAAAACTATTTTTTAATTTTTCTTTGAGATATTATTTAATTTAGTCCTCCAATTGCTTTAATTCCTCTAAATCTATTTCTTCGTCTATCTCATCACGGCTTACATCCTTTATAACCTTTACCTCGCTGGCATGATAAACCTTGAGATCGGCCTCATTATCCTTGTCAAGCTTTACCTTAACCAACTCCTTCAAAATACTTACTCCCATTACAACTCCTTGTCCGTCCGGGGTTTCAACAATGGCTTTCTCATTGGGAACTCTTGTAAGTATTTCTTCATAAGCCTCCTGCTCATACTTTAAGCAACACATAAGCCTTCCGCAGGCACCGGAAATCTTTGTGGGATTTAATGAAAGTCCCTGCTCCTTTGCCATTTTTATAGACACCGGCTGGAAATCGGCAAGGAAGGAATTACAACAAAGAACACGGCCACATACTCCCAAACCGCCCATCATTTTGGCCTCGTCCCTGACACCTATCTGTCTGAGCTCGATCCTCGTCCTGAAAACAGAAGCAAGGTCTTTTACCAATTCCCTAAAGTCCACTCTTCCGTCCGCAGTAAAATAAAATAAAATCTTGTTATTGTCAAAGGTATATTCCACATCTATTAGCTTCATTTCCAGATTGTGAGCCTGGATTTTCTGCAGACAGATATCAAATGCATCTTTTTCTTTTGCAATATTTTCCGCATGATGAGCTTTGTCTTCTTCAGTGGCAACCCTTATGACTTTCTTTAAAGGAGCCACTATTTCTTCCTCACTGATTTCTGTATTGGGAACAACAACCAGTCCGAATTCTATGCCCCTGGCTGTCTCTACTATCACATTTTCGTGTAAATCTATAACCAAATCACCGGGATCAAAATAATATATCTTCCCGGCTTTTTTGAATCTTACTCCAACCACCTTTACCATTACTTGTTTTCCTCCTGAAGTTTCATAAGCATAACCTCTACAGCAAGCTGAAAATTCGCATTCTTTTTTATCGCATTACGGGTTTCCTCAATCACGGCTATATTGTTCAAAAGTTTTTCCGTAGACAATTCCCGTGCATTCTCTAATATAATATCCTTTTTATCCGAATTAATCAATATATTTTCATTTCCATACTTCCCGGCAACAAGTATATCTCTGTAAAATAAAAGCATGATATCCAGTATGGATTCCCCGTCGTCCTTGCTCTCCTCAAACAAGGAATTAATTTCAAATACAGCTTCCCGCCCTGACTTTTTAAGCTTTACCAAGGCATTAATAACCCTGTCCCTGACCTCTTTTATACCTTCAGCTTCTAAAAGCTCAATGGCTTTTCCGATCACACCGTTGGCATAGGATGCTATGAATCCCGCTTTTTCATATTCTATCCCAAATTTATCCGTTAAAAACTTTTTCACTTCGTCAAAGGTATTTCTTTTGAAATCATACCTCACACTTCTTGAACGTATGGTCTCCAAAAGTGCATCATAATTCGAAGTAACCAGTATAATAACCCCATATTCCGGCGGCTCCTCCAATGTTTTGAGCAGACAATTCTGAGCCTGAACAGTCATCTTCTCCGCTTCCGGAATTAAATAAACCTTCTTTTGTGAATAAAGAGGCCTTACAGATATATCATGCTGCAGCCTCCTTATATCTTCAACACCTATGCTTGAGCCTTCAACTTCCAAAACACAATAATCAGGATTGGAACCGTTTTCGAAAAGGAGACAGGATTTGCACTTACCGCAGCTTTCATCCTCTCTTCCCTCACTGCACATAAGTATGGAAGAAAAAATCCGTGCCACAGTCTTTTTCCCTATTCCGCAAGGTCCGGAAAATATATATGCATGTCCAATCCTATTGCTTCTTAAAGATATTTTAAGCGCATCAACAACATCTTTTTGACCGATAATTCCGCTAAAGTCCACCGTTACACCCCTGAGTCCGCAAATTATAGATATTTTTGAATATCATTATAGCATTTATATATAAATCATTATAGTACAAGGTCCAAAATCAGGCCTCTTATATCCTCAATCCGCTGCAAAATCCTAAGATTATCCTCCTCAGCGGAAAGTACCTGCTTTGTAAGCTCTTCCAAATGCTGATTAACCTTTTTTACAGTGGCATACACCTTATACCTGCCTCTCCTGTCAAGTCGGCTGTCCTTCGAAAATAATTGGGAATTGTTCAACGCTTCGTCTAAAAATTCCGATATAAGCCGTTTGTATACCTTCAGTTCCTTCACATCTATCCTTTCACTCAGCTTCTTCCCCTGCTCCTCAATCTGGCTTACCAAAAAGCGTATTTTTCCCTCATGGGTAAGATCCTTCAATTGCTGCAATTGACTTCTAAAGCTTGGGGCACTGCTGTCCGCCACCCTCCTGCCATTGTTGCCGACAACCTCCGGTAACCCTGTTGGGCTGTTAATACTTTCCTTAATCTTCACGGATAATCACTCCAATATCGCATTAATTAGGTTTTACATCCTCTGGTACCTGCGTCATGCCCGATTGTCCTTGCGTTTGTCAAAATTGCTATTTTTTCATATAAAGACTAAACAACTGACAGCAATTATTATATACTATTATATCGGCATTAACGGATAAATTCAAACAGCCCGTTTCTCTAAAACAGTATTTCTTTTACAGCCCGGTATATACTCTCATGAATCTCATCTATACTCCTTAAAACCCCGTTTTCTACGCAATCAATCATAGTCCAGTTGTACTTTTTGGCAATGTACAGGGAATTATTGTAGGACTCCGTCAAATAATCCTGATTTTTTTCGTGTATATCCTTTTCATGCTCTCCGGTAAATTTGTTTGCTCTGCCCTCCATCAGCACTTTGCTGTATTCGGGAGGCATATCAAGAAACAATACACAGTCCGGTTCGGGAAGCTTATAAATATTAAACTCAAAATCCCAAAGCCATTCAAGGAACAAATCCTTTTCCTTAGGGTCTTTTATCTTTGCTGCCTGGTGTACCATGTTTGATGTAGTATACCTGTCAGCTAAAATTATCTCTCCCCCATTATATGCCTGTCCCCAGTCCGTTCTGTAGGATGCAAACCGGTCTACGGCATAGAAGGTGGACGCTACATAGGGATTGACATCCTCCGGATTTTTCCCGAAGTCTCCCCTCAAATACATCTTTATCAGGGTGGAAGAATCGCTTTCGTAGTTCGGAAAGCTAATTTTCTTTACCCTGTGACCATCCTGCAGCAATCTATTATGCAATTTTTCCGTCTGTGTTGCCTTTCCGCTGGCATCAGAACCACTCTCAATAATTATCAGTTTGCCCTTCATAAAGCATCTCCTTTTAAACCTTTATCCCAACAACCAAATCCCTAAACTTCCATTCGTATTTAATCCATACGGCTTTCTTTAAAATATATATCCAAACCAAAGGTTCCATTTTCCTCAGTTCGGCAGAACCGAAAATCCGGTCCGGGCATCTATGTTTAATTTTAGTAAGGTCGGTTATTCTACAACCTCTACCTCCAAGTCCTCCGATATGCCATTTACCGCACCGCCGGCTTCAATTATTTCCATGATGTATTCTATTGCATCTTTCGAAATAACCTCACCGGGGCATATTACCGGTATCCCGGGAGGATAAGGAGTTATCATTGATCTGCTTACACATTGTACAGCATCGCCAAGCTTCCTTCTTGTAAATGTCCGGCTCATAACGCTGCCAAGCTCAATCCGCCGCTCAGGCAGCTCTGGAACTCTCAAGGGTACATCCCTTAAGCAGGTGGCTCCTTTAAAGCTGACGCACAGCCGTTCCAGAGCTGTCCCCAGCTTTTTCATATCTTCATGAGTGTCTGCCATCGTAACTATACACACAACATTATTTAAATCGGACATTTCCACCTGTATATTATATTGATTTCTCAAAAGCTTTTCAATTTCAAAACCGGTTTTCCCCGTATTTTTCACATTAATCACAACCCTGGTTCTGTCAATACTGCCGCCTTCTATGTCATGATCCGAAAGAATTTTTAAAACTTTGCCTTTACCCGCAATTTCACAAAGCTGGTCGATTTCCCTCAAAAGGTTTCGGATTCTGTTTTCTCCCTCCTTTTGCATAACAGCACGGGCGATATCAAGAAAGGCCATAATTATGTAAGACGGGCTGGTGGTTTGAAGCATTGAAAGATTAAATTTCAGCCTTTCCACATCTATTCTTGTTCCCCGGACATGAAGATATGACCCCTGGGTAAAAGCCGGAAGAGTCTTATGGGCACTTTGAACACAAATATCCGCCCCATATTCCAGTGACGAAGGCGGAAGCAATTTTGAAAAGCATAAATGGGTCCCATGGGCCTCATCCACAATAATGGGCTTGTGGTACGAGTGAACCAATTCCACTATTTCCTTAATATCTGAGCATATCCCGTAGTAGTTGGGCCGTGTTATGTATACTCCGGCAGCATCGGGATTTTCTTTCAGTGCTTTCTCCAACTCATCGACTGAAACCACTGAAGGTATTTCAAAAACATCATTAAACCCGGGTTTTATATAAACCGGAGTTGCCCCTGCCAGCATCATCCCCGCAATAGCAGATCTGTGGCAATCCCTTGCAATTATAAGCTTGTCTTTAGGTTTGCAAAGAGTCATTATAGCCGCCTGTATTCCGCAGGTTGAACCGTTTACAAGAAAAAAGGTTCTGTCTGCACCGAAAGCTTCCGCCGCAAGTCTCTGAGCATCTTCTATTATACCCTTCGGATAATGAAGGTTGTCCAGACCGGGTATTTCCGTTAAGTCCAACATATGCAGGCTGTCCAAAAATTCAGAAGGTATCCCTTTCCCCAGTTTATGCCCCGGCATATGAAAAGCTGTCGGACAAGAAGCGGAATAATTTTTTACGGCATTATATATAGGGGTATTCAAATCTTTAATAGTAGCTCACCTCATAATAAGTTAATACAACAATTTTGCTGCATTGCTTTTGAAAAACAATGCAGCAAAATCCACTTTCAGATATTTAATATTATATCATTTATTAAAACTATTTAAAGCAAATTAACAAGCTCTTCGGCTTTTTCACAAGGTTTGTTCCGATTCTTTCTTAATTAATAAATTACTTCATTATTAATAAATTAATTCAATATTTAATAAACTACTTTATTTAATAAATTGCTTCACTTTATTTGATATCATACTATTAGTTTCCCGGAATCACCAAGCTGTCCTTTTCTTCCATGTCATTAAGCCCATTGGCCTTAACCATTCCCGGAGACAGAGTATAAAGGGTGTCACCGATATATAAAATCCTTTCAACAAACCTCTCCGGATTGTAATAGTAACTTCCGGCCTTTTTATACTCTTCGTCGGAAATATGGGTAATCCTGCCCTTTAGTACAAAACCGTCTTCAGTGTCAATATTGTAGACATAAGCCCCCTGGAAGGTGAATTCTCCATATTCGAGGTAATCACTGTTCCGGCTCTTGTTCTTAACCTCCATTACCGTCACAGGAAAAGCCAACAGATTTTTGCTCTTTGAAAACAACAGTGCTTTGGGGTTATGCAAAAGCTCCGAGTCAGTTCCCCGGTCCCCTATTGTTTCAGAGAACTTCTGTATGGGATTTTCTACATCGGTTACATCAAAAAGTGCAATTTTCATGCCCAAGTAGTAGGCATTGTCTTTAATTTCAACTGTGTCCTTGCCGAAACCTATAATATGATTCTCGTCATAGGGATGTAAATAATCGCTGTAGCCCGGTATTTTCAAGCTGCCGAGAATTTTCGGATTTGAGGGATCCATGAGGTCAATAACAAACAGCGGGTCAACCGTCCTGAATGTGACCACATATCCCCGGTCTCCCATAAACCTTACCGAATAAATTTGCTCACCCGGAGCCATGTCTTCAACACTTCCGACAATATTCATGGCATCGCCCAATATATAAACATTGTTTTTGGAAATATTATCTCCTGTTCCCCATACCTGCCCCGTTGTTGTGGCTATGCGGAAATATCCGTTGTTTTCATCCATCGAATATTGATTCAATATGCTTCCGGGTACATCTCCCATGCTAAGGTATGTAACCTTTTCTCCATTCAGTGAAAACTTGTATACTGTTGTCGTTATATCCCCTACTCCTCTCGCAATATCTACTGCCAAAGTATCGCGAATTCTATAGTAATTATAATGGGTCACAGCCACATACAGATTCTCGGCCGATGCATAAATATTCTGGCCGGCACCAAGATAGGTCTGAATATTGGCTTTTTCATTTCCCGTTATATCAAATGCAGCTATATTCAAAAAGTTTGCTTCCTTAGAATCCGGAAAATATCTGATATCGGGGCAGCCTATTTCCACATAATCCTTTGAAACAGCAGTATCTCTGTAAGTCGGAGTCTGTATCCTGAGTTTGTCGTCTTCATAATAGGCACCGGAATTTTTATTTGTAATAAGGTAAAGCACATTATCAATCTTTCGTGAAGAAATATAATCTCCCTCCACCTCTACCTCTCTAAGCTTTTTGACATCAGCCCGGTTTTTAATGTCAAACACTATTGCTTTTGCAGTGCTTTTTCTAGGATAATACGGAAGTATGCTCATTCTGTCCTCGTATTTTTTATAGGGTACATACGGACTTTCCTCATAATGCATTCCGATTGCAACCATATAATCCCCGTCTATATAGAGCTCCTGCGGTGTAAAGTTGTCATCGGTAAATTTCAAGGTGCTCATAATTTTCATTTTTGAAGAAGAATAAGCATCTTCGGTTACGGTACCGTATGCTTTTATAATTACTATCCTATCTCTGTTTACCTGATATATGTATTTCCCATCGGTTTTAACGACATCTGCTTCATCCACTCCCTGAACCTGTACGTTTGTAGTTGAATAGTCATCGGAGCCACCTGTATTTTTACTCTTGTTTGCCGAATCAGCTTCCATTGCAACTCCAGGCTCTGCCTCATCCACCATTGCCGGCATTTCAAGCAGAATTGATCTACGATATATTTGATTATACTCGTCAGTGTTTTCAAACATCTTTTCAAGATTTTCATAAGTTCCGACTACAGGAAGGTTGTTTACCCTTGAAATAACTTCGTCTATCAAAGCCTTTTCCTTTGATACGTCAAATACATCCTCCCTGTCTCCAATAATTATAAGTCCCCTATCGTAAAAAACCTTTTTGCCCAAGCCTTCCACAAGACCCCTCAAGGGCAGATAAGTCCTGTCTTCATTTATTTCGGGTGCCACATCAAGATCAATATTTTTGTCCCCTACTTTCATTGTTTTACTTCCAACGGTAAGCACCACAATTCTGTCGCCCAACGAAACGGTAACCTTAGAGTTTTGTGCATCCCATTTGACCTCAGCACCCAGGTTTTCGGATATAAACCTTACAGGCACCATAGTTCTGTCATTTTTTATGTAGGGCTTTACCTTTGCATTTGTGGAATCCACCTGCTTTTCCTCATTATTCACAAGTGCCTGAGAACTTCCTATATACAAAGCAACAGCATTCTCAAGTCTCTCCTCAATACTTTGGAATCCGCTCTTGGCTTCACTTTTAGACGGGTTCTCCCGGGAACCTCCATCTTCACTGCCACCGACAAGTGTCAGCTGCATCATTCCAAAAGCCATAGCCAAAAGTGTTAATACACATATTAGCTTTGCGATTTTTTTCATGTCAATGCTCCTTTCAAAAAAATTATTATATTAGATTAGATTGAATTTTGGTAAAAAAAGTTCCAAAAAAATCTGATAATCAGTCGATACTTTCTTCCATTTTTTTCTTTTCTAAATAATATACAACCGGTCTGTACATATAAAATTCATTCGATTTTTCTACACGAATTTCGCTTAATTATCTCGACATCCACCGTTTTTTGGATTGGTTTTATCTCGTTGTTGTTAATAGATTCAAGAAGCAAATCAATAGAGCATTTAGCTATCTCAGGTAAGGAAACATTGACAGAAGTAAGAGGAGGAGACATGTATTGGGATATATATGAATTATCAAATCCTATAACGGAAATGTCCTCCGGAATTTTCAGTCCCCGTTCTTTTATTGCCCTATAGGCTCCGATTGCCATGGTATCATTGGATACAAATACAGCTGTCGGATATTTCTCCGATATCAATATTTTTTTCATAGCTTCATATCCGCTGTATTCGGTAAAATCTCCATAGCCAATAAAATCTTCCCTTAACGGAAGACAGTGTCTGGAAAGTGTATGTTTAAAGCTATCAAACCTTACTTTGCCGGAAAGCTTGCTTAAATCACCTGTAATTATGCCAATATCCCTATGTCCCAGTTCAATAAGATATTCTAACGCATCAGACACTCCACCGTAATTATTAACATTTACAGACATAACTTTTCCCGCATTTTCTTCTTCAACATCCAAATCAACGGCAACCATAATGAAATCTTTATCCACTATTTCGGTGATTTTTTTATAATCATCATTACTGCTTCCTATAATTACTGCACCGTCAATTCTTTTCTCACAAAAAGCACTTTGTATCTTCCACAATTCACCTGAGCTGTAAACAGTCGATACCAAAACATGATATTGGGCTTTGTTTGACTGGTCAATAAAAGCATTTATAAACGGCGAAAAAAATGAGTTGCCATATAAAAGATCCTCATTATTTTCTATTACATGATGAGGCTCTTCGTTATCTCTTATGTCTATAATAAAAAGTCCCAATGTAGAGCTTTTCATTCCCACAAGCCTTCTGGCTGATGCATTGGGATAATAGTTATATTCTTTTATTGCCTTTAATACCTTTTCCCGTGTTGCCGGTGGAATATCAGGATAGTTATTTATTACTCGTGAAACAGTACTTCTTGAAACTCCAACGATTTTCGCTATATCTTTGCTATTCATGATCAAACCACCTTAATGACAATAAAAATATAAATTATTCCTACAAGTAAAGGATAACACTGATACTGCAAATAATCAAGTACAATTAACTCTTTATGTATTATATTGTAAATATTTCAACACCTACAAGTAACATTAATACATAATGACATTCTTTTTAATCTAGGTTTGGGTTTGGTTGACAACGAAAAAACGATGGGTTATAATTAAAGTGAATTAACACGTGTTAGTTGTTTAAACTGCCGGATTTTAAAGATCGCGGAGATATAACGTAACACGAATAGGCATCGTCATTTTATAGCAGTGGCTTTATAGATTAAAAATCTTCCGCTGCGTTAAAGTGATATATCATATTATTTATAGGGAGGTATTTATGAAAAGGAAAATCATTTCAAGGAAAATCATTTCATTACTAACTGCTTCCTTGCTGTTTGCTTTACCGATACTTGCTTCTCCTATTTCCAAAGCAAAAGCTGCCGATATAGTAAATACGCGCTTCGAAGCAGTGTTTTCCAATTATGACTCCAGCAAATGGGAGAAAGCCAATTGGGCAAACGGTTCGGTATTTAATTGTGTTTGGAAGCCGTCTCAGGTAACAATCGAAAACGGAAAAATGGTTTTGACTCTTGACAGGGAATATGGAGGTTCCTATCCGTACAAAAGCGGTGAATACCGCACAACACAATTTTTCGGATACGGTTATTACGAAGTAAAAATGAAGGCTGCCAAAAACATAGGTATTGTTTCTTCGTTTTTCACTTATACCGGACCTTCGGACAACAACCCGTGGGATGAAATCGACATCGAAATTCTCGGTAAAGACACCACTAAAGTTCAATTCAACTGGTACACAAACGGGGTCGGCGGTAATGAGTATTTCCACAACCTTGGATTTGACGCATCCCAAGATTTTCACACATATGGTTTTGAATGGAGACCAAACTACATAGACTACTATGTTGACGGCAAAAAAGTATATCGCGGTACCAGAAACATACCTTCTACCCCAGGTAAAATCATGATGAACTTATGGCCCGGAATAACCGTCGATGAATGGTTGGGGCCATATGACGGAAGAACTCCTCTGAGAGCAGAATATGAATATGTAAGATACTATCCGGAAGGTTTCCCGCAATCTACTCCTACTCACTCTCCTACTCCTACTAAAGCTTCCACTCCAACTCCGACACCCAACTATTCAGTTAAGAAAGGTGACGTAAACGGTGATGGCTCTGTGGATTCATTAGATATTTCCTTATATAAAAGATTTATTCTCAGGAAAATTGGAGAATTACCGGTTAAAGACTACTACATTATCGATGTTAACGGTGACGGAAGTGTTGACTCCTTAGACCTTTCGCTGGTAAAAAGGTTTGTATTAAGGAAAATCCCTAGTTTATAATATCCGGGTTAAAATAATTTCGATTGAAAAAATCTTTGATAATCTATGTACCGGTAATTAAATTACATAAACTCATTCTTCACAAAAACCTCTGTAATTTAAGTACTTAAATTGCAGAGGTTTTTTTATTTATATCCAACTATATAAAACGGAGCCTATTGCATAAGTGTGAAGAAAATATGAAAAAAATGCAAAGCAAGCTGTAGAGGCTTAAGAAATTAGCTTTTCTACTTCCTTCATATATTGGGAATCATCCTCAACAATTATATCGGGTATTACACAGCCGTCCGTTATGCCATATTGTGTAAGATCCCAGTATTTATCTATAAGAAATATGGAAAACTTTCTTTCATAATCCGTATAAATACCCAAAGTATAATATTTACCACGAGTAGGTCTACCTATTATGACGGTATTGCTTAGATGTTTTTTTAAAGCCAGTGCAAAAAGCTCCCCAGTATCTTCCGTATATTCGCTTACAAGAATTATTGTTTTTTTAAAATTACTGCAATCGTTATCCGGATAAAAAGGCACTCTTTCAAGATCACCATTGATAAAGAAATATTCAACAGATTTCGGAATCATATAATCAAGCATCCTATACACCGGTTGTGATAATCCGCTTCTACTGTTTCTTATATCAATAACAAGAGCTTTCTCGCTACGGTCTTCTATTTTCTCCAGTTCCTCAATAAACTCATCCCGGCCGTTAAGATCTTTTAAATCTATATAAACCGCATTGCTGCCCAAATCTTTTTTCTCCAGGTAATCATAATTTTCACCAAACACAATTGACCGGCTTTTATCACCTTTGTACTTTTCCTTACTTTCATCTATGCAAAAGTTTAAGTATCCTCTCTTGCTTTAATGGAATTAATATACTGCTTTGCATCCTCAAAAGAAAAATCATCTTTTAAATTGGTGCAATAGAGATAACCCATGTAAAAACCAACAAAGACAGGAAATGCTTAATTTTATTCATTTTTTACCCATCCCCTTCTTTCAGCACAAAATGCCGTGAAACATTCTCTCAAATTCTCCTACTAAAACAACTATTTTTATTCAATGTAATTAATATATAATTCTGCATTAATATTCAAATTAATTATTTTATAAATCGATATTGCTCAAATTTAGACAAAAAATAGACTTAAGTCATATATTTTGCGGCACAAAACTTATCCTCGGTCCGAACTAATTTTAGTGCAAAAGATATATTATTAAACCGGTATACTCAATTTCTCTTCTGCTTTTAGTCGATACCGATAAACTTCTCAGCCTAAGCAGACAGATAAATTGGGTTTGCTAAAATATATAAATAATATTATAAGGGAGGTAATATAATGAAAAAGAAGTTGATGGCAATTGTCTCAACGATGGTATGCCTGGTTTTCTTGTTTTCTCTTCTTTCAGTAAACGTACAGGCAGACGTGACTATCACTTCTAATCAAACCGGAACCCACGGCGGCTACAATTATGAGCTCTGGAAGGATTCCGGAAACACAACCATGGTCCTCAAGGATGGGGGCGCATTCAGCTGCTCTTGGAATAATATCAATAACGCATTATTCCGTAAGGGCAAAAAATACAATGAAACCCAAACACACCAGCAGATTGGAAACATAACAATGACCTATGCTTGCGACTACAGACCCAACGGGAATTCCTATTTGGCTGTCTATGGATGGACGGTTGATCCCCTCGTTGAATATTACATAGTCGAAGCCTGGGGAAACTGGAGGCCACCAGGAGCTACATCAAAGGGAACAGTTACCATTGACGGTGGCGTCTATGACATATACAAAACTACCAGATATGATGCGCCATCCATAAAGGGTGATAGAACCACCTTCGATCAATATTGGAGCGTTCGCAGGGAGAAAAAAACCAGCGGAACCATCTCTGTTACTCAGCACTTTAATAAGTGGGAAAGTATGGGCATGAAAATGGGAAAAATGTATGAAGTTTCCCTGGTTGTAGAGGGATATCAAAGCAGCGGAAGTGCCGATGTCACCAGCATGTCCATCATCATTGGCGGTAGCGGTAACCCAACTACTCCACCGGGACCCACTCCCACTAAGACACCGGACAACACCAAAAGAAATGCCTTTTCCAAATTAGAGGCAGAAGATTACAGTGACCTTGGTTCATCAACCATTGAGATTATCGGAACCGGTGGCGGTGGCAGCGGTATCGGTTATATTGAAAACGGAGACTATGTGGTATACAACAATGTAGACTTCGGAAACGGAGCCACTACATTCAAAGCAATAGCTGCATCCGGAGCAGATACTGCTACTAACATTCAGATAAGAACCGGAAGCCCCAGCGGAACACTTTTAGGTACCCTTACAGTTCAACCCACAGGGGGATGGAATGATTACAAGGAACATACCTGCAGCATAAACAGTGTAAAAGGAGTTGCAAATCTCTATCTGGTATTTAACGGACCTGTTAATTTGGACTCATTTACTTTTGCTTCCGGCGGTTCCAATCCAACTCCTACACCTACATCAAAGCCTACATCAACACAAGGTAATAACTCCGGAGAAAAGTTTTTGGGAAATATCATAGCATCCAATATTCCTTCTAACTTTTCTCAGTATTGGAATCAGGTAACACCTGAAAATTCAACCAAATGGGGTTCTGTTGAATCCAGCAGAGGCAGAATGAACTGGACCCAAGCTGATATGGCTTATAACTATGCGAAAAGCAACGGATTCCCGTTCAAGTTCCATACATTGGTATGGGGAAGCCAGGAACCGGGATGGATCAGCAGTCTTCCGGCTTCCGAACAGAAAGCCGAAGTCCTGGAGTGGTTTGATGCCGCTGCAGCAAAATATGGAGATTCAGAGTTTGTAGACGTTGTAAATGAGCCCTTGCACGCAAAACCCTCTTATAGAAACGCAATAGGAGGAGACGGTGCTACAGGCTGGGATTGGGTCATCTGGTCCTTTGAAGAAGCAAGAAAGAGATTTAGCGGAAAACTCCTCATAAATGAGTATGGAATAATAAATGACGGCAATGCAACAAACCAATATGTACAGATTATTAACCTGCTCAAGGAAAGAGGTTTGATAGACGGTATAGGTATACAGTGCCATTGTTTCAATATAGATACCGTATCTGTAAACACAATGAAGAGCAACCTGGATAAATTGGCTGCAACGGGACTTCCGATATACGTATCCGAGCTTGATATCACCGGAGATGACAATACTCAGTTGCAGAGATATAAAGAAAAATTCCCTGTTTTATGGGAATATCCCGCTGTTAAGGGTGTAACTCTGTGGGGATGGATAGAGGGACAGACCTGGAAGGACAATACACACCTTATTACTTCATCAGGTGTTGAACGTCCTGCATTAAAATGGTTGAAAGAATATATAGGCAATCCATCAAATCATACGCCTGTAAGCCCGAAGCCTACTCCAACCAGAACGCCGGATAATACCCAAAGAGATGCCTACTCGATATTAGAGGCAGAAAACTTCAGCGACCTTGGTTCTTCAACCATAGAAATAATCGGCAATGGAGCCGGCGGCAGCGGTATCGGCTATATCGAAAGCGGAGACTATGTGGTATATAAAAACGTGAACTTCGGCAATGATGGTGCCCTTTCCTTTAAGGCACTGGTTGCATCTGCTGCAGAAACAACTACAAACATTCAGATAAGAGCTGGAAGCCCGACCGGTACCCTTTTAGGTACTCTGGCAGTTAAGTCCACTGGAGATTGGGATATATATGAAGAGCAACAATGCGACATAACAAACAGAGTTACAGGTGTCACTGACCTTTATCTGGTATTTACAGGACCTGTTAATTTGGACTGGTTCACATTCCTTCAGATACCTCCTATAGGCATTAAGTATGGAGATGTAAATCAAGATGGCTCAGTGGATTCATTGGATGTTTCAGTATTGAAGAGATATTTACTCAGAAAAATCCCAGCTTCAGAAATAAGTCTTCTTAATACTGATGTAAACACCGACGGAGTAGTGGATTCTCTCGATCTCTCATTACTTAAGAGATTTGTACTGAGAAAAATTAAATCCTTTGAAGAATACCAGAATTAAAAATCTGTGAAGCTTTTAAAAAGCGAGGGAAATTGCTTCCCTCGCTTTTTTTGTAATTTCAATTTGTAATGTTTCAAATATTTCTCTTATGAAAATAACACTTCAAAAGAAAATTATCGTTTATGGAAGATTTTTAAATCAGCAATATTTTAATCAATAACAATGGTTTGCTGCAATGTTCCCTTTCCCGAATTTAGAGTAAACCGCTTTACTATTTTGCCTTTTCCCGGAACTGTCAAAGTCACTTCATACTCACCGTAAAATCCTCTCAAGTAGAAGCTTCCTGTATTGTCGGTACTTCCCGACGCCTTTGTCGTCCATTCTTCCATTAATGCTTCAAACCTTTTGCCGGCTTGGTTCAGCGTCCAGTCATAGTTTACTAATGCTGCTTCTCTTCCTCTCCAATGAGCCCCTTCCCAGAAGCCCCATATAAATATTCCTTGAACCGACGGATGACTGAAGGCAGTGCGGTAAAGGTTTTCCAGGTTGTCAGCCCGTCTGTTTTCATCAGAAGTATAGGAATCATACTCGGTAATCCATATCGGAATATTGGCCACGGACAATTTGTCCAGTATACCTTTTACAACATCCCGGTCAACTCTTTCACCGAAATGCCCATGTACTCCGATACCGTCAATCTGAACTCCCTGGGACTTAAGCCAGTTAATCTGAGCCAAACAATCATCAGCTTCCTTAACGGTGGTTATATTGTTATTCACAAAAACCTTTACATTAGGATCAATTTCTTTGGTTCTCTTAAACATATACGGCCAGATAGATTCTCCCAGACGGTTCTTGAAAAAGCTGCTGTGAATCATTTCATTGTTTACATCCCAATGAGCGAATTTACCCTTGAAATGGCTTACAACACTGTTCAACCTGTTATCCACTGCAATACGCAAGGAATTCTGGTCAAGCCATCCCAACCATGGAGGCTGCTTCGTTTCATCTTCCCAGAAAATACAATGACCTCTAACCTTTATTCCGTTTCTCTGGCAAAAATCATACATATAATCCGCTTCCTGATATGTTACGTATCCCATGGTAGGTTCGTTGCTATACCATTTGGTTTCATTTTCAAACACTGCCCAATTAAAATGATCCTTCACATACTTAACATAATTGGGGTCGTCCAATGCGCTTCTTCTAAGCGCCGTACCAAAGGCAAATGCATGCTTGGTCTGCTTTACTTCGACAAATACTCCTTCCATCTGTTTGTTATTTGAATCTACAACCGTTATCTTGATATCTCTTTTACGGATCTCATCAATTTTGGCATTGGTATTGTCAACCCATACAGAACCGGAAGACGTCCTTTTCGGAGTAACTCTTGGAGTAGGTGTCTTCATCGGAGCCGTTGCAACAGCTTTAGGAGTATACGTTTTCACCGACTTTGTTGCAGTTTCTTTCACAACATACGCAGGTGTATGTATAGGTGTATATATAGATGTATGTATAGGTGTTGATTCTCCATGCGAAGATGTCGATCCGTTAGAACCTCCAGTGCCGGTAGGAACTACAGGTGCAGTTTCATCCGGTGTAGGAGGCTGTGTATTAATAGCTTCAACTTCCGGTGTATTGTACGGAGTCTGCGTCGCAGAAGGTGAAGCAGAAACAGTTTCTTCTTTATCATAATCAATACTTATATATTTCAATATATCATTAAGATTAACATCTCTCATTTTTTCAATTGTAAGATTCATGTTATGCTCAATTGCTTCCAGGTAAACAGCATACCTTCCCATGGAAATATCCTTCTTTAGGGATGTTTCCCTTTGCTCATCTGTAATTTTTATAACCCTGGCTTCAATGCTGCTGTCGCTTAAACCTGAAAGAATTTCATTCATTTGAGCCACAAGCCTGTCAATATTACCCTTCGACTTTGTATTGCCTGATTCTCCTTGGTTTTCTTTATTGCGGGCAACTGACACCAGTACCACATTTTCCCTTTCCGGAGCTATGAATCCGTGTTCCCTACATCTTTGAATCACATCCAGCAAAGCCTGGTCAACAGTCTTTCCCACCAATTCAAGGTTGTCGGTAACAGTCTTTGCATCCCTGTTCAAGTTTCTGAACCCGACCACTTGATTATCGCGGCCTATGGAAAACTCAATACTGGGATTTATATCAACAGCAACAAATGCATATATATCCTTCTTTCCCATGCTGCCACGCATAATCATTAAAGCAATGGACAGTATTACCGCAAGGCACGCAGCAATAGGAATATACGCTGATATTCTGGGTTTTGGCTTTACGATATCGAACTCTTCAAAATCAAATTTGTATCCCACCGCCATCTCCGGCCGTGCTTTAACACTGAAAAAAGCAAAATCATCCGTCATTACAATGGCGGTTTTTTTGTCAATCTCAATTACTTTTCCTGTCATCATCGCATATCCACCCTCCTCTCCTTGCAACATTCAGCATATTCCTTAAATATCTCAAGATTGCTCCTTAGAATTAAGCTTACTGCAATTATATACTTTTTGTTTCTTTCTATGGTTCTTCGACTAACACTGGTTAATTTTAGCAGATCCGGGGTAGGTATTTTTTTCTTCCTTTTCAGTTTTCCATAAAGCTCATCATTGCTGGCAAGGGTTCTGGCTACATTAATTAACGACTCCCTCGAATCCCTATGTTTCGGCGTACATAAAACAAGATCTCTAAAAGATATATTAAAGCAAGCCAACTCATCTTTAAAATGTCCTATGTCCTCTAAAAACTCCAGCCTTTCAATTCCGTCACTAACGTTCGATTGAAAAAATGCATTTTCAAGACTGTTATCTTCAGACTCAAAATAGGAAAACGGGTAAACCATGCTGTTCTTCTTATTTTTTCTTTTAAAATCAATTAGCCGTCTTCGAATAACCTGTTCACAGAAAACCAAGAAGTTGGGGTGCTTCTTTTCATCATATGTATCGATAGCCTCATTAAACGCAAAAAGAGCAACACTATATTCTTCGCTATTCTCAGGTTCCACATATTTATCAGTGGACTTAAATACCTGCTTCAATATAAACGGCTTAAACCTCATAATAAACTCTTCCCGAACCGCATTGTCCCCTAAACTTATTTTTTCCAGATACTCTCTTACTATTTTTTTAGTTTGCTCTCTTTTCTGATTTGTATCTTGAGAACGCCAATCCACTGGTTTACCTCACCCCTCATTTTATATAGGTTCGTACCGGAGATCAATTTTAGGTCGCTTTTCGTAATGCCTGTGTCCCAGGTTATCCAACAATAATCACAACGTTTTATGTATAATCAATATAGCTTTATTGGTTTCTAAGTCTTTGTCCTCTAAATATAATTATACTCCATATTATTCCTATAAGCATCATCGGATTTTATGTTTTAAGCAAAAAAGCCGGAAGTAACTCGGTAATCCTCCCGTCTTTTCCCGATTTCAACTTAGGTTGTATCTATAAAATTATGATATAAGCCATTCATCATTGATTCCCATGGCATATTTAGGATATAATATACTGGTATAAAATTTATATAAAATGGAAGGGATCTAATCATATGAAACACTATTTTGAGGACATTGAAGCAGTTTTAAAATCGCAGGATACCTCAAAAAACGGTATTACTTCGGAACAATTTCAAGAGCGGCTTCAAAAATACGGGAAAAACAAGCTGGATGAAGGCAAGAAAAAATCAATTATCGTAAGATTTCTCGAGCAATTGAAAGACCCCATGGTCATTGTTCTTATTGCAGCCGCAATTATATCCGGAGCTGTCAAGGAAATAGCAGATTCAATCATTATATTGATGGTGGTTCTGCTGAATGCTATATTGGGTGTAGTTCAGGAAGGTAAAGCCGAAAAAGCCATTGAAGCGCTGCAGAAAATGGCCTCACCTTACTCGAAAGTCAGACGAGACGGTAAGGTTGTTCAAATTAAATCGGAAGAAATCGTACCCGGTGATATTGTTCTTTTAGAGGCTGGAGATGCCGTTCCTGCGGACATGAGGTTGATTGAAGCTTCAAGCCTTAAGATCGAAGAAGCCTCGCTTACCGGTGAATCGGTTCCCACTGAAAAAAGTGCCGATACCATAGTAGCAAAAGATAAGGACGTTCCTCTGGGCGACCGCCACAACATGGCCTACATGGGAACAAATGTTGTATACGGTCGTGGAGAAGGTGTTGTAATAAATACCGGAATGCAAACAGAAATGGGGAAAATAGCAAATATTCTCTCCACTACCGGTGAAGAGAAGACCCCGCTCCAAAAAAAGCTGGCCGGATTGAGTAAAGTTCTTAGTATAGCGGTTCTAGGAATTTGCATTTTCATATTTATTTTCAGTGTATTAAAGAACGGCGGTTTTTCCGGAGGGCATGTTCTAGATGCATTTTTATTGGCAATTAGCCTGGCAGTAGCTGCTATTCCTGAAGGATTGGTGGCAGTTGTTACTGTTGTGCTTTCTATAGGCGTAACCAAAATGTCAAAGCGAAATTCTATAATTCGCAGGCTTACTGCTGTTGAAACCTTGGGATGTACACAAATCATCTGTTCCGATAAGACCGGTACACTGACTCAAAACAAAATGACCGTTGTAGACTTCTTTGGTGACAAAGAGAAGCTCGCTCTTTCAATGGCTCTGTGTAATGATGCCTCTCTGTCGGAAGAAAACGGTGAAGTAGTAGGTGAACCGACGGAAAGCGCTCTGGTTCGCTACGCTTTTGAAATGGGCCTTAGCAAAAATAAATTGGAAGCTGAAATGCCCCGTTGTGCAGAAGCTCCCTTTGATTCTGTAAGAAAAATGATGTCCACCGTACACAAAATTGAAAGCGGAAAATATATTCAGTATACCAAGGGGGCACCGGATGAACTGTTGAAAAAGTGTACCCACATATATACAAAGGACGGAGTAGTCCCGATAACCGACAAGCACCGTTCCGAAATACTCGCAGAAAACAAAAAAATGGCGAATAAAGCGTTGCGTGTACTGGCTTCAGCCATGAAAGAAAGAAATTCTCTTCCTTCCGATGTCTCTCCCGAAAGCCTTGAGCAAGACCTTACCTTTATAGGACTGGTGGGAATGATTGACCCTGTCCGTCCGGAGGTTAAAGCAGCGATTGAAAAATGCCGTCAGGCAGGTATTCGCCCCATTATGATTACAGGGGACCACAAAGACACCGCTGTGGCTATCGCAAAGGAATTGGGCATTATTACCGATGAAAGCCAGGCTATTACAGGATCGGAGCTTTCCGAGATATCGGACGGCGACTTTGAGAAAAAAATAACCGGCATTTTCGTATATGCCCGGGTACAGCCCGAGCACAAGGTACGTATCGTTAATACATGGAAAAAACTCGGTAAAATAACTGCAATGACCGGAGACGGAGTTAATGACGCACCCGCTCTTAAATCTGCAGATATAGGTGTGGGTATGGGAATAACCGGAACGGATGTTTCAAAAAATGTGTCGGACATGGTACTTGCCGATGATAATTTTGCATCCATAGTATATGCCGTTGAGGAAGGACGAAGGATATACGACAACATCCTTAAATCAATACAATTTTTGCTTTCATCAAACTTAAGCGAAGTTGTGGCTTTATTTATAGCTACTCTCAGAAACTTCACCCTGTTTTCACCGATTCATATTCTGTGGATAAACCTTGTAACAGACACTCTTCCTGCCATATCCCTCGGTATGGAGGAGGCTGAAGAGGATATTATGAGAAAACCTCCCCGCAACACAAAAGAAGGAGTTTTCTCCAATGGATTGGGATTCGATATTGTGTATCAGGGTGTATTAATTGCCCTGCTGACCGTAATATCATTCTTAATCGGAAGAAAGCATTCGCAGATAACGGGAATGACAATGGCATTTTTAACTCTTACAGCATGTGAGGTATTTCATTCTTTGAACCTGCGTTCAAGGACAAAATCAATTTTCAGATTGAAAAGCCATAACAAATACTTGCTGGGGGCAATGGTGGTGTCCTTCTTGTTGTCGGTATCCGTTATTTACATACCGGGAATCAACAACATATTTGAGCTGACTCCGCTTTCTGGCATAAACTTTATTATAGCCATAGCCATTGCATTTATTGTTATTCCTATTGTTGAAATATGCAAGCTTATTAGATCTATAGTTTTCAAGAAGAAATAAGCTGTTTCATTTAAAGTTGTGCACCCAAAGCTTTTATTTATAAAAGTTAAAGAAAAGTGTTCATGGAAGCTTATATTTCCAGAACACTTTTCATTTATTATGTAATTTTTTATGAGTTCTTTTTAAAACAGATGTTATCGGTAAAGAAATAATCAAATCAAAAGTCTAACGAAATCTGCTTTTAATCTCCACCTTTATCTTATCCAACCTTTCATTTAAAATGCTTTTTATGTCACGATTAATGCTTACGGGATTGGGAATACGAAGGCGCGGAAATGCAAGGAAAAGCCGTCTTGCCTGAGAAAATTTATCCCGGTATTTCTTTATCGACAAATTTGAATAATTAAATATAACATCCCGCAAATCCAAAGCATCCACTGTGGATTTAACCGTATCCACAAGGAAATATATCAGTATAATTATTGAAATATTATTTCTCGTCGATATCGGAATACGTAAGACAGCTTTAGAAACTGCAGGATGAAGAATCTGAAGCAAAGCGAAAGCCAAAATTCCCCAAATAAATGAAAACTTTAAGCACACATATCCGTTAAGATTCGGTCCTTCATCGGTATAATCCCAAAACCTGCATTTGAGTATTTTCTCCATAAGAAACCCTGTAATATATTCCAATGCAGTAACCAAAAATACCGAGATCAGAATACTGGTCATAAGTGCAAGATAATAATCAATTACAACTACCGAAACCATATGGGAAATAAAAATGATAAGAAGCGCACCAAAACCGTAAATCGGACAAAAAAAACCGGTAAGAAAACCTCTGTTAACCAGCTTTCTTTCAACTGTACTTGCATAAATTGTCTCTAAAGACCAGCCCACAAAAGAGTAAATTGTAAAATGCAAAACTAAATCCGAATATCCCTCCATAAAAATTAACCCCCTCTATTAAAGTTTATTTTTCCTCTCGAAGGGTATTCCATCAATTTTCTTTATCATTTCCAACCGAAGTTATCAATGTTTTATAAGCAATATATTAACCCATTCCTTTTTGTGAGAAATCTTACAAGTAAACGTAAGCATTCCACAAAATTTTATAAAAATAAACTCTTCTTCACATTAAAAATATTATCATAAAAAAGAAAATCAAGTCAATAATATAATATGCGGTCATATAATAATAGAAAGTATAGTTAATCAATGAAGTGTTTTTGCCTTCTAACTTATTTTTATTAATGAAATTTACCGTTATATCAAAAATAATAACTTAATTTACCGGCAAATTAGTATTGACATCAAAATTATCTTATATTATAATTATAAAGTCATTTGAAGAGGACATATTAAATCGCCGGAGTGGCGGAACTGGCAGACGCACAGGACTTAAAATCCTGCGGGCCCAAAAGCCCGTACCGGTTCGATTCCGGTCTCCGGCACCAAATTCATCGCGGGGTGGAGCAGTTGGTAGCTCGTCGGGCTCATAACCCGAAGGTCGTGGGTTCAAATCCCTCCCCCGCTACCACAAAAGTAAAGAGCCGCAAAGATTTGCGGCTCTTATTTGCAATTAATCTAAATAAATCAAGAAAACTAAATAGAGAAAATAACATATCATTTGTGTTATTATTTACATAGAAGTGGTTATTTGCGACACTCTGTTTATTCAATCTTTAAATTATTAACTGGGCTTATAATTGTGTATTTTTTATTGTAATGGAGGTTGTAACCAGGTGCCGAATATTGGTATTTGTTTTTCCGGGGGCATAGCAAAAGGTGCTTTTCAGATTGGATTTTGCAAAGCATTATTGAATTATATAAATCCTGATGATATTAGTGCTGTTAGCGCTTCATCTATCGGTTCATGGAATGCCGCCGCTTTTTTAACCAACAACATAGATTTTGCGGAGCAATTGTGACTTCACAACGGTGCGGAAAGATTGCACAAAACAATACATTTACTTACCAAACGCCTTAACACATTTAACAGGTTTGATTTGATAGTTAACGATAATATAAATATTGATAAAGACTTTTTCGTTACTTGCTGCGAGTTTCCGGCAATGACGGTAGATTATTATAATATCAAGGGATGGAAACCGTCCGAAGTAAGAAAAATATTGCATGCTGCCGTGTCAATTCCTACCCTGATGCAACCAATCAAGGTAAACAACAAAAAATTAATTGACGGCGCTTTCAGGGATAATATACCACTAAAGCCCTTGTTAGACATGGATCTTGACCTCATATTTGTAGTGCACTTCGATCCTTACTGGGTATGCAAGGAAAGTATACAAATACCGGATAAAGTTGTAAACTTGTGCTTTTTTGTAAATGAACTCATTGTGAAAGACTCCTTCGATTTCAGATACAAAAGCATTTCAAATATGATCGAAATAGGATATACCCGGACAAATGAGTTATTGGGGGCCCTTTTTAGAAACGGAACAGACGACCTCGAATATATTCTTCATGTCAATAAAATTCACAATACTAAAGCCCTTGAAGGCGATAAGGGATTGAATACCGATCGTATTATAAATATTATGAACGGAGTTTCCAATAAAGCTGAAAGATTACTTAAAAAAATTATAAACTCTTAATGTGTTCTCAAGCTATTTATAAATGGAACCTTCGGGAATTTGCACACACGCAAAAAGGCGACAACAAACCTCTCTGTGGTTATTTCCTCCGACAGTTTAGGCTTTTGTACGCAATTTTCCCTCAAAACTAATATTTATAAATTAAATAATCAGATTTAATATTGTATGGATTTTCTGTATCCTCCGCTTCCCCGTTTAGACTCAAAATTCTTCTTGAGGTCATGCAGCTTTTCATCGCTGTCTTTCATAAACTTTGCAAGACGCTCTTCAAAGGTAAGGTTGGAAGAACGATTGTTATCCCAATCCAATTCTTCGGGTTTTGTGGATTTAACAGCCGGATTTTTAGTGTTTTTGTTGTCCAATGCCTTCTTAATAGATAGACTGATTTTTCCGTTATTGTCTACAGAAATGATTTTAACCTTTACCGCCTGATTCTCTTTAAGATGAGTCTTGATGTCCTTTACGTATTCCTCCGCTACCTCCGAGATGTGAACCAATCCGGTTTGACCATTCGAGAGTTGAACAAAAGCCCCAAAATTAGTAATGCCTGAGACTTTACCATCGACAATTTTTCCTACTTCAACGAGCATAAATAAGTTGATCCTCCTGATTAAATAAGGTACTCACATGTTTTGCAACAGCCTTTATGGGGAGTTCCTTTTGGATATTACAAAAACATATGCCTTGGTTTTGTAGGCTGCCTAAGTTCTTATGTATGAAACCTAGTGCAATCCATATAGATTATATAATACGACATTGATTAATGTCAAGCATCTCCAATTTATAAATATTACCATTGTATCACTTCGGTATTATATAGAGAGCCATCCGTTAATCAACATCAATAAATATCTTCTCGCCGTCCTTAATCATTCCAAGATTCTCTCTGGCAATCTTTTCTATGTACTCATCGGTGTTTACTTCTTGCTTTTGCTGTAAAAGTTTTTTGTTAAGTTCGTTCTCCCGTTCAATATTAGACTGTATTTTTTCCAATTCTCTTTGTTGGGCTCGTAACATTCTCTCCTGTTTTACAAGAACTACTCCTATGTTGACTATAAAAACTCCGGTTATAAGAATTAATCCCCAACTACGCTTTTTTCTTTTGTTCATAATCCAAACTCTCCTTTGGTAAAGCCATATACTATGAGAATAATAGTATATCAGCCTTTTAAACACAAATGCAAGATGCAATTTGCAAATTGCACCGGTTCTTTTCCTACTCCTCTTCACCGGAATAGGGATTATATGACACTATGATACCATTATATTAATTCTATAACTATTAACAAAATCCTCCTTTACTAAATTTTTTTCCTAATATTTTTAAATAATTTTTTTGTTATCCTGAACTTATCGTGTATATTCCTTCCTACTCTTTTTACTTTGCTTTTACTCTTCATCATTATCTTATAAACACCTTTAGTAGGAACTCCAAGTATTTTAAGAATCACTTTTATCGGTATCAGCGCTACGGTAAAAACAATAACTGCTGCTTTATATACTACCCTTATGAGAAACAAAAACACATTCATGACAATCCTGCTCAGGAGCAAAACGTACAGGACAATTCCAATAACTACACCTAATATAAGGTACCCTCTTATTTCCCCTTCATTGCTCCGATAGACAACGGCAAAAAGAACCAATGCTACAATAATCCAGTAAATAAAATCCTCAAAGTATACAATGAGATTACCGGATCTTATAGCCTTCCTTCTTACCCTGAATATATCATATAAAAATGCAATTATCATGCCACCTAAGACACAACTCAAAAAAACATATGCCTGATTGCTAACAGAAACCCACAATTCTATCACTTATCCTATCTAAACATTTTAGCAAAAAATCCCATACCTTTTGATCTTCCGTCTTTTTCATTGTATTCGCAGCTTGTAATATATCCTTCTATGCTTAGTTCGGAGCTTTCCAGACTTAATTTGTTTATGTGAAGGTCTTCACCCCGGACAATTAGAATTCCCAATTCCGTATCTACTACAACCATTTCATCATTGAAGCTTTCCACGTCAATAACACCGGATATGCTTAATTTCTCTCTGTTTTCCAGTATAAGATTCTGAACACCGGTCTTTTGGTTTTTCTTATCTTCAACCATTTTTATCCCTCCAATTTATGTCATACTAATATAAATATTTATGCATGTACAATATTAAAAATGACACATTTCCCTTTATGAGATTCCAAGAAAAAGACTGCACCCTCCCAACCGGCTCAGTGGAAACTATTGTTTTAAGATTGAAAGGGCAAAAGCAAAACGGCACATTTAAGGATATTACGTGAATGTAACCCACTTAAATTGTGCCGTTTTATATTAATTATTGCTCTTTACCTGTTAGCATAAATTTTTATTTAACTGCTGTATTACCTAATTAGAAGCTTTTACTCTACCGGTTATTCGGCAAATAAATGAAGTCCCATAGTAACAAATAATCGTATATATCCAATACTCTGTCATAGTAAACATCTGCCAGAATATTGTAATACCCCGGCTGTGTATTAAATTTCCCTATTTCAATTTCCAGAAGCGCTAAATCTTCCTCATCATATACTCCGTTTTGGTTAAGGTCACCGATAAGTATGTCTTTATTCCCCAAAACAAGCTTATCACATAGCCAATTATAATCATCCATATCTATTTTTCCGTCAAGCTTTACATCTGCAAGCACATTATAATATCCTAAATAGGAATACCTGGCGTAAGCTTGTATTTCATTTCTTATAAGGTCTTTATCTGCTCCGTCTATTATTCCGTCTTTATTTATATCTCCTATGCTTATATTGCAGTCCGGCAAGTTGTTATTGTAAATCGACTTATCCACTCCAAAGCTATATTTTGTGAACTTTTGATTTATGTTTCTTATGTATGGTGCGTGTATTTTCTCATACTCACTTTTACTTTTCAAAAAGTATTTTTGTCCTGCATAATCCCCTTTATCATCCCAATTAGCATCAATCTGCAGCCATACACCACTGATCTTTACAAGATTCCATGCATGCTGGCTAAACTCAGGGCTGCTACCTGAAACACAGCAGTTTGTTATTCCTACTTTGTCTAGCAATAACGACATAGCCAGAGCATAACCTTCACAAACTGTTTCGTCTCCAAGGAACACAGAAGAAAGACAATGATATTGAGGATCCCAAGTATCTCCATTCGTATAAAATACTTTTTTAGCTACATAATTGTATAATGCATATATTTTTTCGTAATCATTCATACCCTCTTCGATATAGTTGTCTACAGCATATTGTACTTCCTGCTCTACCAAAGATATTGAAATGGGTTGATCCTCAAAATAATGAAGATATTTTTGGAATACGGATTTAACTGAAGGATCCCAGTTAATATATTCTTCTCTTGTTGTAATATTATTAATGGATGTCAGATTACATCCCTCAAAATTATAGCTTATGTTTTCAATATTCGATGTCAAGTCCAGATTTCTCAAGCGTTCGGCATTCAAAAATGCATTCATTTCAATTTTCTTGACACTATCGGGGATAGTAAAACTGGAATGAATATTTTTAGGTGGATACCAATAAAGTGTAGTCATATCACGGCTGTATAAAACGCCTTCATGTGATGTAAAATAAGGATTCTCAGGTGAAACTCTTATTGCCAGTAAATTCGGAAAAGATTCCGGTTTTAATAAATCCTTGCCATTTTTCCACTCACCTGTATAACTTGCAGGAATCTTTAATGCCTTTACATTTTCAGCATTTTCTATTGCATTTAAATAGCAATATGTAAATGTATCCGGAAGTTCTAAAACCCCAGTATCATTTTTTGCGGATATCTAATCAAAAATGTCTTCTCTTTATTGTATAATATTCCGTTAATATCACAATATTTTTCATTTTCAGGACTTACATTAATTCTTTTTAATGACTCCAATTGTTTAAATGAACCGGGTTCAATATCCACAATATTAGGACCGATATTAATTTCAGTTGTTGTTTTATTCCAGCCTATTGCACCCCAATGTAGTTTTGATATATGATAAGAAACACCGTTTGCCGTAAGCTGATCCGGTAATGTTATTACAGCTTCATTTCCTAAATATTGCATAATTACTCCGTCGTCAGTAAATTTCCATAACCCGTCATCGGAAGTTAATTCAGTTGATGCATATGCCGTATTTGGACCGAAAACCAAGTTTATGCTTACAGCAACTGCAAATATAATTAATGCAAAAGCCGCATATTTAATTTTTTTAAACATACTTTTCATTTTCATTTCATCCCCCTTACTTATATTAATTTTGAAGTTATATATTAGATTACTCCCCTATAAGTATAAAAAAGTTATATGTTAGATTACTCCCCTGTAAATATAATGAAAACAATTAATTGGATCTTTAATATAAGTCGATTATGCTACAAAACCGATTTTATAACATCTTACTTGGTTTATAGTATATCATGGGATTCAAAAATAGAATTGAAAAAACCTTGCATTTTTTGTGAAAGTTTCATGAACAGAATAATTCCGATGCACGAAAGCTGAGTTTTTATTTTATATTGAGTGCATACTGTTTAAGTAAAGAACACAGTAAAAAAATGTTCCGGTAAAACTTAAGCCAACGGAACATTTTCCCCAGGTTTTTATTGTTTCTTTCGTAAAGGGTTATATTTAATTCAATACTTTTGACTCAATGAAATGTATAGTAGCAATACTTTATTTAAAAAAAATCTGAGTTTCATATTATTTAAAATCCTTCAGCTGGATATTTAAAGCATTCACCGAAATTTGCAATTCATACACCAATAATGCCAATGAAACCAACAGCAATAATAAGCTGATGCCAAAAACAATATCCGCTAGAATCAAAAAATTAAAAAATAGCAAAAACATGCATGTAACGCAGAAGAAAAAACTCAGACCGCCAAATATCTGCATATTTTTTATTATCACAATTCTTTTTTTCAAATTGTGTAACTGTCCTTTTGTTACCTCATCAGGGTTTTCTTTATATTTGGCATACAAATCGCGGATTAATTGCGCCAACACCATAAAGCGGTTTGTGTATGCAAGCATCAGTAATGAAATAGCCGGAAACAGCAATGCCGGTGTTGTAAGTTCCATACAATCATTCCTTTCAAAAGTTCTATATGATATATATCCAAATTAACGGTTTCAAAACATTAAAATACAATACAATTATTCCATTCCTACCCGAATTCATGAAAACCGTTTCGAAAGTATTATAACTCAAACCGGCAGTAAAGTGGTAATAAAAATAAGTCGGATTCCCAATTTAATTATATTTACTTTGAAAAAGGCCTCTTTTCATAAGACTAATTGCTTAATATCTCGTACATTTCTTTTGAATCGGCTTTTAAAACATGCTCCGCGACCGAAATTACCTTAACCCGTGTAGTAGCGTTTCCAAACTGTATCTCGATTATATCGCCAACCTTTACATCCGAACCCGGCTTTGCGACTTTATCGTTTATCTTTACTCTGCCCTGCTCACATGCTTCGTTAGCCAGTGTACGTCTTTTTATCAGTCTTGAAACTTTAAGATATTTGTCAATTCTCATATTTTCAAAATCCCCCTGCAAAAATTGATATGAATATTTTTAATAAATGTATGTTTGTTAATTTCAAATTTTAAGTAATCTCTTCCAAGCAAATTTTATATTTAAAACCATGTTAAAAAATTGAAAGGGGCTCAAGGCCCCGTGTCTTTTCTTAAATCTGTAATAAGTACTATGAAACACAAATAACTTTATTTGTTTATTAAATCCTTTAATCCTTTTCCCACCTTAAAAATAGGTGCCTTGGTAGCAGGAATTGTTATTTCCTCTTTTGTCTGAGGATTTCTTCCCTTTCTTTCAGCTCTTTCCCTTACTTCAAATGTACCAAATCCAACCAATTGGATTTTATCACCCTTTGCAAGAGCCTCTTCAACGCTTTCGATAAAAGCATTAAGAGCCTTCTCTGCATCCTTCTTCGATAACTGACTTTTTTCTGCCATACTTGCTATTAATTCTGTCTTATTCATGTAACAATCCTCCTAATTCTTTGTTATGGACTTTATTGAAACATAAGTTTCTTTATTATAAATTAAATTTCCTGCATCGTAAATCACAACTAATATCATTCGTTGTAAATCCTAAAATTCCTCCTTTCACCCAATTAGTTTATAAAATTTCCCTCAATTTTGTCTTTTGGCTTTATTCCACAACTCATCCATTTCTGCTAAAGACATTTCCTGAAGAATCTTCCCGGCTTTTGCCGCCTCCTTCTCGATAAATTCAAATCTTTCTATAAACTTGTTTATCGTTCCGGTTAATGCCAGCTCCGGTTGCACCTTCACAAATCTTGACAAATTAACTATGGAAAATAATACATCTCCCAATTCATCTTTTATTCTTTCCACATCTTTACTCTTATATACATCTTTTAATTCATCTATTTCTTCTAAAACCTTTGAAAATGCATCTTCGATATTATCCCAGTCAAATCCTACCTGTGCTGCCTTCTGCTGAACCTTATAGCTTCTCATAAGGGCCGGTAAATTTGAAGGCACACTTTTAAGAACCTCTGTCTGACTTTTCATACCCTTCTCTTTTTTCTTTATCTCTTCCCAATTTACCACAACATCATCGGCAGTATCGGCTTTAACCTCACCGAAAACATGGGTGTGCCTAAGTATCATTTTTCTGCAAATACCCGTTATAACATCATCCATTGTAAATTCCTCTTGCTCCCGTGCTATTTGTGCATGGAAAACAACTTGCAGCAAGAGATCTCCCAATTCTTCACAGAGCTTGTCCTTATCCTTTAAATCTATTGCCTCAAGAACTTCATAAGTCTCCTCAATCATATACTTTTTCAGAGTATCGTGGTTTTGCTCTCTATCCCACGGGCATCCGTTTTCGCTCCGTAAAAGCTTCATAATATCAAGCAATTCTTCAAAGGTGTATTTGTCCTTTATCATTAAATCAACTCCCCAGCAGTAAAATCGGTCGTTTCAATTATATCAAAAGTCCTTTTCCATTGCCATAAAACCCGTCCGAAAAAAGAAAAAAATAAAAGCTTAAGGGGCAACCAACGCCCCTTTCGCTTTCAGTCAGATTTTGATTTTTGTATTTTAATAACCTTGAATTTATCACTCTTCGGCAATACCATGATTTTCTTGTTTTGAAAACACTACAAAGCATACTTTTTACTGTTCCATCTGTTTTCCCAGGAAACCTGCGGCGGACTGAGCAAGTTTAGCTTCAACCTCTCCCATACGCACATCAGGATCTGTCGATAAGAACATGACGGCTCCAATGGGATCTCCCTCGGAAATAATAGGAGTAACTACCTGAGAGAAGTATTTTCTTTCTCCTCCCTCATCTGCTAAAATGTTGATGGGCTTTTCCTCAGGCGCTTTTACAATTAATGTAGTCTTCTCTTCTATTATTTTTTCAATTTCCGAGCTTAAAGATTTTTCAAGAAATTCTTTTTTAGATGCACCTGATACCGCTATAATTGTATCTCTATCTGAAATACAAGTTATATGTCCACTTGTTTTGTGCAACGATTCAGCGTACTGAGCAGCGAAATCACTTAATTCTCCAATTGGTGAATACTTCTTTAATATTACTTCTCCTTCTCTATCGGTAAATATTTCAAGAGGGTCACCTTCCCTGATTCTTAATGTTCTTCTGATTTCCTTTGGAATTACTACTCTTCCCAGGTCATCTATCCTTCTAACTATTCCGGTTGCTTTCAATTTATTTTTACCTCCTTTTCTATTTATGTTGTTGGTACAGTTTTATTATTAATTATTTATTGGAGTTTTATACATTACAGGTGAATTATGATAGTTTAAAAATCCAAATTCCAACAACCTTCAAAAACTCGGTAAGAATGGATTCTTCTTGGCTACTAAAATAACGATTTGTGAAGATCTTAACAGATGTAAAGAAAAATATTCCGGGAACTTAAGTTTCGCAAAAAATTAGTTTACTTTCTCACATAACAAAAAAAGACCGGTTAACCGATCTTTTTTACTAAACATATAAAGCTTATTCATATATCTTGTTACCATCTGCTTACGCCTTTTTAAGCTAAGAAAATATAGAAAAATTATTGTGAATCTTCTAAATCAAAAAACAATTATTCTACTTTTATCCTATTTATAGCAAACTCATTTTTTACAATATCGTATTTCGGATCTTTAGCCCATTCTTTTAATATTTCATCATATTTTTCAGAAAGTATAACATTTCTGACCTTATCTGCAACATCGGCATAATCTGTCCTGTCTTCTATCCTTACGACATGGTATCCATAACTCGTCTCAACTATGCCGGTATCTCCAACCTTGTTCTTCACAGCCCAATCGGTGAACGGTTTTAACTCCTCAACTATGGTCTTGTTATAATCTACTTTAAGTAGTCCCTTATTTTCATTTACTCCGGAGTCATCAGAAAGTTCTGTTGCCAGTTTTTCCATATCTTCTCCGTTCTTAACCCTCTCAAGAATTTTCTTTGCTTCCTCATATTTCTTTTTCTTATCTTCTTCCGAAAGTTCCTCACCGGTCTCCTTATCCCATGTACTAATCAATATATGCCTTACATCTACAGTATCGAAGGTATCTTTATTTTCTGCATATCTTTTTTTCATTTCCTCTTCGGTAACATTTATTTTTTTCTGTTCCTGCTCTACAAATTTATAGATTAGCCTTAGATTTTTCATTATATTTCTAAGTTCATCCACACCAAATCCATACATTTCCTTAATTACATCTTCAGGCTTTTTAGCATTAGGAGAATCCGAAGTCATCTGGTAGCTTATGGCTAACTGATTAAGAAAATCGTTAATTGAATCATTGATTACTTTTAGATCATTATCATTTAAAAATATACCGTTTTCTTTAGCTTTTATAAGCTGTATCTTGTATTCCTTAGTACTTTCCAAGGTTCTTTGCTTTGCAATCTCCTTTGCATCAATTCCATCCACCTTGGAATTCCAGAATGCCTTCCTTGACTCTTCATCCGCAATCTTTGCATCATCTTCCATTTGGTTTTTTACGGTAGCAAGAAAATACTTATAATCGGAACTGGAGATCTTCTCTCCCGACACAGTGGCTACATAGCTCGTAACGCTCGAATACCAAATATAGCCTCCCAAAGCCAGAGCAACCACTACCACCGCAGCCACAAACAAAATTGTCCTCATCTTGTTGTTTCTTTTATTATTCTTGTTTTTACTCAATAAAAATCCCTCACATTCACTAAGTAATATGGACTGTTTTCGAAATCCTCCCCTTTCAGGGACCTCAAAAACAGTATTGAAAAGCTCAAAAAACAGACTTGTTTTTCGAGGCTTTTTTATCTACAGAATAACCCCAACTATATACATTATAATAAATTGTGCACTTCACTGCAATTTATTAATGTCCTGTAACAAAATTTTAATATTGTCCAGCAATTCACTTCTTTTAATGCCGGCAATTTTGTATGTAATGTAAGGCTTGCTGCTAGCTGTGAAAAGAAGTTTTCTTTTATATTTATCCATCAGCCTTCCTAAGGCCTCCAAGTTAATATTTCTGTTTTCAGCATACTGAAATATTACAGTATCGTTTTTCTCCTGTATCGACAAAAATCCGCATGCTCCCGCCAACGATTTAATCAATGCAATATCCAGTAGATTCCTTACAGACTGAGGTATCTCACCATAGCGGTCCATAAGCTCATCTTCCACATCCAAAACATCCTGCTCATTGTTTATTGACGCAATCTTTTTGTATATTTCTATCTTTTGATTTTCATCTTCTATATACATATCATCTATATAAGCACTTATGTTAATATCTATGGATATCTCCAGATCACTGTCGGAAACAGGAATTCCCCGAAGCTCGTTAACTGCTTCGGCAAGAAGCCTGCAGTACATGTCATAACCTACGGAATCTATGTGTCCGTGCTGCTGGGGTCCTAAAAGATTCCCCGCTCCCCTTATCTGCAAATCCCGCATTGCTATTTTAAATCCGGATCCGAACTCCGTAAATTCCTTTATTGCCTGAAGCCTTTTCTCTGCAATCTCCGAGAGTACCTTGTCCTTCTTGTAGGTTATATATGCGTAGGCAAGCCTGTTGGAACGTCCTACCCTGCCCCTCAGCTGGTAAAGCTGTGCAAGCCCCATTGCATCAGCATTTTCAACTATAATAGTGTTTACATTGGGCATATCAAGACCGGATTCAATTATTGTAGTACAAACAAGAACATCATATTCCCCATTGATAAACCGGAACATCACGTTCTCAAGCTCCGTTTCACTCATCTGTCCATGGGCTATACCTACCCTGGCATCGGGAACCAGATTGTTTACCGTAATGGCCTTCATATCTATGGACCTGACCCTGTTGTAAAGATAGAAGACCTGTCCCCCTCTGCTTATTTCCCTGTTTATTGCATCTTTTATAACCTCCGGATTATACTCCATAACATAAGTCTGAACAGGGTATCTTTCCTCCGGAGGATCTTCAATGGTGCTTATATCCCTGATTCCTGTGAGAGACATGTGAAGTGTCCTTGGAATCGGTGTCGCGGTAAAAGTTAAAACATCCACATTTGACTTGATTTTCTTGATTCTTTCCTTATGCTTTACTCCAAACCGCTGCTCTTCATCTATAACCAAAAGCCCCAGATCCTTGAAAACGACATCCTTTTGAAGCAGCCGGTGGGTTCCGACTATAATATCCACCACACCTGCCTTAACATCCTTTAATATCTTGTTTTGTTCCGCCTTTGTTCTAAATCGGCTGATCATCTCAACAGTAACCGGGAAATCCTTCATTCTTTCCTTGAAGTTGTTGTAATGCTGCTGAGCCAAAACCGTCGTGGGAACGAGATATGCCACCTGTTTTCCGTCCATTACCGCCTTAAACATCGCTCTTATGGCCACTTCGGTTTTTCCAAAGCCCACATCTCCGCACAAAAGCCTATCCATTGGTTTTGAGGATTCCATATCCGCTTTTATCTCTTCAATACACCTAAGCTGGTCTTCGGTTTCCTGATAGGGAAACAGATCCTCAAACTGCTTCTGCCACACTGTATCCTTGCTAAAGGAATACCCTCTTGCGGCTTCCCTTTCGGCATATAGCTTAATAAGCTCTCCGGCAAGCTCCATCAACGCTTCCTTGGTCTTGGCTCTTGTTTTTACCCAATCGGTTCCTCCAAGCTTGCTGAGCCTCGGCGTTTTTCCTTCAGAGCCTATGTATTTTTGTATCAAATCCATCTGGTTTGTAGGAACGTATAAAAAATCACCCTCTTGATATTGAATCTTCAGGTAATCCTTTTTAACGTTCTCAACCACCAGTTGTTCAATGCCTATGTACTTTCCGATTCCATGCAGCCGGTGAACGACATAATCGCCTACATTAAGATCGGTAAATACATTTATCTTCTGACCCTTATTCTTATTGGGCTTGATCCTTCTTGTTTTTTTGTCCTGCCCGAAAAGCTCCTTACCGCTTACCACTACAAATCCGATATCAGGATATTCAAAGCCCGTGTGCAATGTGCCGTGAGTTATTATTACCTCCCCCGGCTCCACATCACGGTTCGGCTCCTCCAAAAAAACAGCCTCAATATTCCTGTCTCCCAAGGCCTCTGTCAGCATTTCTCCGCGAACCTTGGTACCGGAAAGTATAACAACTCTTGAACGCTTTTCCTTCCAGTGTCTTATGTCATCTATCAAAAGGTCTAAATGTCCCTGATATGAATTGAGAAGCTTGGATGTTATTGTTTTCCTGTTGTCCGATTGCCGTTGGTCAGCGGACAGGGTGCTTAAATACAGTAAATTTTTTCTATTATTCAACTTCCCGGAGAGCTTGGCATAATCAAAAAACAATTCAATGCTTCCCCCAAGAAGCTGTCCCTTTTCAAAAAGAGCCTTGCACATTTCACGGCTTTCTTCAAGAAATCCTTCAATCCTTTTTTCGAATCTTACAGGTTCATCAACAAAGATTAAATTATCGGAATCAATATAATCAATTATCGAAAAAGGATTTTCTATTATATAGGGAATATATCTGTCCATCCCTGCAAAATAGTATTCCTGCTGAAAACGTTCAATATCGAATTTTATTCTTTCCTGAAGCTTTTCAATATAGCTTTTGCTGTCCTTTGCGCCAGATACCGCCGTGACCTTGTCCCTGTGAAGATTCTTTACTCCTTTGATTTGTTCTTCAAGCTCGCGGGATATTTTCTGTAGAATGCAGTCTCTGCGCTCATACGGATAAATTACCTCCCTTGCCGGCAAGACCGTTACATCCTTCACATTCTCGATGGATCTCTGAGTTAAAAGATCAAAGCTTCTTATGGAGTCTATTTCATCATCAAAAAGCTCTATTCTGACTGCCGAATCACTGTTTACCGGGAAAATGTCTATAATTCCTCCCCTGACGGCAAACTGACTCTTACCCTCAACCGTTGTTTCTCTTTCATATCCTATTGATATAAGCTTTTGAATTGTATTTTCCAAGTCAATCCGGTCACCGACGGAAAACTTCAGGATGCTTCCAACAAAAAGCTCCCTTTCAATAAGCTTCTGGCACAAAGCCTCAGCACTTGTTACTATGAAGCTGTAATCCCCTCTTTCAATACGGTATAAGGCTTCGATTCTCTCATATACCGAATCGTAGCTTTTAGCATCCACATCATGGAGCATTATCTCCCTCGATGTAAAAAGCACCGCGCCTTTTCCGAAAAAGCAGGAGAAATCCTCATACATCTTTCTGGCCTGAATTTCATTGTAAGCAATGCAAACACCCTTTTTCCCAAGATGATTGCAGAGAGCATATGCCAGATGAGCTTTTTGGGACTCCGACGGTCCCGTAATCGTAACCGGCATTCCTCTTTTGATATCTTCCAGTATAATGCTATATTCTTTTAATTCAAAAAGGGGATCTATTAAAAACCGTTTATCTCCAAAATAACCCATCCTGATAACCTCATAAAATTTGCTACAATTTTAAACTGTTAAATTTATTCATGGCCACATCAATACCCGATTTAACTATTTCCTCAACAGCATCCGCCGCATATACGATTGCTTCCTCAACCTTCTTTTTATCCTCACCGGATAACTTACTTAAAACATAGTCAGCAAGCTCCCATCCTTCAGGAGGTCCGCCGACACCGATCCTTATTCTGGGAAACTCATCGGATTCAATCTGGTATATTACCGACCTCATACCGTTATGGGTCCCGGCACTTCCCTTCGGCCTCAATCTAAGTTTACCCGCCGGCAGGTCTATGTCATCATATATTATTATAATATTTTTTACGGGAACTTTATACCATTCAAGTATTTCCCGGACACTCTCACCGCTGAGGTTCATAAACGTCTGGGGCTTGACCAAAATTACCCTCTTGCCCGAAATTTTCCCATCGCCTAAAAGTGCTTTATGCTTAAGCTTGGTAATCGTTATACCGTGCCTTCTTGAAAGAAGCTCAACCGTATCAAAACCTACGTTATGTCTTGTATTTTCATATTTCTTACCTGGATTGCCCAGTCCTATTATTATAAACAAATCCTCCAGACAAATCACCCTTTTCTTATTAATTTACCCCCTTAATGAATTTAAGGGGGCAAATATGTAAAAATATATGCTTGTCCGCTAATAAGCAACAATTAATCCTTTTGAGTAAAGAGAGAACTTATGGATATATCTCCGTATATTCTTTCAATAGCTTCAGCAAATACATTCGCTACCGAAAGAGGAACAATTTTATCTATTCTCTTGCTTTCATCCAATGGAATTGTATTTAATGTAATAAG
The DNA here is from genome assembly GCA_001512505.1 of Clostridiaceae bacterium DTU079. GTDB lineage: Bacteria > Bacillota > Clostridia > Acetivibrionales > Acetivibrionaceae > Hungateiclostridium. Next base: position 46,059 of record LFSC01000010.1, on the reverse strand, counting down.
TTCTTTCATTTGAGAGTTTTTAATTCTTTCTATTGCAGGTCCTGATAAAAGACCATGGGTACAACATGCGTACACTTCTTTTGCCCCCATTTCAGCCAGAGCATTTGCAGCATTAACAATCGTACCGCCCGTATCAATTATGTCATCTACCAGTATTACTCTCTTATTGTTAACATCCCCGATAATATTCATTATCTCCGAAACATTGGCCTTGGGTCTTCTCTTATCGATTATAGCCAGGGGAACATCCAACCTCTGGGCAAATTTTCTCGATCTTGAAACACTGCCGACATCCGGCGATACAACAACTACATCGGAAGTGTCCTCAAACTTTTCTAAAAAGTAATGAGCTAAAATTGTACCTCCGAGCAGATGGTCCAATGGAATATCAAAGAATCCCTGCAACTGGGGTGCATGAAGATCCATTGTAAGTACCCTGTCCGCTCCGGCAGTTGTCAACAGATTAGCTACCAGCTTCGCTGAAATGGGATCCCTTGCTTTAGCTTTCCTGTCCTGCCTTGCATATCCAAAATACGGCATTACTGCAGTAATTCTTCCTGCCGAAGCCCTTTTCATTGCATCTATCATTATCAAAAGTTCAACAAGGTTGTCATTGACAGGTGGACAGGTAGACTGAATTATAAACACATCCGATCCTCTGACGACCTCATTAATGTTAATAGCACATTCACCGTCGCTAAACTTTCCTACCTCAGCCATTCCCAGCGGAAGTCCCATTTTTTTCGCAATTTCTTTAGCCAACTCAATATTTGAGTTTCCTGCAAAAATTTTAATATCCTTACCATGTAAATTCATTTCATGTTCCCCTTCTTACTTAATTATTATCAATTTTATGTTAAATTTAATATTGTACAATCAATTATCTTTCTTAAATTAATCTTTCTTTTCCTTATTCAACATACCCTTTTTTATAACCCAATCTTCTTTTATAACCTGCCTGCTTCTGGCAATAGCCAAAGAATTCTCCGGTACCAAATCGGTAATGGTCGAACCGGCTGCTATATATGCATTGTCTTTGATCTCCACCGGAGATATCAGGTTTACGTTACAACCCACAAAGCAATTGTCGCCTACTACTGTTTTATTCTTTTTCTTTCCGTCATAATTAACCACTACAACGCCACAGCCAAGGTTTACTCCCTTGCCTATTTCCGCATCTCCCACATAAGTAAGGTGCGATATCTTGGTTTTATCTCCGATTATTGATTTTTTAACCTCTACAAAGTCTCCGATTTTAACATTCTTACCGATTTTGCTTCCGGGACGGATATATGCAAAAGGTCCAACTTTTGTGCCACTGTCTATTGAGCTTTCCAGCACAACGGAGTTTTTGACCTCAACCCCATCAGCTATTTCGCAACTCACAATCCTGCTTCCGGGACCTATTACACAATCTTCTCCGATTTTTGTATTACCTTCAATAATAGTTGAAGGATAAATAATCGTATCAATTCCGATTTCTGCTTCCTGATCAATAAAAGTTGAAGCAGGATCAATAATTGTCACACCGTTCTCCATAAATCTTTGCAAAATTCTGTTTCTAATTATTTCACCTGCTTTTGCCAACTGTATTCTGTCATTTATTCCTAATATTTCGTCACTGTCCTTTACCTTAATTGCTCTTACGTTTTTACCCTTCTTTAATAATATTTCTATGGTATCCGTCAGATAGTACTCTCCCTGACTGTTGTTATTGTTAAGCTCACTAAGGGCTTCCCTTAGGTCACTAATATTGAAGCAATACATTCCTGAATTGACTTCTTTGATGCTTTTTTCTTCATCATTGGCATCTTTGTGTTCAACAATTCTCAATACACTGCCGTCACCGCTTCTTACAATCCTTCCGTATCCGGTAGGATCATCAAGATCCGCAGTAATAACCGTAGCAGAATTGTTGTTTTCCTTATGAAAACGGATAGCATCCGAAATAGTATCTGAAGTAACAAGAGGGGTATCTCCATACAACACCATTACATAGCCCTCTTTATTTGCAAAATAATCCTGTGCCTGCATTACCGCATGGCCTGTTCCCAACTGTTTTTCCTGAAAAGCATAAAGGATTTCGTCCCCAAGCTTCTCCTTTACATCTTCTGCTTTATGTCCCACAACAATAACCGTATCCTCTATGCCTGCTTTTCTTACCGACTGATATACCCACTTAACCAAAGGCATTCCGCATATTTCATGCAATACCTTTGCCTTTTTTGATTTCATTCTCTTTCCTTCACCGGCCGCAAGAATAACTGCCATCAAATGTTCCATTATATTCTCCCTCCTTAAGCTCCATAAAAAAGATCAAAAATTTTGCGAGTTCTCAACCTTTTAATATTACCCCGTCCATATCTTTATAGCTAATATTGTATAATTATCATTGGTGAATATCTCATCAAATTATATTATAAACATTGCTTCAAATATAACTTATATTTAAGCCACATATATTTTCTCATTTTTTTATTAACTTTTCAACCTTAAATAAACAACAATTAAAAGAAATACTCCGTAAAAACAATAAAAAATCGTCAAAAGTAAGCATTACTTTATGGTCTCCCTGTCACCGTCAAAACAAAATATTGTCATGACATACAAGGAAGAACATCTTACCCTGACATGGTATATTCACCATAGCTTTACCGGTATATAATCCAACCCGGCTGCAATTAACGAATAACCATCGGGTATAAACAATGCACCACTTTTCACGATTCAAAAGCTTTATAAAACATTACCTATTTATTGTTTTGAATAATTAATTATTCTTCTGTTTTTTCACTCTGTGTTTCTTCTACTTCAGCTGTAGAAATAGACTCGTATTTATCCAAAATGGCACTTTGGATCTTGCCCCTGGTTTCGGCATTTATAGGATGAGCAATATCCCTAAATTCCCCATCCGGAGCTTTTCTGCTAGGCATAGCAATGAATAAACCGTTCTGACTTTCAATAACCTTTATATCATGAACAACAAATTCATTATCAAAGGTTACTGAAACAACAGCCTTCATTTTACCTTCAGAGTCAATTTTTCTGATACGAACATCGGTAATTTCCATAAGATGTTACCACCTTCCGTAAATTGTGTATTCATCATGTACTATTATTATATTCGTCATTATTTTCGAATTTCCTTCTTATTTTCTCACTATTTTAATTTTTATCTAATTTATATTTCGTAATATGCCACCTTTAAATAGCATTTCTCATTATAAACATATTATTCATAACAAACGTATATTGTCTAAATATATCTTATTCGCACATTTTTCTTGAATTGTTCAAGTCAAATCCAGTCTTTCCCGGGTTTAACATCGATAATCCTTTCCTCTTCATTAACAATGTTCAAAGTGAGAAGCGAGACATAATCCTCCACCAGCTTTTTAGAAGGCTCCAAAGTTTCGATAACAACTCCGATACCGGCGACCTCACATTCAAACTCCCTCGCAAGCTCAATTATTCCTCTGGCCGTGCCCCCGCCTTTCATAAAGTCGTCTATAAATAGCAGCCTGGATTGTCTTTTCAATGCTCTCATGGGAAGCACCATGGTTTGTATTTTCTTTGAAGATCCGGATACATAATTTATATTTACAGAAGGCCCGTCGGTAGCTTCACTGTTATGCCTTGCTATGACCAGCGGAACTCCCAAATACTTTGCCGTTGAAAAAGCGAGGGGTATACCCTTAGTCTCAACTGTGATAACACAATCAATTTCCCTTTTATAGAAGTGTCCCGCAAAAATATATCCTATTTCGGAAATTTTGCGTGGGTCATAAATAATATCGAGCATGTACAAATATCCCCCGGGAAGAATCCTTTGGCTATTTGATAAATCCTGGCACAGAGCTTCCAAAATAGTCCTGGTTTTATTCTTGCTAAAGCCAGGAACAAATCTTACTCCCCCTGCAGAGCCCGGTAAACTTTCAATAAAGCCCAAATCAAATTTTTCAAGCAAATTCTGAACAATATCTATATCCTCACTTATCGTAGACTTTGCAGATCCGAACATCTCTGCAAAGTTACCCAGTGTAAATGTCTCTCCTGGTGAATCGCACATGGTTTTCAGCAATACTGCTATTCTTTCATTTCTGTGAAATCTTTCCATCTTATCCCCCCGGGCTTGTTTTATACTATTTCCAATCGGATGCCAACGTATATAGACGATCAATCAACTAATATAAAACCCCTTAATAAAAATATAATATTATTATACAATATGTCTCCGAATATTTTAAGCATTATTAGTTAAATTGTTCAGCTATTATGTACCCCTTCGATATATTTTATCATTTATTTCATAATTAATTATGCCGAGTGCTTATAATTGTGCTAAAATTTACATATAATATTAATTGGATTTTTGTTTTTGTATTAATCAAAACCTAGAAAGTTGGTTTTAACTGACAGTATATGCTTCAAACTTCTTTTGAAACCGTAATACCGAAGTTACTTTATATAAAATAGAACATACAATGCTTTTTCGAAAAACATATAGTATAAAATTTAAGGAGTGTTAATATTGAAACAGCTGAGTTTTTTGGATTCAAAAAAAATTAAGAACGTGCATTTTGTCGGAATTGGCGGAATAAGCATGAGCGGATTGGCCGAAATCCTTTTAAACCTCGGATTTAACGTATCCGGATCCGATATGAAGTCTTCCGATATAACTTCAAAGCTTGAAAAAAAAGGAATTAAAATATATATCGGTCACAGTGAAGAAAACATAAATAATGCTGAACTTATAATTTATACAGCAGCTGTGAAGGCCGATAATCCGGAGCTGGTTAAAGCCGGAAACTTGGGCATTCCAGTCATGGAAAGGGCAACCCTGCTGGGTGAAATCATGAAAAAGTTTCCATACAGCATAGCCATTTCAGGCACACACGGAAAAACAACTACAACATCAATGGTTTCAATGATTATGATGGAGGCTGCTCTCGATCCAACCATACATATCGGCGGTGAACTGGATGCAATAGGAGGCAACACAAGAATTGGCGGTAATGACTACTTTATTGCCGAGGCATGCGAATATGTGGAAAGCTTCTTAAAGTTCCACCCATATCTTGCCGTTGTCCTAAATATTGAAGCAGACCATCTCGATTACTTTAAAGACATAGAGCATATCAAAAATGCATTTTCAAAGTTTATATCCCTTGTCCCTGAAAACGGGTATGTTGTTGCATGTGCAGACGACAAAAACGTTTCTTCCCTGCTGGAAAAAGTCGGCTGCAACAAGATCACCTACGGTATTAATTCCGAAGATGCTATGTGGAGAGCAAAGGACATTAGCTTTAACGAAGACGGTTGTGCTTCCTTCAGTGTGCTAAGAAACAATGAAAAAATAATGGATATAAGGCTTAGGGTTCCGGGCATTCATAACATAAGTAACTCCCTGGCTGCAATAGCCACATGTTATACCTTGGGTTGCAGTATTGACAGCATAAAAAGCGGTTTGGAAAACTTTACAGGAACCCATAGACGCTTTGAATTGAAGGGAATTGCGGATAATATCAAGGTTGTTGACGATTATGCCCATCATCCCTCAGAGATTAAAGCAACACTTAAAGCAGCACGTAACGGAAACTATACAAGAATATGGTCAATATTTCAGCCCCATACATATACCCGGACAAAATTTCTGCTAAACGAATTTTCTGAAGCATTCACGGATGCCGATAAAATCATCATTGCCGATATCTATTCGGCCAGGGAAATAGACACTGGAGAAATACATTCCAGTATCCTCGTCGAGAAAATAAGTCAGAACGGACAAGATGCCATATATTTGCCGAGTTTTGAGAAAATTGTTGACTACCTTAAGAAAAATGCAGCCCCCGGCGACTTGATACTTACCATGGGTGCCGGTGACATATACAAGGTTGGAGAAACGTTTCTTAAAGAAAAGCAAATAGCGGCAGTGAGTTAAGAGCCGGAAAATTTGCTCTTATACTCAAACAAAGAAGGATGGTTGATTATATGAAAATCCGCCATCCTTTAATTTATGCTTGTCACAACATTATACTTGTTACAACACACCGTAGTGATAGGTTCAAAAAAAATCTCGCAAAGGTCTCTTTTACTTTTTATTCGGATCAATCATCGCAAATTTAATTTCTCCTTCTGCTGCTACCTCTCCATCAACAGTAGCAAGAACCTTAGCCTTTCCCATGCCCATTTTGAACGCCAAAAACTCAGCTTCCAGCTTTAACACGTCACCCGGAACAACCTGTCTTCTGAATTTCATAGATTCTATACCTGTAAACACACCAAGCTTTCCTTTGTTCTCTTCAAGCATCAGCCCTGCGACACAGGCAGTTTGTGCTAAAGCTTCTACAATGAGAACTCCTGGCATAATAGGATTGCTGGGAAAATGGCCCTGAAAGAAAGGCTCATTCGCCGTAACATTCTTAATTCCCACCGCTCTCTTTCCCGGTTCGACTTCAATAACTTTATCAATCAATAAAAAAGGATATCTATGAGGAATAATATTCTGAATTTCTATATTTGTAAGCATCTGCACACCTCTTTCCAAATTTATTCAACCGGGATATATTATAGCATACAGCTTTTGATTTGTCACATTTAATATGTTGTCAAGAAAAATATTCCAGAAGCTTATGCTTCACAAGTACAGAGCCTGTAAATACGCCATATTTTCTTACATCAATGAAGTGTAATTTAAATTATCTGTGTAACTTAAATTATTTTAGGGAAATAAAAAACAATAAAATTCCATTAACCTATAAAATAGAATGGAGTTTCCTGCATAAAGAAAAGCCCGATATAACTTTATACGGGCTTTAACTCCTGTATTTAAATCTTTAACCTCTATTCATCTTAAGGCTTAATAACGTCAACTGAATTATCCTTAACCGGCACTTTAAGCAGCCGGTTCATATTTATCATATTACAATCAAGTCTTTTTAAGACTCCTGCTAAGCTGTTTATAAAGCTCATCAGCCAGTCCCAATCCTGATCCTTGTGACGCTTCTTTTGCTATTTCCTCATCAAGCATTTCTTCAAAAATATCTCTTCCGTAATCGGAAGGTATTAAATTTGATTTTGGGATTGTGGCTTTCATTTGCTTATATACAATACTAAGGAGCATGCCTTCAAACTCCTTGCATGCCTTCATAAGTTCCTTTTCATCTTTGTTTTCAAAGGCATTTTGCAGCCTCTCTTCAAAGCTGTCCCCGGAAACCTTGGCCTCTGTACTTTTTACAACGTTAATTAAAGATTCACTACCAATCCCGCTGATATTCATTTTGACGCCTCCGTCTCTTATTTCCTGTCAATAAAGCTTTTGCACCGTAATGCAACTTTCATTGCCGTGCGCAATCTAAACCGCCGTTATCTCTTCAGGTTGTTCGCAATACCAAGCATTTCATCGGCAGATTGAATTGCCTTTGAATTAATTTCATAAGCCCTTTGTGCAACAATAAGTTTAACCATTTCCTCGACCACTTGCACATTGGATGATTCGAGGTAATACTGCATTACATTGCTCCTAACACCTATTTCGTCATCGGGCACTGCCTCTCCCGATGCCGAATTGCTTGAATAAAAATTGCTTCCCACGTTTTCAAGTGCATACTTGTTCGGGAATTTAACAATGCCAAGTCTCTGTCCCAAGGGCACTACAACCCCGTTTTCATCGGTATAGCTCAATTCTCCTTCCGGTGAAACATTGAGCTTTGATATATCGAAATCGAGGATTATTTCCACGCCGGAGTCATCCAATACCGGATATCCGTTCGATGTTGTAAGCATGTTGCCATTATCCGTTACACTTATTTTAAAACTGCCGTCCCTGGTATATACAATATTGCCCCTTGGGCCTAATACTGTAAAAAATCCGTCGCCGTCTATGGCAAAATCCAGAGGATTGTCCGTCTTTTCAAGGTTCCCCATCTCAAAATTCTTCATTGTAGCTACCGGAGCAGCCCCATGTCCCACCTGAAGATTTACCGGATTTCCTTCTCCGTCAAGAAGATAAGCCCTGTTCAATGTTTCATAAAGCATATCCTTAAATTCCAATCTTTCTTTTTTATACGCTGTAGTGTTAACATTTGAAAGATTGTTTGATATTACATCTACATTAAGCTGTTGTGCCGTCATTCCTGACCCGGCTGTCCACAATGCTCTCATCATAGCTTATACCCTCCTATCTCACGACTCCGATTTCATTTACCGCTTTTTCCAAAGTACCGTCCTGTGCCTGAAGGATTTTTTGATTAGCTTCGTAAGAACGCATTACAGTAATCATGTTTATCATTTCATTTATTACATTGACATTTGACCGTTCAATATATCCCTGCCTTACAACGCCGTTAAACTCCAACTCCTGTGTCTGCTGTGTTCTTTCCACAAGGTTAGAGCCTACTTTTCTCAGTGTCTCGGGATTTGCAAAATTTCTTATGCGAAGCCTGTCAACCAATTGGCCGTTTACAACAATTGAACCGTCATCAAGAACATTAAAATCATCCGTTTGAAGTGTAATAAGACCGTTTTCTCCCATGACATAATAACCGTCTTTGGTTACTAATTGCCGGTTGGCATTTAGGGTAAAGGCACCATCCCTTGTATAACATTCCCTAAACTCCCCGTTGCCGGCAGGTACAGCCACGGTAAAAAACGCCGAATTTGAATTGTCAATAGCCATATCAAGATTGCTACCGGTGTTTGTCAACTGTCCCTGATCATAATACGTAAAAACCTCGCCCACATCATTTCCAAGCTGTACATTTCCAAGTCTTCCCGAGGGATTAGTATTGCTTTGCGTGTCATTAATTCGCCTAACCATCGCATCCGGAAAACTTTCAAACACAACCGTGTCCCTTTTGTAAGCATTGGTATTAACATTGGCAAGGTTATTCGATACAACATCCATCTGTTTTGTATTGGCCAGCATACTCCAGCCTGACGTGTAAAGACCTCTAATCATAAGACATCTCCCGATATATGTTTTATCTTACATAAAACAATATCGGAAACTAAGCAAAATAACTTTATAAAAACATAAAATAAAACCGATTTTCTTATCTATTTCTTATCTATAATTTGATCTTTTATCGATGGAATCGCTTTTTTCAATTATTTCTATATGTTCAAGGGCTTTCCCTGTACCCAAAGCCACACACGATATGGCATCGTCTGCAATAATAACATTTATACCCGTCTTTTCCTGTATTAGCTTGTCAAAACCGTATACAAGGCTTCCTCCACCTGTCATTATAATTCCTCTGTCACTTATATCGGAAGCAAGCTCCGGGGGTGTTCTCTCGAGCACGGAATGCACAGCCTCAACAATGCTCGAAACGGGCTCTTCCAAAGCTTCCATGATTTCCGATGAAGTAACGGTCAGTGTTTTGGGCAAACCGGAAATAAGATTTCTTCCTCTAACCTCCATAGATGCTTCCTGAACTCTGGGGTAAACCGCACCGATATTTATTTTTAATCCCTCTGCGGTACGCTCACCTATCATAATATTATGCTTTTTTCTCATATATCTGATAATAGCTTCATCAAACTTGTCTCCAGCGATTTTAATTGAAGAACTTACAACTATTCCTCCCAGGGATATGACAGCTATATCGGTGGTACCTCCGCCAACATCAATTACCATGCTTCCGCATGCCTTGGATATATCAACACCGGCACCGATGGCTGCAGCTAAAGGTTCCTCAATAAGATATGTCTTCCTTGCACCGGCCTGCATGGCTGCTTCCCTGACAGCCCTTTTTTCAACCTCGGTAACCCCACTGGGTACACATACAATAATCCTGGGCTGGAAGAACTTAAACAATTTATTGCCACAAACTTTATTAATAAAATGCTTTAACATTCTTTCCGTTATATCGTAGTCAGAAATAACGCCTTCTCGAAGCGGTCTTATTGCGACAATATTTCCCGGAGTTCTCCCAAGCATTCGCCTGGCTTCTTCTCCAACAGCAAGAAGCTGATTCGTATTTTTATCAATCGCTACAACCGAAGGCTCTCCAAGAACAATACCTTTCCCCTTTATATAAACGATTATTGATGCCGTTCCCAAATCTATTCCTATATCCTGTCCAAGCCCGAACAAAGTGCATCTCCCCTTAAATCTGTATTGGAAATGTAGATAAAATATATTCATAATAATATTATCACATTATACTATTATTGCAAGAATTTTTTATTATATATTATAGGTAGGGAGCAGTTATTGAAGGGAAGAATTAATTATAGTATTTCAAATTTAAGACCGAAAAAGTTACTCAAGCTTAGAATACTAACAACAGACTCATCTACAATAATATAGTCCTCTAATATTCCGTTGACCTTAAAAACTTTATAATACCCGACTCTTTCGCTGTCAATCTTTAACCTTCGAACACTGTCGTCACGATTAAACAATGTTTCATCAGACATGCAATCTATTTTCCGGGGAACAACCAACCAATACAGTGTCTGTTTCATTCTTTTAATATCCGCAAGCATAACAGGCTTATAAAAAATACTCTTTATCCCAAGTTTGTCGAAAAACTCTTTTACTTTGTCAGATATTAAAGGAATAGGCTTTTCAATAAAATCAGGATAAATATTGTTTGGCTTTTCCTTTATATAAAACTGAACAGGTTGTGTATCCAGATATTGAATCAAATTCTTCCTGACATATTCCAACTTTATTGATTTTGTTATGTCTTTTGGCTCAACTGCATTATTTATATTCTCAGCTTTCATTATATAAAAGTTTCTAGATTTCATTTCTTTCTCCTAAATGCCATAATACTTTTCGGGAGGAAGAATCTTCGCTCCTTTTATACCCAATGATTCGAACTTCTCCTTTAATTCTTCGTCAATAACCCAGAATCTGTTCATAATGCTTTTTATCTTAAATATCTTAAAATTCCCAACTGCCGGGGTTTTAATCGTAAACGGCCCCGTTATTTTCTTCAATCCTGAAAAACTGTCTTCAGTATGTTCACTCTTATCCCAATCTACACAGTCCAAGGCTTCTGCCAGCATTAAATAATACTCTTCAATTTTTGACCTGTTTGCCACTTCATATAGATAGATAGGCTTGTAAAATGTATTTGAAACTTCTGCATCATCAAGGGTTTCTTTAAGCCTTTTTGATATCAACGGAATATTATAAGTATAGATATCAGGCAGGTCGCTGCCTAATCTCTCAAACGGAATAAATTCCTCTTTGTCGTTTAAATACTGCCATTCATCCAAAAGATAAGCTCTCCTGTCTATACTGTCAGGAATGGCACCGAGCCTTATTCTACAATTGTTATTTATAAAAGGATTTGATTCTATTGTATAATATTTTTCCATATATCCTCCAAAGCATTTCTATATTTTTTTTGAAAGAGCCACATTTATTTTGTGTGTATAAATTCCCGGTTTCATACTCGCCTTAAACTTTTCAAGCTTTTCCCTGCACTCATCCCGGAACTGTTCCAATTCTTTTTTTACATCTTGGCATGCTTGTTCCCTGCCTTCCTTTGTTTGCCCAATGCATCCTCCTGCTTGCCTGCTTTTCTCCAGCACACCCTGCTCAATTTCAGACATTTTTTGAACCATCTGGTCTTCATAAGATATAAGTCCCTCTTCGCTATAATTATGGGGACCGTCGTGATATTGCATTTCTATTTTTTACTATGCTTTCCTGAATTACGGATTGAAAATTTTCCGGGAAATCTGAAATGTTTTTGGCATAAGGAAGTGCTGTAAGGTTTGGCAGTTCATTAATGTCAAAACCGGCCAGATTACCCAATCTGGAAACCCTTAATGTAGACGAGTAGGGATCAACAGAAACAATATGATGAATCTGTTCACCAACTTTAACCTTTGCTATCTCTCCATCGTCAAGTTTTACATCCATATCAAATTCATTTATTCCTTTTTCCTTTATATATTTCTGTCTATAGTTTGGATCCCTTAAAGCTACCTTGTTCATTTTCTCCATCTCTTCGTCAGTCATATTCAAATGGCTTTTTACTTCACCGTCGCTGCCGAATATTTTACCGCAAAAGGGACAGACACTTCCTTCACATTCATCCATAATTTCCTGTGCTATTCTTGCCTTTTGTTCTGCTAAATCACTGTCGGTATATTTGTCCTTTTGAAGTTTTTTAATTCTTTCCTCCAATTTATCCAGTTTCTTCTGATTTTGTTCTACATCTTCTCCAAAGCGAATTTTTGTTTTAAGTATATCCTTTTGATTATTATACTCTTCCAGTAGCTCTTCTGCATTTTTCGTCAGTTTTGTCAAGCTTCTTTTCCATTCATCAATTCTTCTTCTCTTCTCCTTTTTTACCTCTTTGAACCTTTTTTCAGGGGAATTAATTATATCTAAAGTCCATATTACAGAGGAGGCACCTGTCTCACTAGTACTCATATCTATTCCCCCCTATCTACAATTATCAGTTCTTCCTTTTGTTCCTCTGATAAATTCAATTTATCTACATCACAGGCTAATATCTTGATTTTTTTTATCTTATTATTCCCGAACTTTGTTCCTTCCAATTTGGCTTGTGTAAGATTAACAAGTCCTAGTGTAGCATTTTCTAAATTACAACCCGAAAAATCTGCACCTTTTAAATTTGTATCAACAAAAGAAGCTCCCTGTAAATCATTATTGCTGAAATCTGCATTTTCTAAATCAGCTTCAAAAAAATTTGCGTTTTTTAGAACAGAATCCCTTATAACACCGTTTTGAAAATTCGAACCAGTAAAGTTTGCTTCAACTAAATTACAACCTGTTAGTTCCGAATTTATAAAATTCGATCTTGATAAACGAGCCCCATCAAAATTTGAATTTTTTATTGTGGTATAAGAAAAATTTGATTCACTCAAAACAGCATCCTTAAAATTAACATTATCTATTGTGGCTTTATTAAACCTCGCATCTATTAAGCTTGCTCCCTCAAAGTCTGAATTTGAAAGATCAGAACCAGAAAAATCCGTGTGGTGTGCTCCTATACCTTTATAATCACCATTTGATAAATCCAAGTTACATAGTATCTGATTACAATAATCTTCATCATCATCCTTTTTCTCAAGCCAACTCTTAATGTCCTTTGAATTCTTTACTCCAGTGTCAATTTTATAGATAATTTCGTTGTAGCCTTTGTACTCTCCGTTTCTGATTTCCAATACTTCATCCTTTTCTATTTCCTTAAACTCATCTATTTCTACAGCCTTTTCTATCGCTTTTTTGGCAAACTTTCTGAATAGAACATCACAAGAAATAACTCCTGTTTTTCTCACTTCCTTTAAATCGGCACTTGTTATATTTCCAATGTATTTCTTGCTTATCTCTACCAATTGATTATATGTATCTTCCATAAACTCATACAACCAGCTTAAATCATGCATGACCTTGCACTCTTCACTATCTTCATAGAACCATTCGCTACCATAGGCATGTACCATATATTCGTGGCTATTATGGAGTAGGTTATCTATTCCAAAAGAAAAAGTTATATATGCTATCTTTTCCTTTTTACCCTCAATCTGCATCTGTTTTATTTTTTTACACAAAGACCTGAATGTTTCTATAAATTCTAAAGTCAATCTCTCATTATTTTCTTCTATATATTTCTCTGCTCTTTTGTCCATTTGAACATAATATTTATATACATACTCTTCTTCAAAATGTTCCAGTGCCTCTTCTCTAGTCATACTCACCATCCTCTCTCCGCTTTTTTCCATTAGTATACCAATCCTATATTTCTATGTAAATATTATGAAATTATTGGGTCGGTGTCAAGTAATTGGCGGCGATTCATCACTTTTTTAGTAATGTCCTCTTGGCAGTCTTCGCCGTTGATTTCTTTATTTCCAATAACATATATCTTTCCCTACGTTTTCTCTGCCTTTGCATTAAAAAAGCTAAAAGCCGGTTTCCCGACTTTTAGACATTTATTCCGATTTCCCTTTGTATTTGGCTCTAGTTGCAAGACCACCTCTTATGTGTCTCTCTGCTTTATTTTTGTCCAACACTGCTTTGGCTTCTTCCGCCAGAACAGAGTTAATTTGAACCAATCTTTCGGTTACATCCTTGTGTACCGTGCTTTTGCTAATCCCAAACTTTTTTGCGGCAGCCCGTACAGTTGCCTTGTTTTCAATAATATAGTTGGCAAGCTCCACGGCTCTCTCTTCTATATAACCTTTCAACGATACGCCCCCCTTACAGTTGATACTCTATTGACTTCCAACGTAGCTTGAAGTTTCTTTATCTATTACCGCAGACCCGTTACCGACTTTAAACTTGAACAATACCAGGCCTTCCAATCTGGTAATCTTGTATATCTATAATTCAGGATAGTTAACATGGGTATGCAACTGCTTTTTTAACATCCGCGTACTCTTAACAGCTTTTGAAATTTTGCTCATTTGTTCGGATTTTTAAATCATATAATTATCATCGAAAGCATATTTCTCAATACGATTTGCTTTCGGTTTTCAATATAATATATATGCCGTATTGAATTCACTTATGATTGGTAGAGGCGCATTAAATAAACAAATGCCAAAGGCCGATGTCTCTTTCGTATTATCCTATTAATTGCGTATCTAAAAAAAAGAAGCTACGTTTTAGGTAGCTTCCTTTTATTTCTTTATGGAATTTATTAATTGTCGTTTAATATTTCTGAAGACAATGAAAGATAATCACCGGGATCCACAGGTTTGCCGTCCTTTATAACTTCAAAGTGCAGATGCGGCGGTTCAGCCGATTCAATTATTGCAGTATTTCCGACACTTCCTATTACTTCTCCCTGTTTAACCTTCTGATTCGGAGTAACCATATCCGAACCGGCAAGGTTTGCATATAAAGTCTTAATACCGTTTGCATGCTCAACTATAACAGTCACACCAAATCTCGGGTCGTTTTTAATTTCGGATACAACACCATCGGCAACAACCTTTACCGCTGTTCCCCTGTCTGCTCTTATGTCTACACCACTATGGGATCTCCATTCTTCCAATGTTTTGGAATAAACCAGCTTGTCCATCGCGTATTCAAGGGTCACTTTTCCAAATACCGGCATTGCAAAGGTCTGTACGGCCTTTTCGTTATTATTTGCAGTTTTTGCTGCTGCCTTACTTTCCGCCTTAGCCTGTGACTTTTTCTCCTGCTTCGGAGGCTCGGTAGCTTTTTGCTCCTTGGTTGACTCCTTATCCTTCGGTGCTTCTGTAGGTTTAGGAGTCGGACTTACTGCAGCATCGGAAGGCTTGCCTGTCTCCGATGTTGTTTTTGCTGCTGCCTCCGCTGCATTTTCAATATCAAGCTCGTTCTCCGATAAATAAGTACTGCTGTCGTCTTCATCCATCATACCGTTTAACATTTCCGGTGAAATAATATTCTCGTTGTTGCTGTAATTTTTCGATGAAGTTATATTATGGGTTGTAACCAGTGCTGCAGTGACTCCTATAACGGTTATACACAATACTAAAACAATATAAAATCCTTTTTTATCAAAAAAATCCAAAACCTTTTTTTGCGTTACCTTCTTATCTGGGAATAATTTTTTAAAATCCACTTTTTCCACCTCCATATATTATTGTTACCGCCTATGGCAACAATATACATAGAGGTTAAAAATATTTAATTATGTTTAGAGTCCAATATAAATTCTAAATCCTCAATGGAATCAATATATACGCCCTGATAATAATATTTCAGAATTTCTTCATAGCTATCTCCCTGTTCGGCCCGGTAGTTTGCTCCCCATTGACTCATTCCGACACCATGCCCATATCCTATGGTTGTGATTTTAAGCCTGGAGTCATCGATATTTTCAATGGAGAAATTTGTTGACCTGAGTCCCAGAAGGCTCCTAAACTCTGTCCCCTTTAGAGTCTTATCTCCTATTTTCATACTTTTTACTCTACCGGCTTCAGTCCGTTCAAGAATTTCAATTTCATCAAATAGGCTCTCCTTGCTTACTTTAATATCCGGATATTGTGCCTTTAGCTTTTTTACTATATCCTCTTTTTTGAATTCCGTTTCAACCTCATATCCTTCACTGGCTTCTTCGCCTTCACTTACAACGCTCTTAAGATAAGGAACCACCGTTCCCTCCCAAACATCTTCAGAATTTTCAGTCATTCCTCCGCTGTTGGAATGGAATACCGGGTTTACAACACGGTTTTCATATAAGAGAATTTGCCCTTCCGTTTCCAAGACAGCCTTCTCAATCTTTTTCCAATTAGCGGAGGCTTTAGAGGATTCCCACTTTTTAAGAGCATCCTCCTTTTTGATCCATGCCTGACAATGAGCTGAATCGGTGCATATATCCGCACCGTTATGTATATCGTCGGCGGGAGTATATATTTTTTTCATTCTTCCATATGCATATGTACGGGCAGCCACCGCTTGTGCCTTAAGGGCTTCCGGTTCAAAATCAACAGGCATCTCCGCCGCCACCACACCCTTTATATACTCTTCCAAAGGCATTTCCTCAACTATATCCCTATCCTTTATATACACCTTAATCTTTATTTCTCCGGCTTTTGTTTGCTCCTTCTTCTGTTCCTGCTTCTGTTCTTCCTTATTATCGTCCTCAGGTACAATATCGGTTATAACCGTACTGCAGCCCCTTACAATAATCAACGGAAGTATAACTATTATCATTGTCATTAAAACAAAATAACCCAAAAGCTTTTTCATTGTCCTTACCTTTTCCTATGATTTTAGTAATTTTTATCCCGATTGAATTGTTATTAATAAATAAATATGATTACAAGCTTTCGGTTATTCTTTTTTCAGACAAGAACAAAAGCAAATAGAAATACTTGCACCGTCAAGGATGCTCACACCATAATTAAAGGACGCATCGCTGCGTCCCTTAATATGTACTTGCTATTTTGACTGCTATTTTGACACGGAAGAACCGTCCCTCTGTGCTAGTCCCTCTTGAAACGGGAGAACCGTCCCCCTGTGTTATTGTAGATCTTCGTCCTCTACTCTTTTGATATTTGCACCAAGAGCATTAAGCTTCTCGTCAATTCTCACATATCCCCGGTCAATATGCTCTATTTCCGTGACCTCGGTAATACCTTCAGCTATAAGCCCTGCCAGAATAAGTGCCGCACCGGCCCTCAAATCTGTAGCCCGAACCATTGCGCCGGTAAGCTTGGGCTTGCCTTCAATAATTGCACTTCTTCCTTCAATTTTAACATTGGCACCCATTCTTTTAAGCTCTGCCAAGTGCATAAACCTGTTTTCAAAAATTGTTTCAATAACCATGCTGGTTCCGTTGGCCTTGGTCATCAATGTGGTCATCTGTGCCTGCATATCCGTCGGAAATCCCGGATACGGATGGGTCTTGATATCTATAGGCCGTATGTCATTACCGGCCCTCACATGTATGCTTGAAAGCTCCTCGGAAACCTCAACACCTGCTTCTCTAAGCTTTGCCGTTATAGGCTTTACATGATCCGGCACGATGTTTTCCACCACCACGTCTCCGCCGGTTACCGCCGCAGCCACCATAAACGTACCTGCTTCAATTCTGTCCGGAATGACAGCATGATTTGTACCGCTTAAGCTATGAACACCGTTTATCTTTATCGTATCGGTCCCTGCTCCCTTAATATCTGCTCCCATAGCCGTTAAATACGTAGCAAGATCTACAATCTCCGGCTCTATTGCAGCATTTTCAATTATGGTCTGACCCTCTGCCAAAGTCGCTGCCATCATGATATTTTCGGTAGCACCGACACTGGGGAAATCCAAATAAATTTTATTTCCTTTAAGTCTTCCGTCAACTCTTGCTTCTATATAGCCATGCCCTTGGTTTATCTCTGCTCCCATTGCAGCAAAGCCTTTAAGATGCAAGTCAACCGGCCGGGTTCCTATAGCACAACCGCCGGGAAGAGAAATCTTTGCCGTGCCTGTTCTGGCTAAAAGAGGTCCCATTACAAGAATGGATGCCCTCATTTTATTGACCAGTTCATAGGGTGCTGTGGTATTTATTATATCCTTCAAAGCAATGCGAAGCCTGGATTCGTTTTCTGAAAACTCCACATTCACACCAAAAGACTCCAATAGCTCACACATAATTTTTACATCAGTAAGATTCGGGATTTCTTCAAGAATGCTCTCCTCATCACCTAAAATGGAGGCAGCGATAATGGGCAACACAGAATTCTTTGCACCGCTTATTCTTACCTTTCCCTTTAAAGGCTTTGCTTCGGTTACAATTAGTTTAGGCACATCGATTCTTCCTTTCGTTTATTATTGTAATTTGTCTTTAGTATGTATTTCTGTGCGGTTAACTGTTCAATACTCAATGGTTATCACCGGTATTGCAATCCAGATATAAGTCTTATTCTCGTACGAATTATATCTTATTGCCAAATTCATGTTAACCTTTTTCCCATTTTCCAGTATAGTGTTATCTATACCGGGAGAATACGCCGAAACACTTATCAAATTATTATTCGTAATACCGTTTACCTTTTTTGCGTCTGCATTTTTAAGTACGCGAATGCAGACTTTATTTAATGCGTCATAATTCAGTTTTCCTTCAAAGCACCCGGTAATACAAGTATTTATTTTTGAAGATATCTTATATTTGTCCAAGGTTTTCAGCAAACCTTTATATATATCTTCAAGTTCATACTTCGTTGAATCCACGGTAACGCTTACGGTTATGTAAGATTGAACGTTACCGTCGTCGTTTCTTTCCGAATGTGCACAAATATTTATTCTTTTTCCTTCTCCTGCAGTTCCGATAATCTCCATTTTATCAATAGAGTCGTTTCCTACAAGTTTCCTTGAATATAAGTCATTTTTTTCGATATTCATATCTGCCGCAAGGCTATCAGCCATTCTTGAAAGCTCCTCAAAGCTTTTGTACTCTTTACCCACTTCAGCATGCACATAAAATTCACTGCTTACGAAATTTGCTCCTGAAGCTTCGAATGCTTTTTCAAGGGCAGCATAAGAATATCCTTTATTATAATATAGCCTTATACACCCAATTGTAAATAGTATTATTAATATTAACAGCAAGTAAAACCGATTTTTTGACAATCTTTTCATGTATATCCCCTTCTACCGTTATGTGCCTGTTGCAAGAAATGAGCACAGTTATAGTAGAATTATAACCTTTAATACAATGGGATATACATCCAATATTTCTTAAAGATTTGCTTTAAATTTCAATGATTAATTAGAAATGTATTAAGAAATACCACCCCCTAAAATAACGGCATTGTTTATTTTTTAGTCAATTTAAATGTTATCCAAAATGTAAGCTACGTAGATTTCTGTAAGCAGCAAAGGAGTTGGTTTAATTTTCATTTTTAATTTAACGATGCCCGGGTGATACTTTTGTTATTAATACGTTGTAAGAGCCCGGCTTATCATCATTGCACAATCTGCCCTGTTAATTAACCCTTCCTCGTTGAAATTTTCATAGATGCTATCATATACCGAAAGAATTCCAACATCAAACATTTTTTTAACCGAACCGCTGTACCATTTGTCCCTTTTTAACTTTTGATATATTCCGTTTTTCGCGGTTTTAAACTCAAATGCCCGCGAAATAACCGAACTGACTTCCGCCAAGCTGATGGGATTATCCGGCCTTATGGTCTTATCCCCATAGCCGGAAATCAATCCGTGTTTTGAGGCAACCAGAATTATTTCCTTGGCCCAGTGTCCTTCAATATCGGTAAAACCTTCTGTATTTTCAGCTTTTCCTTCAATATTTAATGCTTTTACTACCAGAACCATAAACTCGGCCCTGGTAATATTGCTGTATGGCTTAAAGGAACCGTCCGGCATCCCGTTCAAAATTCCAGCATCATGAAGATGGGTAATATACTCCTCCTGCTCAATCCCCTTTATATCATTAAAAGGTATCCACTCCCTGTCGTTAATGTTTGTAAGCTTTACTCTTATGGGAGGAACCGCACCGGACAAATCAAAGTCCAGATACGCCTCACTTTCAGCTCCATTCCCGGTCTCATAACCGATATGCAGCACCTTACCGTTTTCCAGATAATAATGGGTAATGGCAATACCTCTCTTTTGCTCACCTTCAGTAAGCTTTATTGTAATTCTTACTTTTTTCTCACTTATTTGCTTCATATCATACAATACGCCGTGAGCACAAACATCCTGCATATTGATGAAAAAAATCAATGCTATAGTTATTATGTATATTTTTATATTATTTATATTCATTATCATACACCCCAAATCCTCTTTTTTTGAGGACTAAATTTTAAAAAATCATCCAGATATTTATTCCAATTCTCCAATATATACCAATATCTTTTCGATAAGCGCCAATAACTCTCCCCGTTTTATGGAGTCATTTACCGGCACGGTCTTTTTATTGTCTCTTATAAGCTCCAAACCGTTCACTTCAATGAATTCGGATTTACTTTTTGCATCAAGGGTACTTCCGGTTTTAAGCTCAAACAACCTTACCAGCATTTTATAGGCTTCACCCACGGTGCAATTTCTGTCAGCTCCACCAACATTTTCAGCACTTATCAATCCGGCCCTTGCCGCTTGTTTCATGTAATCGCTGCCGTACTCATATTTCAAAACGTCAAACATTATTTTTACCGTACTTCCGAGGGTTGCATAGTTATCCGGTTCAAAAAGCCTTCCCGGGATACTTTTTAACTCATGTACGGAAGCGACATTATTAATCGCACTCTCATAATTGTGGTAGTATATATCGTCATAATAGTCAAAGCCCGTTTCGGCCACAACCGTGTCCCCGGTCTTTATGGTCTCATATGCAACAGTCCCTATACCGGTGTCGTAATTGTATATGTACGAAGTATTAAGACTTCTCCATGCAGATGTCCCTTTTTCATACACAAATCCCGATATCTTGCCTTCCCTGTATTCATCATCATATTTTACCAACACCCTAAGGGGTTTTAACAGGGATTTTACCGGCAACACATTTCCTCCGTCAACTACACCTATTTCAATCCGCGCCACTTTGGTTTTAAGCACCATGTTCTTTAACTTAAAATCCACATTATCGGGATAGGATATGCATATCTCATAGTCCACCCCGGAAGCCTTGCCGGCAAGAGGATTGAAGTTATCGGTGGTTATCATTCCCGGTCTTATCACAAGAGAAAGCTTTTCGGTTTTTATGATAAGGTTTTCCGAAAGGGTTGTTAAGGACTTAAACACCTTATCGGAAGCCAATATTCGCAATTTTTTATAGGCTGCCGGAGGATTGCTGAGATCAATTGTTACATCGAGCTTATTGTCCTTTATAACCTGCTCTATAAACCTGTCGGCATTCACACCCACTATTCTTATGTTCCAAACTCCGTCCTCTATGGTTTCGGCCTTTTCAATATATTCACCGGTTATTGCATCTTCAATGTCGACATCGGAATCATAATCATCTCTGCTGCCTAAAGTCCTTACCGATATGACATGAGTCGGACCGGATCTCAGATCCTTTGCGGGATCGTAGGCAAAGAGCCTTGCAAAGTAGCGGTGATTTGACAAGAGTCCGTCCACCGTATATTCCGAAGCAGCTCCCACATTGTATTCCTTGGACTCACTAAAGTTCATGTCCTTTGACACCTCAAGAATGTACTGAAGGCCTTCCTCCTGTATCCACTCAAAGGTTATGCTGTTTTTGGTAACGGCATCGCTGCTGTTTTTTATACCAAAGCCCCTGGGACTGTCCGGAGGAATAAGCTCTAAAGTACTCACAAGATAGGAATCGCTCCATTCGGATTTTATGCTCTCTCCTCCGCTTACGGACTCAGCCTGCAGCCAGAAATAGTAGAGAGTACCCGGCTTCAAATCCCTAACCCTGTAATACATAGAGTTATAAAGGTCTTCCAAAACAACCTTCACATTTCCAACAGCAGAATTAATATTATCTTCTGTCCCGTATTTTATATAATAGTTGTACTCCGGTTTAAATTCCCACCCCAAATCTATGTACGTATCTCCGGAAAGACTGTAGTTGAAGAACGGAACCACCGGCTTTTCCGGCGGAGGTATGATAACCGGATCCGTGGTAATTATTATAGGGTCCGAAGGCTCCGATACAAGATTCAGTTCGGGCCTTGTCGCCCTCACCCAGATAACATATGCTGTATTGGGCTCTAAACCTGTCACCGGAATATCGACATTGTGCTTGTTATTGTCGGGATTAAACTGAGGATTTTCCAAAGGATCATTGGGCTCGACAGGAAAACCGGTTATCCAATCGGCAGCAATGTTTTTGAGTCCGTCATAGGTCATTCCTTCCGTGAATTTTATACATCCCACATCAATTTTTACACCGCTGTCATAGGACACCTTCCTGTAGTATACATCATCAACCACAATCGGAATGGAATTTGATCCCGGATCCGTACTGGGGCTGGATACAGCTACCGGAACATAAGGAGGTATGTCCGTCTCACTGAGTTTTTCCGTCCTTATGTATTCCCACCGCTTTTCTTCAGCATTATACTTTTCATACCACAGGTTCTTAAGCTGAATAATAACAGAATCCTGGGTAATGGAATCCCTGCCGTCACCGTATACTTTCACCTTAAGGGGCGGTCTTGCAGGCACATTGGGCTGGTTAATCGGCCCCTCCGGCGGTGTAACAATAACCTTAATCGCAGGACCCGAACGATAGGTAACTTTCTGAAGAATATTATCAACATATTCCAAAAACTCCCTCTTGGCAACTATTTTAAAATAGTAGGTGGAGTTGGGAGTCAAGTTGGAAAGCTTATAACTGTAACCCAATATTTTATTATCATAAAGTATGTAATTGCCGCTTCCAATTTTAATATCAGAGGCAATCAACATCCCCTGAGGCGGATTGTCGATTTGATCCGGATCTTCTATGAGCCAAATGTCATATACGACATTTTCATCAATCTGTCCGTCCCCAAGCAATGGCACCCTCCACATAACCGTAGCACTTCGGGGTTCTAGCTTTTCTCCAAAACTTGCAATAATTTCTCCTTCGGGATCTGTAAATTCATCCACAATCTCCGGTACCGCCGGGTAAAAAGCTACTTCCTGCTCAGTTACTATAACTTGCTCCGATTCTATTTTAATCCCCTCATACACATCCTGTCCGTTTCTTGTAACCAGAGCCCTTATGATAAAATAGTTTTCCACATTGCCGGTAGGCAACGTAACAAAGAAGCTGGTGCCGTCAACTGCCGCCATATACTGGGGCAGGGCTGAAGAATTCACTTCACCCTTATAGATATGGTAGGTAATCTTGATATCGCTGTCTCCCAATCCCGTAACCACCGGGCTCCAATCCAGCTTCCAGACCGCTCCCGAATCATCGGTGGAAATTTTAGTTGTTTTTACCAGTATAAAACTGCTTACCGCTACAGTATTACTGTACTGGTTCTTTTTTAATTCGATGTCCGTTACATCGGGCTCTATCCTGACATAGTAAACCCTTCCCGGATCCCTTGCCGTATGAATATATTCAAGCTTTCCGGTTTCTTCATTCACCGTAACCGGTCCGTTAGCACCTATCTGCCCCTTTTTAATATAAATCGGCGGAGTATTGGAAAAACTGCTGTTTTCGGAAATATACAGCTTGTAGTCTATTCTTCCTCCGGTATTCCATACATCATCCCATTCTATTTTTATCTTGTTACCCTCCAGGGCATAGGCACTAACGTTAATGTTCGTCAACACCTTAACCCTGTTGGACGTTCCCGATTGAGGACTGCTGTATGTGGTATCGTTAAAAACAAAGTTGTAATATGCCGTTGCATCAATATAATAGACAGTACCGGATTTCAGTCCCTTCAATCTATGCGCATAGGTATTTCCCGAAATATGATTTCCCGAAACATCCCGATCTTTCAAGGAACGGGCTCCGCCACCCTTGTACGGCTTCGCTATCTCCTGGGTATAAAAATTTACATAGCCCGAAATAGCGGAACTCGGATAGGTAATGTCCCATTTGAGATCCACATAATACTGGTCAAATTCATTATAGCCTATGGCCGGCTCACCTGGATCTTTAGGATCGACTCTCAGCATTGAAGGCGGAGTCTGTGTATCGGCAGCCGTAACCATATTAAAACTGTTTATCTGAAATATTACCGTAAATATCAAAAGCAAAATTACCGTTCTTTTAATCCTGCGCATAGTCATTTCTCTCCCATATCTTTACTATTTGATATTTTCCTATAGATCTCCCGTCAATTTAAGAATTCCTACCAAAGTCTCTGCTAGTTCTCCGCGGGTAACGGTCTTTTTCGGTTCAAAATATCCATTCCGGTTAAGACTCATTACGCCCAGATCCAAAGCCATCAACACATGTCTGAAGTAAATATCGTCAATATTCTTTTCATCGCCTATGTAAATATATCTTCGGGGTTGAAGACTGTCCGCCTTTATACCCGTCTTGTCGCAATATACCGTCATGATAACGAAGGCGACCTCCTGACGGTTAACATTTCTTGTTACACCGCCGATTCCCAACAAACTTCCGAGACCGTATTTATTCGCTTTTTGATTTACACTGAGCCCGGAGTTTAAAACATCTCTGCCCAGTACCTTCTCATAAATCAGTATAATCTCTTTTACCTGGACAGGATCATCGGGATAGAAAGCCTCCAGTGAGCCGAAGACATCCCTCAAATCGTATTTGGACATCAGAGTATTAATGTCCCCCGAAAGAGGGTGGTTTTCGGGCACATCCTTCAGGGCTGCCTTTAAGACAAACACCGCGTATTCCCCTGTCTTTACGGCATTAAATGCTATACTGTCCTCCAAGAAAGCCACGTTATAGGTTAACTTTCTCCAATCCTTGTCCCCATCGTAGCAGACATAAGGAAGTTTAAGCCCTGAGACATCCGTGGTTATAAACAATCTTACCATTATGGGCTTTTCAAAATCTTCTACGGTTTTGGCGGCAATCACCACGGAATGCAGTCCTCCGCCGCCTTCGATCCTGTTTTTTAAGTAGCGGGAAAGTTCCAGCTCAATATCCCTCACCAGTTCTTCTGCTATCTTGCCCAGTTGGTCCGAGGGTATGGTACTTTCCAAAAACCAGTCCAGCTTCTCCTTCAAAAGTCCGGAGCTGTCATTGTATATTTTGTTTTTTATTTCATCTTCCAGCCTCAAGCAAGTTATGCCTATTCCGACAGCATCCACCGATACGCTGTTAATCAAGGATGCCGGTTCGGTGTCTTGGGGCACAACCCTTGCCGACTTTACAGATTGACTTATTACAAGCTTATATAGTATTCCGTTGACACCGGATCTTTTCTCCAGATCAACCACATCGGTATTTTTAGTATTGATGGTTTGCGGCCTAATAGTATACTGTGCGCCGGTTGTTTTAATGACAAGGCTTTTATTCTCTTTATCCAAGGCTTTTATAACATTATCGGGAATATATATTATATCCGTGTCGAGTTCCTGTGAAATATCGGATATATCCAAAACAAAGGGATACGGGCCGCTGTTTTCAATAACATTTACCATTCTCTCGCCCTTAATTAATAGCTTGTTGGACTCACCGTTTCCGATGTCGATTCGCCAATACAAAAGTTCCTCAAATTCATTTATCTTATCAAGCAAGGAAACCTCCTTGCGTTTACCCTGATCCTCCTCATCGTAGTCATCCTGGTTAAATTCCGTTCTTGCGACAACAGGTCCTACATATTTAGAGTATGACACAATCGTTGGATTTACCGGATCCGTCCTCACAGCCCGCACCTTAATATAGTACTTCATGTTTGATTTAAGGGGTACGTTCTCGACAGTTCCTTTTTCAGTTTTTACCGGAATGGACGTTATCCGAGCGTAGCAGTATTCAAAATTGGTTTCATAGGTTTTTGTATCCTCCTCGGTATAGTAGGGAAGGATTCTTCCGTCGCTTACGGTATATTCCTCAAGATTCGCATCGGAAAGCACGGTATAATCGTCATCCAAAGGATTTTTTATAGCAATCTCGTAGGTGTAACCGTAAATCCCCCTCCACATTATCTCAACTTCATGGCAGTCGTCCCTTGTCCTCATGTTTTTCCCGGTATATACAGGTGTTTGACTGTCCCCTTTGTATACGCTTATATCATAATAGGTATTGGGCTGAAGCTTTACAAGCCTGACAAAGACCACTGAACCCTGCCGGAAAATTGTATATTTATTTCTGGATAAATAGGTGTAGTTTAAACTGCTCTTTGATTTTATATATATTTTATAATCCTCTGTTTTTGCGTTTACATCGCTATCGGTAAAGAAAAATCCCAGCTGTATATCATTCACCACATCCAAATACTCCGGCTGTTCGGTCAGGTTGGTTGTAACAGGAATCGAAACCCATGGACTGTATTTTGTGTTGTCCTCCCGGTTTACCGCCCGTATGCTGAAATAATAAAGCTTGTTGGGGAAAAGCCAACGGTCAACGGTAAACCTGAATTCCATAGTTGCGGGGAAATATTCAAACCCTTGCTGAGGTGTTAAAGCCAAGGGATCCAGTATAATATCTCCGAACTCTTCCCTAAAGCTTTTAGATACAGGATCAGAAAATGGGTTAAAAACTTCATCCGGTTCAATCCGTTTAGAGCTGCATATTATTTCATAAACAACATCATTTTCCTGTTTCTTTCACTTGAATACCACCTTAGATCCGCTAACCATAGGATTCCCGTTCTCATCCTCCGCTATTGCAAAGTCTGTAGGTGCAATAGGTTTTTTGGATGAATCGTCGGGCTCACCGGAAACTCCTTTTACAGTTGTAACCGCAATAGCCGGCGAAGGAACGGACTCCCTGGATTCTCCGCCTATAGCAAGTCTTGTCTTCACATAGAAGTAGTATGTGGTGTTTGGCCTTAACTTGCTGCCAAAGGCTGTATAAGCAGGAGTTCCGGGGGAGAAATTCCTTATTTCCGCCTTTATGGTATTGCTTTTATTATCGTCAACCCCAGTAAAGAACAGATCACCGTCCGTCTTTTCCGTGGTTCCTATAAGCCGGAAAGTGTTTATATTTGGATTGGTACTCATATACAGGTCATAATATACCGCCTTTTGAACCGTTGTTTTGGTTGTATAATCGTTCCAATCGATATTAACCTTTCCGAACTGAAGTTCCACATAATTGGATATATCAATGGTTTCACCGATACTAACGTCCGCATCGTTTTTTGTAACCTTCAGGTTTTTAGGTATGGGTACCTCTACATTCTTTTCCGAAAGGGTGGTAAAACTAACTATTACGGATTTATCCGACATATCCTCCAAATCTGTTGAATTTCGTTCAGTCGAAGTTGTTGTATACATTTGAATGTAATACACCGTATTGGGAAGCAAAAATGCAGGATATTTTTCACTGTTTGCAATGTTTTCCTCTTCAATTATCGGTTCCGATCCGTCCATTCCGTTAAAATACTTTCCCTTAAACAGTTCAAGCCCGCTTATCGTATACTCCAGGCGATTTCCGTTTTCTGTTACGCACTTGGATGAAAAATACAATACCCTTCTGTATTTAAGGGGATAAAAGCCATAACTTTTCCCCTCGGCTATAAGCTCCGGGTAAGGCTGTATATCCATTTCCGCCTGGCTTGTACTCAAAAGCACATGAAAAACTATATCCTTGTCAGGATCGGTGTTTGCTTTGATTTCATCCCAATTAGCAGGCTTCTTCCACGATATGGTGACATCTGTGGATTTGCGAAGCGTATTATCATCCACATTGCCGTCGCCGTCTATATCCACATTCCCCTCCACCGGTTTTCTTTGAATAATTGTAACGTCTTCCGGAACCGGCGGTTTGCTTGTATCCTCCGAAAGAATATAGTCCATCGGCATCGACTCTATCCTGTCCAATGACGACTCTGTTTTTACAACAATTTTATAGTATACTTTATTGTTCGGTGCAACACCGGTTATAAGGGTTATGGCGCTGTCCGCACCGGGAGGGAAGAAACTGTCGTCCATGGTTTTTATCTCCCGCCAGTCTCCGGGTATGGAAGGATCATCACTTGCCTGAACCGCATAGAACATCCTTGGCAAATCGAGACTTCCCTGATTCACCCTGTAAACCCTCACATAAATATTATTTGCCGCATCTTTCGAAAGCTGAAACCTTATAGGCGTATAAGTATAAGGATGTGTGCCCATAATAAGACTTCCGTTAAAATCCCCGGGTTTTCCGGTATAAACCGCGAACTTTGTTTCTCCGCTGCTGTTTCTAAAATCGAGTTTTATATTCATATAATAAACCGTTCCCGGAAGAATGTCTCCATCGGGAAGCACGTTAGCCTCAGCGGTTACCGGAAGGGAAGCAAACTCATCCTTTTTGCCCAATATGTCAAAGCTCAAAAATCCATCTAAATCCGAAACCGAGGCAGTTACTGCGGAATTGCCGGAAACATGCGCTTCATAATTTCCCGACTTGTTTTCCACCAATATCGAAGCGTTGGTGGAACCACTGTTTAATAGGGAATAGTCGGTGGAAATGTTTATTCTGAAATTAAGGCTTGTTATATCCAATCCATTGCCATACACATCATTCAAGCGTGTATTTATGTAGCTGGTAGCCTCAGAGGCATCGTTTACACCGCTGCCATCCCATATTTTGGCATAACCCACCTGAGTTTTAGCCGAGGCTCATGTCCAATTTCAAAGCCTCCTCCCGGAATCGCGCTTTTTGTCTGGGCTACCCTGTCAACATAAAAAGAAATTCTGGGAAGAAAGAATAAAAACCCTTTCCCGATCAATTCTCCCGTGCCGCCGGCTTCACTGAATATTTCCAAGCTAAAATCATATATAAAATCGTTTTGCAGTCCGGTTAACGTGTAAGAAGTGACGGCAGTTGCCAACTCTACTGTCTCTAAACTTCCATTGGGCTTGTGATAGGTTATTCTACCGGACTGTGCTCCCGCCGGATTCTTCCAGCTGATTGTCAAGCCTTCCTCCGGTGTATAGTTTACAACGGATATATCTATCGGAAGTGCCGCTGCAGCAAAAACATCGGCCTGCAGCAAAGGCAAAAGCAGCAACTCGATCACTATAAATATTGAAAGGACTCTCCCGTATTTCTTCATAGAATAAACCTCCAAAGAAAATCATTTATCATATTAATTTATCGGTATAATATAGTTCGAACTTTACAAGCACACATAGCACAAGGGGACTGTTCTTCCGTGTCATATGACACGGAAGAACAGTCCCCTTGTACTCTCCTTGTACTATAATAACCTTGTCTATTTGATTCCCTTTACTTTTAGCCTTGCCATAGCCCTTGCCAGGGCAGCTTTTGTCTGAATATACTCGGTTCGGTTCATTCTCCTTAGAAGTCTCTCTTCCGCTCTTCTCTTTGCAGCCTGCGCCCTGTTTACGTCAATCTCATCCGGCCACTCTGCAGTATCCACCAGAAGAACAGTTCTATCCCTTTTTACTTCCATAAA
This sequence comes from Clostridiaceae bacterium DTU079, assembly GCA_001512505.1. GTDB lineage: Bacteria > Bacillota > Clostridia > Acetivibrionales > Acetivibrionaceae > Hungateiclostridium. The sequence continues at coordinate 16,647 of LFSC01000010.1, read as the reverse complement.
GCCTTCGCTTAAAACCGCCTCAATCCACTTGTCGTCCTTTTTTATTTTAATGATTCCCGTATCAATAAATACAACCATGGGAATATGACCTTTCAATATTCCCATTTCTCCTGTGGGAGTTTTTACAATGATGGCCTCAACATCCCCCCAAAAAAACTTCCTTTCCGGCGTCAATATTTCAACATAGAATGTTGACGACATAAATATTCCTCCCTACATGTTCTTTGCCCGTTCATAAACCTCATCAATGGTTCCTGCCATATAAAAAGCCGATTCCGGTATATCATCCATTTTTCCGTCTATTATTTCCTTAAACCCTCTTATTGTGTCTTTAATGCGAACATATCTACCCTCATATCCCGTAAAGGTCTCTGCCACAAATAGTGGCTGGGACAGATACCTCTGTATCTTTCTTGCCCTGTAAACGGTAATTTTATCTTCCTCGGAAAGCTCTTCCAATCCAAGTATTGCAATTATATCCTGAAGCTCTTTATATCTTTGCAAAATTTCCTGTACCCTCCTGGCAACCATATAGTGTTCATCGCCGACAATCCTGCGGTCCAATACCCTTGAACTGGATTCAAGAGGATCTATGGCAGGATAAATTCCCTGCTCAACAATTTGTCTCGACAGAACGGTAGTTGCATCCAGATGTGCAAAGGTTGTTGCCGGCGCAGGGTCAGTCAAGTCATCTGCCGGTACATAAACTGCCTGTACCGAAGTTATGGAGCCTTTTTGGGTGGAGGTTATTCTCTCCTGCAATGCTCCAACCTCATTTGCAAGTGTCGGTTGATAGCCCACTGCAGACGGTACTCTTCCAAGAAGTGCCGACACTTCAGACCCTGCCTGAATAAACCTGAATATATTGTCTATAAAAAGAAGCACATCCTGACCCAGTTCATCCCTGAAATACTCTGCCATAGTTAGCCCGGTCAATCCTACCCTCATTCTCGCTCCCGGAGGTTCGTTCATCTGTCCGAACACCAATGCGGTTTTTTCAATAACACCCGATTCCTTCATTTCATTCCAGAGGTCATTTCCCTCTCTGGATCTTTCTCCAACTCCCGTAAATACAGAGTATCCGCCATGTTCCGTTGCTATGTTCCTGATAAGCTCCATGATAAGTACTGTCTTTCCTACTCCTGCACCGCCGAAAAGACCGATTTTCCCACCCTTTGCATAGGGTGCAAGAAGATCTATAACCTTTATTCCTGTCTCTAAAATCTCGGTTACAGGCTTTTGCTCGCTGAGCCCGGGTGCCTTCCTATGTATCGGCAAATGCTTTACTGCTTTTACTTCTCCGGCTCCGTCTATAGGCTCTCCCTTTACGTTAAACACTCTTCCTAAAACCTCTTTCCCCACAGGAACACTTATCGGGCCACCGGTATCTACGGCCTTCATCCCCCTCACCATACCATCGGTTGAAGACAGGGCTATACACCTTACCACATCATTCCCCATATACTGCATAGCTTCTACTACTGTATTCATTCCGTCCTTATCTATTACTATCGCATTGTAAATAGCAGGCAGTTCCCCTTGTCTAAACCTGACATCTACAACCGGACCTATTATTTGCACTACTTCTCCCGTCTTCTGATCCATGTAATTCACTCCATTCCCCTTCTTCCTTAAAATCCACCGGAACCTCTTGCCGGTCTATCTGATTACTTCCGCTCCTCCCACAATTTCCGAAATCTCCTGTGTTATCTTTGCCTGTCTTGCCCTGTTATATGCCAGTTCAAGTTTTCTTAACATTTCGTCGGCATTGGAAGTAGCATTGTCCATAGCAATCATCCTCGCACTCTGTTCACTGGTAAACGCCTCCACAAAAGCTCCGTAGATTATCCCTTTTAAGTACTTTCTAACCAACAAATCAAACACAGTCTGCGGATCCGGTTCATAATCAAGAATGTCTTCGGGGTCTTCGTCAAGCTCCTCTTTAATGTTCAGATTCTGCTTCAATGCATTATAATCCAAGGGAAGCAGCTTCATTATCTCCGGCTTGCTATTAACAGATGACAGCATATTTGTGAAAGCTATATACATCTCATCAAACACGCCCTCGGAAAAAAGCTTCATTATGAGCTCCGCTATCTCCCTTGCCCTATAAATTGTGGGATTTTGAACCGGATAATCAAATTCCATATAAACATCGTACTGGTTTTTTGCAAAATAATATTTTCCCACATTACCCGCAACAAACAGAAGTACGTCCTTTTTATTCTCAATATGCTCTTCAACGAATTTTATAATATTATGATTATAGCCCCCTGCAAATCCCTTGTCTCCTGTGATAACCAAAAAAGCCTTCTTCTTGCACTCCCTTTCAGCTCTTACATCAAAAAATATGCTGTCCACCTTTCCACTGTGCAAAAGAATATCAGCCATAATGGACTTTACCTTTTCAAAATAAGGTATGGTATGTTCCAGCTGATTTCTGGCTCTTTTGAGCTTTGCCGCAGATATAAACTTCATTGCCCTTGTGATTTGCCGGGTTTCTTTTATACTTTTCATTCTTAGCTTTATCTCATTTATATGGGCCACTTTCCATCACCGTCTCCATATATTTTCACCGGCAATAAAGCCGGCACACCCACATTATGCTTTTTATATCAATCACATTGCTTAGTAAATTGCTCTTTATATTCCTCTTTATATTCCTCTTTATATTTCTCTTTGTGTTGCTCTTTGTATTGTTCTTTATATTCCTCTATCGCAGACCTGAGCTTCCCCTCTGTCTCGTCACTCAACTCACCGGATTGTCTTATTGTTTGGGGAATTTCCGGGTAATTGTCATTTATAAATTTAACAAGCCCTTTGTTAAATTTCCTGACATCTTTAACATCCAAATCCACCAAAAACTTGTTTGTTGCTGCATAAAGCACAATCACCTGGTCTTCCACCGACATGGTTGCTCCCCGGGATTGCTTCAAGGTTTCCATCAGTCTTTCACCTTGTAAAAGCTTTTCTCTCGTTGCCCTGTCAAGATCCGACCCGAACTGTGCAAACACAGCCAATTCTCTGTATTGAGCAAGATTTATTCTCAAGGGACCTGCAACCTTTTTCATCGCGCTGATTTGGGCAGAACCCCCAACCCTCGATACGGATAATCCGACATTGACGGCCGGCCTCTGACCTGCATGGAAAAGCTCAGTTTCAAGAAAAATTTGTCCGTCGGTTATGGATATTACATTGGTAGGAATGTATGCCGAAACGTCTCCCACTTGGGTTTCAATTATGGGAAGCGCTGTTATTGAACCTCCACCCAGCTCATCGCTTAGTTTTGCGGCCCGTTCCAAAAGCCTGGAATGAAGATAAAAAACATCTCCCGGATATGCCTCTCTTCCCGGCGGCCTTCGAAGCAGCAAGGCCATTGTCCTATAGGCAACAGCATGCTTGGACAGGTCATCATACACAATAAGCACATCCCTGCGGTCATTGTACATAAATTCTTCAGCAATGGCACAGCCCGCATAGGGAGCTATATACTGCAGAGTCGGCAAATCACTGGCCGTAGATGAAACAATAATTGTATAATCCATGGCTCCGGCCTCACCGAGAGTTTTGACAATTTCCGCAACCGTGGATGTCTTCTGGCCTATAGCTACATAAATACACAAAACATTTTTATTTTTTTGATTGATTATAGTGTCTACTGCAATGGCGGTTTTACCCGTCTGCCTGTCCCCGATAATAAGCTCTCTCTGTCCTCTTCCTATGGGCACCATCGCATCAATTGCCATAATACCTGTTTGTAGAGGTGTATTAACAGGCTTTCTTTCCATAACACCGGGTGCGGGATATTCTATGGGTCTAAATTTATCGACAACAATTTTTCCCTTCCCGTCCAACGCAATTCCCAACGGATTTATCACCCTTCCGATAAGTGCCTTCCCCACAGGAACTTCAACGGGCTTTCCTGTCCTTTTAACACAGGAGCCTTCCTTTATCTCTCTTTCACCGTCAAAAAGGACGCAGCCTAAATTATCCTCCTCAAGATTCATTGCCATGCCAAGTACTCCGTTTTCAAACTCTAAAAGCTCACCGGACATGCAGTTTTTAAGTCCGTATACCCTGGCAATGCCATCCCCCGCACTTAGCACATAACCCACATCTTCAATGCAGGACTCATTTTCATAATTTTCAATCTGCTGCTTTATTATCGAACTTATTTCTTCCGGTCTTAAAAGCATTATCCATCACCTCATACTTACTGCAGCAAAAAAGCATATCTTTCTTTGCCGTATATCAATTGTTAGAAGCCCAAAAATACTTTTATCAATATTTTTGCCCTTTTGCCTCACAAACGTTGCAGCATCATTTTCTTAAGCCCTAAAAGTCTTGACTTTACAGAATCGTCAATGATCCTGTCTCCAATCTGTATTTTTACTCCGCCAATAAGGCTCTTATCTATTTCCAGCGTTGCCCTGGCTGCATTTTTATTAAATAACCTCATGTATTTTTCTTTTATTCTGCTAATCTGCTCAACCTCTAAAGGTGTTGCAGAAATAATTTTCAAAATTAAAGTGTTTTTCCTCTCATCCCACATTTTTTGAAATTCATCATATATTTCTTCCAATATATCCAACCTGTCTTTATCCACCAGTAACATAAGAAAATTCAAAAGTTCCTTTTCTACCCGGTTTTCAAATATATTCTTCAAAATTCTTTTTTTGCTTTGAGGATGTACCTTCCGGTTTAGCAAAAACGATTTAAATTCCGTATTGCTCTTAAAAATATCCACAATAACCTTTAAATTATTGAAAAACTCGTCTTTAAAACCCTTTTCTTCCGACAACTCTATTAATGCCTCAGCGTATCTTTTACTCACCAACGGCATTATTACCCCTCCCAAAAAGCCAATTAACTTGGCTATAGACTACATACGTTTAGAAATCCTATTCGCTGTTAGGCAATCCTTTCATCAATAAACCTGTTTACCAATTCCCTGTTTTCTTTTGTATCCATATTGCACTCTATTACCTTTGAAGCTGCTTCCAATGCCAAATTTACAATTTCTTCCCTAACATTTTTAATATTCTCGATCCTTTGACGCTCAACTTCCCGATCTGCTTCTTCCATTATTTTTTCTGCCTCGTCCCTGGCTTTTTGAATTATTTTTTCATATTCAAGCTGAGCCTTCTCCTGGGCTTCCATAATAATCTTCTGTGCTTTATCCTTTACATCCTTGAGCTCTTTATCATACTTATTTTTCATTTCTAATGCTTCCAACTTGTCGCTTTCAGCTTTATCAATTGCTTCCCGGATGGAATTTGCCCTCTTTTCCATAAACTCGGAAACAGGCTTAAAAAGAAGCTTTTTTAATATAAAATAAAGAACTACAAGATTCAGTGCCGTATAAATGCATGTCGGAATATTTAGTATACCTCCCATAAAACCATCACCATCCTCTTCGCTGCAAGAGAATGACTTCAACAGTTTTCTCTTGCAGCCCTGTGTAATAAAAAGCAACTTATTTTACCAAAACCATCAATAAAGCTATTATAAAAGCATATACTGCAGTGGCTTCCGCCAAAGCTGCACCAAGAACTATAATATTCCTGATCTTATCTCCTGCTTCGGGTTGTCTTGCTACCGCCTGAACTGCCTTTGATGTTGCCACACTTATACCGATTCCTGCAGCAGCACCGGTAAGCACACAAAAACTTGCTGCTAATGCTGTGATTCCTGTCATAAACTCACCTCCTTATTCTACCGCTTCCCCAATGTATAGCGATGTCAAAAATACAAAAACATAAGCCTGCAATATACCGTCAAACAAATCAAAATATATGCTTAGAAAACCTGGTAAAACCGCCGGGAATGCAAAATAAATAAGCTCCATAATTATTACTGCCCCTAGAATATTCCCAAACATACGGAAACACAGCGATACGGGTCTTATAAAATAGTCAAATATCTTAAAAGGTAAGATCAACGGCTCAGGCTCGAGAAAACTCTTGAGCCACCCCGACACTTTCTTAACCTTTATACCTGCAGTAATCACAGCTACCATTGACATCAAAGCCAGCGTCAACGTAACATTTATATCTTTCGTCGGAGGCCTTATGGCAAAATTCCAATTCTCGAAAAACTCCCAGTGAGTCAAATTATATAAATCTTCACCTGAAGGTATGATATTAAAAACGGCTATTATGTTTGAGACTATAAGAAGCAAAAATATTGTACCTATATAGGGGACAAACAGCTTTCCGTGCTCACCCACACAGTCCTTTGCAAAATTATTAAAAAACTCCACAATGACCTCAACAATGCTTTGCTTCCCCTCGGGGATAGTCTTTAATTTTCTCGTAAAAACAACGGATAATACGATGAGAATCGCCATAACTATCCACATAACCACAACAGAATCAGTTATTGACAAGTCAAAGCCAAATAGGTTTATTTCTATAATCTTATTGGATTTCATTAAACCTTGCAGTTCATTTACAAACTCTTCCACCTATATACGCCTTCTTGTTCAATGTAATTGTATATTTATACTATGCCTTTGATCCCGAAACACGTTATTCGGTATCGGCTAATTTTCACAGTAATATTAATAACCATTTTAAATTAATATAATTCTAACAAAAATTCCACTAAAAAAGCCGAACAGCTTGCAATGCTAAGCTTCTCCGGCGAAACTAAAATACTATATATATTAAATTTATTAACTTAATAATTAAAGTATGATATAATCACATAATATGTTAAAAAAACGATACCACAATTGCATAAATAATTCAATACTTTTTATAAAAATTTTTAGGCCTTGTTGCCATCATAAGAAAAAATACCGTTTTATGGGTTTCCCCTGTCATTTACTTTCAACTCTCCATGTGCCTGGCTGTTAATGATGGGATTAACAATTTCTTCTTTCAGTTTGTCATCCTCAGCTATTTTCACATCATCAATTTCCAGCATGTATTTGGCGCCTCCTATTACGAAAGCAGCAACGGTAATAACCAAAATAATCGCACTTATAAAGCCTTTATCCGCCAAAACAATGGCACTAAGTCCTAAAGTAGCACTTAATGTGTACATAACAAGCACTGTCTGTTTATGGCTATATCCCATATCAATAAGCTTATGGTGCAAATGTCCCCTGTCTGCCTGCATAATCGGTTTTCTGTTTAGAATTCTTCTGAATATGGTAGACAGCGTGTCAAACAACGGAAGTCCCAATACAAGCAACGGAACTGCTATGGACAGGGCAGTATATGACTTGAGCATTCCCTGAATGGAAACAACCGAAAGGGTAAAGCCCAAAAAAGTCGCTCCGGTGTCTCCCATAAATATTTTAGCCGGATTGAAATTATACGGCAAAAATCCCAGGGCAGAGCCGGCAAGAATTACAGTAATTATCGCACTGTCTGCATCACCCGTTATCAGCGAAACAAAAAACAATGAAAGATAAGAAATGGACGATACGCCGGCGGCAAGGCCGTCCAGACCGTCAATCAAATTAATTGCATTGGTAACACCAACTATCCAAATTATCGTCAAAGGATAGGATACAAAATCGCTAAACTGGGTGGTACCGCTCTCTACAAAAGGATTGGTAATATTCACTATCCTGGTTCCGGAAATAAGTACTGTTGTTAAAGCTGCAATTATCTGAATCAGTAGCTTTATTTTAGGTCCCAACTGCTTAATATCGTCAACAATACCCACGCCGACTATTATAACTGTCCCCGCAAGAAGCCCCAAAAGCTGCCTGTCGGGAACAATTCCCGAAATATTAAGATATGTACAAGTTATGCCGAATGTCAGAGATACAATAAATCCTGCAAATATAGCCAGACCTCCGAGTCTTGCGATGGGCCTGTTATGCATCCTTCTTGAGTCCTTTGGCACATCAATAGCTCCTACACTGAAAGAAATTTTCTTTGCTATCGGTGTAAAAGAAAATGCTACTATAAACGCCAGAACAAAGGATATTATATATTCATAAAACACGACCAACACCTTCTCCTTTTATAATCGCTTTAATCTTTTGTAAATAATATTTGTCTTTAGTATCTCCTTTCCATTAAGTGCATTTCCTTCTGTCCCTTTTATGTACCCTCTGTTTAATTATATCATTCCATAGTATTAAACTAAATTTAAGTTTATATTAAAATTTATTGTCAGGCTCAAATTTTATAACTCTTATTCCGGCCTCTTTTAACATCTCCATGGCCAGCTCATCGGGATAATCGCCCTTAAACACAATCTTTTTTATACCGGCATTAATGATCATCTTGGAACACAATACGCAGGGCTGATTTGTCACATACAGCGTACCTCCGTTAACGCTGGTGCCAGAGTATGCCGCCTGAACTATTGCATTTTGCTCAGCATGTATTGCCCTGCAAAGCTCATGCCTCTGACCGGATGGTACCTTGAGTTCTTCCCTCAGGCAACCGATTTCGCTGCAATGTTTACAGCCTACCGGAGCTCCGTTGTAACCCGTTGAAAGAATCCTCTTATCTTTGACAATGAGTGCGCCTACCTGCCGCCTCAGACAAGTGGATCTGGTTTTGATCAGTTCAACTATCTCCATGAAATACTCATCCCAGGATGGTCTCATAAGCTTTCCCCCTCCAACTATACACTTAGTATCATTTGGTTCCAAAAAGCCTGTCTCCCGCATCTCCCAATCCTGGAAGTATATATCCGTGGCTGTCCAGTTTCTCATCCACTGCAGCACAATAGATAGATACATCCGGATGATCCTCGTTTATTTTCTTTATCCCGTCCTTCGAAGCTATAAGGCACATCAGCTTGATATGAGCCACGCCTTTTTCCTTAAGATAGCTTATGGCAGCAGATGCCGATCCCCCCGTTGCAAGCATGGGATCCAATACCACAATATCCCTCTCTGCAACATCAAAAGGAAGCTTGCAATAGTAATTCACCGGCTCAAGAGTATCCGGGTTCCTATAAAGACCTATATGTCCAACTCTCGCCATAGGCAGCAATTTAAGCATTCCATCGACCATGCCCAAGCCAGCCCTAAGAATAGGTACGATTCCCATCTTTTTGCCGGACAAAACCTTTGTCCTGGCAACACCGACAGGAGTTTCAATTTCAACCTCCTTAAGAGACATATTTCTGGTTACTTCATAACCCATCAACATTGATATCTCGGATACCAATTCACGGAACTCCTTTGTCTGGGTGTTTTTATCCCTCAAAAGTGATAACTTATGCTGGATTAGCGGATGATCCATAACAAAAACATTATCCATAGATTATATCTCTCCTATTTGTTGTATTTTTTCTCTATTTCACTAATCTTACCTACTCTTGCTTCATGCCTTCCTCCCTGAAACTCTGCCTTGAGCCATGCATCAACAATATCTATGGCAAGATCCAATCCCACAACCCGCTCGCCAAGCGCCAATACGTTTGCATCGTTGTGTTCCCTGCTCATCCTTGCCATATAACTGTTGGTACACACAGCTGCCCTTATTCCCGGAACCTTGTTTGCCGAAATTGATATACCAAGGCCGGTACCGCATATTACAATACCCCTGTCGCATTCTCCATTCTTAACAGCCTCAGCAACCTTAAGCCCGTAATCCGGATAATCCACGGATTCGGTACCGAAAGTCCCGAAGTCCAAAACCTCATAATTGTTTTCTTTAAGGTAGCTTATTAATTTTGATTTTAAATTGTAACCGCCATGGTCACTTCCAATACCAATTTTCATACTATCCTCCAACAATATATTTTATAGTAATAAGATCTTTATGTCAAAAAAAGTTTAGAGCAAATAAAACCACCAAGCCTCTTCAAAACAGCTATAAACTTTTTTCCTCTTTTAACCTCAATATAAGCCTGTCAATTGCCTCCTTCAATGTCAGGGCACATCTTTCATATACCTCTTCCGGCATACCGTAGGGATCGGGAATATCCCATTCAAAGCTATCCTGCGTGTTTTCTCCCGATTTTTTCCCGGAAGCATACTCCTTCAATGTCCAGGTTTTATCCTTGGCTTCGGGAAATATTCCGACCAGGGTGTTTTTATGGTCTTTTGTCATTGTAAGTATTATATGGGCATCTTCAACATCGGATTTTTTTATTCTCCTGGCCCTATGGGAAGAGATATCGATCCCATAACCCTCTTTTAAAACCTTTATCGCCTTAGGGTTGGCGCCATCACCTTCAAAAGCAAATATTCCGGCAGAGAGAGCCGTATAATCTTCCATACCGTCGACCCCGTTTTTCGCAATATGATTAAACAATCCTTCAGCCATACTGCTTCTGCATGTATTTCCGGTACATACAAAAAGGATTTTTCTCATGTTAATACCTTCATTCCTTTCACTTCATTATACCTTGATTATATTATAGCCGGCGGCCTTTTTCATTCTGTTCATAACTGCCAGTCCAATGCCTTGATTATTAATGGCTTCTGCAAGTATTACCTCTATACCAATATCGTCAAAATCCCTAAATGCCTTAAACAGATTCGCTGCAATGGTTTCAGGCTTTAGCCGGTCCCCTAAGGAAATTACCGGTACATCTCCATAAAGCATCTTTGTCTGATCTGTTGAGAGCACCCCCACAGAAGTATTGCTTTTCTTATACTCCTCAATAAGGCTGTTTATCTTTCGGACAACCTTTTCAGTCTCCCCCTCAACTACAATTACATCTGCTTTGGGAGAATAGTGCTTATATTTCATTCCCGGTGCCTTCGGCACAAAATTTTCCGAACTCTTTTTTAAAAGCGAAGGGTCTATCGCTACATCTCCCAAAACATCTAAAAGCTGTTCATAAGAGACTCCTCCGGGTCTTAATATCATGGGAGGAGTTACAGTAACATCCAAAACCGTAGATTCAACTCCAACCTTGGAACATCCCCCGTCAATTATAACATCCACCTTGCCGTAAAGGTCATCTATAACATGCTTTGGCGTAGTGGGGCTTGGCCTTCCCGATATATTGGCACTGGGAGCGGCTATGGGAATACCTGCCTCCCTTATCAGGGCAAGAGCCACAGGATGAGCCGGTGCCCTTAATCCCACAGTTGAAAGTCCGGCTGTAATCGCACCGGGTACCTTGTCTGACTTTTGAAGCACTAATGTGAGAGGCCCGGGCCAGAACCTGTCCATCAAAATCTCAGCCGCCGGCGGAACAGATGCCGTTAAGCTATCGGCCCATTCCTTTCCCGTTATATGTACTATCAGAGGGTTGTCCGACGGTCTTCCCTTGGCTTCAAATATCTTTTTAACGGCATTTTCGTTGAGAGCATCCGCTCCCAAACCATAAACCGTCTCAGTAGGAAAAGCCACAAGCCCGCCGCCTCGCAAAACCTCTGCGGCAAACCTCAGCTTCTCTTTGTCAACATCGTTTAATTCCATCTTCAGTATTTCGGTCTTCATTTTATTACTTCCTAACATTATCTATTGGCATCAATTTAATAATGTAACTATTATACCACAAATAATGCCCATTACATTCCCCAAAGAAGGCAGTCTACCCAAATATAATTTTTTGGATTCAGTCACCAGTTCTCCATATACCACATAAAGCATCGCACCTGCAGCAAACCCCAGGCACGCACCGATAAACCCCCGGGAAATTCCACCCAGGACAGCCCCCAAAAGAGCACCAATACCCATGGGCAACCCGGACATTACCGTAATCAAAAATGCCTTGGACCCGCTGAAGCCTCCTGCTCGCATAGGAACCGCCATGGCAATTCCTTCGGGAATGTCATGGATTATAATAACAGTAGTTATCATAATTCCAAGGCTCAATGAAGCTCCAAAACCGGAGCCTACCGCAAAGCCTTCCGGAAAATTGTGAAGCGAAATCCCTATTGCCATTAATATTCCGGCCTTTAATAGACCCGATTTTTCATTCTGTGGCTTTAGAGCTTCAAACCTTCTTATAAACTCTTCAACCGTCATTATCGTCATTACACCGGCAAACACACCGGCAAAGGTCATAACCGTTCCCCCGTAACTAAAGGCTTCGGGAATCAATTCAAAACACACAACCGATGTCATTAGGCCGGCTGCAAATTCAAGTGTAAAGCTTAACAAACGTTTATTGATACCTTTAACAAAAAAAGCCGTCAATCCTCCGATACTTGTTCCCAAAATACCGGAGATAAGGCCTATCAATGTAACCTTAAGTAAATTATACATGTTCGCCCCCGGTTATAATTATTCTAGCTATTACTAAATTGTATTCATACCGGGGACATATTATTAACATTTATAGTATCCGTCAATCTTCATAATCCCCACCAGCGGCAAGTTTTTCGGCCTGTTCGGTAGTTATCAGTGCATCCACTATTTCATCGATATCACCGTCAAGTATATCATCTATTTTATAAAGGGTAAGTCCTATCCTGTGGTCCGTTACCCTGCCCTGGGGATAATTGTAGGTTCTTATTCTCTCACTTCTGTCACCGGTACCGACCTGGCTTTTTCTTTCCTGGGCTATCTCATTGTTTTTTTCATTCTGCGCTATCTCATACAACTTTGATCTCAAAATTGCCATTGCCTTGTCCCTGTTTTTATGCTGTGATCTCTGGTCCTGACAGGTTACCACCAGCCCGGTGGGCAAGTGAGTTATTCTTATTGCTGAATCGGTCTTGTTAATATGCTGTCCTCCTGCTCCGGATGCCCTAAAGGTATCTATTCTCAAATCATTGGGGTTAATTTCCACATCAACCTCTTCAACCTCCGGCAAAACTGCTACTGTAACCGTAGAAGTATGTATCCTTCCTCCGGCTTCCGTAACCGGAATTCGCTGCACTCTGTGAACACCGCTCTCAAACTTCAGCCTGCTGTAAGCACCGCTGCCTTCAATGGAAAACACAACCTCCTTAAAACCACCTATCTCTGTGGGGTTGGAATCAAGCATCTCTGTCTTCCATCCCTTTCTTTCGGCATAACGGGTGTACATTCTAAAAAGGTCCCCTGCAAAAAGGGCAGCCTCTTCTCCCCCGGCTCCTCCCCTTATTTCAACAATTACGTTTTTTTCATCATTGGGGTCTTTGGGAATAAGAAGTATTTTCATTTCCTTTTTAATAATCTCAAGTTTTTCCTGCGCCTCTTTAAGCTCCGCTTCAACCATCTCATAAAACTCTTTGTCAAGCTTTTCCTTCAGCATCTCCTTGGCATCGGAAATTTCCTGACTTACCTTTTTATATTCACCATACTTAGTAACAAGCTCTTCCAAGTCTGCGTGTTCCTTCATAAGCCTCCGGTACTCGTCCTGATTTGCAATTACCGACGGATCACTTAGCTTATGATTTATTTCATCATATCTGTTTACCGCAGCCTCAAATTTTTCAAACATAACACACCTCTTAGTCCATCATTAATAAATTTACGACCATTTATTATACCACGTATCTTTATTTTATTCTACAAAAAAACAGCAAAACAATATTTGATATCCATCAAGTAAATTGCTTTGCCGTAGAATTCGTTATCCGCAGAAAACCAAGGATTACTCCCAAAAATTTATTTTTTAATCTGATATTATTAAATTTAGAAAGTTATAATCCAGTCCACCATCGCAACAGCAAGCATCAATACAAATAAAGCTTTTCTCATATATTCCATCGGCTTAATAATACGCCCGCAGTTTTGGGATACAATCTTTACCGCTCTAAATATTATTTCCAAAATACACAATACATATGCCAAAATGCCGGCCGCATTATACCTTATGGCACTTGCAAAATCAAGGTGGCTTAAAGAAACAAAACACCTTGTCATGCCGCAAAAGGGGCAGTCATGTCTTGTAACAAACTTAAACGGACATATAAACGAGATCTGGTAGTCCAATCCGAACACAGATAAATAAGTGTAATCATCCCGGACAACCAAAATAAAAGAGCATAACAGTATAGAAGCCAGATATATAATTACCCACAAATCTCCTCTGTTT
>LFSC01000010.1:0-2713 GCA_001512505.1 Clostridiaceae bacterium DTU079 | reverse complement strand
CTATTATCGATAACTATAACTCAGGTTCATTGAATCTCCTTACTTTGCATGTTCAGTTGAGTATTATTCTAATTAAATAACCCAAGAAACATTCTTCCCAAAAATCCCAGCGCCCATATGCAGATGCCTACTATACCCAATATCTTTCCTGCTGTTCCCATGGCGCTTCTTGACTCATTACCCCGTGAAATTGCCAAAGGACCAAAAACCAATGGACAACAGAAGAACGATAATATACCGAATACCAAGGCTTCAACACCGGCTTTGTCTTCCTCGGTTGTGCGATAGTTACTCATGTCAAAGCTTTCTCGATTATTATAGGTGTTTTGTCCGAAGTCGTTATAGTAACCTTGATTGTTATTTCGACGGTTATTTTCGTCAAAAGAATTCTCATTCAGAAAATCCGGAAATCTTTCCCCGCAATATTCGCAAATAGCATTTAATTCATCATTATAAGAGTTGCAGCTCGGACATTTTTTCATCATTATACCCCCATTTACATGCTTAAACATTTAAAGAAACTTACATTTCATTTTAGAATTCTGAGGAATTGTCAGTATTTGTCTGTCGAACTCAAATTCTAAAAAATGCAGATTATGTTTAACACAATAATATAATACAGTATAGCATATGATTTGTCATTTATTTTAGTAATATTTTTTATAAAAATTTTATAGTTTTCAGTTTTTCATTAGAACCTGACTTTGAGATGCGTAGCCCGGCATATAATTCTCTTGAAACCGAATCCAGCCAAGATAAAGAAAGCAGGCATTATAAAGTACCTGTATCTTGTTTGGATTTCTATAATAAGATATATAAGCCAGTTTGAAGATATGAGCAAAATTAATATACAAATAGATAAATCGTATTTATTCCTATCTATTAAGATAAATAAAATTGCCAAAAAGGACATTATCATAATTAGGGTGTATTGAATTTTTTCAAATTTCACCATGTAATTTATCATCTTTTTATTAAGATTAGTACCCGGAGATATAAAATTAATGGAATAATCATTATTTGACCACATTAATTCAAATTTCCTATGCATTAATCGGATCAACTGTTTTCTGTTACTAATCCTCTCTTTTATCAGCTCCATTTCCTTTTCGTAAAGGGACTCCCCTATCGGATATTGATTCAGGATTTTTTCGTCTTCATATGAATAACCTCCGTTTGTTGACGGATTCAATCCCACAACAAATTTCCAGTATACATTTCGGTTTTTATATTCATAATCGGTTATTCCCACTGCTCTCAAAGAATACCCGAATAATTGGACAAATACATTAAAACATATTATAAGTATTGCCGTTTTGGATAATATGGGAACTAAGCTCTTTATTTTTATATCTTTAAGGGAATTCTTATCCTTTAAAATATCAAAAACACCGTATATCAGTATAGCAAATACAACTATGCACAGTACAAAATTTCCTTCGGGTCTCATAATGTGTCCCACTGCCATAGAGATACCGGATAGAATGTAACCCGGTATAGTAGGTTTATATAAAATTACAGTCAAACCAAGGTATATGAAAAACATTGATATCACTTGATTTGTTAGCATAGAATTAAAAATAACCGATTGTATATATATGCAGTAAAGCAGGGCGGAAATCCGGGCTGTTTTCTCATCAAAGGCTTTTCGGGCAATAAAATATACCAACAGCACACTTCCCGTTGAGAAAAATACATTGAACAATTTCACAATAAAAATATTGGCGGAAAAAACAGAATATAAAATTGCACAATAAACAGAAAATCCTAGTTGATAAACCCACATATTAAAATATTCAATTTGTTTAAGTTCTGAAAAACTACCTTCTAAAATGAGCTTTGCGGCACGATTTACAAGATAAAAATCCGACACAGGCCTTGTGTTTGCTATAAGTATCCAAATCATTCTTAACAAAAATGAAATTAAGATTATACCAATAAGGAAAAAAGCCTTATTATTTACTTTGTCAGCCAAGATAAACAAAAAAAGCAAACCGATAACATAGACTATACCTGCAATATAGTATACTTTATACTCTATTTTTTGAATGTTTATTATTGATAAATATAACAGTATTAATGCAAAAAACAGTAAATAAACGTTTTTTATTTTTATCAGTATACTTGCTATTTTTGACATAGGTAACCTCTTTAAAATTGTATATAATTATTCCAAACTTTAGCATACTTTTGAAATAATATTATAATAAGTAAATCAGCCTGTCAACTTTAAAAATGATCATCGGAACAAATATGGCATTAACATAAAAATCCGTATTCTATTATACAATACCAATAGCAGTTCCGTAACCGCCTCCCTCAATAAAACAGTTTTCTCCGATACTACAGCTTCCTTCGATGGAATAAATATCAAATGTTGTAGTGGACTGTTACATACTACGGTCAACATTCGATGTTGAGCCTATTTTTTACTTTAATACTATATGAAATTATATTATATAAATTTTGTGTTATAATGTAAAAAGTATCTGTCTTTTTAGAGCAAATAATGCTCTCGGAATTTACTAAAGCATGTTACTCATACGGAGAAGGTGTTAAATTGCTCAAAAAGTTATTTATGAAAATAATGATTGTTATTACTGCTTTACTGGTCTTTTCTTTATTGACTGTAGTTGTTTTAGTTAAGACACCGCTAAAAAACACGCAGCTGGGTAAAGCAACCAAATCCTTTGTAAAAAGTGCAATAAATAAT
>LFSC01000011.1 GCA_001512505.1 Clostridiaceae bacterium DTU079 | reverse complement strand
CTTCCCGGTGTATACTCTGCATATATTTTAGGATTTTTCAGTGCTGCCTGCCAAGCTATTTCTGCCTTTTCCAAGCAGTCTTGAGCAAATGTACGATCATATTCCTCCCACAAACGTGCAGCCTGTGCAAGAGTTGCTGCAGCGTTCAATGTTGCTGCCGTACTAACAGGTCTCAAATAACGAGGCTGCGGGTCTTCGTGAGGCAACATACCCAATGCTGTCCATCTGAAGTCATGTATCTTGTGATGAACCATTCCTGCTATGGAAGCATCTTCACTTGCCGTTACCTGCATCTTCTTGAAGAACTCGATTTCCCATCTTGCTTCATCAAGAATATCAGGATAACCGTTGGTGTTCTCAGGAATGTTCATACCGCCGTCAACATATTCTCCTTCATTAGCTTTACCCATAATTTTAGCTCTTTCATACTGGTTCTGCATTGTCCAAACGGCAATACCACCGTTTACAACATACTTACCATGGTCACCGGCATCATACCATCCGCCGATAACATTTTTCCTATAGCTCTTCTGAGGATATCCTGCATACTCGTCATCTTGCGGCCATGTGGGAACACTTCCGTCACCTTGGTTTTCCCCTTTATCAACGTGTCCTGCCGGTCTGCAAAGATCTTCTCTTCCTGCATAGGGCATTGTAATCTCTATACCGCTTCTCTTGTGATAGAAGAACGCGAGAGCATCATACTTCATCTGTGAATAGATATTTTTACTGATATCGAAAGGATGACTGTAATTGGTATCGGAATTTACAGTCGGAAGTTCAAAGTAATAACCTTTTCCTTCTGTTGTGAAACTGGAGAAATCAATCCAATGTACATAATCTTGTGAATCTTCGTCCAATCCAAATACCTTTGTGTTACCCTCTAAAACCACTTTTCCTGAAGAATCTTTAAGATTCCATTTAATAGGCTGGGTTGAGTTGGTAATAACGGTAGCATATTTGCTTGCTCCAGGCAAATATCCAACCTGGTTAACACGTACATCTGCATACGGCAATACATAAACTTCAGGTTTTATAAATTGCGGGTCATAGAGAGATACATCATCAAGATATACCCTATTAGGTGTTCCACCTGTACAGTTTTGTCCACCTAAATGGAATCCGAATTCACATGTATCGTCGGTAGCACCGTTCATTCTGAATGTTTTTTCTATTACAGTCGGTGTAGTAGTAACATTGATTTTTTGACCGTCGTTGTTCCAATATTCAGTATACGGATCTCCCATCATACCTATTTTGGCATAAGCCTGAGTGGGCTTGTCCGCCCAAATTTTGAACCTTACTGTATAGGTGTGACCATTCTCAAGTGTAATACCTCTGTGTCTCATCTGGACACTCCAAGCGTTTTGCCCTTTATCTTTAATGATAATGGAAAACGCTTTTCCGCCGCCCGGAACATCAACCACTTCAAAATCACATTTTCCTCCGGAGTCTTCGCATATATGCCACGGAAAGCACAGACCTAAATCAAAAGTTCTTTCATATAAAAGGTCATGTTTGTATTCCGGCAGTATTGGAGAATTGTCTTGTCCTGCAAAGACAACTGATGGAAGAAGTGACAATACAAGAGCAAACACCATTGTCATGCACAACACTTTTTTAAAATTCATAACTTTACCTCCCATTAATTAATATAAATCATTAGAAATAGAAGCTTATTCATTATATTTTTTATAATATCCCTTCTCATTTCTGATATTGAATATTATAAGAAAATATAACAGCATATAAATTAAGGATCAAACTAATAAATACAGGGATCCTTCACCCTATATAAGAGTACACCTCCTTTATAGTATTTTTATTTATTAGTTTGAAAAGCTTCTAAGCTTCATTCTAAACAACGTAATATAAAATTGTTGGAATGTGGTATTTATAAATATTGAGAATACTGCTTCGAAGAAAGAAATATAATTACGGATACTGTGGTACAAAACAAACTAATCTAATTTTAATATATTAATATATCATCATAATGTCAAGTATTTTTTATCTACTTGTCTATTTCAAATATACTACCTATTTTATTATAACATTAATTCTATATAAATCTCAATTAAAATTAAAAAAATATCATTTTCCAGCCACTTACAATAAAATATATGGAAAATAACATAATGAATATACCTAACAATAGAATAATACAGCGATATACATTATCACTTATCAATTTCTTTCCTCCGGAAAATGCCGCAGAAATCGCCGAATACCATACAAAGTCCGATAAAACATGTCCTACGAAAAAGACCGAAACCCCAATCAACCCTAAATCGTATGACCGGCGAACATATTCCATACCGGTGGACGCCCACCAGATAATAAAGTAAGGATTGGTAGCACTCACCAGAATTCCTGCCAATACAAGATTGCTCATTAAAGCACGGTTACCCGCACTTTGATTTTCCAAAGAAACTGACTTATGTATACCGGATTTTATCATTCCATAGCCCATCCATGTAAGAAAAGCACCGCCAAACAGTCCGATAAATCCTGCCACTTTGTTATTTGAAAAAAAATCTTTAAGTCCGAAGGTCATGATAATTACAAGTAATAATTCCAGTATTCCATGCCCTAATACTATCAAAGGACCTGCCTTCCATCCCTTTTTAAAACTGCCGTCTATTGTTACTCCCAACATAGGTCCGGGCATCAATGCTCCTGAAAAGCCTACTAAAAAAGCACTAATGAATATTATCCACAAAGCCATTTTAACCTCACCTAAAATAAAAGTATATTATCAATATTATAAAAGTACATTATCAATATTATATCAGATAAATCAGTAAAAAAGCATATTTCTTGACCTTTCTTGTTGCATAATAAGTTTGGATGTTAAATTCACAAAGTGAGCATCAAAATAATTTCTTACCCATAATAAGCAAGTCACGTCTAATTCCATCGAATTTTGCGATCCCCGGTAATAAGCCCCACTTCTCAAAACCAAAACTTGCAAACAGTCGGATGCTAGGTTCATTATGCGCAAAAATAAAGCCAAGCAGTGTATCAATCTCCAATCTTGGACATTCTTCTATAATCTTGTTTAAAACCTTTTTTCCAATTCCTTTGCCTCTGTAATTTTCATGAAGATAAATACTTATTTCGGCTGTTGCATCAAAAGCCGGTCTTCCGTAAAAAGATTGAAGACTTGCCCAACCGCATATTTCACCTCCATACTCTATAATCCACAAAGGTCTTTTTTCAGGATTATGCTCATTAAACCAATTCAATCTATCATCTACTGACACAGGTTCAGTATCAGCAGTTACCCTTCTTCTGCTGGGAACAGTTGAATTATAAATATCGACAATAATTGGCAAATCATTAATTTCAGCATTTCTAAATGTAATGTTTTCTATCATAAAATTCGCTTCTTTCATATATTATCAGATGGAACGATATAAATTATTTTATATTTCTAGGATTATAATTACAAGGAAAAATTATAACCTTGAAAATGCGAATTATAGGTATTGGGTAAAACCGCATTTTCGGCTTTTAGTCATTTCACGGTTGCTAAGACTCATTATGGCATCGTCCCATTATTCCTTTTAAAACCGGATTTATGGTAACTTCTATTTTTGCTTCAATAAAAAGTTTAAATAAATATTTACTTATACTATTATTTTTTTATCAGCAACTTTTCCGCCGAATAATGAATTCCAATTGCCCCCAATGGTGCAGTAATTAATATGGATAATACTGCAATTGCCAAGATTACATCTCCCGATTCCACCCCAAATGACAAAGGTACCGCACCCATTGCAGCCTGTACTGTAGCTTTTGGAATATATGAAATGACACAAAATAATTTCTCTTTCAAATTATAATCTGTATGTAATAAAGATATAATAACACCTATGCTTCTTCCAATTAAACCTATTATAATCAATATTACCCCTATTTTACCTGCTTTCAAGGCCACACCTACATTTACTTCCGCTCCTACCAATACAAACAGCAAAATTTCTGCAAATATCCATATTTTATTAAGTTTATCAGACAGTCGCCTGCCTATATCGGGAAGCTTTTCCGTTAATATAAAACCGACAGTCATCACTCCCAAAAGGGATGCTATTTGTAACTTCGTCTTCAATACGGCTTCCAACTGATTGAGTAATATAGAAAATCCAAGTAATAACAATACCTTTTTTGTATCACGAATATTATATTTTTTAAAAATATTTATGAGAACAAATCCTAGAATTACTCCTGCCATAATACCTAATAAAACCGAGATTGGTATATTTATCAGTTGTATGCCTATATTCATATTAGTACCGCTGTTTAAACCCAAAAATGCACTAAAAACTATAATCGCAAAGACATCATCAATGGATGCACCGGCCAATATCAAAGCCGGTACCCCTTTTTCTGTGCCAATGTTATTTTCCATTAACTTAAGCATAAAAGGCACAATAACAGCAGGAGAAACAGCAGCAATAATAAAGCCTAACATTCCGCCTTGAGCAAAGGAAAAGTCAAGAAAATATACAGAGGCCAATGCAATAAACAAACCCTCGATTAATCCGGGTATGCAACTCATCTTTAATGCAGGAATACCGACATTCTTTAAAACATCTTTATTAAGTCCAAGTCCTGCTCTTAATAAAATAATTATTAATGCAATACTTCTTAAATCCGATGATATCTGAAGCATATTTCTTTGAAGTATATTGAGGCCATAAGGTCCTATAAAGACACCTAATAACAGCATTCCCAATAAACCTGGCAATTTTAGTTTTTCAAACACCCTTTTCGCCGGCAACCCCAATAATAAAATCATTGCCAAACTTGCAGCCATTAAATATAACCTCCTCACTAACATTAAAAAACTCCTACAGGGACATTATTATAATTATTCCTGTAGGAGTCATCAGCATTATGCAATTCAGGTGAACTCCATCACCGTTTATTAAATTTTAATGATTAATTATATTATACTAAATTATTATATGTGTCAATACATTTTACCTTTAAAAAAAGTTTTCAAGCTTTTTGTTTTGCAACCGTCAAACTCGGAATTATATCAGATAAATTTGTTAAAAAGCATACTGCTTGACTGCTCTTGTTGCATAAAATGACGGAATGTTATATTCATGAAGTCTGCCTGTTCCCTTTGTATCCTGATATATATCCGTAAGTATAAAGCCGGCTCTTAATTGTCCACCGATTTGCTCTTCTATTGTATGTGAAAATTGAACTCCCCAACCTTTTTTTATCGATTCCTCATAAAGCTGTTTATCTCTCAACGGATTAAAGGGCAGTTTTCGAATTACCGTTTTCTCTTCATCATCAAAAGCATAATTAATACCGTTATCGAATCCTGCCAAAAGTATTCCCCCTTTTTTCAGAACCCTGTAGCATTCTTTCCATACGTGAAAAACATTCTGAATATAGCAATTGGACACCGGATGAAAAACCAGGTCAAATGACTCGTCTTCAAAAGGCAAAGGATCTGTCATGTCGGCCTTCACCAGTTTTATCTCATAATTTTCCCTTTCTGCAACTTACCTTTCTTTTTGTAATTGCATTTCAGAAAAATCCAGTACCGTACACTTTGCACCCAGTGCTGCAAAAATAGGCATTTGCTGACCGCCTCCACATGCCAATCCCAAAATTTGAGCATTCTTCATATCACAAAACCAATCTTTGGGAACAGGCTTTGTAGGTGTTAACAGCACAAACCAATTGTTATTCTTTGCTTTTTCAAATACTTCATGGCTAATGGGCTGTCCCCACTCCCAGCCTTCTTCTACCCATTTATCAATAACTTTAGAGTTAATTTCTGTATATTTTTTATCCATATAAACCCATCCTTTAATAAATAGTTCAACTGTAATTCTTTTGAATAATTCAGAGGCTGATCAATTTTGTATTTTTTGTATACTGCCTCGAAACTCTCTTTACATTTTCTAATATGATTAACCTCCAGTTTTTCTAATTCAAAAATAAAATTTTTTCATTTTAACCAAGTTCAAAGTAGAATCTGATTGTTACCGGGACTGCCTCCCGAATAGTCCCCAGTAAACATTTGTTAAAAATATTTTTATCAACCAAAATTATACTTACCAAAGAAGGATTGCAAAAATCTGATACACTGAATTAATCATATCCCCTAAAATGGACAAAGAGGCGTTTCATTGCAAATTTGATACTTGTAATACAACGCGCAATTTAGTTTAGACTCATTTGGCTTTACATAAATTTTTTTTTGCTTTCGCTTGGTAAAGCATCAAATAATGCTTTATCTAAAAGTTCATCAAAAGAATTATATTCTCGTCCTTTTGAACCAGATGGTTTATCTAATTCTAAATATATTTTGTTTTCCACATCATAACAATACCAAGTTATGCTGCTATGTCCGAAAAATATGTATATCTTTAGCCATTCGTTTTCATACCATAACTCAATTGCTTTACGTACAAAGTAAAATTTCTACACCTTTATCTTTAGAATAACTTTCTGAATATTTTACTACAAAAGCTTTAGAAAAAGAAACTTTCCGCAACAACTTACCTGACTTATATTGCTCTACAATTATTTCTTTATAGCAGTCAGAATTAGTTGCCGGTAGTAATGCCCAGTGATAAAGTACTACAGTACTCTCATCGGTGTCAATATACCCTGTAATTTTTATTGAGTTCTTAATTTTTGTATTCTTACTGTTATAGTCACCTGGAGTAGAAACATTAAACTGAACATCTTGTATACATTTTTCTAAAACAGTGCCGCCCGAAATAGTCACTTTGTATGACACTTTTCCTTCACCTTTCTTCCATTATATACATAAATATTTTATCAAAAATATGTTATTAATGGGAACAATCTTTTAAATTTTTCAATGTATAAAGATACTCTGTAAGTTTTTTATAAAGTTTATTTAAATACGAAACAAAAGACGATATACGAAGTTTTCTATAATGCTCCCCAATTACCAACACAATTTTCGGATTAAGCCCTTTTTTAACTAGTTCAGTTATAATCGCCTGTAGCTTTTTCTGTAATAATTCAATCATTTTTTCCTTATCAGCGACCAAAGCATCTATTTCATTAGATTTTTTTCAAGAAAAAAAATAATATTTATTTGTTCATCAAGTGGAGGTATTCCAATAACTGTAAATGTCAATAAAAATTTAGGTCAGTTACCGGAGTAAAATCAGGCCACCAATTCATAAA
>LFSC01000052.1 GCA_001512505.1 Clostridiaceae bacterium DTU079 | reverse complement strand
TGAGACCTATCACAAATGATGGAGGGCAGATTCCTCAAGCTATAGAATGAGAAGACCTGTACTTGACACCGGCAGTGTATAATGCTATAATTTCAGTGCTGTTATTATCATAAAAATCATGGATTAAAAGGAGGAATACACCGTAATAGGTGTATTTAAGCAGATGAAGAATAATTTTAAAGATGATTTGCTTACAATATTAAAGGGGTATATTATCGGCTCGTCTATGAGCGTTCCCGGAGTAAGTGGCGGTACAATGGCCATTCTTTTAGGTATTTATGATAAGCTGATCAGTGCAGTCAGTAACTTTTTAAAAGATATAAAAGGTAATACGATATTTTTAGTGAAGGTTTGTATCGGAGCGGGTGCCGGTATTTGTTCCCTTTCATTTTTAATTAAATGGCTTCTGGAAAAATTTCCTTTGCCTGTATCCGTGTTTTTCTTGGGTGCGGTAGTCGGCGGAATTCCTGCGTTGTATAAAAAGACAAAGGAAACCTCATTGAGGATATCTTCAGGTATATATTTCTTGCTTGGTTTCATAATTGTAATATCCATTGGATTTATTCCGGCAGGAAGCATCAATATTAGCATCGGTTCTGGAATTACCCATTATTTGATGTTATTGCTTACCGGTATTATAATTGCTTTGGCTTTGGTGCTTCCGGGTATTAGTACCTCCCATATGCTGCTGGTACTGGGTATGTATGATACAATGCTTGCGGCAATAACCGGATTTGATATTGTTTTCATAGGCTTGTTGGGAATTGCGACGTTAATCGGAGTTTTCCTTATTACAAAACCTATTGAGTGGACTTTGAATACATTTCCCCATCAGACTTATTGTGCGATTATAGGATTTGTACTCGGCTCAACAGCTGATATTTTTAAAGATAAAATATTACCTGCAATTCCTGAAAGTGCGGGTGTACCTTGGTGGATAAGCTTTGGTCTGATATCCATAGCTGCATTTATCCTGGGATTTATGGCTATTAAATTCTTGTCTAGTTTTCAGGAAGATTGAATATGTATCGAAAAAGATTATGAAAAGCAGCTTCAGAATAGATTTCTGTTGCTGTTTTTTTGTATTTTATTTTTCTTAAAGATATGTTATAGTAATAGAGGACATGTTTTAAAAAAGACATTAATAATTGAAAATAAGTGGAGGGATATTTTGGTGAAAAAGTTAGTGATTTGCATGCTTTTATTATCCTTTGTTTTTGTGGGGTGTTCCGGTGATAAGAAGGAGAAGCTACAGGCCAGCGAATTGACTGACAAATATCAATTAGTGGCACAATCCGAGCAGCTTTCAGAGGGAGAATCAACCATGAGTATTAGTTACCCAAAGGTAACGGACTTAATTGACAAGAGAATAGAAGATAAGGTTAATGAAACCATAAAAAACAGAGTAGAACAGTATAAAGAGCTGAGCGGTCTTGGTGAAGATTTGGGAATTAAAGAGACTACAAATGTTAGATATGAAGTTCCGTACAAATCCAAAGAAAAACTTAGTATTAAGTTTTATATCGAATCCCAGATGGAAGGTGAAATGACCGACGTTATTATCGATACATATACCTTTGATTTGAACAGTGCTGAAGATATGATGCTGCCGGAATTGTTTAAAAACAAAAAATACAAAGAAAAGATAAACTCATTTATAAAAGAAAAGTTTGAAAATCTGGGAATTGAGACTCTCAGGGAGTTTGAAGGTATTGAAGAAGAAGGACAGGGTTTCTATCTAAAGGGAAACAATCTCGTAATATACTTCCAGTCATTGGATTATACAAAGGATCAGCCTCTTGAGTTTGAGATACCTTTCGATGATTTAAAGGACATTCTTAAAAAGCCGATACCTGAAGGGGAAATTTTACAATAAAACGATTTTGGTGAATATTAAATACAATAAAATAAAAGCCCGTATGGGCTTTTGTTTTATTGTATGGAAGTACCTTCGCACTTTAACTTGATGGTATAATATTACTGCATAGAAAATTATATTTAATTTATATTTGCTATTGCATTTTTTCGCTCATCCATGTTATAATAATCGGGTGATTGAATTGAATATTTGCATCACATAAAAGCCGAAAGGCTTTATTTATGTGAGGGGTATATGGAGAGATGGCTGAGCTGGTCTAAGGCGCACGACTGGAAATCGTGTGTACGTTGATAGCGTACCGAGGGTTCGAATCCCTCTCTCTCCGCCACAATTTGTCCGAAAACCCTTGTTTTGCAAGGGTTTTCGGCATTTCTATATTGAAAATTTAATGCCTATGCAGATTTTTTATACAATAAAAAAGGGTTTCCCCTTTCTTATCCCTGCATTGCCTCTATCAATTTCTTTGCACCTACCATAAAAGCTTTTTGTTGTCTTTTGAGCAAATTTTGGAAATATTTTAAAGTAGAGGATCATAACAGCCAATATGGCTACTGATTATTGTCAGAAGATAACGGTCGGTTTAGAATGTATATTGGTAAAACTTGTAGCAGGATATAATATTATAGTATAATGTTTTATAAGTGATAGGGTTATTGAGGCAATAAAGAAATATTGTAACGAAGAAGAATATTCAAATTTTCTTTCTTGTCTGGAATTTGGGGGTGCTTAATTAATGTCAATAGAAAGCTTCTCATTAAATTTCGCATGGATGATCATAATTTTTCTGTTAGTTTTAATTGGCTTTGGGACAGTGATTTTAATTTTGCATAATAAGGAAAATAAAAATGAAAACGGTAAATCCAAAGCCAAAAAGATTACTTTGACGGTGTGTATTGTTTTGTTATTGTGCTCAACAGTTGTTGCAGTAATATTGACATTTGCTAAGCTATACATTGAAAAACAGCCTGCGGACATGATTGTTTCTACCCGGGCAACCGGAATGCTTTTTGACAGTCAAGAGTATTATAAAGTGAATACAACCTATGGAACCAAAAAAAAGATTACTGAATCGGAATTTAACGAGTTAATGAAGTTATACGGAGAGAAGGAAAAGGGTGTTTCGTATTTGGAAGGCGATGCGGTTATTAACCAGTATCCCGGTTTGTATGAGAACATTCAAAAAACACTTACAAATAAATCGGAATATATCAATGCCAGATATATAGACGGCAGGATAGTGTATGAGGTTTTGGACAACAGCCCGAAAATGACATATAACGTATGCTTATACGAGTACATGCCAAAGACTGGTAAATCTAAGCTTTTAGTTAAATTCAAAGGGACAAATATACAGGACATTGCATTCATAGGAGGGGAATTATCTTTACCGGAAGACGGCGAAAGAAAAGCAACACCAATACCCTCACAGGCAGGGAATATAATTGAGGCAACTCCATCACAGTCCGTACCTTAAAACACATCGGATTCGGAAATAACATCCCGGGAAAAAGAAGATATAATATTTAAATGTATTCATAGCACCAGTTCTGAAATCATGGAAATGCTCGGGCAGGATTATGAAATAGTATATACCGGCGCAGAAGCATCTTATAAGGGTTATTACTTTAAAAAATATGGAATAACCATAGTTTTTGATTATCAAGATATTGACATTGAAAAGGAAGACAACAAAGTGTTCTGGATTGATTGTGATGACAATGTAGAAATAGCTGGAGTTAAAAAAGGAATGAATTTTTCTCAGATTAAAGAACACCTCGGAGAAGCACCCGTTTATGAAGTTCTGTATGATGGACCGAATGTTATTGGGTATCAAATGCTATATAATATAAATAATTGCATTGTTGAATTTTTCTCAAGAGATCGGGACGGAAAAGATTCGAATATTACGCTCTATAGAAATTTCAGAAGAAAAGTTGGTGACACTGTAAACGGCGAAACGGGAGAAATTGAGGATTATTGGCATGTAAATGAAATTACGGGAGATCTGACAAAGATAAGCTTAAAAAGTGAATTGTATACACCGGTGGTAATTGACAAGGGATTCATTGAGGGTACGATAGTTTCTGTTTCGGAAAACCTTGGTAATGACGAAAAGGGTTTATGGAAAATGAAGAATCAGGATTAAGTTCTTTGGAGGGGTTGTTTCTTTTTCTAAAAGGTCAATAATCGTTAAAAATTCAAATAATTTTAGATATATTTTAGGAAGTAATATTCTATTTGGGATATTATAATGATAACATGGTTAATCAAATATATACTTTGAAAAGATATTAGTATACCTACCGATTAACGAATCAATTTGAACAACGGAATAAATTATAGAGGGTGATTTGTATGGGTAAAACAATAGCTGAAAAAATATTTGATGCGCACAGGGTTGATATGCCCTTTCCGGACACGCATGTTTTAAAGCTTGATGCAGTATTCTGTCATGAAATTACGACGCCTATAGCAATAAACGATTTGCAAAACAGGGGAATGGACAGGGTTTTTGATGCCGATAAAATCAAAGCAGTAATTGACCATGTTACTCCTGCAAAGGACAGCAAAACAGCGGAGCAGGGGAAAATACTCCGTGATTGGGCCAGAAGACATGGAATTAAGGATTTTTTCGATATCGGACGCAACGGAGTATGCCATGCTCTATTTCCTGAGAAAGGATTTGTAAGGCCGGGATATACCATAATAATGGGAGATTCTCATACCTGTACCCATGGAGCTTTTGGAGCTTTTGCTGCAGGGGTTGGAACTACTGATTTGGAAGTGGGAATATTAAAAGGGGTTTGCGCTTTTCGCACTCCTAAAACCATAAAGATAGTATTGAACGGAAAATTAAAGCCCGGTGTGTTTGCCAAGGATGTAATTCTTTATATTATTAAAGAGTTGACTGTCAACGGTGCTACCAACAGGGTTATAGAGTTTACAGGTCCTATTATTGATGAGATGTCCATGGAGTCCAGAATGACCTTGTGCAATATGGCAATTGAAGCGGGTGGAACCTGCGGTATTTGTTACCCGGATGGAAAAACGGTGGATTATCTGTGGGATTTTATAAAGGATGAATTTAAGACTAAGGAAGAGGCTTTGGAAAAATATTCCGAGTGGAAATCCGACGAAGATGCGGTTTATGAAAAAGTATATGAGTATGACCTGTCAAATTTGGAGCCGATGGTAACCTTCGGTTACAAGCCGGATCAGGTTAAAACCGTAAGGGAAATGACGGGAACAAAAGTTGACCAGGTTTACATCGGAAGCTGCACCAACGGCAGGATTGAAGACCTTAGAATAGCAGCTCGGGTTTTAAAAGGCAAAAAGATCAGTGATAATGTCCGTGGAATAGTAAGCCCTGCAACGCCGGATGTATATAAAGCGGCTCTTAAAGAAGGAATTATAGAGATATTCCAGGAAGCCAATTTCTGTGTGACAAATCCTACCTGTGGAGCCTGCCTTGGCATGAGCAACGGTGTATTGGCCAGCGGAGAGGTATGTGCCTCTACGACAAACCGGAATTTTAACGGACGTATGGGAAAGGGCGGAATGATTCATTTGATGAGCCCTGCAACGGCTGCAGCTACGGCAATTAAAGGATATATCGTTAACTCCGATTTATATGACGAAAAGGGGGAATAAGATGAAAAACTTTAGCGGAAAAGTACTGTTTTTAGATAGAAGTGATATAAATACCGACGAAATAATTCCTGCCAAATATCTTACCGAGATTACAAAGGAGGCCTTAAGGCCGTATCTTTTGGAAGATTTGAGGCTGGACGGCTTTGATCCCAAAAAAGACATTGGAGGCAAATCCGTTATTGTCACCAGGGCCAATTTCGGATGCGGTTCATCCAGGGAGCATGCTCCGTGGGCTTTGGAAGTGAACGACATTAATGTTGTAATTGCGGAAAGCTTTGCAAGGATTTTCAGGCAGAACATGTACAACTGCGGTATGTTTGCTATTGAACTTCCGAAAGAAAAAATCGATTATCTTTTTGATAATTATAAAGATAAAGAAACAACAATAGAAATTGATGTTGACAGAGACAAAATTATTGTTTCATCGGCAGACCAAACCGAAGAGATTGATTTTACGGTGGGAGAGTTTGACAAAGCCCTTATTAAAGAAGGTGGCTGGGTCGGATACGCGGACAAAAAATATTGACATACAATAATTAATATAATCTGGATTAGACTAAAATAAATTATACTGGTTTTTGTGTAGGGATATGAAAAAAATATAGGAAATCCCGATATTGCGCCGGGATTTCCTAAAAAATTATCTGTTTTATTCTTTGGTAAGGATGAGATTCAGAAGTCTTTAGTAATTCTATATAAGGGAGTTTATTAATCAGTACTTTCCGAAATCTTCTCCTTCATTTGGAAGATTTATTCGAAATCCTTTTTTTGGAGGCTTGTCTTTCTTGCTTCTTTTTTCAGATTCTTCCTTTAGGGTACTAATTACGTCATCATTCAACTGACTTAAAGGAGAAGAACTTGCAATATTTTTCATCTTGAATTTATTTACTGTTGATATAAGATTATTAGCCTGATTTAATAGCTCTTCACCGGCAGATGCACTTTCCTCGGAAGTTGCAGAATTGCTTTGAGTAACTTGTGAAACCTGATCTATAGCCTGTTCTATTTGAGCAATCGAAGTTGCCTGTTGATTTGAAACAAACGCTATTTTGTTCATTATATCCGCTGATTTTGATGTGCTTTTGACGATGTTGTCTAAAGCTTTGGCTGTATTGTTCGCTATATCGGTTCCGACGGATACGTTTTTAATTGTCCCTTCTATTAAGGCCGTTGTCTCTTTTGCAGCATCGGCACTTCTTGAAGCGAGATTTCTTACTTCCTCAGCCACAACGGCAAAGCCTTTACCGTGGTGACCCGCTCTCGCTGCTTCTACCGCTGCATTAAGGGCAAGGATATTTGTCTGGAATGCTATTTCATCTATAACTTTTATTATTTTTGAAATATTTTGTGAGGATTCATTTATAGTGTCCATAGCTTGTAGCATGGATTTCATTTGCTCATTACCGTTTTGAGCGTCATCCTTGCCTACAACCGCCAATTCACTTGCTTCAGTGGCATTTAATGCATTTTGCTTGATATCGTTTGCTATTTCTGAAATAGTGGCATTCAGCTCTTGAATTGAACTTGCCTGTTCGGTTGAAGCTTGTGCCAAAACCTGACTGGAGTTTGCAACTTGTCTTGCAGCATCGCCTACTTGTTTAGCCACAATACTGATATCAAAAATTACTTCGTTCAGTGATTTTATAATTCTTTCAAGAGAACGCTGTATCTCGACAAAATCTCCTTTGTAGTCAAGCTCAACATCCACATCGAGATTTCCTTTTGAAATTTCCGAAAGCACATGGGATATTTCTTTTATGTAGCTTGATAAAAGGGATATGGTGTTGTTAAGGGTGTTCTTGATTTCTGCATGGTCTCCTTTGTAGTTCCCTTCAACACTTACGTTAAGATTGCCTTCCGACACTTTTTCCAGTACTGTTTTTGCTTCGTTAATAGGAGCTATTACGGCATCTAAGGTATTGTTTATTCCTTCAACTATTTCTTTATAAGCACCCTTGAAGCTATTTATATCTCCCCGGGCACTGAGGTTACCCTCTATAGCTTCATTTGTGAGTTTGGTGGTTTCATTTCTCAAATCCTTTAAAGTTTCTATTATTTTACTCATGCTCTTTGATAAAATATCCTTTTCGGACACTATCTCTACATTTGCGGTTAAATCACCGGAGGCTATTTTTTCAGCTGCATATACTTTATTGGTTGTATTATCGATTATTCTTTTGAAGGATTTCATTAATGTTCCTATTTCGTCCTCCGAAGCTGTAGAAATACTTACATCTATATCTCCGTCCGCCAATTTTTCCGAAACAGCTACAAGGGAGTTGATGGGTTTTGTTACAAAAGCTCTTGCCAGAAGAATAATACAAGCTATACATACTATAAGGAAGAATATGGTTGCCAATATAGTATTAACTTTAAGGCGGTTGATTCCGGCATAAACTTCGCTTTTTTGAATGCTTATCCCTATAGACCAGTCTGTTTCGGGTATTGGCGCAAAGGCCATAAATTTGTCCTCACCTTCGAATTTGTACTCTCCGTTGCCTGTTTCACCCTTTATCATTTTCTTCGATAATTCAGCCAAAGCATATAAAGAGTCATCTTCTTCGGCGTCTTCTATAAAATTTTTACCGTCCAATACATATTGAAAATTGGGATGTGCAATAATATTTCCGCTATTGTTCAGGATAAAAGAATAACCGGTCTTTCCTATTGATATTTCAGCCATCAGATTGCTTAAAGTAGTATAGTCCACTGTTGAAGTAAGTACACCTACGACTTTTCCTTCTTCATTTTTTATTGGTACGGCAAATACGGAAACAACACTCCCGTCAAATTTGCTTACAAGGGGATCACTTGCATTGGAAGTTCCCTGGAGTGCTTTGGTAAAATAAGCTCTTGTTGAAAGATCGGCTGTGGTACCGTCGGTTGAACGGGCAGAACCGCTGGGATCAACTACATTCAATCTCAGGCAACCGATTCTTTCCACTTCTTTCTTGAGAACACTTTCCTGAATACTCCAGTCCATTGTTTTTATTTCTGGTCTTGCTGCAATACTCTCTATCTTGGTCAATTCATTATTAAGAATTTGACGGATTTGTTTTGCTGCTTCTTTGGCACTGGAAGAATAAAATGATTCGATGTTTTTCTTTCAGTAAATTTTGAGCTGTATTATATGCATAAATCCCCAGGAATGAAAAAGAGATAAGTGTTACAAGTGTAATAACTAGTGTCAGTTTAAGGCCAATTTTTAAGTTTAAGAACCATTTCATACATATCCTCCTTCAAATAGTGAATAAGGAAGATGTGCAAGTATAAAAAAAATTACAAATATAAATATTGGATTACAAAAAGAATATCGGCATACAATGTTTTTCCATTAGGACTATTTAATATGAATTTTTATACTATTTTTTGACTTATATTATATTCAACCGTTGTGCTTTCTTTAGCTCTATGTTGCAAAAATGTAATTATCATAAACTTTGGACATATGATATACTTATATAACAGGTATACCGGATTTTAAAAATACATTTGCGGGGGAGATGTGGCAACGTGGAGATTATTAAGGCGATAATTATCGGCATTATTGAAGGCATTACGGAGTGGCTGCCCATAAGCAGCACCGGACATATGATTTTGGCAGAAGAGTTTATAAAAATGAATATGACCGATGAGTTTATGGAAATGTTCAGGGTTGTCATACAGCTTGGAGCCATTATGGCTGTTATTGTTTTATACTGGAACAAGCTCTTTCCTTTTTCCTTCCAAAATGGGGTGAGCATAAAGAAAGACATTTTTTCTTTATGGATTAAGGTATTGGCTGCTACTTTGCCGGCAGCATTAATCGGCTTACCCTTTGACGATAAAATTGATGAAATGTTTTATAACTACATAACAGTTGCTATTACATTGATTGTATACGGTGTTTTGTTTATCGTTATGGAAAACAGGAACAA
Source organism: Clostridiaceae bacterium DTU079 (assembly GCA_001512505.1). Lineage (GTDB taxonomy): Bacteria > Bacillota > Clostridia > Acetivibrionales > Acetivibrionaceae > Hungateiclostridium. Next base: position 24,169 of record LFSC01000052.1, on the reverse strand, counting down.
GTGGAAGGTTTCTAACATTAACAGTTTTGACAGGCTTAATTACAGAGCTGTGCTATTGATCGGAGCATTTCAGGTTCTTGCCCTTATTCCGGGAACATCCCGTTCCGGTGCAACTATTCTGGGGGCAATAATGATTGGCTGCTCCAGGGAAATAGCTGCAGAGTTTTCCTTTTACCTGGCAATACCCGTTATGTTCGGAGCAAGCCTTTTAAAGCTTTTGAAATTTGGGTTTGCCTTTTCGCAGCTTGAATTAATTATACTCTTAACGGGAATGGTTGTTGCCTTTGCGGTTTCGGTTTTTGCCATCAGGTTTTTAATGGGATACATAAAGAAGAATGATTTCAAAGCCTTCGGCTATTATAGAATTGTACTGGGCGTGATTGTTGTTCTCTACTTTTTGGCTGTGAGGTAAAAGAAGGCAAATTACACGGAAGAAAAGCCATGATGAAGGAATCTAAAAATCCTTCATCATGGCTTTTATATCTTTTGCCAGGCTTATGGAAGCCTCTATTTCGACTTTTCTGACGGATACGCTTTCAATATTGCAGCCGATGGGAATTCCCTTTTCCGCACAAAAATCCATCAGTGAACCAAATATGGATTTTGACAGCGAGACCGATTTGTTGAGTATATCCTCGGAATTCATCAAATCATTTTCCAGCCACCGGGGTATGCTGATTCCCAGCCATTTCATAAATTCCAGAGTCTTTGTCGAGCCACAGGGGGTAAGGGTAAATATTATGGGAACCATATTGAGCTTTTTATCCTTGCAATAATAGTAGTAATCGGATAAAAAATCCTTGGCAGTTTCAACGTTATATACCGCCTGGGATATGAAAAATTTGCATCCTTTATCTATCTTTTCAATTATTCTTAAATGTTCATCGGCATTTTTCATATGTCTTTCCGGAATCAATACCCCTCCTAATAAAAGGTTGGGATTTACCTCTTTACGGATTTTATAGGCATCGGACAGTTTTAAATGCACCGTCTGGTTTCGTGAAGCAGCACCGACAAATACAGAAAAGGAATCCTCGCCGTCAACGGGTTTTATCAACCGGCGAAAACAGTCTTGTGTGTATTTGCCGACACAACGGTAAATGATTTTGGGTACCTTTATATCTTTAAGATATTCCGTGCTGTAGGTATAGGGGTCAATGGTTTCCAAAAACGGAAAGGGCCGGTCTTTGGGATTTCTGTCTTTTTCATCCTGTAGGTCATATAGCACCAGACCGTCTATATCCAGACTGTTTATTCTTTCAATTTGTTTTTGAGCTACCTCGTTAATTTTTTCCAATGTACTGTTTTTTTTAGGAGGCGTTATTCCGTATGTGATAATACCTGACTTTCTGTTTATAATCTTTTCCTTTAACATTTCAATCTCCCTTAAACATTTTCTCTAATGAGAATATTATAGCAAAAATTATCGGCTTGTGCATAATTTCAATGGATGCAGAGGCGTATATTATTTTTTTAAGGGAAAAAATAACAAACTTTAATATTAATTTTAAGAAAAATGTTACCTTAATAATGAAGTGGTGGTATTATATATAGAGACAAACTTTGACATATTAGAAAGAGTCGGTTACCGGTGACCGGCTTTTTCTATGTATTCGTAACAATTGGCAAGAAATATATTGTATAATATAATTGGTATTGTAATAAGGGTAAAAAGCAGAATTTGATTATGCAATTATTTGAACTCTATATGAGCTACGATACAAAGGAAACACCGTCAATTTTATACCCTGATAGGAAAACTAAATTTATTAGAGGGGGAGCATTTAGTGAAAAGAATCAGAAAGATAGCCGTTATAGTTTTGGCGGTGCTGACTGCGGTAGCATTGTTTCCGGGTAATGTAACGGCTGAAGGAGATAAGTCTTCCGTATCGGCTGCGGCCGGTATGAAGTTTAAAGCAATTGATTTGGGCTTTGAACAAGTGGTAGGGCTAACGGAGGACGGTAAGGTTGTTGCGTGGGGAAATAACGATTATGGACAGTGTGATGTGCCTGAAGATTTGAAGGGAGTAGTTGAGGTTACGGCAGGCGGAGGACATGTAGTGGCATTGAAAGAGGATGGCGAAATTGTAGCCTGGGGTAGAAATGACTATGGACAATGTGATGTTCCTGAGGGACTTACCGGTGTAATTAAGATTACAACGGGTTCTACCCACACATTAGCCATAAAATCCGACGGAACTGTTATCGCTTGGGGAGATAACAGATTCGGAAAATGCGAAGTTCCCGAAGGACTTAAAGATGTAATAGATATTGCGGCAGGTGAAAGCCACTCGGTGGCGGTTAAAGCTGACGGAACTGTTGTAGCTTGGGGTAACAACTTTTATGACCAGTGCAATGTTCCGGAAGGGCTTACCGATGTATGCAAGGTTAACAGCTATTGGCATCATACGCTAGCTGTCAAAAACGATGGAACTGTTACAGGATGGGGACTTAATAACTGGGGTCAAGCCACTGTGTGGGAAGACTTTACAGGTGTTACATCCGCTGCAGCCGGAGCTTTCTTTTCGTTGGTACTTAAAGAAGATGGGACCGTCGGTGCATGGGGATGGATGGAAGCTAAAATCAGGCCGTTTTTAGCCGGTTTGGGAAAAATAAAGGGAGTTGCGGCAGGGCATGAACATGTGGCTTTTATAAAAGAGGACGGAACAGTTGCCGTATGGGGATATAATCAATTCGCACAAAGCATCGATCCCAAATCCTTTACAGGAATAAAGGATATTGAAGCTGCTTTCTCCCATGTAGTAATTCTAAAAGAGGATGGCACGGTTTTGGCGTGGGGTGATGACGGTACGGCAGTTATACCCATTACTGACGATGTGGAATGGAATTATATATTTCGGCCGGAAGACTTGACGGGGATAAAGGCAATAGATGCGGGTTTTTGGCATATATTGGCTCTTAAAGAGGACAACACCGTAATAGCATGGGGTGAAAACCTTGACGGTCAATGTGAAGTTCCCGAAGGCTTGGATGATGTCAAGCAAATTTCGGCAGGTAGTGAACATTCGGCTGCATTAAAAAATGACGGTACAATAGTTATGTGGGGAAGCAATCAATATGGACAGTGCGATATACCGGAGGGACTTTCCAATGTAAAGATGATAGAATTGGGAGCCTTCCATTCCGTGGCATTATTGGAGGACGGGACAGTTAGAGCCTGGGGATTCAATAATGACGGACAGTGCAATGTACCGGAGGGTTTGACCGATGTAATTGATATTTCAGCCGGTGAAGATCATACCCTGGCGTTGAAGAAAGACGGTACTGTTGTGGCCTGGGGTGGCGGAAGCAGAGGTTATTATGTTCCCGAAGATTTAAAAGATGTAAAGGACATAGAGTCAAAGACTAAACACACAATAGCACTAAAAGAGGACGGATCTATTGTTGTTTGGGGAGCAAACCTAAGCGGACAATGCAATATACATGAGGATGCAAAGACCGGAGTTGCACAGATTGCTGCAGGAGGCTTGTTTACATTGGTATTGATGAAGGATGGTACAATGCATTCCTGGGGAGCGTATAACGTCAAGCTTGTTGGAGACAATCCAAAGCGCGGTGACCTTGACGGCGACGGAATCATTACATCCACAGATGTTACATATTTGAGAAGATATATACTTAAGATAATTAAAGATTTTCCGGTGCCCAACGGTAAGTATGCCGCAGACATGGACTCTGACGGCTATATCGATTCCTATGACTTAATGCTTTTAAGAAGAAGTATTTTGAAAAAGTAAGAAAGTTAGGACCCGCTTAATTTGTTAATTTGCCCAAAAGACGTTGCGACCTGAAACCGGGTATATTCGTCGGAATAGGGCTTGAGAATTTGTTTTAACAGTGCGGTGTCGGTTATGCTTTTGTCCAGCCAGAGCTTTTCCTGGCCGCGTTCCAAAATAGCCGGCATTCTATGGTGTATTTGTGAAGTTATTTTATTTGCCGGTGTTGTTATGATGACAAATCCGGTAAAAACGTTGTTGTTCTTATCTTGAAATATGTTATATAGCCCTGCCATGAAGAATAAAGATCTGTTGGTGGGGCTTATTTCGTATTTTATCTTTCCGGAAGGCTCGTTTTTCCATTCAAAATATGCGGTGGCAGGAATCAAACATCTTTTGCCGAAAAACGCATTTTTAAACATGGGTTTTGAGTCCAGTGTTTCGCTGCGGGCGTTAATTATAAGTTTTTTGTCATAGGTATAAAAGCCCCATTTCAAAAGCTGCAGCCTGTTTTCCACTATTACCGGAACGGTGTTTGTGGGGAAAACCTCTCCGACCTTGAGGCTTATTTCCTTCTCGGTTTCTGCTACTATATCCTTTATTTCTTCATATTCGTTATCGGAGTATAAAACATAACGACCGCACATATTGTCATCTCCTATAAACGCTTAACGGACTGCCTTTCGACAAGAACGGTAGGCAGCAGTATTTTTTCTTCCAGGAGCTTTTCTCCGTTAATTCTTTCTATAAGCTTTTTGACTGCTCGTTCGCCCATTGCTTCCTTGTAAATGTGCATGGTAGTAAGCTCCGGTGAAACATCCTTTGACGATTCTATATCGTCAAAGCCGATTATAGAAACATCCTCAGGTACCGATATTCCCATCATTGAAAAGATTTTATATAGATGTATGGCTTCGCTGTCATTACAGCAAAAGAAAGCAGTAGGCAATTTGGGTATTTTTTTAATTTCGTTGACAGCCTGTTCGGGACATTCATCAAAAATAAAAGCAATACTTTTATCCAAAACCGAATAGGAATGATTGACCGGAATGCGGTACAGGGACATAGCCTTCAGATATCCCATATACCTGTCACAAAAGCTTGGCGCAGCGAAAATATTTCCTAAAAACCCGATTTCCCTGTGTCCCGATTTTATTAAATACTCTGTTGCAAGATAACCTCCCGAAAGGTTATCGGTAAGTATATAACTGGCTTTAATGTCATCAAAAAAATCATCTATTATCACAACAGGAAGATTCAGCTCTAGAATGGAGGTTACGGTCTTTTTTGATATAGGTCCTAGGGTAACTATTCCGGATACAATGCCATCCTTTATGCACACCGGAGGAACAAAATCTTCATCATTGTCAAAATAGCACAGAATAGTATTAAGATTGTTCCTTTTGGCCTCCGACTCAATACCGTATTGGATAAACGAAAAGAAACCTACGGAGTTTCGAATATTGTTGGAAAGCATAAGACAAATGCTTTCTGTTTTGGAGTAACTGTTTTTATTGGCAGGCTTTTTATATTCGTATCCGTATTTTTCGGCCATTTGCAAAATCTCATTTCTGGTTTTTTCACTAACGCCGGGCATGTTTCTCAGTGCCAGAGATACGGTGTTTTTAGTAATGCCCAATTTCTGGGCAATAAACTCCATAGTTACTTTCTTAGCCATTTTATCCTCCATAAATTGCTTTGCTAATTGTTATTATAAATATAAAAAATGGGATTTTCAACTAATATAATTGCGTATACACGTAAAAAAGCAAAGTAAATTATTCCAAAAACTTAAGTTTCGCAAGTACAGGCGCTGAAAACATTCCCTGGGCCGAGCAAAATTAATTATAAAATTGTTGACGGGTAACATAGTTTAATTTTTCATGGGTAAAAAATGAGGGTATATATGATATAATGGGTTCAGCAGTGTTTTTTCTTTTAGAGTATTCATTGAAGCGGTTTGCAGCGACAATAAGTATTTAATTTTAGGTAAGGATAGGTAAGGGATGCCATATGATAAATTTAATTGACAAGCTGGCGACGGAACAATGTCTCTTATACGATGAGATGCATTATTTGATTGAAAACCGGAATGAAGAAACAGCACAGTACTTGTTTGAAAAAGCGAGGCAGGTACGCATTCTTCATTATGGTCATGATGTCTATATGCGGGGTCTTATTGAATTTACGAATTACTGCAGAAATGACTGTTATTACTGCGGAATAAGAAAGAGCAATTGCAATGCCGAAAGATACCGCCTCACAAAAGACCAGATACTCCATTGCTGTGATGTGGGATATAAACTGGGCTTTCGTACCTTTGTGCTTCAGGGTGGAGAGGACGGTCACTACAGGGATGAGGTTCTTGCCGATATAGTAAGCAGCATTAAGGAAGAATATCCCGACTGTGCGGTTACTCTATCCCTTGGCGAGAGAAGCTATGAGAGCTATAAGATGTTATTTGAAGCCGGAGCCGACAGGTATCTTCTTCGCCATGAAACAGCGAACGAGGAACATTATTCAAAGCTACATCCTCCGGTAATGTCATTGAAAAACAGGAAGCAATGTCTTTACAACCTCAAGGAGATAGGCTATCAGGTGGGTTGCGGTTTTATGGTGGGCTCGCCTTTTCAGACCGTGGACTGCCTTGTTGAAGACTTGATGTTTATTAAGGAATTACGGCCCCACATGGTGGGAATAGGACCGTATATTCCCCATAAAGACACACCTTTTGCGGATAAGCCTTCCGGTACATTGGAATTGACATTATTTCTTTTAGGAATAATACGCCTTATGCTGCCGGGTGTTTTGCTTCCCGCCACTACTGCCCTTGGTACCATACATCCTAAAGGCAGGGAGCTGGGGATTCTTGCCGGGGCAAATGTAGTAATGCCGAATCTTTCACCGACAGATGTCAGAAAGAAGTATCTTTTGTATGACAATAAAATCTGTACCGGGGATGAAGCGGCTGAATGCAGGAAATGCCTTGAACGCCGAATAGAAAGTATCGGATATAAATTGGTTGTCTCAAGAGGCGATTGCAAATACATGTAAAGGAATTTTCGGCACATCTGTGGAAAGTTATTATTCCATGGATGTGTCTTTTGCACTTTGAAGAAAATATTATAATAAGGCAAAGAACAATATGCACCCGATTAGGCAAGGGAAATGGAGGGATTGTGTTGATTAAACTGTTAATTAAAAGGTATGTAAAAGATTATCAGAATGTAACCGACACACGGGTAAGAGAGTCTTATGGGGTATTATCGGGAACGATAGGTATTTTCTGCAACCTGTTTTTGTTTATAGTCAAGATATCTACCGGATTGATTATAAACAGTATTGCGGTAATTTCTGATGCTTTTAACAACCTCAGTGACCTGGGTTCGTCGTTGATTTCCATATTTGGGGTCAAGCTCAGCAGCCGCCCGCCGGACAAGGAGCATCCCCACGGTCACGGGAGATATGAGTATATAACATCTCTGACGGTATCATTTATTATTTTTGGAGTGGGTCTTGAACTTTTGAGAAATTCCTTTCAAAAAGTTATCAAACCTAATGAAGTGTTATTCAATCCAATAACTGTATCACTGCTGGTAATTTCGGTTCTTGTTAAGCTGTGGATGTTTTCGTACAACAGATATATCAGCAAGGTTATAAATTCGGAAATCAATAAAGCGACAGCCTGTGACAGCCTGAATGATGCAATAGCTACAAGTGCGATAATTGCAGGAACTTTGCTGGGGAGGGTTGTAAATTTCCCCTTTGACGGAGTTTTAGGACTTGTTATTTCAGCATTAATCATGTATTCGGGATTTGGCATTGCAAAAAATTCAGTAAATTTGCTTCTGGGCTTGTGCCCCGATCAGGAGCTTATTGACAATATCAATTCTTATGTCCTTAACGGAAAAGGAATAAAAGGTGTCCACGATTTGAAGGTTCATGACTATGGCCCCGGAAGAATAAGCGCATCCATACATGCCGAGGTTTCTGACGGTGCAAACATAGTTGAAATTCATTCCGAGATTGATGAAATAGAGCAAAAAATTAAAAATGAGCTTGGAGTAGACATAGTAATTCACACGGACCCCGTCAAAGAATAGGACAGGGGAACACCCCAAACCTTTTCCCCTATGTTATGTAAATTTAATTGATTAAAACGTACCCCTATCAAGGTTTATTTGCATATTATGCAGTATGCAAATTCTTTTTAGGGGGATTGTTATGTCAAAATTCAATAAAGGAAGTATTGTGGTGAGGAAATCGCACGGGCAGGATATCTATTTTACAGTAATCGATGTACTGAATAAAGATTCTGCCACACCCCTTTATGTTTTAAGGGGTATGTTTTACAGGATAATTGCCGATGCTTATGAAGATGACTTGATAAAAAAGGATTACAGAAATGCCATTACGGATTTGAGAACGCATTTTGTGAGAGCAAAAAACAATGCAAGCAGAGGACTGAATTTCAATAGATTATTGCTGCAGAAAGCAAAAAGGAGTTCCGGAAGAATCCTTCACATCGACTCCAGTGAAAGATTTCTCGAAATGTGCAGAAACCTATACAGGGAAGCTGGACTTAGGTCCACCGGATATCTTGCCAATGAGAGCGAACAGCCCAATATTATAAGGCGGGCACTTTTGCAGAGCAGACCGGATATACTTGTGGTAACCGGTCATGACGGTATAAAAAAGAGCAACAGCGACCTGAATTCCATTGAAAATTACAGGAACTCGAAATATTTCATTGAATGTGTTAAAGAAGCGAGAAGGTATGAGCCGGATTATGATAAGCTCTGTATATTTGCCGGGGCCTGCCAGTCGCATTTTGAGGCTATTATGGCGGCAGGAGCCAATTTTGCAAGCTCTCCCGGAAGAATAAACATAAATGCCTTGGATCCTGCAATTGTATCGGAAAAGGTTGCTCTCACCGATAGGAACAATTTTGTAACTCCCGAGGAGATAGGCCAAATTACCATTTCCGGAAAGGAAGGCATCGGAGGAATAAAGACAAGGGGACACCTTACAAATTAACATTTGTAGCAGTACTACCCGTTTTCATGATATGCAGCGGTATATTGTTTAAGTGAAGAAAAATATTCTAGAAACATTGTGAAGCAAATTGTAGAGCCTGTTAATACGACGTGGAAAGGGAGAGCATTGTACAGCTTGCTTTATTGAATAAGAAGACTGTTTACTGTAAAATAATATACACAACTTTAGATAGAGGGAGATACGGTTGGGAAAAAAACTATACATTACGGAAAAACCTTCTGTAGCTGCCAGCTTTGCAGAAGTACTGGGATTAAAAATCGGAAGACAGGATAGAGCAAGGGGCTTTGCCGAATCCAATGATGCCATTGTGACATGGTGCTTCGGTCACCTTATAACATTGGCTTTGCCTGATGCCTATGATCCGGCATACAAGACATGGAGGGTAGAGTCCCTTCCTATTATACCCAATAAATACAAGTATATTGTGATTGATGACGATGGAGTTAAGAAGCAGTTTGAGACCATAAAAGGGTTAATGAACAGGGGGGATGTTGACCTGATATACGCCTGTACCGATAGCGGACGGGAGGGAGAATACATTTTCAGGCTTGTGTATGAACATACCGGATGTAAAAAGGAAGCTAAGAGGGTCTGGATTTCTTCCCAGACTGAGGAGGCAATCCGGGACGGTATACGAAATGCAAAGGACATTAGAGAGTATGACTCTTTGGCAGAAGCTGCATATTGCCGGGCTAAGGAAGATTGGCTTTTCGGCATGAATTTCAGCAGGATTTACACATGTATATACGGTTCGAAGGTTTCAAACATTGTTAAGGAGAGCAAATCCTCGGTTATAGCCGTCGGAAGGGTAATGACATGTGTGTTGGGTCTGGTTGTGGAAAGGGAACAGGAGATAAGAAACTTTGTTCCAAAGAAGCATTATGGAATTGAGGCAAGTTTTGTATCCGCAAACAGCGGGATTGAATATAAAGGCAAATGGGTTCCCAAAGGGGAAAAAGGCACTAAATCTTCGAACAGTAAAGAAGAAAGCAAGCAAGATGTAAAGGGAGACATGGTTAAGCAAACGGAAAAGGCAGAGGAAGAGGAAAGGTATATCGAAAAGGAAGAGGCAGAGATTGTTATTGAAAAGCTTAAGGGGCATTTGGGCAAGATAAAGAAGATTCAAATAAAGACAAAGAAGGAACAGCCTCCTCTTCTGTTTAATTTGGCGGAGCTTCAATCGGAAGCAAACAAGAAATTTAAGCTTCCGGTAGACAAAACCCTTGAGATTGCGCAAAGCCTTTATGAGAAAAAGCTGATTACCTATCCCAGAACCGACAGCAGGGTCCTTTCAACCGATGTTTTGGGCGAAATACCGAAGGTTCTGAACGGGCTTTATAAAAGTCCGGCTTACAGGGATTATGTTTTGAGAATAAAAGAGTTTGGGGATATTAAGGTTACCAAGTCAACAAAACGGTTTGTAGACGACGACAAGGTTACTGACCACTATGCTATCATACCCACATATGTGACCCCTGATATTGACACGATGAATGAGGATGCAAGAAAGGTGTATAACCTTATAGTAAAAAGATTTTTGGCGATTTTTTACCCTCCTGCGGTTTTTAACACCGTACAGGTTGAGACCCAGGTGAAGGATGAGATTTTTGTGTCCAATGCCAAAACTCTTAAAGAAGCAGGCTGGAAGGAAGTTTACGAGGTGAGCACCGCAAAAGGAGAAGAGGACTTAACGGAGGCTCCGATACATCTTCTGGCCAAAAATGAAGAAAGCAAGGTTTTGGAATATAAGCTGGAGGAAAAACTGACCCGGCCTCCTTCAAGATATACCGACGGTTCCCTCATAATCACCATGGAAAAAGCAGGTAAATTTATTGAGGACGAAGAACTCAGGGAACAGATTAAAACTTGCGGAATCGGCACATCCGCTACCCGTGCCGGTATAATTAAAAAGCTCAAAGATATCGGTTATATCAAAATAAATTCCAAGACCCAGGTAGTAACCCCTACCCCTAAAGGAGAGGCTATAGTTGAGGTGGTAAAAAGGACTGCTAAAGAGCTTTTGAGCCCATCCTTTACGGCAAGCTGGGAAAAGGGTCTTGCAATGATTGAGAACAAGGAAACCACCCGGGAAATCTTTGAGCAGAAGCTTCACGCCTATATTGCAAAAACAATAGAAAAGGTAAAGAGAGCCCATTAGAGCTTTACAATATAGGTGCAAGAAGCAGAATTTCTTCGTTATTGTTGTAAATAGTACTAAATTGTGATATTGGAAGGGGATTTTGCCCCAATCCTACCTCAATTGTGAACCCAGGTCTTCTGAATTCACTTATGAACCAATCCTTATACCCTGCATAGGCTGCTTCATAGGGGACATTTGAAACGGTATAGCCGCTTGCTCTCGCAAAAATATTTGCAATTGTCAGAGACTCAGGTGGAGCCATATTCAGATAAGTCCAGTATATTACTCTTCCCTGGGAGTGATATGCCAACACCATTCTGAAATTATGGCTTCTTGTGAAGTTTACCATGGCAGAGGATTCAGGCTCTGAAAGAGGATAGGGACCTCCATACCTTGTGGGGCCGGGGCCAAATACGCCTAATGCTTCTTCCTGAGCTTTGGCTGCATCCCAGCTAGCGGGATAATTTCTGTTTAAATCAACGCCTCTAATATTTGCACTCCATACCTGGGAGAATGGCCGCCCTGTGGTGTTCCATCTGAGTAAGTCACTGTAATACGGATTATCCGGACTCAAACCGTTGAGGACAAGATCCACTCCGTCCGGGTTTACCATAGGTACAATATATATACTGCTTTGGTCCCAGATTTCTCTTACATTGTAACCTCGAATTCCTGTACCGGTGGAATAAGCTTTTAAAAAGTTTTCTGCAAACTTCATAAGTAACACGGTGGTTATCCACTCGATGGCGTGGTGGGCTGCGTTGTAGAACACCTGCCTTGGACCTCTTCCCAATCTCAGATAATAAAGGTTTCGCCCGAGAACACTGTTACCTGCTGTTCCAGTTTCCAAAAAGGGGTATCTTGCCTTAAGACCCTGAATATCCCTTTCCATTATATCATAAGTATAATCGATATCGGTAAATACCACGTCTATTCCATAGGGAACCACTAATCTTTGTCCTACATTTAGAAGGTTTGGGTTTATTCCCGGATTGGCTGTTATGATTGCGTTTACAGTAGTATAAAATCTTTGGGCTATATTGTACAGGGTATCTCCTGGCCGGACATAATAAACTGCATATCCCCTGAGAAATTTTTCAAAAGCATTCCAGGTAACAGGTCCCACAATTCCGTCCGCCGAAAATCCGTTATCTCTCTGAAATGCAATTACAGCCTGACGAGTCTGTCTTCCGTATACCCCGTCCACAGGACCGGGATTATAACCGATTCTTCTAAGCAAGCTTTGAACCAGCTTCACATCGGGTCCGGTGGAACCCAATCTTAATGTTTGCATTTACAACACCGCTTTCAAAATTTGATTGCTACTATATTTTACTGGAGGAAAGCGGATTTGGTTAAATATTTATCGAAATAAAAATGCAATTATTTCTATAAAAAAATACTTCATATCATTGATATGAAGCCGGATATAAGGAAAATGTTTTGCAAGAAAAACCATTAAATCATTTTTGAGGGATGTTTTATAAGAGTTACAAATACTGCCAGGGTTAAAAAACTTACCTATTATTATTTGTATTCCGGTTAATTTTTAATATGCATGCAAAATTGCAACACAGACTCTTTATTTATGAAACTTAAGTTTCTTCATAGGAAAAAAGTTCAATTATTTCTTTCCAATCAAATATAAAGCTGTAAAAAAATATGTGGATATACTAGAAGTATTTATCATTTTTTTGGCTCCACTATCAATGAAGGAAGAGACTTGTTTTATGTCTAAATTTCGAGGAATTGCAAGAACAGTAGTAGTACTAATGGTTTTAAGCTTGAATAATGTTCCGGTTTTTGCATCGTCGAATTACTCGGATACTGCCGGACATTGGGCAGTCAAAGCTATTGACCGTTGGAGTGATTATGGTGTTATAAACGGATATCAAGGACGATTTCGACCGAATGATACGATTACAAGGGCTGAAATGGCAGTAATACTTGATAAAATTATGAAGTACCGCGTAAAAGCAGATAATACTTTTTCCGACCTTGATGAAAATTGGTACACGGATGCGATTTTAAAAGTTAATTTTGCATTGGTTCAATAAATAATAGAAGGAAACGACCTGATTATAGGTAATGGTGTTGATGTCAGCGGAGTTACAATGGATGGAAGAAGCCAGTTAAGAGTAAATGCATGGGGACCGGATACCGGTGTTAATATAGGAAATAACACGCTATATGTAATGGATGATTGAATGTTTCGATTACTGCAGTATCTGGTGCGACAGTTATAATATGAGCCCGTAATGCAGGAGTCAGCATAAACGAGTGGGAACTTAACATCGAAAAACCCTACGTATTCCACGATGGTGAAGGGTATAGAGTTTATGTTGGAATAGAAGACAGCGAAGGAATAAGCTTCACATTAAAACGGGGCGAAGATATATTGGACTGCGAAGATGTAACATCAGAAGGTGAACTCTATCTTGTCCTGGAGCCATCGATTGATCCGCCGATTGAGAACCCAACCGGAATTAACCTCGAAGTACAAAAGGATGGTATTACCGTAATATATGAGAACCTGGAGCTTAAATAATAAGTTCGATATTTGCTCCAGGATGTAGAACCTGATATATTAAGTAAGCACACGAAAATACTCCGGAAACTTAGGTATCCGGAGTATTTTATTTGGCCTCTTGGAATGAAATGAAAGAGGCAAAAGCGAAGGGGCTCGATGCCCCGGAGCTTTTTTTAGGTAACCGCAACATAGTTTATACTGCACTAGGATCAAAAAAGTAAATAAAATTATAATAGTCAAAAAATTTTGACAAAAAAAGAACCCGTTTTTCAACGGGACTGGTATTAGAGAGGGAAAAAATTCCCTTAAACATGTTCATTTAATATTATATATACATTGATAAATTTACACAACCTTTTAAGTGTTCTATTTTGAAAACACATTAAAAAAGTGTTTAACATGTTGATACAAAAAAGCTTATATGCTGATAAAATATTTACTTTATTGACAGCATAAAACCGGGTATTATGCCATTGTTCCATAGGTTTTGATAAATCTCTCCTTACCTTTGATTTTGTGTGGATAAAAAAAATATTATATGTTAAAATTCATACATATTGAAAATGAAATTTTACTACATATATAAGCAAAGGAGGTATGGACCTTGGACCACAGATACAAAATTGGTGAGATTGTCGAGCTGAAAAAACAGCATCCTTGCGGCAGCAAGCAATGGGAAATAACCCGGGTAGGTGCCGATTTTAGAATAAGATGCCTTGGCTGTGACCATCAGGTGATGCTTCCGCGCCCTAAATTTGAAAAGAGTGTTAAAAAAATAATCAAGTCAATTGACGAGAGTGTCTAAAGAGCATACCTTTAAGCCGAAAAGAAAATTATTCGAATAAAGTCAACTCTGCCTGAATTCTTTTAGGTTTTTATTGAAATAATATGAATAAAAGCTTGGGGGCATTATGCCCTTCTGCGTTATTGACAATTTCACTTAGTGAAATCCATAACATAAAAACCGCAAAGGATGATGCTATGTTTGATAAAAGCAGAGGAAAAATTGGCTTTTTTACCGTAGTCATAACATCGGCTCTGACATCTTTGGGAATTGGGCTTTTGTTAATATTAGGTATCACCGGCTATATAACGAGAATCAATGATACAGTTCCGCAACTGCCCCAGGCCGGTGCGGAAGACAATGTTCCGGTACCCCGGCAAATTGCATTGGAACAGACTGCTCCTGTGGATGTAATTCAAAAAGTAGCTCAAAGTGCATCTGAAGGTGTTGTTGGTATTTCGGTACTTAAGATTGACAGTAATGCAATATTTGATGCCAATACTGCGGAGCGGTGGGGAGTGGGTTCAGGGGTAATAGTAAGCCCTGACGGTTATATTCTCACAAATCACCATGTGGCAGGGAAAAAAAGCAAACGTATTATAGTATCCCTGTCGAACGGAAGAAATCTTGACGGGGTAACTGTCTGGTCCAATCCCGTATTGGATCTGGCAATAGTAAAAATAGAGGCCCGGGATCTAACGGCAATACCGTTGGGCGATGCCACCCAGCTCAAAGTGGGCGAGCCTGCAATAGCAATCGGGAATCCGTTGGGACTCCAATTTCAAAGGACGGTTACATCGGGAATTATAAGTGCATTGAACAGGACTATAAAGATTGAGACCGAAGAAGGCACCAATTATATGGAGGACCTGATACAGACCGATGCCAGCATAAACCCGGGTAACAGCGGAGGCCCGCTATTGAATTCTAAAGGAGAGGTGGTGGGAATCAACACCGTTAAAGTGGAAAGTGCGGAGGGTATAGGTTTTGCCGTTCCCATAAATGTAGCGGTTCCCATCATAAACAAGTTTATTGCTAGCGGCGAGTTTATTGAACCTTACCTTGGGGTTTTTGCTTACGACAAGGAGATCATACCTTATCTTGACAGCGGTATCAGACTGGACAACGGTGTATATGTGGCAAGTGTCGATGAAAACGGACCGGCATATAAAAACGGGATACGTGTAGGCTGTATAATAACCCATATTGACGGGAAGGAAATAAACACCATGATGGACCTGAGGAGTCATATTTATTCCAAATATCCCGGCGATGAAATTAAAATAACCCATATGAGCGAAGGCAGAACCCAAACAGTTCAAATCAGGCTTGCTGCCAAGGAACCTACACAGTAAATATGAGAAAAGAACAATATGTAAGGAATACAGGCTCAGGACTTATGAAACTTAAGTTTCCGGAATATTATTCTTTGCTTATACCATTTTGCATTGAAATATGGTAATATATTAGTACATTGGCAAGGCATGATAACCCGGAGGGCAGGGATGAGTATGAACGACTTTTTAAAAGCTGCGGTTGAGGAAGCCATGTACGGTGTTGAGAATAATCACGGAGGTCCGTTTGGGGCTGTCATAGTAAAGGACAACAAAATTATTGCGAGAGCTCATAACCAGGTTATATTGAATAATGACCCCACCGATCATGCGGAAATGATTGCAATAAGAAAGGCGGCAAAGGCACTGGGAAGGTTTGATTTAAGCGACTGCGAGCTCTATACGTCGTGTGAGCCTTGTCCCATGTGTTTTTCGGCAATATATTGGGCAAGGATAAATAAGGTGTATTACGGTTGTACCCGGGAAGATGCTGCCGGGATAGGATTTGACGATAATTATATATATGATGTTATTAAGGGAGAAACCAACGACAAAAGAGTAAAGTTTGAACAGACGGACAGGGATTTTTGTCTGGAAGCTTTTAAAAAATGGCAGGATAAGCCGGATAAAATCCAGTACTAGCCTATGGGATGGAATAAACTTACAATAGAAAGCATTAATAATTTGGCATAGGATATGATAAAAAACATGTTGACTTTACTATTTGGCATTGATAAAATAAAACTTAACTATATTTTATACTTGTAAATATTTTTTCAAAAGCTATGAAGGAAAAAAGATGTACCTGATTGCACAAGAGAGCTGATGGTTGGTGTGAATCAGCGCATGATGTACATGTATAACTCGTTCCGGAGCTGCATTGTCGAACCTTATGTAGACAATGACGTTGACCTACGTTACGGTTAGAGTATTTATGATACTCACTGAGGACATACTTAGGTATGTCGAATCAGGGTGGTACCACGTTGGATGTATTCCCTTCGTCCCTGCAAATGTAATATTTGCCGGGGTGAAGGGTTTAGTTTTATATAGATTGCCGGAGAAAGTACCGAAATTGTGCCGCATATGGTTGAGCCGGCTCTATGGTGTGGTATTATAAGAATTAAAAGGATTTACTACTGTTTGCGAGGGTGAAGATTATGAAACTTTCAGGTGCACAGGCAATTGTAAAGGCTCTGGAGTTGGAAGGCGTGGAAGTGATTTTCGGCTATCCGGGAGCTGCCATTTGTCCGTTCTATGATGCATTACAGGAATCGAATATACGGCATATTCTGACAAGGCACGAGCAGGGAGCGGCCCATGCTGCCAGCGGTTATGCCCGGGCAACAGGCAAAACCGGGGTGTGCGTTGCCACATCGGGACCGGGTGCAACCAACCTTATTACAGGTATTGCGGATGCTTACATGGACTCAACGCCTTTGGTAGCTATCACCGGACAGGTTTCCTCGGACCTGATAGGCAGGGATGTTTTTCAGGAGGCGGATATAACCGGTGCCACCGATCCCTTTTGCAAGCATAATTATCTTGTGAAAAATACGAAGGATTTGCCCAGAATACTGAAGGAAGCTTTTTATATAGCTTCTACAGGGAGACCGGGACCGGTTTTGATTGACGTACCCATAGATGTTCAGATTGGCAGTGTCAATTTTGAATATCCCAAGAGCGTTGACATTAAGGGCTACAAACCCAACTACAAGGGACATTCCATTCAGATAAAGAAAATTGCAGAGGCAATTTTACGGGCAAAGAAGCCTGTTATATGTGCCGGAGGAGGGGTCATAAATTCCAATGCCTCCAAAGAGCTTGTGGAACTGGCGGAAAAGTGCGGCATACCTGTTGTAACCACCATGATGGGAATTGGGTCCATACCCTATGACC
Organism: Clostridiaceae bacterium DTU079; assembly: GCA_001512505.1. GTDB lineage: Bacteria > Bacillota > Clostridia > Acetivibrionales > Acetivibrionaceae > Hungateiclostridium. Next base: position 6,687 of record LFSC01000052.1, on the reverse strand, counting down.
ATGAGTTGAATCTCGGAATGCTGGGTTCCTATGGAGTGTATACTGCCAATTATGCCGTTCACAATGCAGACCTTTTGATCATCACAGGTGCAAGGGTGGCAGACAGGGCTATCAACAACCCGGACCAGATTGCACGGAAAGCAGAAATTGTCCATATTGACATAGACCCTGCGGAGATAGGCAAAAACATACAAGTGTCCATTCCGGTGGTTGGGGACATAAAGGGAGTTTTGAAGGAGCTCGTCGATATTGTCCAAAGGGGTGATGTTGACGAGTGGGGAAGGATTATAAAAGAGAAAAAGGAAGAGCATCCGCCCAAATTCCCGGAAATGAAGAGCGGTACAGGCTATGTCAATCCCAAATATGTGCTGAAGGTTTTAACCGGTCTTCTTAGGGAGGATGACATTGTAACCACCGAAGTGGGACAGAACCAGATATGGTCTTCAAACTATTTGGGCATAAGGAAACCCAGAACATTCATAACCTCCGGAGGGCTGGGTACCATGGGATACGGATTCCCGGCGGCTGTCGGAGCAAAGGTCGGATGCCCCGGTTCAAGAGTAATTTGTATTTCCGGGGACGGAAGCTTCCAAATGACAATGCAGGAGCTGGGTACCATTAAGCAAAGCCGGCTGGGAGTAAAGGTCCTTATGTTCAATAACACAAGACTGGGAATGGTAAGGGAGCTTCAGAAGCTGAAATATGGCTGCCGGTATTACCAAGTGCATCTGGACGAAAATCCTGACTTTATAAAGCTGTTTGAAGCTTATGGTTTTAAAGGCAGGAGGATAGACGACAATTCCCAGGTTGAGGAAGCATTAAAGGAGATGCTTTCCGATGACGGTGTTTATCTTCTCGAGTGCAGGGTTGATCCTGAGGAGTCGACGCTATAGTAAATTGAAGCAAAATATTTTGATATAAATATTTGTTAATGGAGGTTTTTAAAATGGGAAAACACACTTTATCGGTTTTGGTGGAAAACCAGGCCGGAGTTTTATCCCGGATAGCCGGATTGTTCAGCAGAAGAGGATTTAATATTGACAGCCTTGCGGTGGGTGTCACTGAAAATCCGGAGATTTCAAGAATGACAATTGTAGTTGACGGGGACCAATACATAGTGGAACAGGTCACCAAACAGCTTAACAAGCTTGTGGATGTGATAAAGATCAAGGAGCTGGACGATTCGGAGTCGGTTCGCAGGGAGCTGGTTCTGATAAAGGTGGAGGCCAATGCATCTACAAGGTCCGAGATAATTCAGATAGTGGAAATATTCAGGGCAAATATAATTGACGTGTCCAAGAACACATTAACCATTGAAATATCCGGCGACACCGAAAAAATTGCCGCACTGGAAGATATGCTTAAGCAGTTCGGTATAAAGGAAATAGTCAGAACGGGTACAATAGCCATTGAAAGAGGCAATAAAGTTATTAAAATAAAGAATAGTGATGAGGAGTGATTTTAAGATGGCAAAGATGTATTATGACAGCGATTGCAACCTGGGCTTACTAAAAGGAAAGACAGTGGCAATTATAGGCTACGGAAGCCAGGGGCATGCGCACGCACAAAACCTTAAGGACAGTGGAGTAGATGTTGTGGTGGGTTTGGCTCCCGGATCTGCATCAAGGCAAAAGGCAATTGATGCAGGACTGAGGGTGGAAGATACAGATAAAGCGGCTAAGGCTGCGGATGTAATAATGATGCTTGTACCGGATCAGTTGCAGAAGAAAATTTATGAAGAAAGCATAAAGCCGAACCTGGAGGAAGGCAATGTTCTTGCTTTTGCCCATGGATTTGCAATCCATTTCAATATGATTGTTCCCCCTGAAAATGTAGACGTTGTAATGATTGCACCCAAGGGACCCGGTCATACGGTAAGAAGCCAGTATCAAGAGGGCAGGGGAGTACCTTCACTGATTGCAGTTTATCAGGATGCTTCCGGTAAGGCCAAGGATTATGCACTTGCATATGCTTCCGGTATAGGTGCAGGCAGGGCAGGAATTCTCGAAACCACCTTCAGAGAAGAGACCGAGACAGACTTGTTCGGTGAGCAGGCTGTTTTGTGCGGAGGAGTTACCGAGCTTATGAAGGCAGGATTTGAGACCTTGGTGAGTGCAGGATATCAGCCGGAAATAGCTTATTTTGAATGTATTCACGAAATGAAGCTCATAGTGGACCTTATTAACCAGGGTGGATTTGCATACATGAGATACTCCATAAGCGATACTGCAGAGTACGGTGATTATATTACAGGAAAGAAGATAATCACTGAGGAAACAAGAAAAGCAATGAAGGAAGTACTTAAGGATATTCAAAACGGAACCTTTGCTTCAAGATGGATAGCTGAGAATAATGCCGGCGGCAGGGCTGAGCTCCTTGCAACCAGAAGAAAAGAAGCAGAACACCAGCTTGAGAAGGTTGGTGCAGAGCTTAGAAAGATGATGAGCTGGCTTAAAAAATAAGACATATAATTCCTAACCTTCTTCGCTGCTGAAGAAGGTTAGGAAACAAAAAAATTTATTATTTAATTTTTAGATATTTATAAATATGGGATTGATTCGTAAAGGAGGATTCGAAATGATTGAGAGGATTAAAATATTCGATACGACGTTAAGGGACGGGGAACAGACCCCTGGAGTTAATTTAAATATTACTGAAAAAGTTGAAATAGCAAAGCAATTGGAAATTTTAGGTGTGGATGTTATTGAGGCGGGATTTGCAATTGCATCCCCCGGTGATTTTGAAGCTGTAAAAGCAGTGTCCAAGGAGATCAAGAATGCTACTGTTGCAAGTCTTTCCAGAGCTGTGGAAAAGGATATCGACAGGGCGTGGGAAGCTTTAAGGGAAGCACAAAATCCTAGAATTCACACGTTTATAGCCACATCGGACATACATTTGAAATACAAGCTCAAAATGACTGAGGAAGAAGTTTTGGAAAGAGCCATTGCGATGGTTAAATACGCAAAGAAATATTGCTCTGATGTTGAGTTTTCGGCTGAAGATGCCAGCAGAACACGGCCGGAGTTTTTGATTAAGGTTGTTGAAGAGGTAATTAAGGCAGGGGCTACGGTTGTTAATATTCCCGACACGGTGGGCTACGCGACTCCTGCGGAGTTTGGAAATCTGATAAGAACATTGAAGGAAAAGGTCAGCAACATTGACAAGGTGGATATCAGCGTGCACTGCCATAACGATTTGGGTCTGGCAGTGGCAAATTCCCTTGCTGCAGTACTCAACGGAGCAGTTCAGGTGGAATGTACTATAAACGGCCTTGGTGAAAGAGCGGGAAATACTGCAATGGAAGAGATCATAATGGGGATTGACACCCGGAAGGATTTTTACGGTATAGGTCATAAAATTAACACAACGCAGATTTACAGAACCAGCAAGCTTATAAGCAGCCTTACCGGTATAAAAGTACAGCCCAACAAGGCCATAGTGGGTGCAAATGCCTTTGCCCATGAGTCGGGTATTCACCAGCACGGTGTTCTGTCTGAAAGAAGCACTTATGAGATTATGAGACCCGAGAAAATCGGACTTTCCCAAAACAGAATGGTGTTGGGAAAGCTTTCGGGAAGGCATGCTTTTGAAGAAAGGCTCAAGGAAATGGGATATACTTCCCTGACCCCGGAAAAAATCCAAAAAGCTTTTGAAAAGTTTAAGAGCCTTGCAGACAAAAAGAAGGTTATCCTCGACAGGGATATTGAAGCATTGATAGAAGAAAAGGTTTCTGAGGTTCCGGAAATATTTGTGCTGGAAACCTTCCAGATTACCAGCGGCAATAAGAGCGTTGCTACCTCAACGGTTACTCTCAAAAGAAGCGATAACGAAATAACCGAGGCTGCAACCGGGGACGGACCTGTTGATGCGGCATTTAATGCAATAGAAAGAGCAGTGGGCACAAGCTTTACTTTAGAAGACTACAATTTGAGAGCGGTTACCGAAGGGAAGGATGCATTGGGTGAAGTTACAGTTAGGGTTTCCAAGGAAGGAAAAATATTTACCGGTAGAGGCGTGTCAACGGATATAATTGAAGCCAGTGTGAAAGCATATGTGAATGCCATCAACAGGGCAATCAGCGAAATCGGTGAAGATGCGCTGAAGATAAATGCCCAATAATGACAGAAGCGATAAGTTATTGTGAGGAAGGACGAATTGAGATGAAAAAGGTAGTGATATATGACTCAACACTGAGAGACGGTGCCCAGGCACAGGGCATTTCTTTCAGCGTCGAGGATAAACTGAAAATTGTTGAGAGGCTTGACAGGCTTGGTATTAGTTATATTGAAGCCGGTAATCCCGGTTCCAACCCCAAGGACCTGGAGTTTTTTGACCGGATTTCCAGGATTAAACTAAGACATGCAAAGGTGATTGCTTTTGGAAGTACCAGAAGAGTGAATATATCGGTCCATGAGGATGCCAATGTAAAATCGCTGCTAAAGGCCGATACTCCGGCCGTGGCTATATTCGGGAAAAGCTGGGATTTCCATGTTACGGATATTTTAAACACTACATTGGATGAAAATCTGAAAATGATTTTTGACACCATATCCTTTTTTAAGAATAAGAACAAGGAAGTAGTGTTTGACGCGGAGCATTTTTTTGATGGCTATAAGGCCAATCCCGAATATGCAATGAAGACCGTTAGGGCAGCTGTGGAAGCCGGTGCCGACAGTATTTGTCTCTGTGACACCAACGGTGGCTCCTTCCCTGATGAGATCTTTACCATTACGTCGAAGGTGGTTGGAGAATTTAAGGTGGATGTGGGAATACATTGCCATAACGACACGGGATTGGCGGTGGCCAACTCCATTATGGCGGTTAAGGCCGGGGCGGTACAGGTTCAGGGTACAATTAACGGGCTTGGGGAAAGGAGCGGCAATGCCAACCTTTGCACCATAATACCCAATCTGCAGTTAAAGGCAGGCTATGACTGCATTCCTGCAGAATGTATTTCGGACATTACTGCAACAGCCAGGTATGTAAGTGAAATTGCAAACGTTATACATGACGAAAGGGCACCCTATGTGGGAAAATTTGCTTTTGCTCATAAAGCGGGAATGCATGCCGATGCGGTTAATAAGAATTCTGTTGCCTACGAGCATATAAATCCCGAAGCCGTAGGAAACGAGAGGCTTTTCCTGATGTCGGAGGTTGCCGGAAGAAGTGCTGTGCTGAACTTGATAAAAAATATTGACAGCACTATTACGAAGGATTCTCCGGAGACCAAAACTATATTGCAGAAGCTTAAAGAACTGGAGTTTGAAGGATATCAGTATGAGGGTGCCGAGAGCTCCTTTGAAATTGTAATAAGAAAGGTTCTCGGAAAGTATCATCCCTTCTTCCAGCTCGGAGAATTCAAGGTTGTGGTTAACGAACCTTCCATAAGCGGTGCAAATTCTTCAGCCATGATAAAGATCAACGTGGACGGGCAGGATGAAATAACCGCAGATGAGGGCCAGGGACCGGTAAATGCTTTGGATAAGGCGGTCAGAAAGGCTCTGGAGAGATTTTATCCGCAAATAGGTGAGATGAAGCTCACAGACTACAAGGTTAGGGTTTTGGATTCAAACTCAGCTACAGCCGCAAAGGTTAGGGTATTGATTGAGTCCACCGACGGAAAAGAGGTTTGGACCACCATCGGTGTATCGACAGACATTATTGAAGCCAGCTGGAAGGCACTGGTGGATTCGATAGAATACAAGCTTATTAAAGATATGGAGAGAGGAAAGTAAGATATTCAAATACTTGATTTCTTCCGTATTTTCTTATACACCCATGCATGAGGGAGGAAGAATGGATTGATACTGATTGGAAGGGTTGTCAAAGGGACGAAAACAATAAAGCAGTCGACATTCAAGGGTGACGATGAAGAAGCCGGTTTTTGTAACATGCTTGAAAAAGGGCTGATTGAGCTCTGCAGGGAGTTGGAGATCCCTGTTCCCCTTTGGCTTAATAAAAACACCACAGAATTTGTCCATTACCGAAAGACATTCTTCACAAGCGATCAGTTTGTGGAGCCGGTCAATTTCGATAAATTTGAGTTCAAGCTGGGCTAACATAATAGCACAGGGGGACGGTTCTTCCGTGTCATGACACGAAAGAACCGTCCCCTTGATTTATGCTGATTTATGATTTACTGATTCTACTGATTTATTCTATTCCTATCCTTCTTTAAGCGGATATTTTTTAATACAACCTTCACAGTAGAAAATAATTTCTTCATTGGAAACATTAAAGTCTACAATATTTTCTGCCGTAAAAATCTTTTCTCCTGTGCTTGTGTCAATAACGACAGCATCCAGGGTGTCATCCTTTTGAATTTGATACTGAACCAAGTAGTTTTCACCTATAAAATAATTCTGTGTTTCTTTTTTAAATTGCTTATTGTCGGATATTATAGATTTTCTGTTTGTCACATACAAAACTCCGCCTTGACTAAATATTTCGCCGTTTTCTAAACTTTCTTTTTCCAATTTCGGTATTGAGTCAAAATCGTCACGAAGCAAAGAATATAAAGTATAATCGTCGTTGTTTTCGTTATAAACTGTGTAATACAATTTATCATCAATTACGGTTCCATATGAAACCAGTCCGTGTGCATGGGTATATTCGATTAGTTTATTTTTGGTGCTTCGCTATTTTGTGTGGGTAAATGATATGTAAAAATACAACTTTTATGGAAGT
>LFSC01000001.1 GCA_001512505.1 Clostridiaceae bacterium DTU079 | reverse complement strand
TACTCTTGGTAATCTTGCCATTTGTTAACCACCCCATACAAAATTATACCACTAATTTTGAGTAATTTCTATAAAAATGAACAAAAATTGCCCCGTCCCCAAAAAAATAATGGAAGATATTTCTTAGATATAGTATAATTATTCTATAGAAATAAAAAAGAGGGGAGTTGATGGAATGAGGTTTATTAATGCTTTATCCTACAAGGGAGCAAACTATTTAATGAAGCAGATGAAGGGTAATCATGAAAACCGGAGGATCTACTACTTTGGTTTGCAGGTTGTAATAGGTGCTATAGTTAAAGGTTTGCTTTTACTCTTATTAGCCCTTATAACGGGGACAATACTTCCGTCTTTGACGATAGCGGCTGCTTTTGTGTTGCTTAGGACTATTGCCGGGGGATATCATATGCATACATACGGAAGATGTATAGCGGTTTCCCTGGGGCTGTTTATTCTATCAGCGGTGATTTCAAAATACTCGGCTCACATGTGGAATGAAGTTTCTATAATGGTGTTTGTAATATTATCCTTCATAATCTCATCAGCTTCTCTTTTAAAATGGGCGCCTGCCGATAATCCAAACAGGCCTATAACAAAAGAAGAAGAAATCAAAAAGTTCAAAATGTTGTCAATGGTTTATATCGTGGTTTGGCTTATTGTCAATTTGATATTGGTCTATTTTAAACAAAACATGTTTTCATTGGCCCTTTGCTTTGGGGTGATTTTAGAGGTATTCTCCATAACCCCGGCGGGCGTAAGATTTTTTGAAATAATTGAGCATGGAATGGAATCGGTAAAAAAATAATTGAACCTGTATAAGATATAGAATTAAGCGGTATTGCCAGTCTTTACCGCTTTTTTTGTTGCCGGCATTTTTTAATATTTTAATGAGGATTTTGGACTATTTTGTCTGCTATATCCTTTACAAAACACAACTAAAGTATTAAAATTATTAAAAGTATTTAGATTAACTTATAGGTGGGTAATTACGTTGAATAGCAATGATTTGAAGGAAAAAATATTACAATTGAAAAAAGAAAAAAACGCCGTTATTGTTGCACACAACTATCAAGTTGATGATGTGCAGGAGGTTGCAGATGTTATAGGGGATTCACTGGCTTTAAGTCAATATTGTGCAGAAAACGACAAAGATATTATAGTTTTTTGCGGTGTTCATTTTATGGCGGAAAGTGCGAAAATACTCTCGCCGGATAAGACAGTTCTGCTGCCCGAGATTGATGCGGGTTGCCCTATGGCGGATATGGTGACTGCGGATGCCTTGAGAAAAGAAAAGGAAAAACATCCGGGGGCCGTGGTTGTATGCTATATAAATTCATCGGCAGAGGTTAAGGCTGAAAGCGATATATGCTGTACCTCTTCTAATGCCGTAAAAGTTGTAAAATCCATTAAGGAAAAAGATATTCTGTTTGTTCCCGATCAGAATCTGGGAAGTTATGTCGCAAAAATGGTGCCTGAAAAAAATATAATTTTGTGGAATGGATATTGCATAACTCATCACAAGGTCAGCATGTCTGAGGTAAAGGAAGTCAGGGAAATACATCCGGATGCATTGCTGCTCGTCCATCCTGAGTGCCAAAAGGAAATTGCTGAAGCGGCAGACTTTGTGGGCAGCACAAAGCAGATAATAGACTATGCAAAGCAGTCGGAAAGCTCGAAATTTATAATCGGTACGGAAATGGGAGTTCTTTATCAGCTTAAAAAGGATAATCCGGACAAGACCTTTTATTTGCTTTCAAAAGGTCTTATATGCCCTAATATGAAAAAGACTTCATTAAAAAGCGTCTATGATGCCCTTAATGAGATGAAATACGAGATTAACCTGGATGAAGGCATCAGATTAAAAGCCAAAGAGTCTCTGGATCGGATGCTGCAAATTAGCTAGTACCTTAAAGGGTTTTCATAAAACACAACTTCACGAAATTATGTTGCTACACATATAATTTATTAGGGAGGAAGTATCCATTTGGATGTATATAGGTATTTAGTGGATTTTGATACAAAAGACTTAATCATAGAAAATCATGATGTAGTTATCATCGGAAGCGGTATAGCAGGAGTTTACACTGCCCTTGAAATACCTGAAAAATATAGCATAGCCATATTGACAAAGGAGAGCATAGAAATAAGTAATTCCGTTCTTGCCCAGGGAGGTATAGCTGTTTCGCTTGACAAGGGAGATTCTCCCGAACTGCATTTTAAGGATACGATTTATGCCGGTGCCGGTTTATGTAATGAGGAAAGCGTATGGGTTCTTGTAAAAGAAGCAGCAGAAAATATAGATGCCTTATGTAAGTTTGGAGTTGAATTTGACAGAAAGAGTAAAAATGAGCTTTGCCTTTCGAGAGAAGGAGCTCACAGCAAAAACCGGATAATACATGCCGGGGATACAACCGGCAAAGAGGTTTGCGACAAACTGATATCGATAGTAAAAACAAGGGATAATGTGGTAATAAAAGAAAGAACCTTTGCCTTGGACCTGGTAACCGAAAACAATGTCTGCAAAGGCGTATTGGCTTATGATGAGGATAAGGACGCATATATTTTATATTTGGCCGATGTGGTGGTTTGTGCTACCGGCGGTTTCGGGCAATTGTATTTAAATACAACAAATCCTGAGGTGGCAACAGGAGACGGTGTTTGCCTTGCATACCGGGCCGGGGCTGAATTGATGGATTTGGAATTTATCCAATTTCATCCGACAGTATTATTCCATCCGGAAAACAAGAGCTTTTTAATTTCCGAAGCAGTCAGGGGAGAAGGTGCACTTTTAAAAAACATACACGGCGAAAGGTTCATGCCCAAATATCATGAGCTTAACGAGTTAGCTCCCAGGGATATTGTCTCAAGGTCTATTTTCAGCGAAATGAAGAAGACTAAATCCGACCATGTTTATCTCGACATAACCTTTAAAGGAAGGGATTACTTGGAGCATAGGTTTCCTAACATTTATAAAACCTGTATGAGCTATGGAATAGATATGTCAAAGGATTATATTCCTGTGGCTCCCGCCGAGCACTATTGCATGGGTGGAATCAGGACGGATGTTTGGGGACGTACCAATATAAAGGGCTTTTTTGCATGTGGAGAGACTGCTTGTAACGGAATCCACGGTGCAAACCGGTTGGCCAGCAATTCTCTTCTGGAAGGCCTGGTATTCGGGCATAAAATTGGTACGGAAATTGACAGCCTTATAAGTAAATGCGAAAAAAGACAGAAGAGTATAAATCTAAAGGTTGAAACCGGCAGATGTGCTAAAAACGTAGATACGGAAGAAATAAAGCAGGATATAAAAGAGACCATGACCAAATATGTCGGGATAACCAGAGATAAAGAGGGACTGGAAAAAGCAAAGCAGAAGGTTGACACCTACTATGAGATTATAAAAGACATGAAAAACACTAATATACGCCATTATGAGATTCAAAACATCGTGCTTCTGTCCAAGCTTGTAATTGAATCGGCTCTTGAACGTAAAGAAAGCCGCGGTGCTCATTTCAGACGGGATTATCAAGAGCGGGACGATAAAAATTGGAAAAGAAATATAATAAAAAGAAAAATTTAGTACATACTAATAAGGATGGTGCAAGTTAATGAAATATATAACGGATATAGATAGAATAATAATGAATGCGTTAAAGGAGGATATTCCTTCAGGAGACATTACGACGGACAATATTATAGATGAGACATCGGAATCGCAAGCTGTACTGATCGCCAAGGATGAAGGTGTAATAGCCGGGCTGGATGTGGCAAAGAGAGTCTTTATGCTTCTTGATGACACAATTGTGTTTGAAAAGCATGTTGAAGAAGGCCAGCGGGTGAAATATGGCGATACCATCGCAACAATAAAGGGTAATACAAGAGCAATTTTAAAGGCGGAAAGAACAGCGTTAAACCTTCTTCAGAGACTTTCCGGAATTGCAACTGCCACAAGAAAGCTTGTGGACAGAATTGAAGGATTGCCTGCAAAAGTGGTTGATACGAGGAAGACCACTCCCGGACTCAGGATATTGGAGAAATATGCAGTAAGGGTTGGAGGTGGATATAATCACAGGTTTAGCCTCTCAGACGGGGTATTGATAAAGGACAATCATATTAAGGCAGCCGGTGGGATAAAAAAAGCAATTGAGCGCGTGAGGGAAAGAATACCCCACACTTTAAAGATAGAGGTTGAAACCGAAACCCTGGAACAAGTCAGGGAGGCAATAGATGGAAAAGCAGATATAATAATGTTAGACAATATGGGACTTGACAAAATGAAAGAAGCTGTTAAAATAGTAAATGGTAATGCGATAACCGAGGCATCGGGAAATGTAAATATCGATACAATCTATGATATTGCCTGCACAGGCGTAGATATAATTTCCGTCGGAGGTCTCACACATTCAGTACATTCATTTGATATAAGTATGAAAATCTATTAGATATTATATTATTATCTGGTTCAAGTATTAATTTTCTTATAGGGGTAGTTTTCATTATCGTGACAAAGTTAAGATATAGTTTTAACTGTGGATAATATATTTATTTATCCACAGTTAATTCACATTATTATTTGCACTTTTGTATATAAGTCCTGGACACTGCATAAAACAAGGGTTTTTATGTGTTAGTGTATAAAAAGGTTATCCACAGGCCTGTGGATGTTTGTGGATATACGTTATCTTTTATATGCTTTTTTATTTTAACAACTTTTAAAGCTTACTTTTTCAAAGTATCTGGATGGGATAAGTCGGAATTCAGCATCTCCATAATACGCTCGAAAACCCTTTTGTTATTTAATATGCCTTTGTGGTTTGGAGCATCGAGGATATTGCCGCTCAGCAGATTATCCACAGTAAAGCTGTTTTCTCCAACGCTGAATATTTCCGTTTTGATACCCCATTCCTCAAGACTTGCGTTTTCTTCTGTAACCACCTCATCATACTGGCTCAGAATATTTCCGACCTGAATCGATCTATTGAGTCCGCCGTTTATCATTTCTGCAAATGTTTTTGTAAACAGCTCATCATCGGGCATCAGATTTTTTATTGATTTGTCATTAAAATATTCTTCGGCGATGGAAGCAAGTATGGAGCCTTTATGAGGAACGGAGAGGAATATAATTTTATTTATATCGTCATTTTTAATATAATCCTTGCCTCCGGAATAGTATCTGGCTACCAATCCGCCCATGCTGTGTGTAATCAAGTCAAACCTGTTAACCAATATACCCCTGTCCATGTATTCCTTTTTTTGCTCCTGTATAAAGACATTAAGCTCCTTTGCCGCAGCTTCTACACCTTGGGTGGAATCGTAGTTTATTGAGCTGCAGCTGTAGCCTTTGGAAGTAAGAAATTCATTTAAATTGTCAAATACATTGGGAGTTTCCTGATAACCGTGGACAAATACAATAGGTATGGGAACAAGCTCAAATTGCAACCGGTCGCTTCTAGCCGTTCCTGCTATGGATGCGGTGATATCGACAGATGTTTTATTAGCGTTGTCATAATAATATGGAGGAATGTATGAAGCAATACATTCGCCCATACGGTTCGTTTTTGAGCTTTGAGGCATTATTTTCCCCATACCGTTGCTGTCGGTAAAGTCTATTAATATATCGGGAACCGGATTACCCGAGTTATCCTTTACCACAGCCTTAAAATATACATTATTGGAAGGCTCCGATGAAACAAAACGAACCTGAGGGTTTACAAAATCGATAAATATGTTTAAATCGTCCTTGTTGTAAAATACGTGGCGCCAAAAAGTATAAATATCCGTAAAATGGATTATGGAAACAAAAACTATTAATAGTATCATGATGAAAGTTATCTTTTTATGTTTTGAGTGCATAAAATCAATCCTTCAAGATATGTTTAATTTTAATTATAGCATTTTAAGGACCTATTATAAACAGTATTCGCCGAGTTTATAATAGTAAATTACGGTAATACATTAGCATGTTTTGTAAATTCTAAAACGCTTCTTTCATATTTTTCTATACTAATAATATGCCGGATTTAGATAATATGCACCCAAATACATCTGTAGCACAAATTTCATTAATTAAATAAACTTTTGAGGAGAAAATAAAATTGAATTAAAAATAAGGAGATGATCTAGATGAAGGTTAAAGATAAAATGACAAAGACCGTTGCATATGTTAACCCTGATACAAATATGGTTGAAGTTGCCCAGCTGATGCAGAAACACAATGTAGGTTCCATTCCGGTGTATGATAACGGTCAAGTTGTCGGAATAGTAACCGATAGGGATATTGTAGTAAGAAATGTGGCCCACGGTAAATCTCCAAAAGATACTAAAGTTCAAGATGTAATGACCTCACAGGTAACAACGGTTTCACCGGATATGGAAATTGATGAGGTTACAAGGATAATGGCAGAACAGCAGATAAGAAGGGTTCCTGTAGTGGACAACAACCAGATTGTCGGTATGCTCGCATTAGGAGACATAGCGTCAGATTTCAGGTTTGATATGGAAGCATCCAAGGCATTGAGTGAAATATCCAGACCGTCAAAACCTTATAGAATATAATGAAACATGGATGTTAAATATGGAAGGTATAGATAAAAGTGAGGTCAAAAATTATAAAGCAATAAATCGGCCACATCATGTATAAACACACTCGCTATAAAATAAACCTAAAATAAAGGTATGTTTGGAAAGAGTTGAATATCCGAATCAACTCTTTCCTTATAATATAGGAATTTCGTTTATCAAACTCCTATATATAGTTCTGATATAATTAGTTTTAATAATAGAACCTGACAAACTTGATTGAATACAAGTCTGCCATCAAAAGATCATCGGTATCCACTTCCCGTATGACAATATAACTGGCACCTACGTCTATCAAGGTACCTTCTCTGTCTACAAGCATATTGGTGCCGATAAGAAACTCTACCTTAACTCTTTCACCGATGTGCTGTTTAAGGTATCCTTGCGTATATGCGATGCTTTCTACTGTTTCAAGACTGGTTTCCAATGCATCAACAGAAGCTGTCTGTTGGACTGCCTGTTGTACCTGTGATGGCATGGGAGAATATGCAGGTCCTGAAGGATAGCCCGTCGGTAATTGGGGGATGACTGCCGCCGACGGTGAAACCTGTGTACTGGTTTGGGGATACATGGTTTGCATTTGGCGCATATATTCGCAAGGTAGGAAATATTGGTTTTGGTTGATGGAATTATTCATGATATCCTCCTTAAATACTGAATTTATTGCCTAACTTATGAAAAAATATTATGTTTCGGCGTAGAGGGGGGTTGGATTGTAAAAACAGTGTTGGTTAATCCTTGTTACAAATTTCCCTGTACCCGTTTTGGGAAAAAAGTTACTGCAACTGGGACTGAACGGATTGTAATACCAGAGACATTCTCCTATTCCCGGAAGCTTATTTCCAGCCAATGCCCAGTCGGCAACATCGTAATGAATCTGTTCCGGATTGCATGACCATATTGTCTGGGGATTTACTTCACCATAAACGGTTTCCATGGCACATGTAAACTGCCAAGGCTGAAATATAACTTTGCGAAGATCTCCCTGACAGACTCTCAAATATTCTCCATAAGCTACATGAACGCGGTTCATGACAACTGTAGCGACTGCTTTCATTCCGTCAATTCCCTCTCCGCCGGCTTCACACTTTATGAGCCTTGCAAATAGTTCTCTTGTAGACATTGGCATAATTATCACCCTGACTAAAAAATTAAATACTAACTACAATCTTTAATTTGATATGATAGTTTTATCTTTTCGGGACTAAAATGCGTTAACCTAATACAGTATATTAGAATATAACCAAATAGGTAACCGCATTTTTTTATTAATTTGATCTTTGAAAAAATTGCATCAAATTATTATTTAAAAATTGAAGATAATAATATTGAACGCATTATTTTTGAAGCAATTAATATTGCTTCAAAAAAGGAGGCAAATACAATGAGCAGAAACAGAGGAATGATGTCAGAAAGACTTAAGGAAGAAATCGCAAAGGAACTTGGGGTTTATAATACCGTTGCCACTGAGGGCTGGGGATCGGTAAGCTCAAGAGACTGTGGTAATATAGTTAAGAAAGCGATTGAAATGGCAGAAAGAAACCTCTTAAATCAATAGTATTGCCTTACAGCGTAGAAAAGCCGGTGCAAACCGGCTTTTCCTATGTGAGTGTACGGTGTTGATTGACATATATCTTATCAATATTTCCTAAAAAATAGTTTCAATTTATTCAATTTTATAGTATAATAATGACTATGGAAAAATACCGATTTTCCTGTTCATGCCTTGAAAATAGTTTGTTTCAATTTTGTTACAGTTTCTTTACACTTAAATTCAAATTGTTGACTCGCCAAAATGCCGATGGTATAATAGGTTTGAATTCAAGATAGGCTAGTTGCGCCAGTCTTGATCAAAATGCAAGATAGGTCAGGTTAAGACACAAAGGGATAAGGCGTAGCCTGGCTTCAATATTTAAAGCCTGCTTCCCAAAAAAAAACTTACAAGGAGGATTTGAGAGTATGAAAAATCTCAAAAAATTGTTGGCAGTAGTAGTTGCAATCGCTATGATTACAACTTTCATGGTGCCATCATTTGCTGCTGAAGGTTCATACACTTATGAAAATGAAGCAGAAATTTTGTATAAGCTTGGCTTGTACAAGGGCACATCAACAACAACATATGAGCCTAACTTAGGCGGAAAACTTGACAGACAGACAGGAGTTGTAATGCTCCTCAGATTGTTCGGTCAAGAAGAAGAAGCATTACAGATGGATGCAGCAGATGCTGCTGCTAAGCTTGCAGCTAAATTTAAGGATGCTGCAGACATCGCAGATTGGGCACAAAGACAAGTAGCTTACGCAGTTGAAAAGGGTTATGTTAAAGGTTTGCCGGACGGAACATTTGCTCCGACTGCAGACTTGAACGGAAAAGCTTTCTGTTCATTAATCCTTCAACAGTTGGGTTACGATGGAGACTTCACATATGACAATGCTGCTTTCGATTTGAGCAAATTCGGTGGCTTGACAGAAGCTCAGGCTCAGCTCTTCAACAGCAATGCAGGAATCAACAGAGATTCAATGGTTGGTATTGCATTCTCAGCTTTGCAGGCTGTTTACAAAGATAGCGGCAAGACAGTTATCGAATATTTAGCTGAAATCGGTTATGTTGATAAGAACCTTGCTATCGAAGTAGGTGTTCTTAAGAAAGAAATCAAAGAAGTAGGAGCTTTGGAAGACGTAAAAGTTACAATTAATGAAACTCCTGTACTTCCTACAGAAGTAGAAGTAACTTATGTTGACGATACAACAGCTAAACTTCCTGTAACATGGCCGACAGTTAATACTTCAGAAGTTGGCGAACAGACAATTGAAGGATCTATCGAAGGATACAAAGATGTAAAAGCAACCGTTAAGGTTATAGTTCAGCCTGCTGAACTTTTGGTAGATAGCCTTGAAATGAACAACCTTGTAGAAATCGTTGTTAACTTCAACGGTGAAGTAGAAGCTGGAAAAGCTGATGAAAAAGACAACTATTCAGTTGATGGTAAGACAATTAAATCAGCTACAATTTCAGACGACAAGACATCAGTAACATTGTTACTGGAAGATAAAGCTGAACAGGGAGAGGAATTAGAAGTAACAGTTAAAGTTGGTACTGGTCTTGAGACAGAAGTAACTGAAAAAGTTACAGCTTTAGACAGAACATTGCCGGAAGCTGAATCTGCTTCATTGACAGGACCTAACAGCTTTGAAGTTGTGTTTACAGAACCCGTTCAGGAGACTGATGACGCAGAAATTTCGATCAATGACGGAACTTATGGTGTATCGGAATCCAAGTTATCTGACAGTGGAAGAGTATTATCTGTAACTCTTGGAGTAAGCTCATTGAGCGAAGGAACTTATAAGGTAAGAGTTAAAGGCTATAAGGACTATGCTGATTTCTCAATATTACCGAAAACCTTCGATGTTGAGTATGTGAAAGATACAACTGCTCCTGTTGCTACAATTAAATCAGCTAGTCAGAACAAGGTTGAAATTGAGTTTAACAAGGCTGTTTACAGAGACGGTTTCTATGGAGAAGAAGCTGCTCTTACAGTTGATTACTTCTATCACACCTATTCAGCTTGGAAGCCTAATAAAGTTGAAACTTCCGATAACAAGGTATATACCTTGAAGTTTGAAGGTGGAGATGATGATAAAGTTTACCTGCTTCCAGAAGGAAACGTAACCATTACGGTTCTTAAAAAAGTTGACGATGCAGCTGTAGTAGATGCATGGGGCAACGAAATGGAAGATGATGCTAAACTTACAGCTACAGTAGTTGCTGATAACGAAGCACCTACAGTAACAAAGGTGGAAGCTGAAGCAGAAAACAAAATAGTAGTTACCTTTGATGAAGACGTGGAAAAAGCTGATGCAGAAGATGCTGACAACTACACCATTAAAAAGGGTGGAGAAGAAGTAGATGCTACAATTTCTGATATCGATTATAGCAGCGAAGATAAGCAGGCTACTATTCAGTTAGATGCTAAATTATCCGGTGGAACTTATACAATCGACATCAAGGATATTCGTGATTCATCAGTATCCAAGAACAGAATGAATGCTGTAACTCTTGAGTTTGAAGTAACTGATAAAACTGCTCCGGAACTTGTTGAAGCAACATACCTCGAAGACGGCGACAATACAATCATATATGCTACATTTAATGAAGAAATGAAGACAAGTGGAGACGGATCAGTTCTTAATAAGGACAACTATAGATTAGGCGGAAAAGCACTTCCGGAAGGTGTTTCACTTGCAATGTTCGGTTCCGATGGAAAGAAAGTTAAAATAACCTTCAAGACAGAAAAGCTTGGGAGATCTGCAGAAGGTTTAGAATTAATAGCTAGAGTTGCAGATAAAGCTGGTAATTCTGTTGACGCTTGGGGAGAAGGCATAGAAGACTTGACAAAAACTATAGTAAAAGAAGATGTTCCTAAAGTGACAGAAGTAAGTCTTATAAGTGCAGACAAGATTGAAATTGTCATTGACAAGAAACTCTCAAGATATCCTGCAAACGGCTTTATAGTTGTTAAAGACGGCAAGGAAAAATCACTTGGAGGTATTTCATACAAATATGAAGACGGTAAATCAATTATTACAGGTACACTCCAAAGTGATGTAAAACCTAACGATCCGTCGGATGTTGATGGTTACCAACTTGAGATAGTTGAAGGTAAAATACAGTCTGACACTGGAATGTATTTAGAACCTGGTGTTGTTGAGGGATTCAAAGACAAATACGCTCCAAGCTTCAAAGATATTAAAGGAGCAGTAGTAGAATCTGTTTACGGAATTGCGATAGAATTTGATGAGGATATTAAAATTGATAAAGCTTTAGCAGCAACTGATCTTGTTGTAGTTGACAGAAAAGGAAATACTTTGGTAGCAGGAAAAGACTACACAGTTAAATTGGCTGATGTTACAGTTGAAGACGGAAAGGTAACAGAGGTGACGGAATCAGAAACAACCGCCGCATATCTCTTCATTGAATTTGGTGCTGAGTATGAAGTTGTAGACGGTGACTACAAGGTATCAACAAAGGATGATATACACTATATCACTGATGCTAATAATAACATTGCTAACACCTTCAAAGACAAGAAAGCTAAACTTATTGACTAAGATTATCTTAAAAATTGAAGAGTCTTCCTTAGCGGAGGACTCTTCTCTTATATTTTTTCAATGTCTTATACATATAATGTCCAATCTAAAAATAGTATAATATGAACATTTCTGTGGACGGGTAATAAGTTCTTATAATTATTCATTAAATAACATATAAAAAACAATAAAGGGAGTAACTGGATAGATAAATATATATTACATTTGACAGAGACTTTTTGTTTTTATACAATAGGTTTTGTAAAGTTATATAGGGCTCTAGTATATTGTCTTTCAAGTGTAGCACGGGATTTAGTAATAATACGGCAATAAAAAATGTACGTTATAGTAACGGAGGTCATACTATGGAAGAAATGAGCACTAGAGAAATTATTGAAACCATAATAAAGGGCAGAACGACTATTTTGGGTCTGACTGCAATATGTATTGTTATTGGTCTGATTGTTAATCTATTTATATTGGAACCGGTGTATGAAGCAGAAACGACGTTAATGATATCGCCTATATCGCAAACAAATGCAAATGCTAAAGCAATAAATGAGTTTTCTTCATTAGTTAATGCAATAGCGGCATATCCGGAAATGTCCATCGGTACGTACCGGGAGCAAATTAAGGCTCCTGCTATTTTGCAGTATATTAAGGAAGAAATGAATTTAAAAGACTTGTCATTAAAGTCGATTTCCGATAAAATTACGGTTGAGGCAATAAAGAATACAAACCTTATTACTGTAAAGGTTCGGGATAAAAATGCTGAGGTTGCGGCCCAAATTGCCAATATTTTAAGCGAGCGGTATACTAGGTTCGTCTCGGATACGAATAAAAAGCAGGCTGAGGGTTCTGCAGAGATTATTGAGACTCAGATGCAAAAGGAAAAAGAAAATTTGGAAAATGCATCGGAAAAAATCAAGAATTTTATATCCAAGCCCCGTAGCCCGGAGGAGCTTAAGTTGGAGTTAGAATCCAAACTTACTCAGGTTACGGAGTTTAAAACTTCTCTTGCACAAACGAAGGTGGATGAAGAAAATACGAGAAGATCTATTAAGAAGGCAAAGAGTCTGCTTTCTCAAACACCGAAGACTTTGACAACCAACAGCACCTTTTACGGTGAGGATTTGCTACCGGATATAGTTGGGTATGGAGCTGGGCTGAACCTGAGCACAAGGTCTGACATAAAGCTGTCGAATGAGGAAGTTAACCTGATATATGTAGAGCTGTCCAACAGCTTAAATCAATTGGAAATACAGTTGGCGAATTTGGAAGCTTCAAGAGAAAACATGGAATAGGCCATCTTAGAAAGTCAAAAGGAGATTGAGGTTATACAGGCCGAATATGCTGAAAAACAGCAGGAGTTTGATGAGTTAAACTTGGAGCTAGAGCTTTCAAAACAGGCTTATCAAGCATATCAGCACGAATATAAAGAGTTGATGATCAAGCAGTCGACAGAAATAGGCAAGTCCAGTATAGTTGTCATATCGGAGGCAATGGTTCCGACAAGCCCCGCCGCACCGAACAGGAAACTTAATGTTGCCGTATCGGGTATGTGCGGGTTGGTAATGGGAATACTTGTGGTATTTGTAAAACAGAATATGAGTAGTATCAGTGTAGTCAGACACAGGCGAGCTGCATAAAAAGTTTTGCTTAATGGGTTCAGGAGGATGACTTAAAGTGGTTTCAAAGAAAAAAACGCCGAAAAAATCAGTAAAAAAACAAAATAGGAACATAGAGAATCGAAACAATAAATATAAAGCTTTTAAAACCGTATTATTGATTTTAAATCTTATGGCAGTGTTTTATACTCCCTTTGTCAGGGGGCTGTATTTTGAAGCGGAGCAGTTCCCTGCAGAGGTATTTGTCTTAATTTCTTTTGCACTGTTCTGGGTTATGAAATATTTAACGAAGGACGGTAAGTTTATAAGTACACCAATGGAGTACGCTTCTTTGGGTCTTGCGGTTGTGTATTTTGTTTCAATAATAATGTCGGTTAGCTACAGACTGGCAATATCAGAATGGCTCAAGTACTGTATGTTCTTTTGTATATTTATTATGATAACCGATCTTGCAAAGGATCAAAGAAGCAGAATTGCAGTTTTGTGGACGGTTGTTGCTGCCGCAATGGGACTTAGTATTATTGGTCTGGACAGTTCTGTAGGCGGAAGATTTGTGGATATGGCTAATAGCCTCTTTAAATCCTTGCATATCCCGGTGGAATTCTTCGGTTTATACGTGGACGGCCGTATTCATTCCACTATTCAGTACCCTAATGCACTGGCTGTGTATTTATTGGTGGCTGTCTTTATTTCATTAGCATTGTCGGTAATATCGGAAAAACGGTGGCAGAGAATGGTTTTGGGGGCGTGCAGCACGGTTTTATCCGTTACATTGCTCTTGACTCTTAGCCGGGGTGTGTTGATTCTTGTGCCCTTTTTACTATTGCTGTACATTTTATTTATTCCCCGGGGATATAAATTAAAGGTTTCCATGCTAAGCATAAATACAGCCCTGTCCAGTGCCGTATCGTTGCTGATTGGCCGCGGGGTTAAATTTCTAAGTTCCAATCTTTGGGCAAGGGTTGTAATAGGGGTTTTGGTTTACATTGCTATATTCTTAATGTTGGAGTTTTTGATTTCATGGCTGGCAGGGAAATCAAAGTTTAAGCTTAAAATAAAGCCCGCTTTTCTCCTAGTACCCTTTGCAGCAGTAGTTGTTGCATCGGTGCTGTTTATAAACATCCCAAATACACTGGTTTTGAGGAGTAAATCCTCTGATAGCAAAACTGGGTATTATACGGTAAAGAATATCCAATTAGTGCCTGGAAAGGAGTATAGGTTGGAGGTTGATGCTTCTAGGGCTGAAGGTGATGAAGAAAATTCCTTTGAAGTAAGAATAACCACTAAAAATAAAAGGGACATAATGTTTAATACGGGTACAAGGCTACAAAGCATAAGCAAGAAAAATATCGGGAATGTTGAAAAGGTTTAAATTCCGTTTACGGTTCCTGAAGACAGTAGATTGATTGTCATACAGTTTACCAATACTTCTTCTGAATCCGATATTTTTTTGGATAATGCCAAAATAGTATCTCCAAAAAACAATAAAACCGTTAAAAAACTTACACTGGCGTATAAATATATGCCGAATTCGGTAATGGGAAGGTTTTCGAACCTGTTTCAATCCAAGAGTTTTTTAGCCAGGATGCAGTTTATTCAAGACGGGCTGGGGATATTTAAAGATCATTGGTTTTTAGGGGCAGGCGGGGGTGCGTGGTCTGTTTTAACCTTTTCCTACCAATCCTACCTCTACTGGTCAACACAGCCCCATTCGTACATTGTGCAGGTAGCTGCAGAAACCGGTATCGTGGGTGTCCTGATTTTTATAATGCTTATTGCATCGATTCTTGTGCAGTTTATTACGGAACGGGTATACAAAAAGGACATGGATGACGCCCAAAAAATTCTGCAGATTACATTATTGGTATCGATATTCACAATGTTTGCACACTCAATGTTGGATTTTGACCTGTCCATTTCCTCTGTGTATATTCTGTTGTGGACGGTTATGGCATTATTCAACTCAAGCAGCAGGCATGAAAAGGCGGTTTTGGATAAAAAGGAGCTGGAGGAAGGGAATAAAAACCGTTTGTTGTACAGGATTAACAACCTGAAGCGATTTAATGTAAATTGCATCGCATTGGTTATTGTTTCGCTATTGGTAATGGCTGTTCCAATGGCCTTCGCAATGGCTGCCCACTATGAAAAAAAGAGTGAACAATATATGTCCGAGGGAAATATAGAGATGGCCCTTGAAAGTATAAAAAAAGCAGTATCCTTTGACAGCTTTAATTCCGGTTATAAGATAAAATACTGCGAACAGCTTTTATCCCAGGAAAGTATAACAAGAGATGAGCTTGCACTTGCAAGAAAACTCAGGGAAGATGCTTATAAAATAGATAAATACAATGTTTCAACGGCTGAAAAGGCCGGGCTCCTGAGTTTGAAAATGTCGGAGTTTGACCGGGGATTGGAGATGATCGACCGGGCTATTGAGTTACGACCCTTTGCGGAAAGGCAGTGGAAAATGAAAGCCGATGCGTGCTGCGAGATTGCGATGGCCTATATAAATAAAAATGATGTTCAAAACGCAAAAAAATACATTGACCAGGGGTTGGAAGTTATTAAGGAGGCCACAATTATAAATGACAGAAATATGAATCCTTTTGTATTCGGTGCTGCAACCTTGGAAGTTATAGAAAAAATGGTTTATTTGAATAGCAATATTGGGGTCGAAGCCTTAAATAAAATAAATAACCAGGCGTTTCTTACTGTTAATGAAATAGACATAAACTCCGATGGTATACCCGACCAGTGGAGGAATCTAACTCCGGACAATGCAGATATCAGGATTCAAAATGGGCTTATTGTTGCGAAGCAAATTGATAAATCCGGTGCAGGAGCAATTCAGACCCGGGACATTGAACTTGAGAAAGGGAAAAAGTATAAACTGGAATTGGCTTTAGAGAATGATGTTCAAGAGGTGTCGTACCGGTTAATTAATTACCATAATAAGTATCAAAAATTTGAAAAGAACGGTACGGGTGTATTCACGGCAGAAATAGAACTGACATCGAAAGACATAAACAATGAAGGTTACTCGGTGAGGCTTCGCATAGATAAGGACTTGGTTATTAAAAGTCTTACGGTTTCACAAGTTCCTTGATCCCCAATAATATGCTTACTTCTATCGGTATATTCTACGCCAAATTTGTAATATATTAATACTAAAAATTGTGTAATATTATACAGAATTATGTAGAAAAATTACTCTTTAAATGTTTAACTGATTATGGTATTATAGTCATAGAGGATCTGAATATATAAAAAAATCGTAAGAATGGGGTAATTCGGGGAGGTATTATGAAACGCAAAATCATCTCATACGGCTTAATTGCTATCGATGTAATATTAATTAATGTATCACTGGCTCTAGCATACTTTTTAAGATTCGATTTTAATTTCGAAAAAATCCCAGAACAAGTTTCAGAATATATTATAAAGTTTGCTATTGTTTCTACAATCATCAAGATCTGTGTATTCATGGCCTTTAAGCTTTATAACAGCATATGGAAATATGTCGGAATATACGAGACAGCTATGATAATGCT
>LFSC01000020.1 GCA_001512505.1 Clostridiaceae bacterium DTU079 | reverse complement strand
CCCGGTAAGGTTATGATGGATTTATGCGGTAAACCTGTTATAGATCATGTAATAGATAGGTTAAAGCGGTCAAGACTTTCGGATGAAATAATCATTGCGACAACTACACTAGAGAGAGACAAGGTAGTTGTGGAACAAGCTAAAAAGAACGGAGTAAAACGGTTTTGTGGCAGTGAAGACGATGTACTGTCTAGGTATTATTATGCGGCAAAAGAAAATAATCTTGATGTAGTAGTTCGTGTAACGTCGGACTGTCCTTTAATTGATCCTGCAATACTAGATGACGTGGTTGACTTTTACATGAGAAACAATTATAAATTGGTGACGAATGCAGGGACAGATTTAAATCAAAGGACGTTTCCAAGGGGATTGGATGTTGAGGTGTTTTCCTTCAGTGCGTTGGAATACGCCTTTAATAATGCTCAAGAAAGTTATCAGAGGGAACATGTTACGCCCTATTTATATGAAATATATTCTGATAGTGTATACTATTACAAGAATGATATTGATTATTCTAATTTCAGGTGGACGTTGGATACTGTTGAAGATTACGCATTGATTAGTGCAATTTATGAAAGATTATATAAAGAGTATGACAGTAAGTTTGGATTTTATGAAGTTTTAGAATTGATGAAATCAAATCCTGAGTTGGTTAAGATTAATGCCCATGTTGAGCAGAAAAAGTTTGTTAACAGTTAATATGCGTGATTTTTATAACATAGATATTTTTTTAATAAAGAAAGAAACATAGGAATTACTACTAAAAATAAAGAAACATTTATAGGTGATAGGTTATGTTAATAACACTTCTTTGTGATAATCCGAATAGTTGGATTATACCTTATGTAAAAGACATAGAAAAAGAATTAATTGATATGAAACATGATGTAACTTTTATTCATGACTATAAAGATATAAGAAAAGGCGAACTTGCGTTTTTTCTTGGGTGTGAAAGAATAATACCACCTGAGTATTTAAAGCTAAACAAACATAATCTTGTGGTTCATGAGTCATATTTACCGCAAGGTAAAGGATGGAGCCCATTGACGTGGCAAATATTAGAGGGTAAGAATGAAATACCTATTACACTTTTTGAAGCTGTAGAAAAGGTTGATTCCGGAGATATATATATTCAAGATGTGATACGGCTAAATGGAAGTGAATTGCTTACAAAAATAAAAGATTTACAGGGAAAAGCAACAAAAAAGATAGTGCTGGAATTTGTTAAAAAATATCCAAATATACAAGGGAAAAAACAAAACGGTCAGGAATCATTTTATCGAAGGAGAAAACCTGAAGATAGCGAACTCGATATTAATAAAAGTATTGAGGAACAATTTAACTTATTGAGAGTTGTTGATAATGAAAGGTATCCTGCTTTTTTTTACAGGCAAGGGAAAAAATATATAATAAAAATTTATGAGGAGGATTAAATGAGTAATTGTTGTATTAAAATAAAAGACAGATTTATAGGAGTTAATTATCCCTGCTATATAATTGCAGAAATGTCTGCAAACCATGCTGGTAGTCTTGAGAAAGCGATAGAGCTTGTCCATGCAGCAAAAGAATCGGGGGCAGATTGTATAAAGATTCAGACATATACTCCGGATACCATGACAATTAATTCTGAAAAGGAATACTTTCAAATAAAAGATGGAACATGGAAAGGTGAGAATTTATACAGACTTTATAAAAAAGCTTATACTCCGTGGGAGTGGCAAAAGAAGCTCAAAGAAGAGGCAGAAAGAACAGGGATTGATTTTTTATCTACGCCTTTTGACAAAACATCGGTAGATTTTCTTGAAGAACTTGGAATAGAGTTTTATAAGATTGCGTCATTTGAGCTTACGGATATTCCGTTAATCAGATACGTAGCATTAAAAGGAAAACCTATAATCATATCTACAGGGATGGCAACCTTAGGCGAAATAGAGGAATCGGTAAAAGTAATTAGAGAGACTGGAAATGATCAAATTTGTTTATTGAAATGTTCAAGTGCGTATCCTGCAATACCGGAGGATATGAATCTTAAAACTATAAAGCATATGGAAGAAACCTTCAATGTTCCTGTAGGACTTTCGGATCATTCTTTAGGTTCTATTGGAGCTGTTACAGCAGTGGCAATGGGAGCAAAGATAATAGAGAAGCATTTTTGCTTAAGTAGAAAAGATGAAAGTCCGGATGCATCTTTTTCAATGGAACCTCAGGAGTTTAAACAAATGGTTTATGATATTCGGGCAGCAGAAAAGGCTATGGGTAGAGTTAGTTATGATGTTTCAAAAACGGAAGAATCGAGTCATATATTTAGAAGATCAATATTTGTTACAGAAGATATAAAAAAGGGTGAGTGTTTTACGGAAAAGAATATAAGGGTGATAAGGCCGGGCTATGGACTTGAACCTAAATATTATGAGAGTGTTTTAGGCAAAAAAGCAACAAAGGATATTGAAAGAGGAACACCTCTTGAATGGAACATGGTAGATTGAGGAAGGTAAAATACTATGAATATTATTATTGCTACCGCAAAATCATGGAACATAAAGAATGCTCAAAAGTTTAGCCAGGAGAACAAGGATAAATACAGCACAACCATAATCACCGATAAAGATGAGCTGACTTTAGAATATGTGAGGGTTATTAATCCTGAGTATATTCTGTTTCCTCACTGGTCATGGATTATCCCTAAAGAAATATTCAAGAATTTTACATGCGTGGTTTTCCATATGACGGATCTGCCCTTCGGAAGGGGAGGAAGCCCACTTCAGAACCTAATTGAGCGTGGAATTAAGAGGACAAAGATATCGGCGATAAAGGTGGATGATGGAATAGATGCCGGAGATATATTTTTTAAAAGGGATCTCGAACTATTTGGCACAGCCGAAGAAATTTTTATGCGGGCGTCTCAAGTAATATTTGATGACATGATTCCTGTGCTTCTCGACACAAGACCTGTACCTCGAAAACAAGAGGGAGAAGTTGTAGAATTCAAGAGAAGAAAGCCGGAGCAGAGCGAGATAAATCCTGATTTTGACTTGGAGGAAATATACGATTACATCAGAATGTTGGACGGAGAAGGATATCCTAAGGCATTTATTAAATATGGGAAATACAAGCTGGAGTTTTCAAGAGCATCTTTAAAGAATGGAAAGATTATTGCTGATGTAGAAATTATAGAGGGTGACGATGATGAGTAATATTCTGGTTATAGCGGCACATCCCGATGACGAATTGCTGGGTGTCGGGGGTACAATACGAAGGCATGTGGACAATGGAGATATAGTAGATTGCATAATTTTAGGTGAGGGTATGACTTCCAGGGCACAGAAGAGGGAAGAATGGGACAAAAGTACACTGGATGAGCTAAAGAATCAAACACTGAAAGCAGCTGAGATAATTGGATATAGAAATGTCTGTTTTTCTGATTTTCCGGACAATAGATTTGATTCTGTGGATTTGCTTGACATTATAAAGGAAGTAGACAGGTATATACAAAGTTTCAAGCCTCAAATAATATACACCCACCATTATGGAGATTTGAATATTGATCATAGAAGAACTTTTGAAGCTGTAATTACTGCGACAAGACCCGGTGCAGAATGTTGTGTAAAAGAAATATACTGTTTTGAAACTCCTTCATCTACTGAATGGAATTTTATGTATGGAGAGAATGTGTTTAAACCTAATGTTTATATAGGTATTGATGATACAATTGATGCAAAGCTTAGGGCTATGGAGTGCTACGAATCAGAGATAAGAGACTATCCCCATCCAAGGTCTATTAAGGCATTGGAGATAATTGCGGCAAGGTGGGGTACGGTAGTCGGCAAAAATTATGCTGAAGCTTTTGAATTGATTAGAAGAGTTGTGTGAGAGGTTAGTATGCTGAATATAGGAATTAGAGCTGACGGCAGTACCAATATCGGCATGGGTCATATAATGCGTTGCCTGTCACTGGCCAAGGGCTTTAGAGATGCCGGTGCCAAAGTATATTTTATGAGCCGGTATGAACAGGGAACAGCAAGAAT
>LFSC01000060.1 GCA_001512505.1 Clostridiaceae bacterium DTU079 | reverse complement strand
CTATTAATAAAACAAAATACGCCAGAATGGTTTCCCAGTCTGACGTTCTGTTTTTTGGAAATAAACTTTGTAATTGTAAGTACCATGTATATATTGACACCAAATTATCTCTTTGAGAACTGTGGTGCTCTTCTTGCTTTTTTGAGACCGTATTTCTTTCTTTCCTTCATTCTTGAATCCCTTGTGAGGAATCCGGCTTTTTTCAATGCGGGTCTTAATGCTTCGTCAGCCATCAGGAGTGCTCTTGCGATACCATGCCTTATAGCACCTGCCTGGCCTGTAAAACCGCCTCCAACCACCTTGCAAAGCACATCAAACTTGCTTGCAGTGTCCGTTAACATCAACGGCTGTTTAACTATAACCTTTAAAGTTTCGAGTCCAAAATAATCATCCAATTCCCTATCATTTATAACAATCTTTCCATTACCTGGAACAAGTCTAACTCTCGCTACCGATTTCTTTCTTCTTCCGGTTCCGTAATACTGTACCTTTGACATAAAAAACTTTTCCTCCCTTCCCCATTAAATATTAATTTCTAATTTTTCCGGTTTCTGAGCTTCGTGTGGATGCTCGGCTCCTCTATAAACCTTAAGCTTCCTACCCATAGCCCTTCCAAGACTGTTCTTGGGAAGCATACCCTTAACGGCAACTTCTATAGCCTTTTCCGGTTTTTCTTTCAAAAACAATCTGTACTTAATTTCTTTTAATCCTCCTGGATACCCTGAATGGTGTCTGTAAAGCTTTTGTTCCATTTTCTTTCCTGTAAGAACAACCTTGTCAGCATTCAATACAATCACAAAATCACCGGTATCAACATGAGGGGTATAATTGGGTTTGTTTTTCCCTCTTAAAATTTTGGCTACTTCGCTAGCCAATCTACCTAATGGTTTACCTTCCGCGTCAACCACATACCATTTTCTCTCAACTTCATTGGCCTTCGCCATAAAAGTCTTCATGGAATCTTCAACCTCCTTAATCGAAATACAGTTTAATAATTTATAGGAACAAATACTTTAGTCCAAATACAGTGAACCAAGATTTCGACACTTAAACATTGTAATACAGGTTAATTGGCGTGTCAAGTATATTTTATTAAAATCTAAATTTATCTTTTATTTACTCTTATTTTTGCCCAATAATTACTTCTTTCTTCAATATAATCGTGTGCCATTTCATTTTTTAATATTCACAGTTATAGGAACTATTTAATTGCTAAGTTTATCCATTCCATTTTTAATTGACAAAGAGTCGTTCAAAGAATTATAATTAGTATAAAGCTATCAAGTTAGTTCCTTAATCTTATTTGCTTTGCTTTTACCCTTTGAAATTCTGTAAGTTTAATCAATACACCTAAGGAGTGAGCATATTGAAGGACATTATGGTAGATCAATTCCAATTTACTGTTGGAGAACTTCTGGTAAGAAACAAGAGTATTCTTGATCTAATTACAAAGTTTCAAGATTCAAACGGCAGGGTTAACCGCGAAATAGTAAAGGCTGTGACCCAGTGCGGATGTGTTAAAATCAATGCCAAAAAGCAGGTCTACCCTGACGGAGCGGATTTTGACGAGCTTCGCACATTAATGGAAACCCATCTTGAGGGAACTCTCTGTGAAAACTGTAGAGATCTTATTGAGAAGGATATTGGAAGAAACATGTTTTATCTTGCTTCAATATGCAATACACTTGACCTTAACCTGTATGATATTATAATTAAGGAACTCGATAGAATTAAGATGCTTGGAAAATATAATTTAAGATAAATTAACGGGTTTATTGAGTGTGCATTTATTCGAAAATACTTTCTTTTTCAAGTTTTAACTTACAAAAAGAGTCGTTACAATGTGTTTGTGACGACTCTTTTTAATATCCTTTATAATCTTCGTGTATCTAAAAAAATCTGATCCTGGATTCTTCTCAAACCTTCCTTTATAAGTCTTGCTCTCACTTCTCCCACACCTTCAACATCATCAAGCTCTTCAATCGAAGCATTTAATATTCCCTGAAAATCGGAAAACTTTTCAGTGATTTTCCTCACAATGTTCATCGGAAGCCTCGGAACCATGCTAAGCAACCTATAACCCTTCGGACGCACCGTCGTGTCAAAAACGCTGTCTCCACCCTTATACCCGAGGACCCGGCATATATTTTCAAGACTCATAAGATCATCGTAGGACATCTGCCTTATTCTCTCCAACACTTTTTCGGGAGTCTCTCTGGTGTCCTGCAAATAATCTTCAATTATCAAAAACTCATCTTCTTCAACATTTGCCAAAAGCTCATCCAACTGCATACTCAAAAGTCTTCCCTCTATACCCAGTTCACATATGTATCTCTCAATTTCTGCAGCAACACTCATTACCATTTCGGTCCTCTGCAAAACAAATGCCACATCGTCCAAAGTAACAATATCTTTAAGCTCCAATACACTGAGATTGTTTATTGCATCATCCAAAACCGCCCTGTATTTCTCCAAGGTTTGTAACGCTTGATTGGCTTCCGACATAATAACGGGAGTTTCCCTTAAAATATATTTACCGGTGCTCATATAAACGGTTATGATATTCCTCCTCTGGGAAATGCCTATAACCACTTCACCTGTCTGTTTTGCCACCCTGTCGGCAGTTTTATGCCTTGTTCCGGTCTCACTCGTAGGAATTGAAGGGTCAGGAATAAGTAGTGCATTGGAATAAAGGATTTTTTTCAAATCCTTGCTCAAAATTATAGCACCGTCCATTTTAGCCAGTTCATAAATATAAGCAGGAGAATAATCCTTATTGATATAAAAGCCTCCGTCCACAAGCTTTAAAACTTTTTCGGAGTTTCCAATAACAATAAGTGCTCCCGTCCGTGCCTTTAAAATATTTTCAAGCCCTTCCCGAAGTGGCGTTCCCGGCGCCAACATCCTTAGTACACCAAGTACCGCATCGTCCTTCGATTTATCAATGCCAGTCATAAGTCCTCCATTGATTATTTTATAATGAAGAAAAACATTATATGGTTATAGCAGATAAATATATTATAACTCTTTAGTTAAAAGAAAATTTTCGTTTGCAGAAAATTTTCTTGCGTCTACCTCATCATAATAGAATACTCAATGCTTCATGCACATTTTCCACATATTTTATATTTATATCCTTCAAATCTTTCATCTGCTTAATCATTTTAAAGTTCCTGGCAGGTACAATGCAGTTTTTAAACCCAATTCTCATGGCTTCCATTACTCTTTTGTCTACCTGATTTACAGCCCGTACCTCTCCTGTCAGCCCAACTTCTCCGATTACAACAGTATTTATGTCAACCGGCACGTTTCGAAAGCTTGATGCAATTGCTGCAACTACCCCCAAATCGCATGCGGGCTCATCAATTTTCAGCCCACCTACAACATTAACATAGGCATCAAAGCTATGAAGCTGCATGCCTACCCTCTTTTCAAGAACAGCCATCAACATTGTAATTCTGTTATAATCAATACCCGTTGCCATTCTTCTCGGCATTCCGAAGCTGGTGGGACACACCAGTGCCTGTATCTCAATAAGCATGGGTCTTGTTCCCTCAAGGCTTGAAACCACAACAGATCCGGGTACACTCTCGCTCCTTCCCGACAACATCATCGATGAAGGATTGTCAATCTCCACAAGTCCTATGTCCCTCATTTCGAATATGCCTATCTCATTTGTAGAACCAAAACGGTTTTTTACCGCCCGAAGGACCCTGTAACTCAAATGCCTTTCTCCCTCAAAATACAGCACCGTATCCACCATGTGTTCCAATACTCTCGGTCCTGCTATGGCTCCCTCTTTTGTAACATGCCCTACAATAATTACGGCAATATTCATGCTTTTTGCAATTCTCATAAGACCTGCGGTAATTTCCCGTACCTGGCTGACACTTCCCGGAGCAGCAGATAGTTCATCGTTAAACATGGTCTGTATTGAATCGACAATAATAAGGTCGGGTTGTTCATTTTCGCACGAGGCTTGTATGACCTTGAAGTTGGTTTCGGATATCATTAACAGATTCGGGTTTTTTACATTTAATCTATCGGCTCTTATCTTAATTTGCTTAATAGATTCCTCGCCCGAAATATACAGGACCTTTGACCTGACATTCACTTTGTCACATATCTGAAGCAAAAGGGTAGACTTGCCTATACCGGGGTCTCCCCCTACAAGGACAAGGGAGCCCCTTACAATTCCTCCCCCCAGCACGCGGTCCATTTCCTTCATGCCGGTAAGGTAACGTTCTTCACCTTCTATATCAATATCGTTTATTCTGACCGGCTTTACATTTATCGGAGCCGGGCTCCTGCTGTTTTTACTTCCGGACTCAACAGCTTCCTCAACAAAGGTATTCCATTGATTGCACGCCGGACATTTTCCCAGCCAGCCACTGCTCTCATAACCACATTCCTGGCACACGAAAAATGATTTTTGCTTTGACATCTTTACTCCTAACCAGGGTTTACTATGTAAAAACCCTAATCAATTCTATTCTATATAGCACCTGCATCTTTAAGCCCTGCAAGCACCAATACAAACATGGCATGGGACCATGTGAGAGGAATTACCCAGCAAGGCCTTCCGCTGTCCTTGCTCACCTGCTCCGGCAAAAGTCCAAGAGCGGTGCATGATTTGGCAGCCCACATGAAGTATTCTTTGGCTTTATCATACTCTTCAACCTCAATATAATACAGGGCTACCCATAGAGTTGCCAGAACCCACGGATTCCCTCCAACGTAGTTGTCATTCTCATACCTTTTTATTCCCCCTACAGGATGGGATGTAAGGGTCCTTTCTATGGCTTCCACTGTTTCCTTAACCCTTCTGTCCTTCACATCAAAAACACCAAAGGGTATGGAAACTCCTAAAAGGCTCACATCAACAGTCCAGTCTTCCAATGTAACATCTCTATAATAACCCTTTTCATTGACCTTTACAATAGTTGTATGCTGAGAATACTCACTTCCCCACGGATTAAGCTTGGTCCTCACGCTTCTTATAAAACGTCCTGCCTCGTCCTTCCAAAGGTTTCTTTCCATAGCCGCCTTTATATTTTGTGCCGCTTCATTCCACTTATCTATAATTTCGGAGGGTGCATTTAAAATCTTAGCCACCTCAACCCCTGCCATAATACCTCCGTATACCGCAGCACTGGAGTAGGTATGTTCTCCGAATCTTTCCTCCCAAAGGTCATAACTGGGCTTGGGCAGCCCGGTATCGGAATCTATAAATCCCGTTAAAAATTCAATTCCCAGCTTTATACTGCCCCACATTTCTTTGAGGAAATCGATGTTTTTTGTAACCTCATAATGCTTATACATTCCCCATATAAGTGTTCCCGTTTCATCCACCTGCAATCCCCAGGACGGTGCAAGGTTTCCGTCCATGTGGAACCTCTGCTGCCATGACCCGTCTTCATCCTGCGTCATAACAGCCCATTTATAAAACCTGTCTACCGCATCCGTAAACCCCACAGCATCCAATGCACCGGTTATAAATGCT
This sequence comes from Clostridiaceae bacterium DTU079, assembly GCA_001512505.1. Classification (GTDB taxonomy): domain Bacteria; phylum Bacillota; class Clostridia; order Acetivibrionales; family Acetivibrionaceae; genus Hungateiclostridium. Next base: position 252 of record LFSC01000060.1, on the reverse strand, counting down.
GCATCCCTTCCCCAGCAATAGGCATAGCGTCCACACATCGTAAAGCCTTCATCAATCTCGGCAGAGGCTAAAAGTCCTCCCGTCTGTTCGTCAGACATCAGCTTAAATACCAAAAGAGACCTGTTATACAGAGCATCAATATTTTCATCTCCCGTTTTAAGCTGCCTAGCATTCTTTAACATATCCCGCCAGTACTTGAGGGTATTTTCATACTCCTCTTCAAGATTTAGCTGTCTGCACTGTCTCACCATC
>LFSC01000051.1 GCA_001512505.1 Clostridiaceae bacterium DTU079 | reverse complement strand
GTTTTTTTCACAGTCTCCAAAGGAACGTTGATACTACTATACATAATATAATTAAAATCATTCTTATGGCAACAATAAGCTTTTCCTTATTACTCATTAATGACCTCAATCTCTTTCATACTTTTTCTCATAATCATACCTAAAACTGCTCTGTAATCATAAGAAATGTCATATTATAACATTTTTCAATTATTGGTTTTTCTATTTTCCAGAAACTCCAAATGTCTTTAAACAAGTTTCACAATCAAAACAGATTCTAATAAAAATACAGGGGAGTAATCCCCCCTTGTTTTTGCTTAAGCATGCTGGTATAAATACTTTTGATACACTGAAAAAAGATATTATCTTGTCCCCTCGATTTCTTTCTTTAGCTTCTTAACTACTTCTATATCCAAATCAGTAATTTGGGCAACAAAATCTAAATCTGCCCCTTTTTCCAGTGCTGACTTTGCAACTTTTAATACTCCCTTTTCAATTCCTTTTTCAATTCCCTTTTCTATTCCTTTTTCAATTCCCTTTTCTATTCCCTTTTCTATTCCCTTTTCTATTCCCTTTTCTAGAGCTTTCTGAGTCATTTCGTCTATTGTATTAGCAAGATTGTAAACCATATTTTCCACCTCCATAGGTTTCGAATTTTCCAGTATATCATNNAATTTTCGATCGCAATTCTTCCGATATTCTCGGCTTTAAAATCCATTTAAGCCAACCTTTAAATATACCAAACTCATCATCCGAAAGGTCCTTCAATATCTTTATAAGTTTTACCAATCTGTCTTTCAGTTGATCCGAATCTATTTTCTGATCCAGTAAAAAAACTCCGGATATAAGATTTGAAAATCCTAGTAGCTCCTCTTCCTTATACCTGTTCACATCAAACAATATATAATTAAAATCCAGTACATGATTTGAAAACATTTCATTGCCATCAAGTATTTCTTTAAAATTTCTGCATGCTGTCCAATTGTTTACACCATTATATAGTACTATAGGTACTATAGATGGAAGTTTGAATCCTTTCCGCTCTATCTTATGATTCTCTGTGTTTTTTAGTATATCACGCCATATCTCTATCATATAGAACAGCAATCTTATCGGCATTTGATAATCTACTGACGATTGCAATTCCAACAAACAATAAAATATTACATTCCTGTCCTTTATTTTTAGCCTATAAACTATATCTGATTCTTTTTCTCTAAAATCTTGTAGAATATAACTTTTGTCTACCAGCATGACCTGGCTTTCATCTATTTCGTTGACCCAATCCTCTTTAACAAAACTTCTTAATAGTTGGATAAAGGTCTTTTTATGCGTTAATAAATGCTTGTATCCTAAGTCATGCTCCTTATTTATCCTTTCTTCCGGCATTCTTTTACCTCTTTTTATTCCTTTTATCTATAGTATACCATTTTTCATCTACTGTGAAAATATTTATTAAAAAGCTTGGCTTCAATCATTCCTTATGCTTTTCATATAGTCTTATGAGTTCTATATCCCGATACCTATCTTTGATTTTTCAAATAGATAGATTATTAATTTATAATCCAGTCGGCAATAAATTCACCTGTATCAGTTTTATAAAGCCATTTCTACCTCTTCTTCCTCTTTTGCTCCTATAACAACCAGCGCAATAAAATATCCTTCCATTGGATATAATGTACATAATGATTTACCGCTATTTTGATATTTTACCATTCACAACACCTTTTCATTATAGATCAATCCATACTTTACCATTTCCAACTCTGATATGGGATACAATGCAAAATAGAAGCTTTAAAAGAATAATTTTTCATTATTTCGTATTTTATCTAATTCAATAATTTTCGTCCACATTATTTTACTGATAAAAGCTCGGGACATCAAGTCCCTTCGCTTTTGCCTCTTTCATTTCATTCCAAAAGACCAAATAAAAACTCGGGACATCGAGTCCCTTCGCTTTTTGGTCATTTCACTTCGTGAAATCCCACTGATAATTACGAGACTTCAAGAAGTCTCGTAATTATGCAATGTATATTTCGAATAGCTTTATTCCCTGTTCTTCAACGCCTCATTCATCGGTATTCTCTTCACTTTCTGAAGATGTAAAGCATTAATCGCAAAATAGGCCACTGCTCCAATTACGACAATCTGCAAATAAACCGAAGCCGGCAGATAAAAATCCATATATCCTTCAATTAATGAAGATATGTATATAAGAACCATTTTAATCAAATATGCTTCGAGCGGAAGGCAAATCAGCAAGGAAACCAGAACCACAATTGCTGAAGCATCCAAATACAGTCTCCTGATTTCTTTTTTCTCATATCCGAAAACCTTCATAAAAGAAATATAAAGAGAGTTCTTGTCAATGACAATTTTGGTCAGAAGGTACATCAATACCAAATAGGCAAATACCGAGAACACATTTATAATGGCAATAACACTTCCAAAGGAAATCATCATCTGCTTTGCCGCCCCAAGAAAATCGCTTCTGTTCATGAATTTTGCAATATAAGCATCGTCAATATCCAGTTTTTCCTGGGATACATAGCAGTTAAAGGTGCCAGCATCCTTGTCGAGAAGCTTACACAAATCTTCAATGCTCATATATGCCCCCAGATTGTTGGTATATGGGCAGATTTCATCCACCACCAAAGTGTATTTTTTCTCGTAAACGGTATCCTCAAATATGATTTCATCCCCTACATCAACTTTTAGCTTTTTTGCAAAGGAATCGGATACTACAATGTGATTTTCCTCCGTCGGTATTGTAAAATCAGTAAAAATTTCACTGTCTTCCTGTATTCCGTAAAAGGTGACTTCCACATTATTTCCTGTAAGATAATACTCAGTCTCTAAAGAATAAATTAATACCTTTTCTCCCCCTTCCGCTTCAACCGGGCCCTTTAATATATACTGATATTCATAGGGCAGAGTATCATCAATCGTATCCACATAATAATCCATAAGAGGCTTTAAGCCTATGCCAAACATCAGCAGGAAGCTGGATAAAAAGATCCCGAAAAACAGAACCAAATAACTTCCTTTGTTTTGAAGGATAACACGAATCCGGAACCGGTTTATAAATTTGAAATCGGGAAGCTTGGCTGCTCTCTTTTGCTTTCTTTTATTAAGATCCTTTCGAAGGAAACGAAGAGGCGACAGGGACAACTTATTTATAAGCAATACCAGATTGACCGCAATCATAATAACTATAGGAATTACCGTGGTCTTTACAAATGCTGCCCAATTAAACTGCAATGTCAATGGCGGCAAGCAATATGTATTATAGTAAATCCTCTTAAACGGTTCAATCATCACCGTATAACCCAATGCATTACCCACAACGGATGCCAGAATAGTAACAATAACCGGCAGAGTTATATAGTGAAGAACCAGTTCCCGCTTTTTATATCCCATGGAACGAAGGGTACCGATGATTGGTGCCTCTTTCTCAATGGTATGTGCAGAAAGTACTGCAAATACAAAAGCTATAATTACCACTAAAATATATATCAATACTTCCATAACCGGGCCGTCCTTGCCCATATCGTTGGGAAGGAAGCTTATACTTTGATTATTCTTTGCAATTAAGAAATCCTGAACATTCACGCCGTTACCGATAAGTATTTTCTGGATTCTATTGGCCGCTTCAATCTTTTCTTTATCCGAAAGATTCCGAGCCTTGTGGCGGTAACTGTAACGGTA
>LFSC01000047.1 GCA_001512505.1 Clostridiaceae bacterium DTU079 | reverse complement strand
ATGCTGAGGCAATTAGGGTTGATTACACAATAAAGGTATTGTCAGGAAGTGTACGATCATACCAGATCATAGCAAGAGCAGGGGAAGGCGGTAAAGTATCAGGCGGAGGTACATTCCTCTATGGTACGACTGTAACATTAACCGCATCACCCAACAGTAATTATTCCTTTGACGGTTGGTATGAGAACGGCATAAAGGTTGATGGGGCAGGTGCTGCTTATTCATTTGCGGTAACAAAAAACAGGACACTTGAAGCAAGATTCAAATATGCCGGCAGCACTAGCGGCAGCAGTGGCGGTGATAGTAAACCGTCAAAATCTGCAACATTGAGCATAACGGAAGCCAAGTTCGATAAATCCGAGCCTAAGGATATTTCGGTTGTCCTTTCGACGGGGGACTATGAATTTAGAAACATAAAGAACGGAAATTATACCCTTGAAAGCAATAAGGATTATTCTGTCAGCGGAAGCACCTATACAATAAAGGCAGATTATTTGGCGACACTTGCTGATGGCAAAGCTACTTTGGTATTCAACATGAGCGGTGGTACTAATCCGACATTGTCAATTACCATTGAAACAAGCACAATCGAACCTGAGGATGAAAAGCCGGGCAGCGATGGTGTGCCGATATTGCTTAATGGTAAAGAGAGCACGTTGAAACTAAATGCCGATGGCAGTGTTACAATTTCAGAGGACGATCTTAAAGAATTGACTATGCCTGTTTTGCTTACCATTCCATTTAAGGATGGAGGAAATTCTCATGTAGGTGTACTTAAAAAGGACGGCCAGGATATTATAATTCCGTTCTCGGTATACAGAAATGAATCAATGATCATTCTGGTATCGGAACCGGGTACATATAGCGTGATAAACAATGGCAAAACTTTCACTGATATAAGCGGACACTGGGCAGCCAATACAATTGATTTTATTACAGCAAGAGCAATATATTCAGGTGTCGGTAACAACAAGTTTGATCCTGATGGCGGAATGACACGTGCAATGTTTGCTCAAGTTTTGGCCAATATTGAAGGTGCAGACTTAACTGCTTATGGAGCATCGCGTTTCACTGATGTCGAAAATGGCAGTTGGTATGCAGCAGCTGTAGAATGGGCTGCAGATAATGGTATTGTTGACGGTTACGGAAATAATTTATTCGGACCGAATGATTTAATTACCCGCGAGCAAATGGCTGTAATGCTGTATAATTATATTAAATATAAAGGAATTGTGTTGGAAAAAGAGGACGAATACGTTCCTTTCGCGGATGATAGCAGCATCAGCCCATGGGCTAAGGAGGCAGTAGCTGCTATGAAACAGTATGGATTGATTACCGGTGTAGGAAACAACACATATGATCCTTTGAGTACGGCAAGCAGAGCCAGTGTAGCTCAGATACTCAAGAACTTAATTGAAGCTTATATCAAATAACACTTTCAAAATTAAAGCGTCTGGTCGTTGATATTATTCCATGACCGGACGCTTTTTTTAATAAGCACACTTTTAACCCTAAAGCAGAATAATTTGCTGATTTATAAATTGATTTTTCAGTATACATCATATTTTGAGCTACCGCAGAATAGTTCTTAAGTTTATTGGAATTAATTATAAAATTATAGGATCATGGGAAACTCTTGTTTTAGATATGGAAATGGTTATATAATGTTTACTAATCAAATATTTAATTTTTTATACAAATTGTTGTTTTTTTCTTTTGATATTCGTGATAGAATATATATATAGTAGGAGGTTACCATGAAAATTGGGAATGTCATCTTGGATAACAACGTCTTTCTGGCTCCTATGGCGGGTGTAACCGATATACCTTTCAGGATTTTATGCAAAGAGCAGGGATGTGGACTTGTATATACTGAGATGGTAAGTGCCAAAGGGCTCTTTTACAATGATGAGAAGAGTAAAAAGCTCACTATGACGGACAGCAGAGAGGGGCCTGTGGCTCTGCAGATTTTCGGTTCTGATCCCGGTATTATGGCAAAGGTGGCAGAAAGCTTAAACGAATCAAAGGCATGCATACTGGACATAAATATGGGTTGTCCCACACCCAAAATAACGAAAAACGGTGAAGGCAGCGCCTTAATGCTTAAGCCGGAACTAGTGGGAAAGATTGTTAAAGAAGTATCCAGGGCTTCTATAAAGCCCGTTACCGTAAAGATTCGAAAAGGTTGGGACGATAACAGCGTTAATGCTGTTGAAATAGCTAAAATTGCACAGGAAAACGGGGCTTCTGCAGTAACGGTTCATGGAAGAACGCGGGAACAATTTTACAGCGGTAAAGCAGATTGGAGTATTATCAAACAGGTAAAAGAAGCTGTAAGCATACCTGTTATAGGAAACGGAGATATCTTTACCCCCCTCGATGCAATAAGAATGATCGAAGAGACAAAATGCGATGCTGTAATGATTGGAAGAGGAGCCCAAGGGAATCCGTGGGTTTTTAATAATGTCATCAATTCTATTAACAAAAAAGGGGCAATAACCGAGATATCGGTTAAAGAAAAGATAGAGACGATAATCAGGCATCTGAATATGCTTATTGATTTGAAGGGAGAGCAGAGAGGGATAAGGGAAATGAGAAAGCATATCGCGTGGTATATCAAAGGTATGCCGAACTCAGCCCGAATAAAAGAACAAATATTTAAATCGATGTCTTACACGGAAGTTATCGATATTCTCAGTTCATTCCTTCAATGTAATAATGTCGCAAAGTACAGCATATAAAAATAGTATGTTTACATTTTTTTCAGTTAAATTGACTTTGCTGTTGATTTTAAAATACACGGATGATAATATTAACGTATAGGTCATCCTAATAATGCTTAAGGAGTAGATAAAATGGTGACAATACCTTTCTTGAAAACCAACCTTATAAGTATTGATATCGGCTTTAGAAATATTAAAATTGTGGAAGTGGAAGTCGGGAGAAATAACGAGATCTTTATTAAGAATTTCGGCATAGTGGCGACACCGAAAGGGTGTATAAAAAACGGTGCCATTAAAGATGTAAAGAAAGTGACCAATGAGATCAGGAAGGTAATGGGTGAGTTAAATACCCGGACTAAGAAAGCCAAGATTGTTATGTCAGGTACCAATATAATTTCCCGTATATTTGTAATTGACAAGATTCCCGGCGAAGATTTGAACCATATTGTCAGAACGACTATTTCACAGAGTATGCCGATAGATCTTGATGCACATCAAATAGATTTTAAAATCCTGAAGGAATTTAGGGAGGACGGGATTAATAAAGTAAAGGTTTTTGTTACCGCAGTATTAAAGAGCATTATTCAAAGCTACATAGATATATTGGTTGATTTGGGTTTAAAACCTCTGTCGGTAGACATTCCGGCAAACAGTACAGCAAAGTTTTTCAACAGAGAAATATTGGTTTCTGAAAGTGAGACGTGGTTTAAGAAAAAAAGATATAGCAAACTAAGCCAAAATACCTTTGCTGTTATTGATTTCGGTTCGGAAACCACAATAGTAAATATTTTGAGAGATAAGGTTCTGGAGTTCAACAAGGTAATTTTAAGAGGAAGCAGCAATTTGGACGAGGCTATTGCGGCCAATTTGCAAATAGAGGTTGATGAAGCTGAAAGACTAAAAAAGATACAGGGATTTGTTCTTCCGGATATAAATGTTGGAGATAGGCAGGAAATAGTATATAAAAGTATCAAGGCTGTCATTGACGATATTGTAAGGCAGATATTCCAATGCTTTGAATTCTATGAAAAAAGGTGTTACGGAGAAAAAGTCGGCAAAATATATGTGATAGGTGGAGGCTCATTGCTTAAAGGACTTCGTGAATATCTTGAAGAGATATTTCAGGTTCCGGTATACCCTGTCGGTCTCCTTAGCATAGATGGAATTCAGTTAAATAAAGGGCTTGACGGAGATAGATTGAATTTTCTGATAAATTCCGTAGGTATTTCCCTGGGTAATTGATATAAAATTTTTATAAAATGTATTTGTGACGGCATTGGAAATGCCGTTTTTTGGTATAATGGGATTTTATCCACTGCTACTTAAGCTGCAGATTGTGGCTATACTTTTTTAGTAAGTAGAGCCTTATAATAAATATAGAGAAGGAGAAGTCAGAATATGCATGATATTTTGAGGGAGAATAAAGACAACCTTATGGGCAAACCCCCAAGATTGTCCCAGGTGGAAATGACGGAGTTGGTACTTCCGAATGATACCAATCTTTTGGGAAATCTTCTTGGAGGAACGCTTATGCACTGGATAGATATTGCAGGAGCTATGGCGGCTTCAAGACATTCAAACAGGGTTGTGGCAACCGTAGCATTGGATAGCCTGGATTTTAGACATCCTGCCCGGATGGGGGAATTGGTAATGCTTAAGGCGAAGCTTACATGGGTTGGAAGAACCTCCATGGAGGTATGTGTGAAAGTATATGCGGAAAATTTAAAAAGTGGGGCTGTTATTAAAACAAACCAGGCATTTATAACTTTTGTTGCTTTGGACAACGAAGGAAATCCGACCCCGGTTCCGCCGCTTATTCTTGAGACTGATGAGGAAAGGCAAATGTTTAAAGAGGCCGAGAAAAGGAGAGCGGAACGTCTAAAACGCAGAGGAGGTAATTAACGGTAAAGAAAATATTCCGGAAACTAAAGTTTCGCAAGTCAAGAGCCTGTAAATACTCCGTGGGGTCGAGCAAAACTCGCTTCGCTCAGACAATGCTCTCCCAATCCACGTCGTATAAACAGGCTCTAAGACTAGCTACACAATGTTTCTTCCATATTTTCTTTACCGTTAATTTATAACTCTTCTTGCGCCGATATAATGCTGTACATAATAGCTCGTGTTCAGGTTGGATATTACCACCTTGCCTGCACCGGAGCTAGCGTGTATAAACTTATTGTTTCCAACATAGATTCCTACATGTGAAGGACCTGCTTTATATGTTGAAAAGAATACCAGATCCCCCGGCTTCAAATTTGATTTGGATACCGAGATACCTTCTTTATACTGTGCACTGGCTGTCCTTTGGATTATTATTCCGTTCTTAAGCATTACATAGTGAGTAAAGCCCGAACAGTCGAATCCTGAGGGCGATGTACCTCCCCACACATAGGGAACACCCTGGTAACTCTTTGCTTTCTGTAATACTTTATCGACCTTTATTTCTTTGGCGGTCTGATGGCCTACAATTCCATCAACAGCAAGGTAGTTATCCCTTTGATAATTAATTACCGCTTGGTAAGTGATGCTTCCAAAGTAACCTGTTGGAGATTGTTTGAAATATCCTAAATCCTGCAGGTCTTTTTGAAGCTCTGTTACGCTGCTGCTTCTCATACCGCGGTACAATAATTTATTGTCCGAATAATAATCCGCAAATGCCGGAGTAACAAATAAGCAGATGGACAAAACAGCTGTAAGCAGCATTGCAGTTATTTTCTTTTTCATAATAAACCCCCTCTCTAAAGCCTGGTTTAATCCATGAATCAGGCTTGGATTTTTCTGTTGACCGTCACAGTGACTCATTATACGGGAGGGTAAAGGTAATAATCAACCTGTAATATATGGGATGGAAATGGAGTAAAAAAATTTATAGAAGAACTGGGGCAAGATTGTGAGATTAAATTAAAGCAAAACAATAGCAAAAGTATTGTGTTCATTAAATTAAAGGGATTGGTCATAAGTTGTTCGAACAGCAAATATTAATAATTAGGACAATTTTAATTTAAGGACTAATATGGCGAAAAAATCCTTTGTCGGCAGTGCAATTATTTTAATGATAGCAAGCTTTATAGTAAGAATTCTTGGATTTGTATACAGAATATACCTGTCAAATCTTATCGGCTCAGAGGGAATGGGGCTTTTTCAGCTCATTTCTCCCGTTTATTCCTTGATTATACTTACTCTCACTTCAGGGATATCCATTGCGGTATCTAAGATGGTGGCAGAGGAGATGGCGAAAAATCACCAGGTTAACCTGCGCCGGATAACAACATGTGCCTTGGGCATTGTTGTATCCATAGGTATGCTGGTATCTCTGCTGATGTTTATATTTATTGACCCAATTGTAAATATTATTTTGAAGGATTCAAGAACCTACTATTCAATGCTTCTTTTAATACCATGCATACCGGTTATTTCGGCAGCATCGGCAATAAAGGGGTACTTTTACGGCATACAGGATGTGATACCGACGGCTTGCTCCCAGATTGTGGAGCAGATAGTAAGAACGGGTCTTGTGATGGCTATGGCAGGTTTTTTCGTAAATATCGGGCTGGAATATGCCTGTGCCATTGCGACTGTTGGTATGGCTATAGGAGAAATATCCAACCTGTTGGTTTTGGTTGTTGTATACAGATTCAGAAAGTCCAAGTCTTCTAAGAGTGTCTCAAAAAGAGGTTTTATGAGAAAGAGAATAATGATAAAGGAAATTTTAAAGATTTCCGTTCCAGTGTCCTTCAACAGGTTTATTACATCAATAATGGCTACTGTTGAGTACATTCTTATTCCCAGGATGCTTCTTTTGACAGGAATGAACTATCAAAGCAGCATACAGGAGTATGGGAAGCTGACAGGGATGGCTATGCCGTTAATATTCTTTCCGACGCTTGTGACTTCTGCCCTGGCAACAACTCTTGTTCCGGCAATTTCCGAAGCTATATCCGTTAAGAGCTACAAAACCGTCAACTACAGAATATCCAAGTCGGTGCAGTTGACATTCATGATGGGGTTTGTATTCTCGGTATTATTTATGAATTATTCAACAGAGATAGGAGAACTGGTTTACCGGAGGGAGAATATAGGACATATATTGTATCTTTTGTCTTTTACAAGTATATTTATTTATCTGCAGCAGACCCTTCTGGGTGTATTGAACGGGCTGGGAAAACAGGGGATTTCTTTGAGAAATTCCATTGTCGGATATGTAATAAGGATTTCTTTTGTAATTTACTGTATTCCTGTATACGGTATTAGCGGCTATATTGCAGGCATGATTATAAGCTCAATATTCGTTTGCTGTCTCAATATTGCCACCGTAGTCAAAACAACGGGTATGGCACTTGATTTCAGAAACTGGATTTTAAAACCCGGACTGGTGGGTGTGATAATGTTCTTTATCGGAAAATACATTGAAAGCTTTTTTACAATTTTTAATTTGGAACATACATGGACCATTGTTCTAACTATATTCGGAAATATTATTATAGCCTTTTCATTGATGTTTGTTTTTGGAGCCCTTGACAAGGAGGAACTTATAAAACTTATTGGCTTAAAGAGAACATAAAATTTTAATGTGCATATTATTTAATGTACCTATATTTCTTTTTAAATATAAATTTTTGAAATTTATATAAATTTATTTTTATTTTTTGCCGATAAAGAGTTGGTATCATTTGATGCATGATTCAATATTAAATTTATATTAACAATATGTGAAATTTTTGTTAAATTATTGAGAGATCGGCATCATTAATGTATAATAATACTAAAATATATTGGTTTTTTTCTTTTTTTATGGGAGTAGCTTTTAAGGAGGTGTTGCAGGATGAGTGATTACGCAAGACAGCTGGAAAATAAAATAAAAGAAAAAAATAGGCTTATTCATTATTATAGCCAAAAACAAGATATAGATGAGTCAAAGGTAAAGCATGTTGAAGCAGAGCTTGACAGTCTTCTGTATAAGTATTACAAGGCAACACTAAAGGAAAAAACAGACTAAGGAGACCTTATAGCCATAAATAAACTAAAGACCGGTAAGTTGGTAGTTTATATACCCTTGCCGGTAACTTACATAGGGTCGTTTTTTCCCTTGCTTCTTTAAAACAGGTTGAATAAATAGTTCCTATCGCTTGTCCCTTCCTTCATAGCGAATATTTTCCGCCATATGTTCCTTCACTCCGTATACCTGTCTAAATAAGGTACTGGAAAAGAAAGAAATCAAATGATATAATATGAGACTGAATCCTGAAAAATTTGAAACAATAATTTAAAATGTTTTTTTAACGGATTGATGTAAAATAATATTTAAAGCAGCAAAAGCTTTAGTTTATTAGGTGTTATTATATTTAGGAGTGATTTTTTTGAGCCGGTCCATGGTAGGAACAAAAAAAGCAACGGTTTTTGACAAAGTTAAAGGATTTGTCTGTCTTGTCAGACCGAAGCAATGGATTAAAAATCTTTTTGTATTTTCTGCCCTTATATTTGCAAAACTCGTGTTTGAACCAGCTTATTTAAAGACGGTGTTTTTGGCGTTTTTATGCTTTTGCATGATTTCTTCCTGCGTTTATATTCTCAATGACATTATTGATGCAGATAATGACAGACTCCACCCCAAAAAGAGGACAAGACCTATAGCGTCCGGGCTGATAAGCAAGGGTGAGGCATTGGTATTTCTTGCGGTATTATTGCCGGTGGCAATTATATCGGGATTTTTATTGCATATGTATTTTGGATTAATATTGCTTGTGTACTTTATAAATAATATATTATATTCAATTGCGGTAAAACACATGGTAATACTTGATGTTATGTCAATAGCCGTCGGTTTTTTGCTTAGAGTGATCGGGGGTGGTGTGGTTATTGAAGTATATATTTCCCAATGGATACTTTTGTGTACTTTGCTTCTTTCATTGTTTCTGGGCTTCAGTAAAAGAAGAAATGAGCTGGTTGTACTGGAGAACGGTGCCGACTCTCACAGAAAGATACTGAAGGAGTATTCTTTAGAGTTTATTGACAATATGCTTTCGATTGTTACCGCATCTACGGTTATGGCATATTCTCTTTATACTTTCTCCAGCAAAAACAACTACTTCATGATGCTGACCATACCCTTCGTTTTGTATGGCATTTTCAGGTATCAGTATATTATATATATGAAAAAAGAGGGCGGAAGTCCGGAAGAAACCGTGCTGTCCGATATACCCTTAATGTTGTGCATATTTCTTTGGGTGGCAATAAGCGTAATAATTTTGTATTTGGGATAAAGATTTTTTTAAGTCTATTGCTTTAAAATTTATAGGAGGGGTTTATGCGCAAGTTGAGCTATTATATTTGTCTTGCTTTATATTATTTTTTTGCAAGACATTTGCCTGCTTCTGATGCACCATATAGCCTCGGTTCAAAACAAATCAGAAGGTTTCTGTGTAAAAGAATTTTTAAATACGCAGGGAAGAATATCAACATTGAACATGGTGCTTTTTTTGCATCCGGAAGGGAAATAGAAATCGGAGACAACTCGGGGTTGGGGTTAAATTGCAGAGTAACCGGGCCTTTGAAGATCGGAAAGGATGTTATGATAGGGCCTGATGTTATGATATTTACACAGAATCACAGGAATGACAGGCTGGATATTCCGATGAGGCTTCAGACGGATCCCAAAAGACCTGTTGTGATCGAGGATGATGTGTGGATTGCGGCGAGGGCAATTATTCTGCCCGGAGTAACGATACATAAGGGAGCTATTGTGGGAGCGGGGGCAGTTGTTACCAAAGATGTGCCCGAATATGCCGTTGTGGGAGGAAATCCTGCAAGAATTATAAAATTCAGAGACGGAAGAAAGGTTTAGTTTGAAAATTTATTTGGAAAATAATGCGAAAATCAGGCCGGAAATATGATAGAATTAGGTCTGGGACAATAAGCAATAAAAAAGCATTGAATTTATACAGCGTTATGTGGTTTGAGACGGTGAAAGGAATGTATATAAAATGATTAGGGTACTATATTTATTGAACCATGCAGGAAAAGCGGGGACTGAAAGATATGTTCAGACCCTGATAGAGAAGCTTAACAATAAGCGTATAAAGGCTTATTTTGCCTATAATGAGGACGGGCTTTTGGTAGAGAGGCTAAGATCCATTGGAGTTGAAACTTATAGGATCCCGATGAAGAATCCTTTTGATATTAAAGCTGTGATTGAGCTCAACAAGCTTTGCAGAAAGTTGGACATACAACTGATTCATACCCAGTTCTTGAGGGAGAATTATATTTCCATGCTGTCCCGTATTATCAATCCCAAGGTCAGGGTAGTTTATACCAATCACTTCATTCTTGCAAACAATGCGGTGACAAGACTGACCAATAGACTTATAACGCCTCTTGAATCCGGAATTATAGCTGTGTGCAATCCGGGGAAGGATATGATGGTTTCCAACGGAATAAACCCTAAAAAGATCCGGGTAATATTTAACGGTGTGGATGTAGATTACTGGGGCGAGCCTGTAAAGTCAACCTTAAGGGAGGAGCTGGGAATAGACAGGGACAGCTTTGTATTGCTATGCGCTTCAAGATTCGCCCATGACAAGGGGCACAGGTTTTTGATAAACGCTCTGCATGAGTTGAAAAGCATGGTGGGACCGCGGTTTAAGTGCGTTCTTTCCGGGGACGGACCCTTACTGGAGGAGTCCAAAAAGCAGGTGGAGGATCTGGGACTTTCAGAGGACGTTATTTTTACAGGATTTCGCAAGGATATGAAAAACCTTATTTACGGATGCGACCTGTATATAAACGCTTCGGAGCATGAGGCCTTAAGTTTTCTCATAATTGAGGTTTTGGCCTGTGGAATTCCGGTAATTGCCACCGATATGGGCGGAAACAGCGATATTATAAATGAAGAAACCAAATGCGGTATTTTGGTAAAGTACAATGATCCTCAAGGATTGGCCCAGGCTATAGCAAAGGTTATGGACGATAAAGAGCTTCGTTTAACCCTGGGAAAAAATGCACAAAAAGCTGTGAGAGAAAAATTTAATCTTGATAAAGTGGTACAGGAAACATATAATTTATACGAGGAAAGCCTTGGGAAATAACTTTATGCTCGAGGCTTTGCTTGTGAAATATAATTCAATTATGATAATGAAGACAAATTATTGGTATGATGCGGTTTTATTTGTAAGCAAATGTATTAATTTTAACAGGGAGTGAAGGAAATATGATTATTGACAGTAAAGGAAAATTGTTTGGAAAGGTAAGTATAATTGATATTTTGATTTTGGTGGTGTTGATTGCCGGAATTGCCGGGGCGGCAAAGCTTTTTAAGTCAAAATCCGCTCTGCCGATCATGGATAAGACCGAAACCTATACAGTGGGATTGTATTGGGAAGAGTCTCCCGAATTTGCGGTAAGTGCCGTAAAAGCCGGGGATATTGCAAGAGACCTTGAAAGGGGCGGCGTTTTAGGAAAGGTTATAGATATTCAGATTGACAAGGCAATTACTTTTGTTGAGACCGATGACGGTCAGGTTGTAGTTGGTTCCAAGCCCGGTTATGTATCCTACCACATTACTCTTGAGGGCACCGGTACATCGGACGGATTTGGAGGAGTTATTTTTAACGGAGCGGATTATCAAATTGGAAGGCAATTGATTGTAAAAGTAGGGGGTGCCATTTTCCAAGGAAGAATTGACAGATTGGAGAAAAAGGGGTAATGCGCTTTGTTAAATAATAGTTTACTGTTAAAGCCTGTTATTTTTATTATAAATTTAATAAACACTTCCTATGAGAATAGTGTTTTAAAAAGATTTATTGAATTTATTTTCGGAATTTTCAGAAAGCTTAATACTTTTTATGAAAACAGCTTTGCTTCGTATTTGGCAAGGTCTGTAACGAATCTTTTGAAAAATAGCGCTATAATCGGCTTTTTTATAGGTAAGGGAAGGTTTTCCCGATGGTGGGAGGAGAGCCTTTTTTACAGGATTATTAACGGTATTTTTGATATACCTTCAAAGCTTTTGAAGAATTTTTTCCAAAAACATGAGGAGTTTTTTGGGGAAAGCCTCACAATAAGGCTTATAAGAGCATTATTGTCAAGGCTTGAGTTTATTGTCGGGCTGTTTCTCATAATTATACTTGCGGTACCTCATGAAAGATGGAACAATGTCTATAATGTCGGCATAGCTTTAGTAATCTGCATTTTTGTATTTATAAACACCGTAATTCAGAGACATTGGGTGTTTAACTTTAAGGCATTGGATTTTACTATTATACTGTTTATGCTGGCGGTTACATTGGCCTTTGTTACTTCTTTGGACCCTTCCACCGGTCTTAAATACTGGTTGTTTTATTTAGCCGGTTTTTTAATGGTGTTGGGGATAGTCAGTACCGTTAAGAATGAGATTTCTCTTCAAACAATTGTGGAAATGTTTCTATGGGGTATAACAATCATCGGAGCCTATGGGGTTTGGCAGGCGGTTACGGGAGCGGTGAGCTTTGACCCTTCTCTGACGGATCCGAATTTGAATTTTAATATGCCCGGAAGGGTATATGCAACAATGGCAAATCCTAATAACTATGGAGAAATACTTATCATGGCATTACCCTTTTATTTGAGTGTAATCCTAAACTCAAAAACCTTTCTGAAAAAGGTAGTTTATATGATTATGGCTGTTTTTCCGTTGATTGCACTGTTTAATACCGGATCAAGGTCGTCATGGATAGGGTTCGCGGTTTCTGCTATTGTGATAACGTTTTTGCTGAACAAGAGGTTGCTGCCGTTCGTATTTTTAGGCGGATTACTTCTTATTCCTTTCTTGCCTCCGCATGTTTATAACAGAATTGTAACTATTTTTAAGGCTGCACAGAATGCTTCGCAGGATTCTTCGGCGAAGACAAGGGTTAATATATTAAAAACCGTCTGGCCGATGTTTAGAACCTATATGTTTACAGGAGTGGGTTTAGGTACAGATATTTTCAGGGAGATAGTTAAAAACTATCATCAGTATACCAAAGCCGTTCCGCCCCATACTCATATTCTTTACCTGCAGATTTGGATAGAGGCGGGCATTACTGGATTTATAACCTTTGTATGGTTTATATACAGGACCATAAAGAACTCGGTCATCGGTATATACAACACAACCGGCCCCTTAAAAAGTATAATAGCAGCTGGAGTTGCTTCCATTGCCGGAATTTTGACCACTTCTTTGGTGGAATATAGCTGGTATTATCCGAGGGTTATGGTTATATTCTGGACGGTTCTGGGAATATTAGCTGCTGCGGTAGCACTGACGGAAGCGAAAAATAGAAAATTATCCGAAAACCAGTAACAAAATCATGCAATTTTTTCGATAAAAGTATAAGGGGGTAGAAGCAAATTGCATGAGGGGTTGGTTGTATGTTTAAGTTATTTAAACCAAAGAACCCGGATAATAAGTTTGATTGGAGAGTACTAAAGAAGAATGATATTTCAATACTGATATTGGATGAGCGGTGGAATGCCCTCTTCAAAAATGTTGAAAAAACTGAGGATATCAAGGAGCAGGAGGTAAAAGTCAAGGAACTCTTAAAAGAAGAGTCGCGTCTTTTGGCTGAGTCCAAGGAGTTGGCAGCTAAGAAGAAAAAGAATCTTGACAAAATTATACAGCTTACTCCTCAGGTATATGAGGAAAATAACGAAAATTCAAAAGAAGAGATGAAAAAATGTGAATTGGAAGTAAAGCAAATAAATGAACGTATGAAAACCATCGAAGATGAGCTTGAGGATATGCCCAAAAGAATACGGGATGCGAACATAAAGCTTTTGGAATGTACTGTGAATTCGGTGTATTTTCGCATGAGGAAAAATCAAAAAAGAATAAAAGAGCTGGAAGAACTTATTGAGGTAACAAAAGAAAAGCTCAGAGAATATATTGATGAGAAGGAAAGGTTGTCGGAGGACGACACCGATGTTTATTCATATTTTCACGATCTTCTTGGAGGAGAAGAATTGGAAAAACTGGATAAGGAATACTTCAAGGAGGCATAGTTTATAATTTTATATTGCTATGCTTTTGTGCTTCGAGAAAGGAAGGATACTTAAATGAAGGTTGTTACACCCGGGCAAATGAGGGAATTTGATTTATATGCCATAAAAACCGTTGGAATTCCCGGAGTGGTATTGATGGAAAACGCTGCTATCAAAGTGGCGGACGAAATCGTAAAGGACTACGGCTGCGTAAAGGACATGAAAATATGTGTGTTTGCAGGGAAGGGCAATAACGGTGGAGATGCTTTTGCGGTGGCAAGGCATCTTTATAATAATGGGGCAAAAGTACTTGTTTTTGTACTTGCCGATAAAAAAGACATATCCGGAGATGCCCGAATAAACCTTGAGATATTGGAGAATATGGGAGTTTCTACGGAGGAGGTTTTGGATGAAGACAGGCTTTCGGAAATCGATGAAAGCCTTGAAAAAACAGAACTTGTTGTAGACGGTATATTCGGAACTGGCTTAAAAGGCAGGGTTGAAGGATATATAGCAGAAGTTATAAAGGTTATTAATGAAAAGAGAGTACCTGTTATTGCCATAGATATACCTTCCGGGGTTAACGGAGAGACCGGGGAAGTATGTGGGGTATGCATCCGAGCGTATAAGACCGTAACCTTCGGTTACCCGAAGCTGGGGCATTTTCTACATCCGGGCTGCGAGTTTGCCGGTAAATTGTCTGTTGCGGATATAAGTATACCCGCTGATGTATTGGAAAAGTTTGATATAAAAAGTGAAGTTATAGATAGAGACATGGTTTCGGAAAGACTGCCGAAAAGAAGTCAAAACAGCAACAAAGGAGATTACGGCAGGGTCCTTGCTATAACCGGATCTCCGGGGATGACGGGGGCAGGATGCCTTGCGGGAGCAGCAGCTCTGAGAACCGGAACGGGTCTTTTGTATCTTGGAGTTCCCAATTCTCTGTCGGGTATATATGACCGTAACCTTATAGAAGGAGTGACCATTCCTCTTGAAGACGGAAACTTGGGATATCTTACTAAAGAATGCGTTCCGAAGCTTATGCAAACAATGGAGAAGATGGATGCGGTGGTTGTAGGACCGGGATTATCTACAGAGGAAGGCGCGAAAGATGTTGTCTTCAGTGTTGTCGAGAACTGCCCGGTACCGTTGGTAATTGATGCCGACGGCTTAAATGCAGTGGCTTCCGACATATCCATATTAAGAAGAAGCAGGACGCAAATAATTGTAACTCCTCATCCCGGTGAGATGGCAAGACTTTTAGGAACTACCGTTTCGAAGGTTCAGAGTAACAGGATTGAGACCGCGCGCGATTTTTCGGAAAAATGGGGGGCTATAACCGTTCTTAAGGGCTCAAGAACCATTGTGGCTGTCCCTGATGGAAGGGTGTTTATTAATGCCACAGGAAATTCCGGAATGGCGACCGCAGGAAGCGGTGATGTATTGGCAGGTATAATTGCCGGACTCATAGGACAGGGACTTACCCCTGCCGACGCAGCAATTGCAGCTGTGTATATTCACGGTCTTTGCGGTGACCGCGTTGCAGAGGTAAAAGGGGAGCATGGCATGATAGCCGGTGATTTGGTAGGGGAGCTTCCCTATGTTATAAAAGAATTGCTTAGTTAAGGTGCACGGAATTTCTGTAAAGAAACATATTCCAGAAACTTAAGTTTCGCAGTCTAGAGCCTGTAAATACTCCGCGGGGTCGAGCAAAACTCGCTTCGCTCAGACAATGCTCTCCCTTTCCGCGTCATATTAACAGGCTCTACAACTTGCTACACAATGTTTCTTTCATATGTTTCTTTGCAGAAATAAATGCGGATTTCAAAATTGGTGATTTTATACTTGTAAAAGAGGTAATGGACATGGAATACAAGCTTAACAGAGCATGGGCGGAGGTTAACCTGGATAATATAGCCCATAATGTAAGGGAAATAAGAAGAATTACCGATAAAAAGACAGAAATAATGGGAGTGGTAAAGGCTGATGCTTATGGACACGGCGTTATGGAGGTCGCAAAGACATTGTTGGAAAACGGAGTGAGCCGACTGGCGGTTTCCATGCTGGACGAAGCTATTCAGCTCAGGCAAAACGGAATTGATGTGCCAATACTTATATTGAGTTATACCGATCCGATACGGGCAGAGGAAATTGTTTTAAATGATGTCACACAAACGGTTTTCAGCCATGATTTAGCAGAAGCGCTGTCTAGGGCAGCTGTAAAGCATAACCGTAATGTAAAAATTCACATTAAGATTGACACGGGAATGACAAGAGTTGGGTTTATGCCGGGATACAGTGCAGTTAAGAATGTGGTTCAGATAAGCAAGCTCCCTGGTATTATTGTAGAAGGTCTTTTTACACATTTCGCCTCAGCGGATGAGACCGACAGAAGCTATACTTATATGCAGTTTGAAAGGTTTATGAGCATAGTAAATGAGTTGAACAGGATAGGAGTTTATATTCCTGTTAAACATGTGTGCAACAGTGCCGGAATAATTGAGTTTCCTGAAATGCATCTTAATATGGTAAGACCGGGGATAGCATTGTACGGACTTTATCCATCCCATGAAGTGGACAAAGCAAAGCTGGATTTGAGACCTGCAATGACATTAAAGGCTAATGTCATTCTGGTTAAGGACGTGGAGCCGAATACATGCATAAGTTACGGACGGATATTCAAAACTTCCCGGAACAGCAAGATTGCAACACTTCCGATAGGATATGCGGACGGATATACAAGGCTGTTGAGCGGCAAAGGGAAGGTGCTCATTAACGGCGAATTTGCACCGATTGTAGGGAGAATATGCATGGACCAATGCATGGTGGATATAACTGACCTTAAAAAGAAGGTAGATGTCGGTGATGAAGTGGTATTGTTTGGAAGACAGAAGGATAAGGAAATAAAGGTTGAAGACCTGGCAGAAAGTATCGGTACAATAAACTATGAGTTTGTATGCATTATCGGTAAAAGAATTCCTAGGGTTTATTTGAAAGAAGGAAAAGTATATAACGTGTTGAATTATTTAATATAATAATCAAAAATCGATGCATAAGTTTTGGCAAACAATAAAAAACTATACTAGAAATGAGAAAGTTTTAATATTTTATTGTGTATAGGTAAGATTTACATGTGTTACATAGGGAGGAGTAATTTAAATTTAATTTGACCCATGCATATGTTGGACCTTATAATTATATATATAAGTATAGAATTGTAATCTTTGCGGATGTCGATTTAGCCTTTGTTAATTCTTTATGTCTTAACCCAAAAAAAGAAGTGGGGGTTTTACTTTGGCACAATTAAAAAAAATATTAATAAGTCTTCCCGATAATTTGTTAAAAGAGGTTGATTCCATAGTTGAAATGGAGAAAATTAATAGAAGTGAGTTTGTAAGGGAAGCAATGAAGCTTTATATACGAGAGAAAAGAAGAATTGAAATGAGGGATAAATTGAAGAAAGGTTACCAGCAAATGGCTGAAATCAATGCAAAACTCGCAGAAATATGTTTTGAAGCAGACAATGATCAACAGCAAAAATATGAGGAAGGACTTAGGGAGTTGGAAAATAGTGGTAATTAAGCGCGGAGATATATTTTATGCCGATTTAAGTCCGGTTATCGGTTCTGAACAGGGAGGAATCAGACCTGTATTGATTGTCCAAAATGATATTGGAAACAAATACAGTCCGACGGTTATAGCGTCAGCTATAACTTCGCAAATAAACAAAGCAAAACTGCCTACACATATTGAACTTAGTGCAAAGGATTACGGGCTTCCGAAGGATTCGGTGGTGCTTCTGGAGCAAATACGCACCATAGACAAAAAAAGGTTGAGAGAAAAAATAGGACATTTGGATGATGAACTGATGGAAAAGGTTAATGAAGCTTTGACGATAAGCTTCGGTTTGATAGATATGTAATTTGTGGAGGGATACAAAAGATGAAGGGGTCAAAATTATATAAAAAATCAGGAATACTAACTTTGGCTATTGTTTTAGGTATTGCTGTTGTACATATTGTTCAGATTGTTAATGCTGCTTCCACGGCAGAGCCGGGATCCGAGGACGATCCTGTGGTTTCCCAAAGCTATGTGGATGAGCAGATAAACAGTCTTAAATCCAGCCTTGATGAGATGACAAAGAAATATGAGGAAGCTCAGGAAAGGCTCAAAGAGATTGAAAGCTACGGGAAGTTTGTGCCTTTGGAATTGAACAAAGGCCAGGTTCTTATTGCCGGTGAAAGTGCGGAGATTATTTTAAGGGGCGGTAAAGCTCTGGCAATAGGTGGAGAGGGTGGCGGCCTTTCTGATATCACGTCCGGCTCAGGTGCAGATGTCAATACGGACCAGGAGGTTCCTTTAAACCATCTGCTATTGATATCAAGAAATGACGGCAGAGGTATTAAAGTTGTAAGTGAGAAAGCCTGGGTGTTGGTAAAAGGACCCTATACTATCAACTAACGGCATTTCTTTTCTTATTTATATTTTTTTCAAGAAGGAAATTACACTTTTATAGAGAATTATATATTAAGGATAGAAATTATCCTTGTCTTTATATGCAATCTTTATAGTTTTAACATTTCAATAGCTGTATGTTTAAATGCTGTCAATGCTTTTGGCTTTGTTATATTGGTTTGGAAATTTACCTGCATCAAAGTTGCTAAAAGTACTTTTGTATGTACCGGAAATTTATGTTAATTTATATTCCGGGATTGTATGCAGTAAGTGTTAAGCATTTGGGGTTTGTTACAGGTTTAATATCTGCTGAGATATAAATTTGCAACTTTACCTATGGCAGGTTTTGTAATTTGAATAATTCAGTTCCATATAATATTTAAATTGCAAGTTTTTATTATATCACCTTCAGTTGTATTCAGCATTGATTGTTTGCAATGTAACCGGTCTTATGATGGGAATTTGAAGAGGTGAAGGTATGAAGTCGGTTTTCGGTAACAGACTCAGGAAACTTGGCAGTAAATTCCTAGCAATGATTGATTCTATGAAAAACAAAGCCTCAGTTCTTACAAGAAAAAAGAAGAAGGACTGTGCAAAAGGCGGTAATAAGCTTAACAGTTCCAAAGGTATGAAGAATGTTAGAAACTCTACCTTAGGTAAAATTGTGAGCTTTTTTAGGCTTGGAGACATAAAAATCGGAGTAAAAATAACCGTTTCTTTTGCTCTTATAATTCTTGTCACACTGACCACGGCCTTTTATACTTCAATGAGCAGTGTAAAAAAGAGCATGGAAGAAGAGGCGATATTCAGTACACAGACAATTGTTGAGCAGTCTGCCAAAAGTATAAAAGTATTGCTAGAAGATGTGGACGCACTGGCCATGCTTATTTCTTGGGATGAAGAAATCGCCAATCAAATTAAGTCAATGAATGAAACGGATGATCCAGCTGCATTGGCGAGAGCATCAAGTTTTATTTTCCCCCGGCTGAGAGCATTAAAAGGTACAAAGTCCGATAAGATTATGTATATAATAGCCTCCAGCCTTAAGGGCTATTTTACCGTGCAGGGAGAAGGAATGATAGGTGGTATTGGGAAGGATAACTACTTTGATACCATTGCATATAAAGAATTTAAAAGAGAATTTGAAAGAACAGGACAGTATTCCTACTGGGTTGATATGCATTTTAGCGATCACGTCGGTCAGCTAACTTATAATTCTCCACATAACTTCTGTTTATTTAAAGCGATTCTTACAGCTACAAGCCTTAAACCTGTCGGCTACTTACAGGTTAATGTAAATGAAGCCACCATTGGAAATGTGCTTAAAGAAATGAAGCTGCCCTATAATGGGGATGTTTATCTGGTAGGAGCCAACTGGAACATGATATACAACCGCCAAAATCCAGATGATAATGCATTTCGAGTAAATGAGATAAACAAGATTAATGAACAGGGGCAGACAAAAGCGGAGGTTTTGGGAAGATACGAATTTGCTAAAATGGATAGAAATCTTCAGGAAGTATTATATAGAATGACTGATGACAATATAGGAGATGAAGGTTTTAAGCAAAGGGACAGATTTATAACCGATTCGATCATGGAAAGAATATATGAAGACATAAACTCACAGGAGAAAATGAGTGAAGATATAAAGGGAGTGCCTTTTAAGGAAATTATAAACGGCGAGGAAATGCTTGTGACCTATTATACTATAAGGTCTATAAAGGGAACAGCTCTGAACTGGACAATGATCTCTTTAACTCCCATAAGCGAGATTTCAGCCCAGGTTAATAATGCCGTTACATGGATAATTCTGATTGGTATTATATGCTTTATTTTTGCAGCACTTATAGCTATTTTAATCACTTATGACATATCATCAGGAGTAAAAGTATTGTCCAAATTCATGGGAACCATTAAAAAGGGTAACCTGGACATCGAGTACAATTTGAAACGTAAGGACGAAATAGGTTCTCTTGGAGATAACTTCAGAGACATGGTAAGTAACCTGAGAAACCTTATCGGTAGTATCAAGGGAGCTTCGAATGTAGCCATTGAATCATCTCACACGGTTTCGAGTACTTCAGAACAGAGCTATGCCTCCATACAGGAGTTCCTCACCCTTTTGACCGAAGTAAATAAGGAAATTGAAACACAAAAGCTTGAAATTGACAATAATGAGAAAATTGCTCAAAGTCTTTCCGATAAGATTCAGGTTATAACGAAAGATTTCGGTAATGTCAATGAAATAATATTCGGGGCCAAGGAATTGGGTGAAAAAGGTAAAGATACGGTAAACAGCCTCCAGCAGAATGCACAGCAGGTTAAGGTTACTATTAATGAGTTTTCCGAGTTGATAAATGTATTGAGAACCGAGTCGGGTGAGATATCCAAGATAACGGAAACAATTAAGGATATCGCGAAGCAGACAAATCTCCTTGCATTGAATGCTACTATAGAAGCAGCCAGAGCAGGAGAGGCAGGAAGGGGCTTTGCCGTTGTTGCCCATTCGATTAAAAAACTGGCCGATCAATCCCGAGAGTCCGCTTCCTTTATTGAACGAAAACTAAAGTTTATTTCCAACACAATTGAGGAAACCGGAGAAGTTGTAAAAGCATCCGATAATGTTATATCCGAGCATGACTTGGCTGTTAACGATACAATAGAGAAGTTTGACAGTATTGTTGATTTTATGGACAATGTCTATAACCAAGTGAGAAGTATAAACAATTCAATAATGTCTATTGACGAAGCCAGAGTTGATATTATGGAATCTTTAAAGAATATGAATGATAGCTCAAGGAAGAATGTAGGAAGCATTAACGAGATAACGGTAGGATTTAATGAACTGGTTGATTTGATTAAGCATCTGGTTTCACTGTCTGAGGATTTGAGTAAGCTTTCTAAGAATCTTGAAAGCTCGATTGATATGTTTAAGGTATAGGTGAAGAAAAGTATTCCAGAAACTAAAGCTTCGCAAGACTAGAGCCTGTAAATACTCCTCTTTACTTTTTAGGCTTTTTTGAGTCCTATTCTTACGGCCGTAACCAGAAGTATAAAGCGCGGCAAATCCATCATTCTGATAAAACGCCAGGGCTCTTTGTAAAGTCTGTACAACCACTCAAGACCATGCTCTTGAAAGAATTTGGGAGCACGGGTAGCCCGGCCTGCCAATACATCAAAGGTTCCTCCGACACCGATGCAAACTTTGACTTTTAACTTATCCCTGTTTTTGTGTATCCATTTTTCCTGCTTGGGTGCGCCGAGGGCGACTAAAAGAACATCGGCACCAGAACTGTTTATTTGGTTTATTATTTCGTCTTCTTCATCTTCACTGAAATAACCGTTTCTTATTCCCTTTACTTCAATGTTTATATTGCGGCTTAAAAGATTGTTAACGGCTTCCTCTGCAACCCCGGGTTTGCCGCCGAAAAAGAAAAAGCTTGTTTTACTTTCTTTTGCTATATCAAAAAGCCTGTTTGTAAGGTCAAAGCCTGCAACCCGTTCTTTTAAAGGACGCCCAAGTATTTTGGATGCCAGCACCACTCCGGCACCGTCGGGTACCAAAAGGTCTGCTTCGCACAAAAGTTTCTTAAGCTCGGGATCCCTCCGGGCAGCCATCATTATCTCCGAGTTTGGGGTATATACCGAGTGAAACCGGTTTTCTCCAAGAAAATTTTTGACTTTACTTAAAGCTTCGTCCATAGAAACATTATCCACAGGTATGCCAAGTATATCTGCTGTATTACGCATAAAAACTTCTCCTTTAATGAAACATTATAAAGCTTTTTCATACCTCAAGTTTTAATGGGTAGTCCCATCAATCAAATCCATTGCAATTCGTGCATTTTCAAAAGCCTTGTCTTTGAGATAGACAATGTTCTTTTCAATGTTTTCTTTAATGGAATCTTTGTTGTTCCAGACCTCATCAATCAATTTTTTTAAAGTTTCCGGTTCAAGGGAGTTTACATTTCCGGCAGATACTTGACCGACGTATTTCATGAAGCCTTCCACCTTGGGCTCATAGACCATTCCTACTATGGGTATTCCAAGGCTGGCAGCAAAAATAAGGGCATGAAGCCGCATTCCGATGAGCATCTGGGTTTTTGCAATTATTCCAAGCATTTCGGATACTGAGGGCTTTTTTCTTATTACATAGCTCTTGTTTTTCATTTTTGATATTATGTTATCAATTATTGCAAGATCCCCCGGATAATGCATGGCTAAAAACACGGGCGTTATGCCGTATTTGTCAACAATATAATCGGCAGTCTCGGCTATCACGGCTTCATATTTTTCGTGGTTAATCCATTTTCTTACGGAAATGCCTATGAACTGCTGGTTTGGGTCAATTCCTTCATTCAAAAGCAGCTGATTTATATGCTCAATGCTTGCCGGTTTTAATGTAAGAGCGGGGTCTGCCGTTATCATAATCTCAGGTCTGCTTATTTTAAGGCTGTTCAGTTCGTTGTAGGAAAGGTTTTCTCTCAGGGTAATTACGTCCACTCGGTCAACAATTCTTCTGGTTAGCTTACGGTTTCTTTCTTTATTCAATGGACCGATACCGTTGGCGTAAATCATAACCTTCATACCTTGATTTTTTGCAAGCCATATCATCGCAAGGTAATATATCAATGAACGGGTGCTGGTATTATCCTGAATAAGGCTTCCGCCACCGTTTATGAACAGCTTTGATTTTTTCATTGTGTATAGGATTTTTAACAGGTTGAACCTGTTAATGGAATCGACATTGTATATCAAACTGGTTTCTATCGGATTTTTTGACAAAACCAGAATTTTCAAATCATTCCTGTACATTTTCAGGTTATCTATTATTGCCATAAGCATGGCATCGTCCCCGATATTTTTAAAGCCATAATATCCCGAAATAATGGCGTCATATCGGTATTTGCTTTTCTTGGCGCTTCTCTCCAATATGGTTTCGTATATCTCTAGCTGTGTTTTACACATGTTTTCCAAAGAGAAATAGGTGCTGGCCTTTTCATATATTTTTTCTCCCATTTCTTTTCTCAAAGAAGGATCATCTACAAGGGTAAGCAATATATTGGCCAGGGACTTGTAATCTCCCGGTTCAAATAGGAAACCGTTTTTACCGTTTTCAATCAGGTCGGAAATTCCCCCAACGTTGCTGCTTACGGTAGCTTTTTTAAAAAGGGAACCTTCCAGTATGGCATAGGGGAAGCTTTCACTCAATGATGTAAGGGTGTTTATATCCAGGCAGTTTATTAAATCAAAGGGGCGGTCCACAAACCCGAGGAAGAAAACATTATCCTTAAGACCCAAGGACAGTGCCTTTTTTTCGAGAGATTTTCTTTCCGGGCCGTCTCCTCCTATTAAAAACCTTACGGAAGGATTTTTTTGACAAACAACCTGAGCAGCCTTTAAGAATGTTTCCAATCCTTTTACAGGGTCCAGCCTTGCCAATATGCCGATAATTACATCATCTTTACCGAAGTTCAAATCATATTTTTTTAAAAACTCTTCTTTAGGAAGAGGTGATATCTGCTGATTAAAATTAATACCGTTGTATACCGTAAATATTTTCTGTGGGCTGAATCTTCTCTTTATCAACATTTCCTTGAAGTTTTTCGAAACACCTATATAAAAGTCGAGAAACCTCAGAACAACGGTATTTATAAGACCAAAGGAAAACATTTTTAAAATGTTCTGAAGGTAATCAAGTCTATAGTCACTGTGAACTGTTGTAACCACAGGAAGAGATGTGAACTTTTTTGCAAAAAATGCTACCAGATTGGCTTTAGCACCATGGGAATGAATGAGCTCGTACCCTTCATTTTTTATGATGCTCAAAACCTTGCAGACATCGGATATGACGGTTCCGGTTTTTACAATTTCCACATTAATGCCCATTTTTCGTGCATCATCGGCAAAAGCACCGGTTCTAAAGCTAATGAGCTTTACATCTATATGCTTGTCCAGTTCCTTTACAAGAGAAAGAACGTGGCTTTTTGCTCCGCCAACATCCCCTCCGCCAATTAAGTGAAGAACCTTCATGAATACTCTCCTCGATCAGTCATATAATTATTTAATGCTATTTTGGACATAAACCGTATTAATAGTATGTCCTATGATGCATCCTTAACATTACAGCATATTATAGCATATTATATGGGGTAAATAAAGGTGTGTAGAGAAGGCTGGGTGCTAGAATAAAAAATGTGGAGAAAAATATTCCGGAAACTGGAGTTACGTAAGTCTAGAGCCTGTAAATAACTCCGCGGGGTCGAGCAAAACTCACTTCGTTCAAACAATGCTCTCCCTAACCGCGTCGTATAAACAGGCTCTACGACTTACTGCACAATGTTTCCTCCATATTTTTCTGCACATAAAGAGATGCACCCAGCCGGCTGGGTGCATGGAAAGAGATGTGGAGAAAAATATTCC
>LFSC01000026.1 GCA_001512505.1 Clostridiaceae bacterium DTU079 | reverse complement strand
TGTACTTCCATAAAAGTTGTATTTTTACATATCATTTACCCACACAAAATAGCGAAGCACCAGAATTAAACACTACACCGGATTTGGCATTATACCCTACGAGATTAGTTTTGAACAGTATACTGACTTGCTTTTATTCAGGCCCGAGTATCTGCAAATGTACGTGAATTCCGTAGCGATTACCTTGCCGATAGTGTTCGGACAGGTGATTGTTGCTTCTTTTGCAGCGTATTCTTTTGTAAAAATGAAGTTTCCTTTGAGAGATGCCTTATTCTTTATTTATATTGTAGTAATGCTGATGCCCTACCAGGTAACCTTAGTTCCCAATTATTTAATTATGGATAAACTAGGGTGGATCGGAAGCTATAAATCCGTTATTTTCCCCGGAATATTCAATACTTTTGGGGTTTTTCTTTTGCGTCAGTACATACATATGATTCCTGACGGATATATTGAGGCTGCTAAAATTGATGGTGCCGGGCCGTTAAGGATATTTATATCCGTGATTCTGCCTCAGTGTAAAAGCGCTTTGGCTTCCCTGATTATACTTACATTTATCGATAACTGGAACATGGTTGAACAGCCCATTATTATGCTGGGCGATGAAAAAAAGTATCCCTTCTCGATTCTTTTAGCATATATAAGTGAAAAAGATTTTACCATGACTTTTGCGTGTGGTGTGATATATATGATTCCGGTTATTTGCTTTGCAATATTTTTTCATAATTATCTGATAAAGGGTATTCAAATGTACGGCATGAGATAATTGTCTTTCGTGAAAGTGGAGGTGAATGGAATGGGTGAACTGCCTGTGAATTATTCAAAGGTAAGGAAAATTATTGGTGCAACAGGAGTTGTTTTCATTATATTTATAATTTGCATGATGTATGTTTCCAGGGCGTTGACAAGCTATTTACTGCCGGTTGTTGAATTTGAAAAGCCTAAAAAGGGTTATGTTTCGGACAAAATATCAATGGAAGGCGTTGTTAAGCTTTTAGAAGATAAAAATATTACGGCTGCTAATGGCTTTAGAGTATTAAATATTAATGTATCTGTCGGAGATGTTGTAAAGCGGGGAGATGTATTGCTTGAGTATGATAAATATGAAACGGAGATGGAAATAAAAAGAAAAGAGCTGGAAATAAGGAGATTATCCTCTGAAATCAAAGATTTATCTGCAAACCAGGGAGATATGTCCGTAAAAATTTTGGAAGCTGAAACTGAAAGACTTTTGAATATATTAAGGGAAGAGGAAAGAGCCTATCAAATTACAGAAAAGCTTTATAATGTTCAAGCAGAATCCCTAAATTCACTCAAAAGTGCTGAAAGTAGAATGCAACAGGCCAGAGATGAATATGAGATAAAAAAGAACGAACTGGAATTAAAAAGAGATGAAATGAGAAAAGCTGAGGAAAGGAATAGGGAAACAATCGCTTTAAAGGAGTCGGAGCTGGATATTCTGAAAATGGAGTTGGATAGACTAAAATCCATGGAAAAAGTGGACGGCAAATTTACAAGTGACATAGATGGCATTATAAAGTCGATTTCGGTTGATAAAGGAGCCAATGTTGCTTCGGGGCAAGTACTGTTTGTTATCAGTGCTGACAAAAAAGCACCGGTTATTGAATGTGAGGTTGATTATTCAAAATCTCAATATATTGATGTGGGAAATACAGTATCTCTTACTTGTGAAAATCCAAAGATAATTGAGATGGCAGGGAAGATCATAAATAAAACTTATTTTCCTGAGAAGGGGAAATTTCAGATTACTTGTTCAATAGATGATGCCAATATTGAGCTTTATGATCAGCAGCATATTTCTGTTGAATATACAAGAGAAGGGGAGTTTTATGACATGATTTTGTCTAAAAGTTGCGTTAAGAAGGAAATGGAGAATTACTATGTATATCTGCTGAATTACTCGGGAGATAAAAAAGTGGATATTACCGTTAAGAAAGTTCGTGTGGACATACTTGACGAGAACGATAGGGAGTATGCCGTTAGAAGTTCGGGAGCAATGCTTACATCGGATACGGATGTTGTAACAAGAAGTTCAAAGCCCCTTGAGGACGGTATGAAGGTGAGAATAAAAAGAGGGGGCGTATAGAGTGAAAACAAGTGCAGGCTTTTGGACTTTATCAAAACTTATTTGTCCGTTGCTGATTCTTCTTTTGTGTGCTGCAGAAGGGCTTCATATTCAAAAATGGTTTATAAAGTATGCCGGGAGTTCAAACGGAAGAATTGAAGTTAGTATTAAGAGTGAATATAAGGAAAGCAATATTATCAATAGCAAATTGTTAAGCTATGACGATATGCTTGAATTAAAGAATAAAGTTAAGGAAGACTCACTGTTGTTCTACAGTGAGACTGATGCTTATATAAGCAATTTCAATAAAACAAAAAATATAAATGTGCAACTGGTTTTATCGGATGAGGACATTCTTGACAGTATGGGTGCTGCTATAATAAAAGGCAGCCCTATATATGAGAGGGTTTCCGAAAGGGGAGACAAGGTTGCGGTTATAAGCGATGATTTGGCAAATAGACTGTTTATGTCTTTAAATGCTGTAGGGGAAAAGGTATACATAAATAATGAGGAGTTTAGAATAATCGGAGTGTTCGGTCAACAGGACAGTATATATAAAAATTTAGTTTGGAACGGCAAAGATAAGGTGCTTGTTCCGTTCAGAAGCTATCCCGATTATAAAAGCAAGCCGATTCATACAATAATATTAAGGGATTCTCAATATGAAAATCTCATTTTTAGAGTAGACAGATTTTGGGAGACTGTAAATGGCATTAAAGAAGTAGACACTTCAAAGTATTATGCTGAAGATTTTTATTATTCGGATTCTGTAATAAATCAATTATATAAAACCGTACTATTGTTTCCGGGAGTACTTGTAATTGCCGTTTTGCTGTTAATATTGATAAAGTACTATAAACTAAGATATTTGAAATTAAGAACTATAATGAAGAAGGCATATATTTCTGAAATAATGAAAAGAAGTAAAAGGAGAATATTATTTGACTTAGTTATATTTATTTTGGCGATTTTAGTATTGTATTTTTTGCTCCAAAACATTGTTTTTATACCGAATTTTCCGGATGAGGTTATAACTGATATTATATCTTTTGATTTTGAAAATATGCTTGCTGATATTTACAAAATAATTTATCCCTATCAAAGAACACCGTTTATAAGCTTATATTACTTTACGATACGTATTAATATATTGATTATTCTTCTAAGTCTTTCATCTAGCTTGGTTCTATTTCTGAGGTTAAGAAAATCATATTTTTTAAGCAATAAAAATGATAAAATAATGATAAATTGATCGGGATCAGAGTGATTCTGATATTAAAGTAAATAAATTGATCATGAATAAAGTTAATGATTTAATATCGACCAATTCGCCAGGATAGGATGATCTTGATTAATAAGTTTTAATTATGGTAAGGAGGACATTATGCATTGTATAAGGGGCATTATCGGAAAGGAAGATTTAATAAAAACTTTTGCGGATAATTGGATAGAGGCAAAACCGCTTAAAACCGAAACTTTTTGGGATGAAAAAACTAATAATTTAGATTATAAGCCTGAAGGCGAAAAGGCCATTAATATTGTTTTAAAAGGGCTTGGTGTATATAAAGAAAGCGATAAGGATGAGTTTGAAAGTATTGGTCTAGGCAATTTAAGGTGTATGGACTAAATTTAGCAGGATAAATTACTGGTTTTGTATTTTCCTTGTTCTTTAAGTGAAATAGAAGACGGTCTGGCACAAGGAGGGCATTTGTCTTTTGACAGAATAAGCAGTAAAATTATTGAAAGAAAGCTTGCGGAAATGCGCACAAGTTTTGGAGTTTTGACGTGCAAAACGGTAAAAAGGACGAAATCATGTTGAGACTGAAAGTAATAAAGTGGAAGCGAGGGTGATCATGAATGAATCAAGTAGAAGAGTATATTAAGAGTTTCCCTGTGGAGGTGCAGGAGCGATTGATTGCAATCAGAAATATTATTCTCGAATTAGCACCACAGGCAACAGAAAGAATTTGTATGAGGATGCCTACATATGATTTGAATGGAAAATGGCTGGTTCACTTTGCGGCATTTAAAAAGCACATAGGATTTTATCCGCAACCTGAAGGTATTACAGCGTTCAAGGAAAAATTGTCGGGTTATAAAACTTCTAAAGGAGCAGTACAATTTCCACTGGACAAACCACTTCCAATAGATTTGATCCGCGAAATTGTCAAATACAGGGTAGAAGAGCAGATGAAATAAAGTTCTCCATATCAGTGAAAATAAGACTCAAAAAATTATATCTTGCCTTGGGTTTTATGATGAAATAAAAAGTTTTTGATGAAGGAAGCACTTTATCAAATTTGAAAAAGAAACTGAAATAAAAATAATAGAATGAATTTTGCCTTTACAGTAGGAGTAGTTTCATGTTTAGCGATTTTATTAAACATTACAATATTATAAGGGATATCCTCAGGGATTGTTTCCTTTACGGATGTTATTCCAGAGACGGCTTGGAAAGCAAAAGAAAAGTAAGTTCCAGAAAAGTCAGCTATGAAATGCGCCGTATTCAACAGTATGTGGAAGAGAAATATATCAGGGTTGACAAGGACGGAAGATTCAAACTTTTAAATTTGACTTATGATTTTATGAGACACTCGGATAATTTCCTGGTAAGTACTTATATGACCAAGAGCTTCACTCGCACAGACCTGATTACATATTTTTTTATTCTGTTATATATTCAGTCGCAAAATCGTCCTTGTTCTTTAAGTGAAATAGAAGACGGTCTGGCACAAGGGGGACATTTGTCCTTTGACAGAATAAGCAGTAAGACCATTGAAAGAAAGCTTGCGGAAATGTGCACAAGTTTTGGAGTTTTGACGTGTAAAACGGTTAAAAGGACGAAATACTATTCCATTGCACCGGACATATTAAAAACACTGGATAATAATGAGCTAAGGGAATTGTTTACAGCCGTCGGTCTATTTAAGAATATCGTTTTTCCTGTGGTTGCTGGCTACTTCTGTGAGCAGACTCTTAGAGATTATATGCGCTTTGAAAAGAATATCGATGGTATTGACAATCATTATTTCAACTACAGGCATGTGCAATTTCACCCGGCAATTGAAGAGCAGGTGTTGTGGGAGATTTTAAAAGCTATACACGAAAGGCATAAAATAAAGATTTTCTACCATTCTCCTAAAAATTCGGATTTTCAAAGGAAGGATACAAACAATGCTTGTGAACAACACAGCAGCAAGGCTTTAATCCCGTATAAAATAAGGTATGATGTCCGGCACGGAAGATTTTACCTGGTATCCTTCAACAGCAATAAAAATTGCATAATATCAAGGCTTGATAGAATAGGGAATGTGGAAGTATTGGAGGATACTTTTCAAAGAGAGGATTATGACGAATTATACGATCAGCAGATGCGCTGCAGTTGGTCCAGCTTGGTTCTCAAAAGAAAAGAACCGGAGAAGGTAAAACTTGAAGTTGTTATTGATGAAGAAACAGAAGGATATATTATTGAGAAAATTCTATATGAAGCACCCAATGGGGTATTGGATAAGATTGAAGACGGGCGGTATCACATAACAATTGAAGTTAACGACAGTGGTGAGCTTATTCCTTGGATCAGAGGTTATGCAGGATATATGAGAGTTTTGGAAAGCAAGGAGTTGTCAGAGATGATCCTTAATGACTGGAAGGAGATGCTTTTATCCTATGGAGTTGTTCAGTGAAATAAAAAACAGATACTTTCAGTTGATGTTTAGAGTTATCAATGAATGTGCCGGTGGAAAGACAAAAAGTGAAGTTATGAAGATTATTGATGAAGGGGAATTTGAGCAAAAGGTCATCGGAAAGAATCAAGAGTCCTTTGCGGACCTTGTTTTAAATAAGTGTGAGCCGGATGAAAATTTTAACCTGCTAACGGAAAAGGACGGTATGTATTATCCTTCCGTTGGGAGCTCCGGTAAGTCGGGAGATACTGCAGGAGATAATGCAAAAAGATTGGATATGCTTCCGCTTCCGGTGCGTTTCTCTACGATAGAGGAAGCATGGCTGAAAGCTCTTTTGGATAAAGAAGGGATCAGAATGATCCTTAGCAAAGAAACCGTTGCCAAACTTCAGATGGAGCTTGCCGACATGGATACTCCCATAAGAGAAGAGTATTTTGAACTTACAAATACCATCAAGCTGCCGGCAATTCCAAATCAGGAAGCCTATGAAGAGAATTTTCGCATCTTATTGAATGCCATTATAGAGGAAAAACCGATAAGGTACACCAATATTGATAAAAAGGGCAACATATACAGCAACAGGCTGGCACTGCCTGTCAGTATTGAATATTCCATGAGGGATGGAAGATTTCGCGTCTCCATGTACCTTCTGGATGAAAACCGGCCTATTATGGCCAACATTTTTACTTTATCGGATATAAGGATTGTAGATGAAGAGACAGGTATAGATAGGGAAACGGCAAAAAGGCTGCTGTTTGAACAGAAATATTCGGAAGAGCCGATAGTTTTGGAGGTAACGGATAAAAAGGCAGCAATGGAAAGGTGCTTTATGTGTTTTTCGGGGATGGAGAGAACTGCACGAAGTTTAGGCAACGATAAGTATGAAATACGACTTAATTACTACCTTTTTGAAGAAGAAAACCTTATTCGAAACATCATTTCCCTGGGTCCTTATGTGAGGGTAATATCACCTCAAAGAATTGTAGACGAGATTATATCGAGGGTTAAGAAGTCTATAAGCTTGTATAATATATAAAAAGTTTGCAATGTTTAATTTAAAGTTGCAAACTTTTTGTCTGTTAATTGGTAAATTATTCACATATACTGAAAATGTAGTGAGCAGTGCAGAAAAGAGTTACTTCATACTTGAGTGAATTGATACTCTTTTCAATTTTCTTTCACTGTGAATATTAATAGTTGGGCAGTGCAGATTAGAGATACTTCGCCTTTTAAGCGAGATGCCGCCGGTTCGAGTCCGGCCATGGAAAATCCATGTAGCTCAGGTGGTAGAGCACTAAATATGCTCTAATCGATTTTCTCCCAACAAAATACTTGGGTAGTGAAGGAAGGAGTTACTTCGTACTGTTAGGATAAAAGAGTGGAAGGTTGCGTATTCTGCCGTCAAAAATAGTTTAGATGGCAGAAAAATATAAAACGCACCGTATGGCAGTCTCCTTCCGACTTTCTCCCGGGTAAAATTCCTGAAAAGGGGGAGTAACTATGTCTAAATTTAATTTAGGAGCATTAAAAGCTAATAAAACGGTAAATAATGAGGGAGCAATTGCTTACCCCATGAGTGATAAGGAAAAGCTGGTAACGCAAGTATTGACAAGCTTTTTTAATGAGAATAAATTTTACGGAGATAACTCCCGGGATATTCTAAACACCGTCAGAAGCGTAATAAAAACCGAACCGGGTTTTGTTGCCAATCTATGCATCTATGCAAGGAATGAGATGCATTTAAGATCAATATCCCATGTTTTGGTGTCGGAGCTTGCAAAAAGTGCGGAAGGTAAAGAGTATGTGAGAAGAATTTTGAATAAGATAATTGAGCGTCCGGATGATATGACTGAAATTCTTGCCTATTACCTCACTACCTATGGAAAACCCATACCAAACTCAATAAAGAAAGGCTTGGCCAACAGCTTCGGTAAATTTGATGAGTACCGGTTGGCAAAATACAACAGAAAGAATATTGTAAAATTAAAAGATATATTGTGTCTGGTTCATCCCAAAGCCAAGGATGAAAGACAGAATGATCTTTGGAGGAGACTATTGGAAGACAGGCTTGAAACTCCTGTAACGTGGGAAACGGAGCTGTCGTTGAAAGGGAATACAAAAGAAACCTGGGAAAGATTGATTGAGGAAAACAGGTTGGGATATATGGCCATGCTGAGAAACCTCCGCAATATTATCAAGGCCGGAGCATCAAATATGAATAAAGTATATGAATATTTGACCAATGAAGAGAGGGTTTTAAAGAACAAGCAGCTGCCTTTCAGGTACTACAGTGCTTATAAGACATTGAAAAATGAAGGCATAGGAACATCAAAAATTTACGATGCTTTGGAAACCGCTATAAAAATATCCACCCAAAATATTAAGAGACTTCCGGGTAAAACATTAATCGCAGCCGATGTTTCCGGGTCTATGAATTATCCCGTCAGCAGAAATAGCGAGCTGACTTGTGCTGAAATCGCGGTATTGATGCTGTCAATTGCAAATTATATATGTGAAGAGACTATTACAAAGACTTTTGACAACTTTCTGTATACATGCAATTTGTCAACGCAAAACGGCATAATCGCCAATGCTGACAGTATCAAAGTAAACGGCGGTGGAACCGATATTACTTTGCCGCTGCAATATTTGTTAGACAAGAAGATATTTGTTGACCGCATTATTATATTGTCCGACAATGAGATAAACAGAGTTTACACCTATAGCATGGGTTCCGGTCAACCTAATACCTGCCAGGCTTTGGTTGAGAGATATAAGAAATGGGTAAATCCTAATGTTTGGGTTCATGCAATAGATATGCAAGGATATGGCACGCAGCAGTTTAAAGGCAGAAATGTAAACATCATTGCCGGATGGAGTGAGAGGGTATTTGATTTTATATATTCCGTTGAGCAAGGTATGGATTCTTTGATTGAAAGAATCGCAAACTACTATTTTAAGCAGAGTGGGTGATTTTATGGCAGAGTTTTTTGATAAGAGTTTGGCACACTATGTTCTTTTGCAGCCTGTAAAACTATTTGGGCATCCTAATTCAAAAGATAAAATTGATGTGTTAAAATCGCTTAAGCCTTGTGCGGATTTAACGGATATAGAATATGTATATCCTCTTGTTTTTGAAAAAGATGAAGACCTTGCGTGGACTGCTGCCCAAATAGTCTCGGAGGTTATGGATAAGGTTCGGGGAAAGCAGTGGAATACGGTTTATGACCGTGTAAAATATACAAGGATAAATATTGAACAGATGGGCATACTTCAAAAATTCTCTCCTGAAGTTTACGTTCATCTTATAGGGGTAGCTTCCCTTAATTATGATGGATATGTAAGAGAAAAAGCTTTAGTGCTTGCTTCTGCATTGTGGGATTCAAGGATGGTTCCGTATATACTGCTGAGGCTGAGTGACTGGGTGCTGCCGGTGAGAAATTTGGCTTTACATATTTTGAGAAGCAATTTTACTTCTGAAAATTTCGAAGCATTTATTGAAAACTTTTATCTTGTCGATAAGCTTCGAAATGTTCTAAGAGTTGACCTTAAGAGTATAATGGAGGAGATTGCGGACTATCTAAAGGAAGATACAAAGCTGGATAAATTAATGAGCAGATTAAAGAACCCTAATGTTAAGCTGCGCCTGTTCTGTTATAGGTTATTGGAAGACAGGATTGCTGTTTGTGATGATATTATAAATTCCGCAATAAAAGATAAATCTTTTGAAATACGTATGTGGCTGGTTAATGCGATAAAGAATCTTGATGAAGAAAGACGGGACGGTGTGATCGAAAAACTTCTTCAAGATAAATCCGCAAAAGTTAAAACAGCGGTGCTAAGAAATTATGGTAATATTGTTCGCCTAAAATTTGCGGAAAGACTTATCAGTCTTGTGTCGGATGATAGCGCATCGGTTCGGGATGATGCACGGTTTATCTGCAAAAAACATTCAATAATAACGGACTTTCCGGAATTCTATAGACAGCAAATACGCATAAATCCTGTCCCGGGTGCATTGATAGGTTTGGGGGAGACCGGAAACAAGATGGATTATGATATTGCTTACAAGTTCATTAACCATGAGGAACCTAAAGTTAAAGTTGCAGCAATGACAGCTTTATGGTATCTGTCAAAAGATGATGCAGTTAAGCATGTTATAGATTCTCTTGATTCGGATATCCCCAAAATTAAGAAGACTGCGAAAAAGCTTTTAAGAAATTCAAAAATGCCAACGGTACTTTTTGCAATGAAAGATAAGCTTAAGGACGAAAATGATGATATAAGGCTGTTTGCTCTTGAATCAATTTTCGGTTACGGTGGATGGCATGCTCTTGAGGCTATATTGTTTGCAATTGCAAAGGATAAAGGAAAAGTTATGGAAAAAGCTATGGAATTATTGAATAAATGGCTGATTAAGGCTGCCAATATTTATTATAAGCCGGATGAAGCTACAGGTAAGAGAATTCTTAGCCTATGTGATGACATCAAAAAGGATAATATTCTTCTACCTGGTACATTAAAGAAGTTAAGCTTTCATGTAGAAACCAGGGTATAGGAGCGGATAGTTATGAATGTAATTATAAATATAAAGGATAGCAATTTCGGACTGGAAGATGGAGCAATAATAAGAGTAAAAGATCTAAACGGTGAGTTTGTTATAGAAGCCAATTCTTCAGGATTGACTTCTCTGGCTAAACATATGCTGATTCTGGCTTCTGAGAAATTTGAAAGTGGAGACCATGTTCATTATGATGAGGGTATGCTGCTCGAAGAAGGATCGGTTAATTTTGTTATCGAAAAAATCTAAGCCTGTAATGAGTTAGATATTTAATTACTTTTTCAGCAATAATCTGATAATTGAGAATGAAACTATAAGTAAAGGCTTTTTATATATCAGACTGTTAGTGGGAGTGAAATAAGAAATAATTATCTAACATAAGAATCCAGTGTTGAACAATTGTATTAGAAATGATATAATTTTACATGTGTGTATTTACAGTTATTGGTGTGATGTGATAAAGGGTGGTTAATTATGGTGTTGGAAGAATATTTATCAAGCAATTGGGGATTAATTTCATTTTTTCTATTTATTTTATTTGGTATTGGAGCAATGATATTTTTTATATTTTGTAAGAAGAATTTGAATGAGAAATGGAAGTCAAGATTAACGATAATAATTTTATCAATGTACATAGTTCTTTTGCTTCTTTTAGTAGTATTGGCATTTAGATTTGGTTCACTCAAACAGTATATACGAAATCAGCCAGCAGATATGATTGTATCCACAAGAAAATCAGGACTGATGCTGAGAGATAATTATGTATATTTTAAGGTTAATACAAAATATCAAACCAAAAAGAAGATAAATGAGTCGGAATTTAATGAATTGATGGAGTTGTACGGAGAAAGGCAAAACTATGAAAATGAAAAGAAAAAGATAATACTTTCTGATGATAGATATAATGAAAGCAATATAACAAAAGTATTTCCTTTTAAGGACTATATATATTATATTTTTGTTGATGAAGACAGGAAGGTATATACATTAAAGTACAATACAAAGACAAACGAAAAGGAAGAGTTTGTCTTTAATTATGAAAAAAAAGGCATTAGGGATTTAGAGGGGAATGTGATTGTCAGTGAGTATCCTGATTTATATTCAAGTATAAAAGAAATACTTAGTGAAAAAAATGAGGTAAGTTATCATAGTACTAGATATATTAATGGTAGGATAATATTTGTTGTTTTAGACGCTAGTCCTAAAGGAACAAGTTATAGATGCTTGTATGAGTTTATACCGGAAACTAAGGAAACAAAGCTTTTAGTTAAGTTTGAAAAAACAAATATAGAAGATATAGCTTTTATACAATGAAAATTAAATATGTTACCATTTTATAAGTTAGGGGAGGAATACATATTATGAAGATTTATTTAAAAACAATTGGTTCACTTATTATTACAACAGTGATTATTATAACATCGCTGTTGCAGGTTATGGCTAATCCAGTATCAAAAAGCGAATCTATGGAAAAAGTTGATTTAGCATTTGTTATTGATACAACCGGCTCAATGGGACCGTATATAAACAATGTAAAAAACAACATATCGGATTTTGCAACTTATATAGAAAATCAAGGAAT
The DNA here is from genome assembly GCA_001512505.1 of Clostridiaceae bacterium DTU079. GTDB lineage: Bacteria > Bacillota > Clostridia > Acetivibrionales > Acetivibrionaceae > Hungateiclostridium. Next base: position 1,012 of record LFSC01000026.1, on the reverse strand, counting down.
AGATTTGCGTATAGGTATAATAGAATATCGCGATATTACTGTGGATGGTGTTAACTCAACACGAGTTCATAAATTAAAAGGCTCAACATGGCATTACTCAACGGCAGATATGATTGATTCACTTGCTAAATTAAGTGTTGGAGGTGGAGGGGATACATCTGAAACAGTTATTGATGGTTTGGGTTATCTTGTTGATGATGCCAATACAATGCTTTGGAGCTCGCAGTCATATAAATTTGCGATAGTATTGACAGATGCAGATTTTAAAATAAATAATACTCATGGTATATACGATATGAATGAAATGGTAGATCTATTAGTAAAAAGTGATATAAACACATCTGTTATTACAAGGACAAGCAATAAAAACGTATATGCCAATCTTATTAATAAAACAGGTGGGATTTTCGCGGATATTTCATCTTATTCTTTTTCAAATGAACTTAAAGCTTTAGCTGATTCAATTATAAAAAGGACAAAGGAAAAGAAAGCTATTTACGTGCTTCCCGGTTATTTAGGTTCGGAATTGTATTTGAATTCAAATAAAGATGCACTTGTTTGGATGAATGAGAATGCTTTGATATTAGACTCAGTAAGTAACTACATTTTTAGAGGTTTGGGTAATATAATTTATAAAAAGCTTACAGGAGTAAATTATGATGGTCCTATTTTGGGTTTGGATTCTGATGGTTCAGGTGAAAAGGTATCTGCAAAATCACCTTACGAAGGAGCTTACGGAGTTTTTGATACATATAAGGATTTAATTAACAAACTTAATACAGAATTCGTATCTACTGGTATGTATGAGGATGTAATATTATTTGAGTATAATTGGCTGGCAGACTTAAATGATGAAGCGGACAGATTGGAGAAAGATATTATTAATAAAGGCTACGACAAGGTTGTGTTTGTAACGCATAGTACAGGTGGGTTATTGGCTGCCACATATATGACCTGTACCCGGTTTGCTGGACACGCAGTTAAGTTGGTATAATAATACCAGAAAGGGCGT
>LFSC01000043.1 GCA_001512505.1 Clostridiaceae bacterium DTU079 | reverse complement strand
TACTCGTTCCCTTATCATTAAAACTATTTCCTCCGCCACCTGCAGCTACTAAACTAGCAGCAGCAATCGTTGAATTACCAACAACTGTTGCTCTAGCAGTTGCTGCATCTTTAACAAATGAATAGGAAAGCTTGGGTGACAATGTTACTGTACCATTTGTAGATACTGAATACTGGTAACTTGCGTCAATTTTTAATCCAGTGGATTTAAGCTTTGAATATCCTCCATATAACATCATTCCCGTCACAAACATATTTGTAGCATATTCGTTTAATTCTTCTTGTGGAGTATAATATGTTTGCTTAAAAAAGTTTCTGGCATTATTTCTGTTAAATGTATTTTCAATCGGCTTAAAAAATGCATCTACTGCTGCAACACCAGACCTTGATATTTCATTTAATGATTCTTCATGAAGTATTTTCTTAAATTCTTCATCTTGACCTGTTACATTTGCATATATAACTGCTCCAGCATATCCAATCCAATTACCTAAAGGCTTAAACAAGCTATCTTGGTTTCCTATATTATATATTTCTTGCCACATTAATTCTCTATAAGTTTCCCGAACCAGTTCATCTTCGCCTGTTGCCCAATTGTATATTTCTCCTCCTCCAAACGAAAGCCATGTTGCTAGTGGAGTAACCATACCTCCTACTATAGCTTTCCCACCTTCCGCAACAGCTATTGACATTTTTATTGCTTTTACTGTACTCATGGCAATTCTCTCTTGATTTGTATCAGAAATATCATCGCTCACATACGCATCTATTTCTTCAAAAGCTTTTTCTCGAGCCTCTTTATTAGCTAATATCTTAATACCTTCAAATGGATTTCCAAAAGGTATTCCGAAGATCTCAATATAGTTGTGTCCCGTTGGATCATAATAAACTAACGGATTATTAACACAGTATGTATACAAATTCAAGCTAAGCGGATCATTCGGATCACCAGTGTATGTATCCTCCTGCAAGAATCTTGCTACCTTTGGGTCATACATCCTTGCATTCAGATAGTACAATCCTGTTTCCTTATCATACTGGTAACCGGCATATAATATGCTGTTGTTTATTGGTATGCTTGTCTCTTCTCCCGTTGATGTATAGTACTTCTCTTCCTGTATATTTCCAAAGGCATCATAATAGTACGATGCTCTGATTCTTCCGTTGTTTGCATCAATGAGAGCAGTAACATCGGCATGACCGTTGTACATATAATATAGGTTCAACCCATCTGCCTGCCTCATCAAAAGGTTTGTTCCGTATATGTTGCGTCCTATTTGCCCTCCGCTGCCACTTACCTCAAGCACAACTTTATCGTACTCATATAGATACCTTGTAATGCTTCCGTTTACCTTCTTTGCCACCCTCAAGCCTTCGCCGTTGTAGGTGTTGTTAATCACATTCTCACCGACAGTTGCCTTAATAAGCTGGTTCAGGCTGTCATATACATATTCAGCAATAAGCTCTCCGTTTTGATATACCTGTGTTTGATTACCGTTATCATCATAAGAATAGCCTACTACGTCCGTTATAGTACCGTTTACCTTAGTAGTTACGCTCAATAGCCAGTTACTGTCATTATAATCGTATTTCTTTTCTATTGTATCGGCTCCATCCTTTATGGTCTCGGTCTCCCTGTTTCCTGCACCGTCATAAGTATACACCGTAACTCTTCCTGAGGGTTCCGTTACAGTTTCAAGCCTGTTTAAACAATCATAGGTGTATGTTGTGGTTCCCTTATCAACACCATTGATTTTTTCATGTTTGCGTTCCTGATTGTTGGCACCGTCGTAATAATATGTATAGACATCCATTTCGCTGCCGTTCGCTTTTTTATTTGTCAAGGTCCATAGTAAATTATTCTTATAGTAAGTATATACCTCTTTTGAACCGTTAGGATATACAACACTTTCACGATTTCCGTTGGCGTAATAGTTGTACTCGGTATATACCGTTGATTTTTCATCACCGTCAACAACATACTTAAGTCTTCCTGCATTGTCGTATACCTTTGTGGTCATGTTCCCTTTCGGGTCAGTTGACTTTTCAGCAAGACATCCTTTTTCCTCATCATAAATTATATCATATTCATATTTCGATTCACCTATATTGGACACTGTCTTGGTCTTAACCCTGCCAAGTTCATCATATGTCCGTACTATTTCTTCATTGCCTGCTGTTACAGTCAAGACATTGCCATTGTTATCGTAGGTATAGCTTATTTTGACAGGATTTTCCCCAATGCTGTTCTGAACCCTAAGCCTTCCGTGACAGTCATAGGTATACAACGTTATTATAGAATTCCTGTCTGTCTTCTCTTTGAGATTTCCATCCGCATAATATTTATAAGATTCAGCCTTTCCACTGCCGTCAGTTTTTTTGCTTAGTTTATTCCGGGCATTGTACTGATAAGTTATGGTATTCCCTTTTCCATCCGTCTGGGTCAAAATGTTGCCATTGCCGTCATAGGTATAGCTGCTGAGTTCAACCGGCACTGTTTTCCCGTTTTCCAATATTTCTACTTTTCGCAACAAGTCAAACTTATCATATGTATAAATTGTCTTATTGTTCCTACCGTCAATTTTATATGATACATTGCCCGCAAGATCATACCCCTGCTCTACTATATGGTTCTCTGCATCGATTGTAACTGTTCTCCTGTTGTTTCGGTCATATCTAAACTCCGTGCAGTTGTTTAATGCATCATAGGACCTTATCTGTGCATTGTTATGGTTATACTCCAGCTTTTCAACAACTATGCCGTCGGGATCCTTAGTCTCAATTAATCTGCCCAAAGGATCATAGACATTAGTATAGGTATTGGAAACGGTGTTGTCTTTATCTTGGACAATTTTAACCGTTTCTGTCATATTTCCGTCTTTATCGTATCTATAGACAATCGAATGGTTTACAATACGTCCTTCTGAGGTCTTTACACCGTTATACCTCGTTTCAACCAGTCTGTTAAGCTCATCATAGATATACTCTACGGTGTATCCTTCCCCGTCTGTTTCAAACCGTTTGTTGCCATTCAAATCGTATTTTGCTTGGATTGTAATGGCATCCTCAACACTGTCACCTTCACCCTTCTGGGTAGTACGGGAAATTACCCTTCCTTGATTGTCATAGGTATATATATCAACAGTACCCATAGAATTCGTTCGCTTTACAAGATTACCCATTACATCGTATTTAAATACAACAACGTTAGAATCAATGGATTCATCCCCGGGATAACTTGCTCTGACAAGCTGATTCATGACATTATACGCATAGGTAGTTGTATTGTTTTCTGCATCGGTTTGCACCGCCAAATTGCCATGCCAATCGTAGTCGTAGCTTTGCTTTTTCTCTCCGTCAACTAAAACAGCTTCTATGTATCCCAATTCGTCATACTCATATGTTGTGGTTGTTTCGTACTTGTCATCTTTATTTGTACCTTTCACCTTGGTTTCGGCTGTCTTTCTGCCTAAAGCATCATACTCGTATTTTACCGAATAGGGCAGTCCTTTTGCTGCCGTTTCTGGGTCAAGTACAGTTTCCACCCTGTTATCCAAGGTATAAGTATATACCGTACCGTATCCACTCTTTATTTTAGAATCCGTATCATAACCGGTTCCTGCTTCATAACCTAAAGCATCGAGCTCCTTTATAAGATTTCCGTTGTTATCGTATTCGTAAGCCTTTAACACGATACGCACAGGCACCTCTATCCAAGCATATCCATTATCAGGGTCAACCTGTTTTTCTATTCCGACAAACTCCTTGGTTTTTAATCTTCCTTTCCAATCATATGTGTATTCTATTCTGTTTTCTGTTTCAATAGGCTCCTTATCCGGGTCATAATTTTCCGGCGACACTTCCGCAATAAGGTTTCCTGCTCTATCATATTGGTACGCAGTAATTAATTCCGTCTTTTCTCCGTCTATTGTCACAATATTTATGACCTTTTCCGGTAGTCCCCTCTTGTTATACACATACTCTGTCTTATTCCCCATTGCATCTATTGTATAGTCGACCTTACCTTCCCAATTGTAATGACTTTGAACTTTAATGGTTTTACTCTGTCCATATTCATCAACTCCAGGCTGTGAAGTCTCTAATAACCTGTTCATCATATCATACCGGTATGTAATTGTAACGCCGTTAGGTGAAGTTTCAGTTACAATATTACCGTTTTTATCGTATTCATATGACGTAATCAAACCTATGCTACGGGGATGTTCACTATAGGTTTTTGTCTTATCACCGGGTTTGACAATAATGTCATTGGCATCTGCCAAAACAACCTTCCTCTCCGGCTTACCTAAATAATCATAATTCTCATATTTTATAATGGTCGTTCTTTCAGGGTCAATATAACTGATTTCCTCAATCAGGTTCCATTCAATATCATAGTGATATTCCTTTAAAAGATTATTAGCAAGACTTTCTCTATAGAGTTTTCCTGAATTATAATAGCTGAATTTATAGGTTACGGATTCCTTTGGCTTGCCGTATAGCTCAACAAAATCCTTTCCTGTGCTTTCTGTCACTTTTCTTCCGGCTTTGTCATAGTCAATTCTTTTGTAGGTATATTTTATTGTTCCGTTTTCTTCTTTTGCCGGAATCCATACTTCATCGTATGTCGTTTTTGAAGTGCTGTCGTATCCCCAATATGAGTAGTAGGTCTTATTTCCTCTGGCATCCTTGGTCCATTTCAGCATTCCGTTTTTATAATAACCGTTCTCTATATCCGGAACCGTGTAATCAAAATCCATCGTGTTGTCAAAATCCATTGGAATGTCCCCATAAAAATCCATTCCACCGACTGTAAGCATTCTGTATTCTTCTTTTATAATCCTTCCGGCATAATCATAATAATAAGTTGTCCATCTGGAACTATAATCGTTTAAATACTCGTAGCGTTCCTTCGTTGTTACAAAATAATTGTTCTGTTCATCCTTACTAGTCTCTTCCCAATAGAAGCATTCTTCCAAAAGCTCCTTTTTCGAATTTGAATCCTCTTTGAAATAAACACTCGTTAGGCGGTCCAAATCGTCATATTCGTAAAGATACACCGAACCGTTAGGTTTTTGCTCTGTCTTAAGATTCCCGTACAAGTCATAAGTATATATTGTTGTATAATTATACGGATCAGTGACTTTCCATAGCTTTCCGCTGCTGTAATATTCGTATTTGTATCCTGCCTCCCCAAGAACCTCAGGTAAAAGCTCATCATTTTCTTTAGGAGATATTGTCTGCTTTATTCTTCCCATATTATCATAATATATTTTGGTTATACTGCTCTTTGTAATTGGTGTATACCTATTGTCTCCATTGTTCTTCACAACCTCTGTCACCTGACCGTTCGCATTGTATACATAATCGGTTCTATAGCGTTTCGGAGAATATTCATATTCAACCACATCCATATTGTTATATGTGTACTCCGTTACTTTCGCTGACGGACTGTTTTCATCATAAGGTTCTTCAATTTTCCTTACATTTCCGTTTTCATAATGGTAGTACGTGGTAATGTTTCCCAAGGGGTCTTTCACTTTATGGATAATTCCCTTAAGTTTTATGTTGTTCTCCTCTAATTCTTCGGTTGAATACGGCAGGTATTCGGTGATTGCAAAATCCGCTGCATTATCCTTTGTCAGATTAACTACCTGATCACCCTGGAGTTTTCCCTTCAAATATGTTGCTTTCATTCTCAAATGTATTCCATCGCTGTCGGACACGTATTTTATGTTTTCGTTTGTGGTGTCGTAATCATAGCTGTTCTTATATACGTATCTTGTAAAAATTCCTTCTTCGTCTTTCTCCCATATAAGGTTATTGTTTGAGTCATAACCAAAGGTTTTTTCAGACTTATCAGGATTTATAATTTTCTCTACATTTCCGGTGCTGTTGTTTAGTAAATAGGTTGTGGTATTTCCGTAGCGGTCGGTATATGATTCCAACTCAGCGTAATCATTGTAGGTGTACGTTGTAGATTTTCCCAATGGATCTATAATCTCAACAACCCTATGGTCTTTGTGGATATAGGTGGTAGTCCTCGTTTTCGATTTGGGCATATTGTCTCTAATTCCACTACCCCAAACTACTACCGTTCCATCTTTCTTTAATGCTGCTGTATAAGCGTATCCCAGTGCTAATTCCTTTACTTCTGTCAATCCTTCAGGAACTTCACACTCTCTAAGAGTATTCCAGCCCCAGACCTCTACCGTTCCATCAGATTTCAACGCTGCTATATGATACCTACCCGCATATATTGCCTCTATTTTGCCCAAACTTTCCGGTACATCACATACACCATAAGTATTAGAACCCCAAACCGCTACTGTCCCATCTGCCTTTAATGCAGCAGTATAATTTTCTTTTGCAAATATTGTCTTAACGTCTCTTAATCCCTCCGGTACATTACATTCCCCAAACAAATTAGGACCCCATACTACCACTGTCCCATCTTTCTTCAAAGCTACTGTATGAAGAACTCCAGCGGCTATTTCTTTTACTCCGGTTAATCCTTCCGGTACTTTACATAGTCCAAAATAATTCCTACCCCAAGCTACTACTGTCCCATCTTCTTTTAATGCTACCGTATGGTATTCACCTGCAGCTATCGCTTTTACTCCTTTCAATCCTTCAGGTACACTACATTGGCCGTAATTATTTTTCCCCCAAGCTACCACAGTTCCGTCCTCTTTCAATGCCACTGTGTGCGAAATTCCAACAGCTATTTCCTTCACTCCTGTCAAACCTTTAGGTACTTCACATTCCCCATTAACATTTCTTCCCCAAGCTACCACTGTTCCATCATTTTTTAATGCTACTATATGGAATTGACCTGCAGCTATTTTCTTTACTCCCGCCAATCCTTCCGGCACATCACATTCATCATTTATATTACTTCCCCAGACTACCACTGTACCGTCTTCTTTTAATGCTGCTATATTTTTATCTGCTGCCGCAATCTGTACAAATTTGGGGGGCTCTTCCCCTTCCTCAAGTTCGGTCCTGTTCTCGTTTTCATAATAGGTGTATCTTCTATAATTTCCTAGTGAATCAACATACACATTAACCATAGGTTTACCGCTCGAATTTGCCTTATACGTCACACGTCCCACAACATTGCCATTATTATCCACAATCTTGGCAATACGGTTCCCTTCATCATACTCAAAGGAAGTTTTTATCCCCATAGGATCAGCAACCTGCTTTAGCAAATCACCTTCATAAATATAAGAAACTACCCTTGATGACTTCATGTGTTTTATTTCAATCTTGCCGGCATCATAACTTATATCAATAGAATTTGCCACAGCATCAGTAATGCCTTTTATGCGGTTGCTTCCGTCATATTGAAAATCAATTCTGTTTCCATACCTGTCTTCCATCCACTTTATGCGGTATTTATTTGTTCCGTAACTCTCATAGCCGTATTTTTTCAAATCCTTTGTAGTCAAAACATAGCTGCTGCCTTCCATTGAAAGTCTATTCCTCGTATACTTGGGTTTAATGCTTCCTCCACTGTAGACAAAATAACTTTTTTCCCCTCCGGGAATCATAACTTTAATGAGCTTATTGTTGCCGCCATGTTCTTCAATATCCAGCCAACCCTCAAGGCTAAAGCTCCATCCGTTTTTAAGCATCTTGGATTCTTCCTCGAGAGAATTGTAATTAGCCCCTATATTGAGATCAAACCCTATCATCTTAACAAGCATTGAATTAATCCCATAGGAAAAACTCCCGTCTGCGGTGTTCACCCCTTGGGTGTTTCTGGCCACGTAATCTTTCTTAAATCCTTCAATAAGTTCTTCATAAAAATATGAACCGGATTCTTCTCCCTGGGCCATTAACCCTATGGACATATTTCTCATACCCGTTTTAGAAACCTTAATTGAAGCAGTGTCAATAAACTCATAAAACTCTATTGGCTTTTTTACCTCAAGAATATTAATCTTTGAACTTCCCACATTATCAAAGGTTATGGTCTGAGCATCCGCCCTATCGGCACTCAGCAGCACTTTATTATAACCCGTTGCATAAAAGTTCGATGCACACCCACCGTTCTTTTGCGTAAAGCTTCCCTTAAGCTCAATAGTTCCCTCGGTCAGTAAGCCGGTGTGGTCCGAAGATGAGTACATCAGAAAATCTCCCTCAACCCTGACATAATCAGGCTGATGCGTCATAACCAGCTTCCCTTTGCCGGGTTGTCCTTGTTCTGCATCACCGACAAAGTAGTCTCCTTTTACTATCAAACTTCCGCCGTTAATATCTATCATTCCACCGTTTTGCAATATATTTCCCTCGACAACAAGCTTGTGTCCGTTAAGATCGAGAGTACCGGCATTTATACAGAGATCCTCCTCTATTGTCATATCCGATTCGAGGACCAGACCTATTCCCGCTTCTAAAGGCTCACTTTTGTCGGAACATATCCCTGCCTGATTAAAGGCTTCTACCGTAAAGTAATAAGCTTCAAACCTCTTAAGTCCCTCAGCCGTAAAGCTCGTTACATCCGCATTTGTGGTACCGATCAGTTCTTCCCCGCAATATATGTTATATCCGGCTACTCCCACATTATCGGTTGACTCTTTCCACTCAAAAGTTATGGTCGAGTCTGTTGTTTCAACTACTTTCAAGTCAATGGGCTTAGTGGGAGCATTCACATCCGGAATCTCGACAAATACCTCGTAGGACTCTTTTGCAAAAGTATCTTTTCCACCATAGCCCCGTACCGCATATGTATAGGCTGTATTTGCCTTAATTCCGGTATCCGTATATGTTGAATTTTCTGTTGTTCCAATCACCACATTATCTCTTAACACTTCATATCCCAGTATACCGTTCATGTTAATCGGAGGTGTCCATGATAAAGTCACAGAATCGTTTGCATAATTCTCTACAACCAGTTCCTGAGGTGGCTGCAACCACAAGCATGGTTTTGTACACTTTTGATAACACGAAAGTACAATGACAATATCCACCATATTGATAGCGCCATTTTTATCCAAATCGGCTATTTCATTATAATTTTCTTCACCTTTCATAGTGAAAAAATGAGCAACGACCCGTACAAGGTCTACTATATTACCGGCATTATCGTCCTCCACATCTCCATACAAAAGTTTGATAGGATTTTTCTCGGAACTGACCTCTATTCTTTCATCTTGCTCAACTGGAATATTAGTAATTATGGCATCTATATAATAAGGTCTACTTATTAATAAAGTATATTCTCCCGAAGGAACTCCCCTAAATTCAAAATAACCCTTTTCATCAGTTACTGTTCTAAAATCAGTCCCTTCTATTGCAACATCAAACCCAGACTTGAAAAATTCGGAAAGATTTTCTGAATAAGTAAGCTTCGTATCAATATATCCGGAAATTACGCCAGCCTGTTTTTCAACAGGTGCGGCTTCAAGGTTAACATCTAAGCTATATGATACGTCTGATTCGTGATAGTCATATACATCCGAGTAAACTGACGAATGTACGGTAGAACATCCTGCAGTTTCAACCGGCTGATCTTCATTGCTGTCATTTTCAATACCATCTTTTTCATTGTTGTCTTTTTAATTGTTGTCTTTTTCATTACTGTCTTTTTTATTCTCTTCTTCTATATTAACCTCATTATCAACTACAGTAGCATCATTGATGTTTGATTGATCAATTTTCTCTTCAAATTCCACATCAACAGAACTATTACAATCAATTTGTTCCAAAGGTTCCGGCTCTATGCCTTTTTCATGGTTTTCATAAGCACTACCGATAGACATAAAAAATGTGTTGATAATCAATGCACAGATTACTAACAGCGTCAATGTCTTTCTTTTTTTACGCAATTTAAATCCCCCTTAAAATTATATTGAATTAATAAAGTAATAAAAATTTTTCAAACTGAGGAACTATACCCTAAAACATGTTTTTTCGAACCTTTTCATTGGCAACAAAACATAATTTCGGATATTCCTATTAAAATAAACATAATTTTACTCCGATAAATTATAAAGCATACTGCATATTGAGTCAACATATTTATCCAATTTGTTTTCTTTTTATACTTCCGATGTTTTTTCCTTACATAATAAAAAGCCCTTAAAACAATATCCTATGTACCAAGGATTATCGTTCTAAGAGCTCCAATTTTATCAAACTCTCAATAAAGCTATTTTTCAATTACAATATCAATTCTCCTGTTTTTCTGCCTGTTTTCTTCCGTGTCATTCGGTGCAATCGGTCTAAACTCACCATTTCCTGTGGCTGTAAGCTTTGTCGGATCCACTCCGCTTTCCTCTATCAGGAAGAGCACCACATTGGTAGCTCTCTTGGTTGACAGCTCCCAATTTGTCGGAAACAGCATTGTGTTTATCGGAAGATTGTCCGTATGTCCTTGTACGGATGCTCCTTTATCCAGTTCTTTTAGAAGATTTCCGATCTTTCGCAAGGTTTCTTTTCCCGAGTCCTTTATATCGGCTTTACCAAGATCGAACAGTATAACAGAGTCTATCCTTAACGTCAGGTATGTCTCTTCATCAATTACTTTGACATAGTCCCCCAGTTCCATCTCTTCTGCCAGCTTTTCAATCTGTTCAATAAACTCTTCCAGCTTCTCGGCTTGTCCGCCTTTAGTCCCCAAATCATTTCCGTCTACACTGCTTTCACCCTTAATAAAGGCCTCGTCACCGTCTTCCAGTATTTCTCCCGAATTAATACTCTGAGTTATACTATATACCTCAGTGCCTTCTTTATAATCAAACATTCCTTCATTATTGTTGCTCATAAATGCAGCCCGCAGTGAGTTGGCAACCTGCTCGAATTTTTGCTTGTCAATAGTGGCCATTGAAAACAGCATTACGAAAAATGTCAATAACAACGTAACCATATCACTGTATGTAGTTAACCATTCAGGAGCGCCTTCAGATACTTCTTCCTGTTCAATATTCCTTTTTGATCTCATGAAAAATACACCTCACTATACAGCAGCATTTCTTACTTTTTCACTGTCCTCTGCTCTTTGACTGTCTACTGCATCTTTACCGGATTGTGACTCATAATCCTGCTTTTGTTTTGGAGATAAGAAGGTCTTAAGCTTATGCTCCAATATTCTCGGGTTCTCTCCGGCCTGTATGGACAGAACACCTTCAATAATCATTTTTTTCTCCTGAATCTCCTCTTTACTCTTTAAAGCCAATTTGGTAGCAATAGGGTTACATATGAAATTCGCCAGAACACTTCCATAGAATGTTGTTATTAACGCAACTGCCATGGCAGGTCCTATTGCTGAAGGATCATCCAATTGGTCAAGAAGCTGTATCAGACCTATCAGTGTTCCTATCATACCCCATGCCGGAAACTGAGCCGCCATTGTCTTAAACATTCCTGCTCCCTTGTCATGCCTCGATTTCATATTTTCCAGCTCAAGATCCATCGAATCGACAATTACTTCCGGCTCCACACCGTCAACAACCAGCTGGAGGGATTGCTTTAAAAATTCATCCTTTATGTTCTCCTGTTCAGCCTCAAGAGAAAGCAGTCCTTCCCTTCTTGCTTTAACGGAAAGTTCAACAAGCATTTTAATGGTGTCCTGTGGCCTTGATTCCTTTCCCACCAAAACCTTCACGGCGACCTTCATAATTTTGGCAAACTCGCCGATTTTGTAGGAAATTAATGTGGCACAGATTCCTCCACCTACAGTAATGTACACTGAGGAAATGTCCCAGAATGACCAGAGACTACCTCCAGTCATTATAGATGCAACTATACATACAATACCGGCAATAATACCTATAAGAGTAGCTAGATCCATAAATCCCGCCTTCTATCCTTTTTAATATTCGACCTGCTATAATTATATCGGAATAGTCATGTGAAAAATTTAGTAATTTTCTTAGATTATTTTATGAAAACCGAATTGCAGCTTCCTTTTTTACAAATAGGATACATATTAATTGTCGTTATATTATGGTTATTTTTTAACTTTAAAATAGATAAAACATTCTAAATGGTAATTGTTCATAGTTAGAACTAAAAACAAATATTAAAATTATTCTTTTAATGGTAAATTATACTTTACTTTATAGGCAATTTATTATATAATATTAGTAAAAAAGATTTTTTCCTTTTTAGGAAACATTAATCTTATTGGGGCAATAATATATAATATAGATGTAAGATTTCCAAATTTGTTTAAAAAAGAATATATAGAAAGTTTTATATACATCCTACAGTAAAAGCATATAATATATTAATTATTGGAATCAACGGGAGGGTCCATTATGAAAAAGGCTAAATCTTTTACCCTGTATTTTTTTATCTATTCGTTTATGATCTGTTCGTTGTTTCTATCAACCACTCTTTCGATTCATGCCTCAATAAGCACTAATGTTAAAGTATATATTAACGGTGAACTCATGGAGTTTGGACGAGACGCAAACGACCCCGGGCCTTATATTAAGGAAGGAAGAACACTAATTCCTTTCAGAAGGATATTTGAGGCTCTGGACATGGAAGTTTCATGGGACGCTAAGGAACGAATGGTTACTGCAATAGGCAATGATATAGAAATGAAGCTTTATATCGGTAAAACAAATGCCTACGTAAACGGTGAAGAAAAAACTCTTGATGTTCCGGCCGAAATAACCGACGGCAGGACTTTTGTTCCATTGAGATTCGTATCCGAAAACTGCGGCGCCGAGGTCAAATGGGAGGACAGCACTAAATCGGTTTATATTACATTACCAAAGGTAATTACTTTACCGGAAGACGACATACCCGGTGGTCCCGGAAACATTGATATACCTGTCGTAGTGGAAAAGAAACTCGGGGAAAAAGTCACATATAACGGAATGACCTTTTCCTTTGATTCTGTAGAACTTTTGGACATACCAAACGCTTCCGAGAAGAAGTTGCGAATAAAGGGGACAACTAACATCGAAGGTTCCACTCTCTGGCTCGAAGTATATAACGAGTGCCATAATTATGTTTCATTAAGAGCTTTTGCGCAACCTTCCGAATCCGATACTTATGATTTTCTCGCAACCTTATATGTTTCAAATTCATTTGTCCCCAGTTACATGTACGTATATACCGAAGACAATACCGGAAAACGTATTAAAATTGCAGATTATGAGTTTTAGCTTTTGAATGATAGATAACTATTTACTGCAGCATAGTTTGAGACAAAACACTCACCGAATTTAATAAAAAGAAGTTTCATAGAAATAAATAGACCAAAAAAGGCAGGGAGGTAGGTACAATGAAAGGATTTTGTAAAAAGGCTTTTTCGATCTTGACAGCTTTAGCTATTATTTCCGGCATAGTTTTTCTTACAGGTAACGGTCTTATCAATGAAAACGTAGTTTTTGCCGCCGAAAATTTAGAAAATAAAAACGTTACCGTTGAATTCAACGGGCGTACACTTAATCCGGATCAAAATGTTAATCTTCTGGACATAGCGAAAACATCTTTCATTCAAGACGGAAAGATAACTGTAGGTACTGAACCAATTGAGAAAGAAGTTATTCTTTTGATCGACTCATGCTACAAATCAACACTAATACCCGATGATATAATAGGCATATTGGAAAAATGTTTGTTTTCTTTTAACGATTTAACCATCCAGGGTAATGATACAAAAATAAACGGCGATGTATTTACATTAAATGATTTAATTGTAAAATCAAGCAAAGAGCAAGTAACTCTCAGCCAGGAAGCCCATGTCGAATACAATGAATTCAAGCACGATAAAAACGGGCCTCCACAAAATGCTTCGGCTTTCTTCACAGACAGCGGTGATAGAGTTCGGCAAGTATCCGATAAAAAAAGAGAAGAGATTAATCAATTAGTTAAAGAAAGCGAGGATAATGATAATCCCGGTGGATATGTTAAGCTTTTTAGATATATTCAACAAAAAGTTGCCAATCCCCCTCAAAGAGACAAGGCTCAATTTTTGTATGACGAATCTACCGCAAATATTCATTTTGGAAACGGTAATATAGCCCATTACGATGATAATACAATAATAAAAAGACTAGATCCAAACCCATATCCCGGCTCAAATGAATATACAAGAAATTATTACAATTATGAAATCAGTGATTCCGACTTTGTACTAAGATACAGTATGTATTTTGACGGAAATCTTAAAATAAGTGTTCCAAACATTACAAAAGATTTTCTTCCCGGCACAGAAGTTATCTTCATCTTTGCGGAAGGAGACATAGTTTTTCAAGGTAATACTTCAAATTTAGTTATAGAGAACAATGATGAATCCCAATTAAGTGTTTTAGATACATTGGTGCTGATTTCAAGACACGGAAATATTTGTTTTCAGCCGGGTTCAACCGAATTAACCGCTATCGTTTTTGCTCCTGAAGGTAATGTAACCATTCAGGGAAACAATGTAGATTTCAACGGTTGCTTTGCCGGTAAAAATGTTTTCTGTGAAGCATCAGGCTCTACCTTCTTCGGTCCTTCAAGCGATACCACAGATAAAATTAACAACGAGTTAAACCCCACGGAAGGCTTTGAGAAAGTAGTCTCTGCTATTAACTACTTACCCGAATCCTTTGATAATAACACAAAAGTTGGGGTTATTAAATATTCCGATTCTGCAGATATAAATGACAGTCGAGTACGGGAAAACTGGACTCTTTATGACTTGAATCCCGAAACCAGGAATGAAAAGGATGCCTTTAAAGACTATATCAAAACATTAACTGCAGATACAGATACGGAAAGAAGTAATCTTGGTGATGCTATGAGAAGAGCCCTCGGTGTATTTCAAAGTGAATTGTGCGATAGAGATTCGGAAAAGTTCATGGTCATATTTACCGGACTTGATCCCAATGCTTATAGTGCCACCGAGAATAAATATGTGACAGATGTCAATTTAGATATTACTAAAGGGTCCGCTTTTATATATGATGAAGGTTCCCAGCCTTTAAAATCCGGAAACGGTTATGTTGAAGAAATAGTTAAAGCAATAAATGACTTCAACAATTTGAATGAATCCAATATTCACATTATTTTGGTCGATTTATCCCTTTTCCGTCAGGAATCAAACAAACATCCTGACGGTACTCCGAAGAAAATAATACCCCAACTCACCGATTTGGGCAGTAATCTGGGTATTAATATTGTGCCTGGGGAAACACAAGCAACGGCTGTAAACGGTAATGTATATTACAGACCGACAAAAGAAGAAGTGGAAAACCATTCTTCAGAAAATTTCATTATAAACAAGATTGCAGAATACACTAACAAATTTAATACCAGGCTCGCATTATATGATCTTGAGATTAAATCTGCTGAATTCAAACTTGATCTTCCAAGAACTCTCAAACCCGTTAGTTTGATTATAAAGGATATTGACGGTAATGAATTTGATAAAATCGATCTGTCAGCAACTTCAGTACAGAATAATTCATACAGCATAGAACATAACATCGTTTCCAATATATCAAAGTTCGCCAAGATAATAACCGTTGATGAAGGAAAAACTTACACTTTAAATGCAGGAGAAATAACTATTGAACTATATGTCAACAATGACGACGGAAGCTTTAACAGCGCAGATTTGATAATTGAACGGGATGTTAATTACCCGGGTCCTGTAATAACCTTTGAGTTTATAGACAGCAAAGGAAAAGCCTATTATTATGATTTACCCTTTGAAAATATAAAATTTAAAGTTATTTACAAAAAGGATATCACCTAAAATGTTGAATTATTATAAAATTACCTCACTGAATGGAATATAATTTAATAGTTTAGACATATGATATTGCAAAAACTTACACATGTTCATTGTAAATTATTTTCGAAATATATAATATAGTTATGCAAAATCTCTAATTAGGAGAGTTTCACGTATATCAAAATCGGAAAACTCTCCATTATTTTATTATTCCCCCGACACACGTAACATAGATTTAACAATATAATTATTTTTGTCATGGTAAAATATACTTTATTTTTTGTCCCATTTATTATATAATAATATTGAGGAAAAGTATTTTTTCCTTTCAAGAAACATCAGTATGGATTAATCGACTACATATAAAGGAAGTGATATGACTTTTATTCTCTTAAGTTATCTACAACCTTTGGTAAACGCATATATTATGTAAAAAGATAGAACTATTTAGTATTAAGGGGAGGATTTAAAATGAAAAAGTCGAAAGCTTTCGCTTTACGTTTTTTTATCTATTCGTTTTTGATCTGTTCGTTGTTTCTATCAACCACTCTTTTTAGCAATGCATCAATAAGCACCAATGTAAAAGTATATATTGACGGTAAACTCATGGAATTCGGTCGCGAGGCAAACGACCCAGGGCCATATATTAAGGAAGGAAGAACTCTTATTCCCTTTAGGAGAATATTCGAAGCTTTGGATATGGAGGTCTTGTGGGACGCTCAGGAACGTATGGTTACCGCAACAGGCAATGGTATAGAGATGAAGCTTTATATCGGTAAAACCAATGCCTATGTAAACGGTGAAGAAAAAACTCTTGATGTCCCTGCTGAAATAACCGACGGCAGGACATTTGTTCCGTTAAGATTCGTATCTGAAAACTGCGGTGCCAAAGTTGATTGGGAAGACAGCACCAAATCCGTATATATTACATTGCCGAAGGAAATCGAGTCACCGGGTAAAGAAATGCCCGGCGGACCTGGTGATATTAATGTTCCGGTTGTAGAAAGGAATAAACTTGGCGATAAGGTAACGTACAACGGAATGACTTTTTCCTTTGATTCTATTGAGTTAGTGGATATACCGGGTATATTTGATAAAAGATTGTACATAAAAGGCAAAACTAATGCGGAAGGTTCTGAACTTTTGATCAGAATTTTTGACAAAACACACTCTTCTGTAAAAACTGTAGCTTATGCTCAAAATTCGGAATCAAGTACTTATGATCTTATTGCTACAACTTATGTATCAAAATCCTTTGTACCTGCATATATGTTTGTGTATACTTATGATGCAAACGGTAAACTTGTTCAAATTGCAGATATCAGATTCTAACTTGTAAAAAGTTGTTAATTTGTAGAGATAAAGATAATAGATAAAGATAACAAAGATATTTTGCCGAATATCACGTGACCTAGTATTTATATAAAAGTGGCAATACCATATTATTTTAGGGAGGTACGTATAATGAAAAAGAGGTTTCTTAAAAGATCATGTGCAGTCTTAACAGTTTTTGTTTTTCTTGCCAGCTTTGCTCTTTTTTCAGGTAATGATCTTTATCCTGAATTAACTGTTTTTGCTGCTGGCAATTTCAATGACATTGCAGACTTTGAATTAGACAGCAATAGCTCAGTTTCTCCTGCCGCAGTTGATTTGCACAATTTAGTCAATATCACTTTAGATCATGATGGAGAAATATCTGTTAAGCAAAAACCCATCAATAAAGAAGCTATAGTTTTGTTTGATTCTTGCTATTTATCTACTGAAACACCGTCAATAATAGATTTCATATTAAGCAATTGCTTCTATTCCCTTACAGATTTAATGTTTCAAGGAAACAAAACGGAAATTGAAGGGAGCATATTTGTAAGAGAAACTCTTAAAGTAACCGGTCCAACCACTATAGACGGCGTAGCTCGCTACTATGAAAAAACAGGTACCCACTCCAACTACATAGGCGGTACAGAAGTTAAAATGACCTATGAAGAAGCTCATAGAAACGATGATAAATTAGTGTCCGATTCGGAGGGGAATTTTAAGGAATTATTTGATTTTATTCAGGGCGAAATAGAGGGCCAACTCTCTCAATACCCTGAAGAGGAAAGAGCCAAATATATCTTTAAAGAAATAACAAAGGAATTTCATTTTCCTAATGGAGGCAATATTTGTCGTTTTGATGACAAATCCCCTGATATTTACGTAAGAAGAGAAGAAAGAAGAATCGGTGAAAATGAAAATGCCTACACCGTTGATGGTGAAACAATAGTAAACTACTATATTGAAGGTGGCACATTCTATCTGAGAGACAATATGTATTTTGACGGTAACCTGAAAATAAGTGTGCCCGAAATCAGACAAGCTTTAGACCCGAATGCTAAAAGTGCTTTTATATTTGCTACCGGCAATATTCAATTACAGGGTCAGGGAAATGCTCTAGATAGTTATGATAACATTATTTTGCTATCCAAATACGGTGATATTAGTTTTGAAGCAGGATCTTCACTTATTAAATCGATTGCATTTGCCCCTAACGGAACAATAACGATACATGGTGACGCTGTTAATCTTCAGGGATGCTTTGTTGCCAATAATATCGTTGCTGAGTCAGGCGTCGCTGATTTTAAAGGTCCTTCAGAATCACAGAAAAAGGAATTTGGAGGCGGTATAACACGTACAGAAGGATTCGACACTGTTAGAGCAGCAATCGAGCACATATCCGATTTATTCGATGATCAAACTAAAGTAGGTATAATAAAATATTCAGACTACGCTGATATAAATGATTTTGACATTAATGCGGGTGGTTGGAAATTCTACGACATTAGAACTGAACAATCACAGCTTAAAAGCTACGTCAGTTCATTAAATGCGGATACTAAGACAGAAAAAAGTAATCTCGGTGATGCCATTAGAAGAGCTCTTGGTATATTTAATAGTGAATTATCCGATAATAAAGCAGAAAAATTCTTAATCATCTTTACAGGAATGGACCCAAATGCATATACCTTTAATGAAGATGGTGATTTTGAGACAGATTTAAATAAAGATGTTAATATAAACTTTACTGATATAGAGGAAGGTGACTCCAAAGGAAATGATTATGTAGAAAGAATGGTATCTGAAATAAACAACTACAATAATGCCAACAAAGGCAACATTCACACAATTTTGGTCGACTTATCAAAATTCCGCGAAGATTCAAACGTTGACGATTTCGGCAACCCAAGGGTACTAGTACCTCAACTTATTGATTTGGCAGCAAACCTTGGTATTCCTGTTACACCGAATCAAGAACGTGTTATTACCGACGATGATGCTTACTACTGCCCGACAAAAGAACAAGTTGACAATTTTGAATTAGAGAAGTTTATTATCCGACAACTGGCAAAATTCACTAATGAATTTAAAACAAGACTGGCAGTAGAAGATCTCAATATCGAGGCTGCTAAATTCGAATTGGAATTACCGAAAGCATTAAAACCAACTAAATTAAAAATAAACTTTACAGACAGAGTAAAAGAACTAAACAATACTGACATACCGTATATCTCTAGCAGTGATTCTTATAAAATATCGTATGACTTTACCATGGAAGAGATTAATAGGTATGTAAAATTACTTTCCACTGCAAATGGTAAAGATTACGACTTAACTGCCGGTAGTATTTCAGTTGAATTATTTGCTAATAATGATGACAACAGCTTTAGCGGTAGTACAAATGAATTAAAAATCGAAAAAACATTCAATATATCTAACGCTTCAATAACATACACTTTTAAAGACGAAGATAGTAATCTCTATGAATATAAGGTTGACTTTAATGAAGTAACTGTTAAAGTAACTTATAACAAAGATATAAACTAACAATATAAAAAAGTGATACCCTGCATACATTGTGGGGTATCACTTTTTTTGCATTTACATACATTTCTATTATACTATTCTTTATTATTTTATGATTCTTTTCTTTTTTCTTCTTTTCTATGATAATAAACCAATCAATCGTTAACATATTATTAATTAATTACCATTTTCTATTATATGCATTTTATTTTTATTAAAGCAATGCACGCCAAAAAAAAATTAATAATATGCAAAGCACTCATGTTTATGTTATAATATGTACATGCTATTCAATTTAATATGCTACATTTAAAAGCATATCAAAAACATTTTAGTTTTATCAGGAGGTCAAAAATGAGCAGTGAAAAAAACAATAAAAATTCTACTAAAATAATTTTGATTGCCTTGCCCACATTAATTATTATATTGGCTATTGTATTTATATCGAGATTTACCTCTAACAAAAATTCTCAACCGCCTTTTATTAAAGAAATGTTAAATAAACCAATCAATCTTGATCTAAATGTCAAAAACTCATTAATCTGCAGTGAAATAGCTGCCACAGATGAATATATTTTTTATTCAAACGGCAATGGTCTCTACAGAATCAATAAAGACGGCTCAAATAAGCTTGAACTTGAGGCCGGAAATATTTCAAATATCAATATCTATAATAATTATTTATATTATTCCAAAAGTGATATTCCAAGCAGCGAAGTTCCCACTACAAACACTACCCATTATATTATAAAACAATCTTTTGACGGTTCCGATAGGACTGAAGTAACCACTGTAAGCTGTCAGCGAGTAGGTTCAATGCTTGTTGCCAATGACATAATAATTCATAGATTAGTTATTTTTTATCCTGATGGCGGTAAAAATGCGCTGGGCAATCCGACCGGAAGGCTTGAAAGCAAATATAAAGCCGTGTCAATAGACGGAAAATACAACGGTGATGTATCCGATGAACAGTATAATAATATAATGTTATTGAATTTCCCTTTTACTCAAGCCGACTTGGATGCAAGCATAAGAAAAGAATACTCTAATGTATTTGTAAAAAGTTCCAAATATTATATTGACGACACCATGTATTTTGAAGCTCGTTCCAATCAAGATCCTAAGTTTACAGCTATATTCAGTATATCCAAAAAGGACAACAAGCTTAATCTTGTCACTAAATATGATCAGATTACCGAAAATGGCTATACCTCTGAAAAAAGCTTAACCGGCTTTTGCTATAGTGACAAAAATCTCTACTTTATTTTGAACGAAAGAAGAAAGTATACAGACAGTAGACCTTCAAAAACTAAAATGGATCTTTGCAAGCTTGATTTGAGTGATAACACAATATCCGTAATTGAAAATATCTTTACTCCGGAAGATTTTTAGAAATTAACAAAATCTTAATGTTTAAACAGCCTTTCACTTAAGTTGAAAGGCTGTTTATTTTTTAATTTCTTGCTTATTAAACCGTTCTTGCTGCCAATACATAATCTTTTTATATAGAAGATACGTAGAAGGAAAATTACTAAAATAAAAAATCCCGATGTCCAACAAATGTTGAATCGGGATAAATGGCGTGCCCAAGAGGAGTCGAACCCCTAACCTTTTGATCCGTAGTCAAACGCTCTATCCAATTGAGCTATGGGCACATAGGTTTATCAACAAATAATATAATAATATAAATTGAGAAAAAAATCAACAACATTATTTGCATGTTTTAAACCTATTAAATAATTTTGCTCGATGCAAAAACCCCACATATTCTTGTTTAAACTTTCGCATTCTTTAATAGAATGCACTACATTAGGTTTATTATTCCTGTAACATGTCAATTTTATATGATATAATTAGAAATACTTGCAGAAGAATATTTTCCCATTACAACGAGGGGATGATTATATGTTTTTTGAGTCTTACAAATCCATATTGTATTCGGATACTCAGGTTCCGGATATTTTTATCACCGAATACATGCCTTTGCTTGACTGTAACAGTGTAAAGGTATATCTGTACTGCCTTTTTTTAAGTAAACACGGTAAAAACGCCTCCATCGAAGAATTTGCCAAAAGTCTCGGACTTGATATCGCAAAGGTTAAAGAATGTATTCTGCAGCTTGAAAGCCACGGTGTTCTCACTTGGAAGGAAGACGGTCTTGTATTGCATGACCTTAAAGAAAAAGAGATCAAGAAATTATATCGTTTAAAAACCACTTCAACACCGGAAGAGGCTACGGCGAATTGCGAAAAGAATAAGAGGCGCAGCGAAATTATACATACCATTAACAATACTTTTTTCCAGGGCGTAATGTCTCCATCCTGGTATACTGATATCGATGCATGGTTTGACAGGTATAAATTTGATGAGGATGTAATGCTTTCGTTGTTTCAATATTGCTTTGACCAGAAGGGCTTGGTTAAACCTTACATAGAGAAGGTTGCCGAAAATTGGAAAAGCAGAAATATAAGAAACTCCTTTGACTTGGACAATTACTCCATTGAATACAAAAAGTTTAAGGACGTAAGGGGTAAAATAGTAAGAAAACTTAAACTCAACAGAAATCTTACCGAATATGAGGAGGAGTATGTCACCAAGTGGGTTATGGACTATGGATACAACTTTGACGTTATTGAACTGGCACTTAAAAAGACTACTTCAAAGACCAACCCGAATTTTAATTACTTGGATAGCGTTATAACCGACTGGTACAACAACAACCTCAAAACAAAAGAAGCTATATTGGAATATGAAGCCGCAAGGAAGAAAAAGAACTCTGTCAAAAAAGCTCCTGAGATTTCGTCAGTGCCTCAAAAGGATAATTATGACCAGAGAAAATATGATGACGATTATCTCAACAGCCTTTATGAAAATGCATAAATCTGCTTTATAAGGAGGCATCACAGTATTTGCCATGAATAACAGTATCCATCGAATAATATTAAATGAATATGAAGCAAAGCAAAAATCAGCATATGACCGGGTTCAATTAAAAAAAGACCATGTATATAAAAAAATACCCCGGATTGAAGAAATAGACAGGGAAATTCAGCTTACCGGAATAAAATATAATAAAGCAATACTTTTAGGTACCGAGCCGACCGAAAAAGTCATAGATGAACTGCTGGTAAAATTGGAAAGCTTAAAAAAAGAAAAAGAGCAGCTTCTTTTAGAATTCTCTTTTCCTGCAAACTATCTTGAACCGGAATTTGAATGTAAAAGCTGCAAGGATACCGGCTTTATTGAGACGGCATCGGGTCTGGAAATATGCTCTTGTTACCGGCAGAATTATATTAACCTTCTGTTTAGCCAATCCAATATAAAACTGCTGGACGAAGAGAATTTTTCACATTTTAATGAAAGCCTGTTTCCTGACAAAATCGATGAAAAAAAATACGGAATTAAAATTTCTCCTAGAGAAAATATTTTAAAAATCCGGGAAAGAGCACTGAGTTTTATTGAAAATTTGGACAACCCTGAAGAAAAAAACCTGTTTTTCAGCGGTCCTACCGGTGTCGGTAAAACCTTTATGATAAACTGCATCGCCGCAGAGCTTTTAAAAAGGGGTAAAACCGTGTTATACCAAACTGCGCCGGTTTTATTTAAAACCATTAACGATTACAGGCTGATGACCCTAAAGGACAATATTACTGACGATACAGGCTATTCCAACATCTTCAGTGTGGAGCTCCTAATAATAGACGATCTCGGAACCGAATCTCCAACAGCCGCAAGGTATGCAGAGCTTTTAAATATTTTGACCACCCGGCAAAAGAATAATTTATCTGCTCCCTGCAAGACCATAATCTCTACAAACATAGGAATAAACAAGCTCCATGAGTACTATGACGAAAGAGTGGCATCAAGAATAATAGGAGGGTTTGACCTGTTCAGATTTGCCGGGGAGGATATTCGAATGTTAAAGAAAATTGCCCAAAATTGAAAAACCGCTAAGTACTCTGAAGCATTTTGCATATTCTCTTTACATTGTCTTTAAAGTAATTAATATCTTTAACCGGCTGATTACTGCCGTTTTCCATACTATCCATGATTTCCAATACCCTTTGAGTAATTTCATGCTGCCCCAGTCTTGCTCTTATCTCAACCTTGGAGCTGGCTTTCATGCTTATATTGAAATGATTCTTGATCACATCATTCAATATACCGTAAATTTCATTTTTATCCCTTGAATTGTCTATCCTCTTGTACATTTCCCGAAGGTTTTTGTCTTCCTTCTTTTTACCCTTTAGAATAGCAAAAACCGCAAGCACAATAAGAGACAAAATTACCATTACAGCCAAAGAAATATATATGTGCTCCTTTTTCAGCCGAAGGGTAAAATAACCATCATTTTTAGGGATATAGCCTATTTGATCTATCTTGATCTTTTCAACTGCTGCCTCACCGCTTGATTGTTGAGTTTGAACCACCGGTGCATCTCCGCTTACGGTAATGGTTGTACCGGGAATTTCAGCCCGCTTATAGCTTTCGGACTCAGTATCAAAGTAAGATATATAAATGGGATCAATTACTAAATCTCCGCCCTTTTTCGGCACCAATATAATTTCAAATTCCTTGCTGGCAAAATATTTATTGTCCACAATACTTTCTTCAACATCTTTCTCCGTTTCAAAAACCGAAAATTCCGGAATACCGTCCTTTACTATTTTATCCAGCAGCGAAAGATCACAGTTCCCGGAAGCTGTAACCTGAAGTGTCAGTGAATTGCCATAGGAAACCTTGTTACTGCTGTACTTGGATTCTATTTTCAAATTTCCCACGATTCCGGAAAAATCCACCGGTCTGTTAGCCTGGGGAAGGGGTTTTACTTTAATCTCCTTTGATTCGGTTTTTAAATAATTGGCCTGGGAAGAGCTGAAAAAACCTCCTGTACTGATATTGACCTGAAAATTATATTCCGGTATTGAAAATGTGCCGGCTTTTATCGGTGTTAAATACATTTGCTTAGCTTCATATTTCACATACTTTTTGCTGCCAATATAAACATAATTGGCCTTCAAATCATCCTGAGGTATCTCATTCACAATAAATCCGTCTATTTCAACATTATCCAAAAAGCCAAAATCATCAATATTATATCGGGAATACAGTTCATAGGACAGAACAATCTTCTGTCCTAAATATATCTCATTTTCTGAAACAATCGTTTTAATAAATATATTCTCAGCTTCCTCTTCCCCTACATTTCCCGAATCCTTTACATTTACCGTTAACTTATTTGTTTGATACTGGGTACCCTCATATTCCAAAATTCCCTGAAGTGTGAACTGACCTTCTCTCTTAGGCATTATTACATAACTGATATCGCTCTGAAAGCTTACTTTGCCGTTAACCACTCGGGTTGATGCGGATTGGCCGCTTGTCAGCACTTCAAAGTTTTCCAATCCCTCAATTTCTAAAAGTTTAGCCCCTTTGGCATTTATGACGGAAAGAACCAGATTGGTGCTTACCCCTTTTTGAAGACTCAAACTGTCAATTTCCAGGCGAAATTCGGGATTTGCCGCCAAAACCTTTGCCTCCGACCCCAAAATTGTAATTATTAATATAAATAACAGGAAGATATTCTTTATTCTATTACCAGTCATATTCATCCTCCTCACCCTTGTTTCTAACCTCCTGATTGTTCTTCAGAGCTTCTTCCTCCTGCCTCTCCAGCATTCTAAGTACTTGCTGCAAAAGGCTGTCGTCAATTTCTCCTTCCTGGGAATCGGATCCTTCTGATTCCGGACTGTAACCGGCATCATTTTTGTCTTCTTCGTTCCCGTTTTTCCCGTCACCATGTTCTTCTTTTGACTCAGCGCCGGATTTTTCATCCTGATTGTTATCCTTATCTTGCCCGGACTGCTGGCCTTCTGATTGATTTTGATTCTGTTTTGTACTATCCTGCTGCGTTTCATCTTTTTGGTCTTCATCCCCGCTTTGTGAACTATTGCCCTGTTCATCTTCGTTTTGCTGCTGTGAATTATCCTGACCATTCTGCTTGCCATCCTGACTTTGGTTTTCTTGGTTTTCTTCATTTTCATCCTTGTTTTCTTCATCATTCCGATTTTCACTGTTGTCGACGTCGAGCTCCTCAAGCTTCTTTTTTACATATTCGTAGTTATATTTTAAAGGCACGTTTTCAGGAAAAGCCAGTATACCCTTTTTATATGTATCCAGAGCCTGCTTATAATACTGTATTTTTTGATTAACATCTTCCGTGTTATCCCCCAGTTTCAAGCTGGAGTTACCCGAATTAAGATATCTTTCCGGTGTATCGCAAGCCTTGTCAAAATACATAACGGCGTTTTGGTAATCCTCCAAAAGATACGCTGCCTGTCCGGAATTGTAATTTAACTTTAAATTCTCAGAATCCTTCTTTAAGCCTTCGTTATAGGCATTTAAAGCCTGTTCATAATTGCTGTCCGCAAACAGCCGGTTTCCCCGGACAAGAAATTTGATTATGCTGTTATCAAAATTTATCAGCCCGGTAAAAAGCATTATCGACATGACAATTATCAATATTCCGGAAACAATGGGAGCAATCTTCATGAAGCATACCTCCTTTCAGGCAGGAAATAGGCCACCAGAAACAACAATATTCCGGGTGCCAAAAAAAATTGATACATTTGCTTATATCTTCTTACCTCCTCGGTTTTGACGGTACCTCTCTTTAAAAAAGAAATATCTTTTATAAGGGAGGCAATTTCGTCGCCAGATAAAGATGACTGGTAATATGCACCGTTACCTGCCGATGCAAGCTCCCTCAGTGTCTTGGATTGCAGTTTGGACACAACAAACTCTCCGCTACTGTCCTTTTTGTATCCCTTTTTCCATGCTCCCGTCAAGGAGTCGTACTCGGGAACCAACCCTCCGTTTTCCGTTCCCACACCAATAGTATAAACTTTTAACCGTTCATCCTTAATTTGCTCCAATACCTTGACACTGTTATTATTGTGTTCTTCTCCGTCGCTTATAATAATTATAACCCGGTCGGCACTTGATGTCCGTTCAAAAGAACTGTAGGCAAGCTTTACTGCATTACCGATATCGGTTCCTCCTCCTCCGATCATATCGGTATCAATAACATCCAAAAACATGTGTGCCAGCTGATAATCGTCGGTTAGAGGCATCTGCACATAGGCGGATGATGAAAAAGGAATAAAGCCTATTCTGTCCCCTTCAAGGTTATCAATAATGCTTGCAACAATATTTTTAGCCCTGCTGATCCTGTCCGGTTTGATATCCTCCACCAGCATGCTTTTGGAGGTGTCGAATAAAACATATATATCCAACCCTTCCTTTTTTACTTTGGATATTCCGATAAAAAGTTGAGGACCCAGCAGAGAAAAGAGTATCAATCCCAATCCCAAAGCCGTCAGTATAATACGTAAAATCTTATACTTTATTTTTGCTCTGATTTTCAGTAAATTCAGGATCCTCTCCTTTTTCCTGTAACCCAGGATCAGAAAAACACAGCATAATATAGGAATTATTATAAATATTATATTTAAAGGATGTTTAAACTCCAATTACAAGCTCCCCCCTTAAGGAATTCGTATGTAATGGTAACGGTCAAGAAAAATACCCGGTACCAATAAAATCAATGCAATTGCAATTAGTATAAAGCCTAGCTCCGTATATTGCTTAAAATTATCTTCATCAAACTTAGCCTTTTCAAGCTTGTCTATATCGGCAAATACCTGAGACATGGCTTTAGGATCCTTTACTCTGTAGTATTGGCCGTGCGTCGTTTCAGCAATTCTTTTGAGCAGTTCTTCATTAAGACCGCCTTCATATTGCTGATATCTTGTCATACCGAAAAAATCTGTTGGAATGATGGTTTTATCCGTACCAACACCAATGGTATAAATCTTTATGCCCATCTCCTTAGCCAGTTCACTTGCCGTATCGGGATTAATGGTTCCGGCATTGTTATCTCCATCGGTTACAAGAATTATTATCTTAGACGGAGAATCGCTTTTTTTAAGCCGGTTCACCCCGACAGAAACAGCCATACCTATAGCCGTACCGTCCGTATTAACCGATTCGGTTTTTACCTGCTTCAAAGACTCCCTCAATATATCGTGGTCAAGAGTCAGCGGCACTCTGGTATATGCAGTTCCGGCAAATATAATTAACGCAATCCTGTCCGTGGGTCTATTTTCTATAAAATCTTGTATGGTTTTGCGGGCCACCTCCAGGCGGTTCGGCTCAAAATCTACCGACAGCATCGACATGGACACATCCAGAATCACGGCAATATCAATACCCTCCCGCTTAATTGGGACATCCTTTTGGGGCAATTGGGGCCTTGCCAACGCCAAAACCAAAAGAACAGAGGAAAGTGCAACAAGGCATTTTCCGATTTTATGCCTGAAGCTATTTTTAATGTTATGGGTTTTAAGAAGTTTAACACTGGAAAATTTTAATGCAGATTTTTTTCTCTTTATAAAAAAAGCAATTATAATTAACGGTATAAAAATTAGAAAAACCGGATTTGCCAATCTTATCATACTTCTCCCTCATTCGTCTGTTTTATCTCCCTTTTCTCCTTTTCCTGTTCGGCACCTTTTATTTCTTTTTTCCCATTGGGCTCATTTATTTGCTTCGAATTTATTGTCTCTTTATTCTCTTTTGCTCTTTTTACAGTTTTTGACTTTTTTGCATATGCTTCCGCATTTGCTTTACTTGTCTCTTCTATCTCAGTGACCAATTTCTTTAAACGGTTCATAAGCTCCAGTTTTTTATCCTCTGTGGCGGCATTTCCGGAAAACTTATAGTAATCACATTCCTTAAGCCAGCTTCCCAATACCGGCAAATACCGCTGCAAATCGGATACTGAGCTTATTCCGCCAATAATTTCGTCCGAGGTTTTTCCCCTTATTCTAAGAAAATACTTTGACTCAATATAGTCTTTAAAGCACAATGTAAGCCAAACGCAATAATCATCCCAATCAAGGGGAATGGTGTTCAATCCGTTAATAAATTTTTGATACGGGCTCAAAGAAAGCTTTTTCTTTCTTTTCTTCAGAAACATAAATATGTTAATACCGGCTGTAACCAAAAATACAATTACCAAGCCGTAAAAAACATATTTCCATTGTATATAAAACCCTGCTTTCTGCGGGCTTGTATCCCCTTCAAATATTTCGTCTCTTTGTATCTCATCAAGAGTGGATTTAACTACTATCGTAATTTCCTTATCCCCCAATTGTATAGTTTTTTCACCGGGTTCAAAGCTGCGGATTGTGATAAGATAACCCTCGGAAATTTCGCTAATATCCACTATTTCAAAGTCCTTGAACTTATCCCTCAGTTCATCTGCCGATAAATCCCGGGATTGAATCTTCAATTGTATTAAATCCCCCACATAAATACTGCGATTTTCGTCGGCATAGGTATAAACGGACCAAACAGTCCAAAATATAGATATAATCAATAGAAGAAGTGCTATTTTTCCCTTTTTCATCGCAGACCCCTTCTTCTGAAAAATTGTTTTAACGGCCTTACATAATCCTCATCGGTGTAAATATTTATAAGATTTCTTTTAGGCAAATTCATTGTATTATCTATTCTGATTTCCTTTTTCATATTATTTAGCTCTATTGTCTCTCCAGTCTCCAAATCTTCAAAAGTAAAAATAGCTCCTGCAGGAATCACTTCCTCAGCTCTGTCCATAACCCGCACCAACACCAGGTCATGTTTTTCTGAAGTAACCTTAAGGTCTTTTTCATATCCCCCATCCAAAAAGTCGGATATCACAAAAACCACACCGGGCTTCTTCTCAATACGGTTAAAATATTGCAAGGCTTTGGAAATGTCAGTTCCGGCAAATCTAGGCTTAAAATTGATAATATTTTCAATTATTGACAAAACGTGCTTCCTGCCGTTTTTTGAGGGTATAAATTTCTCAACCCTGTCAGTAAAGAAAATAACTCCAACCCTATCATTGTTTTTATTGGCAGAAAAGGCCAGAGTCGCACTTATTTCGGCAATTAAATCCTTCTTACGGCCAAAGCTGTTGGAGCGTGACATGTCAATTAAGAGAAACAGGTTCAATTCTCTTTCTTCGCAATATTGTTTAACAAAGGCTTTATTATGCCGGGCGGTTACATTCCAGTCAATGCTTCTCACATCATCTCCTGGATAATATTCCCGAATATCCTCAAATTCCACTCCTTTGCCCCTAAACCCCGAACGGTACTCTCCTGAAAAAACCTCATCCACCAGCTTATTCGATTTTATCTCAATTTGTCTTATTCTTTTCAACAATTCACTGGAAAGCATGCTTGCCTCCTACCAATAATAAAATCAAGGTAAATTAACCTGTTCGAGGATATCGGCAATAATCTTTTCCGAGGTCATATCTTCAGCCTCAGCTTCGTATGTAAGTATAATTCTATGGCGAAGAACATCATAAGCAATGGCTTTAACATCATCGGGTACCACAAAATCCCGTCCCTCCAAAAAAGCTCTTCCTTTGGCTGCCTTAATAAGGCTTATCGAAGCACGGGGTGAGGCGCCACAGGCTATGTATTTCGACTCTTCCCTGGACTTTAAAACAATGTCCAAAACATAGTTTTTAATATTTTCATCCAAATAAATAGCATCAACTTTCTTTCTAAGCCTGAAGATATCTTCCCGGGACAATACCTTCCTAACTTCAGGATTGTCGGATTGTTCCTTTGAATAGCAATCAATAATTCTTCTCTCCTCTTCCCTGCCGGGATATCTTATCTTCAGCTTCATCATAAAACGGTCCTGCTGTGCTTCGGGAAGAGGATAAGTTCCCTGTTGCTCCAGGGGATTCTGCGTAGCTATAACCAAAAAGGGACTGTCTAAGGAATAAGTCTTTTCACCAATGGTCACCTGTTTTTCCTGCATTGCCTCAAGCAGCGCCGACTGAACTTTTGCAGGTGCACGGTTTATTTCATCCGCAAGAATCAGGTTACTGAAGATAGGACCCTTTTTAACTACAAACTCCCCGGTCTTTTGGTTATATATTTCAGTACCTAAAATATCTGCCGGCAACAGATCCGGAGTAAATTGAATTCTTTTAAAGTCAACGCCTACAACCTGCGCTATTGTACTGGCTGTAAGCGATTTAGCCAATCCCGGAACACCCTCCAGAAGAATATGTCCTCCGGTTAACAGACCGATCAATATTCTGTCAACCATATATCTTTGTCCTATAATTATCTTACCGATTTCTCCCTTTAGATCCGTTATTAACTTTATTTCATCAAGAAAGTCGGTTCTTTCCATTATGCAAACCTCCGCAATATACTTTTTTACTACAGGCTATACAATACTTCCCTGAACAAGCAATTAATATTTTAAACATAAAGTTTTACGTATTTGTGAACAATCTATGAACTTTAGAGCAGAAAAACAGTGCTCAGAATGGTCTGAAAGGCCTGGGAATTAACTGTATCCGCCAATAACTGAGCTTCTTTTACATATATATAAGCTATAAGAAAAAGCCCCGGAATAAAGGGAAGAAACTCAATCGCAGAAACCCGCGCTTGATTCTTTCTGACTATTTCAGCATTTTTTGAATTAAGCTTAATGAACCCATATATCAAAAGTATAAAAATAACCGCCGAAAATGTCACTATTGCCAATAAGAAGGCTATCGAAAGAACAATTTCCGGAGCAGACATACCTTCAAACCGGGAAAATACATCCTGACCGGAAGGGGTATCGATATTCTCTATCCCCATTTTCTCCATAAACTCAAGCATTTTCATACTGATCCAGTTTAAGGCCACTGCTATTGCATTATTTGTAAAATGGGCAAACATTCCGACTAACAGGGAATCGCTTTTATAGACCAGATAACCTATCAGTACC
The DNA here is from genome assembly GCA_001512505.1 of Clostridiaceae bacterium DTU079. Lineage (GTDB taxonomy): Bacteria > Bacillota > Clostridia > Acetivibrionales > Acetivibrionaceae > Hungateiclostridium. The sequence continues at coordinate 2,982 of LFSC01000043.1, read as the reverse complement.
CCTAGAAGAAAAGTTCCAAAAAGATTTTGAAAGCTAAAGTGCATAATCCCAAAAAGAAAAGCAGTAGTTAAAATGGATTTAACGCTGCCAAGCCTCTCAAAAGCCCTTTGAATCACTCCTCTGAAAAGTATTTCCTCACATATCCCTGCCGAAACCGCAACCACCACTATACCGATTAAAAGTCCTGCAAAATCGCTTTCTATAGGAATTTGCCTTGTTTCCACAGTTCCGAACAAAAGCTTTACTATAAGCAAATTTAAAACGTTAAACACACCTACAATCGGAATACTGAATATCATAATGCCAAAAACCAAAGCAAAGTTGGCAAGACTTGTTTTATTCAGTCTTAATACCTTTTTGACATTAAACCTGAATATAAACAGGAAAACCAGCGGAGGAATCATTATTATCAATACCTCGGCAAGCACTCCTCCAAGGTTAAATTGAAAAACCTCCTGCAATTTTGCAGATATTAACACAAACAATACTACAACTAAGGAATATAAAATTCCTACCTGCCATACCTTAGGTTTATTTATTTCCGATTGCTCTTGCACTTCCATGCTGTAATCATCCATGATTTTTCCCCCTTTTCAATTAATCCGGATAAGTCTGCCATGACTGAAAGAATATGAATATATTATAGTCCATTTTATATAAAAGTGTAATACCCGGTTTCAATAATCCAAAAATCCCTATGTTAATACAGCAGGTAAAAGAATAGCGTTGTTCTACGCAAAACCGCCCTGCTCCGGAACAACGCTATACCTTTTACTTACGAAATTGAAACTCCCTAATTGGGATACATATTTTCAATGTACCCTTATAACATATCCATATGATGTTAATAATCATCTTATGCTACATTGTCAGTATTCCGTTAGGAGTATCCATGATCATCAGGATATTTTCCTCCTTACCGTTCTCGGCATTAATGTAAACCAGAAAATCCCTGTCATTTAGTTTACCCTTAAACTCATATGTGAATATCTCGGTCTTATAATCCGTAGGAATTATAGCAAGACCGGCACTCATAATATTCATTCTGGATGTAATCAATGCACGGGCTTGTTCCAATGTAATTTTAGGCTCGGGTATGTTTCTTTGGGTATGGTTGGATATATAGCCCTTACTTTCAAAACCGACAACTTCACCGTTATCCAATGCTATTTTCACCTTGATAAGGTCGGGATAAACGACAACATCTCCCTGCTTATAGGCATAATTAATAATTGCGGTATTATCCTCTTTCAAATAGTAAGTATCCACCATATCTTTGTATCCATGCTCTTCTAAAAACCTTTTCCCCAAAGCCTTAGCCTGATCCACGTTTATCTGCTCCTGTGGGCCGACCGGCCTGTTGTACAGCATCCACAATACATTTCCGCCCTTCTGGGTCACATCCACAGTCGCCGTCTGGTCCTCCGGAACATTATTGAATTTAACACTATAGCTGTAAGTCTTAATTTGTCCTTCGTCAACTCTCCCTACTTCATCAACGGCTTTCACCTTATCCCGGCCAAAAAACTCTATCACCCTTTGCTTTGCCTGTTCCACATCCATATCCTCTCCTGTAAGGCCCTTGGGTTCAGTCTGTGTCATGTGGTCGGAGAAAGGTCCGTCATAAATCAATGTGGGATATTCCTGAAAAGTCTTATCTATATTTTCAAACTGGGCACCGGGCATATTTTCGGAAGTCTTCTGAAATAACCGTGTTCCCTTGTTTGCCAAATCTCCCCACTTTATTCTTCCTGTTGAAAGCTGTGTTTGCAGGTCATTTAAACTTTGCTCCAAAGAAACTGAAAAGCCATGAAGCTGTTCGATAAGCTTGTACTGCTCCTCACTTAAACTCTTTCCTGACATGTTTTGATTGTTTAAAGAATACGCCAAATCTCCCACCTGTGTCAGGAATTTTGATGTATTGGCCAATACCTCCGGAGATACCGGAAGCTGTCCCAAGTTGGTCTGGGCAAGGTTTGCCTGCCTCCATGCTTCCTGCAAGGTTGCCGCTGTCTTTTCCGGGGAATTGGATATAAGGGATTTTATCAGCAGCACTTCCACATTATTGACATACCCAACCATATCGTAAAACGCACGGTTATATTGGTTGTCAAGCTCCTGTCTTAAATCCGCAGCATGTTTATATTGGTAAAAACCCCACATAGCTACGGCAGCAATTGCAACAATTACTATGCTGTACATCTTTCTATCGGATAATCTTCTTTTTAGATCCAGTAATTTCTCCCTGATACTCAAAAGCTGCACCTCCTTAATTATATGCCAAAATAATGCTTTCCTATTTTTTTAACGATCTTTCTGCTCCAAATCCATTTACTGGTAGCAGTCTCAGGATTCCAATAATACAAGCATCCATTGGTGGGATCCCATCCGTTCAATGCATCCCTGGCCGCTTTAACAACAGTGGAATTGGGATCTATAGGTACGTTTATCTGTCCGTCGGATACCGCAGTAAAGGCTCCGGGCTGATAAATCACGCCTGCCACGGTTTTGGGAAACTTTGGATCCCGTGTCCTGTTAAGTATAACCGCGCCTACTGCCACCTGACCCTCATAAGGTTCTCCCCTTGCCTCTCCGTTTATAGCCCTGGCAAGAAGCTGCTCCGTACTTGTCTGATTTGACTGGGCATAGACTTCACCCCATTTTGCCAATGTCGTAAGACCCATTGCCGTCAAAGTTTCCTCATTTGCAACTCCGCTTACAGGCAGTTTATACGTTTTCTGAAAATCCCTTACGGCAAAATAGGTTTTAAAGTCATAAATCCCGTTAATCTCTCCATTATAGTAGTTCCAGTTTTTCAGCCTCTGCTGCATTTTCATAACATCTTCGCTTTCCATATCCGGCGCCAACCCACCGGTAATCGGAGCAATGAATATCTTAGAGTTTAAAAACAATGGTATGGAAATGGAAAATATAACAACAAGAATAATTATTCTTTTAACCGTTTTCAAATAATCACTCCTT
>LFSC01000023.1:55897-111079 GCA_001512505.1 Clostridiaceae bacterium DTU079 | reverse complement strand
TTCACTATCTTCATCATCTTTATCCACATGCACATCAACACTCATAAGAAATGCTTTATTATAATTTTCCCTAATCTTATTCTCAATCTCTTTTAACATATCAGGGTTGTCCTTTAAGAATTGCTTTGTATTCTCTCTTCCTTGCCCGATTTTCTGGCCGTTATAGGAATACCATGCTCCGCTTTTATTGATTATATCCAGATTTGTAGCAACGTCCAAGACATTTCCCTCTTTTGAAATTCCCTGACCGTACATAATATCGAATTCCGCTTCTTTAAAGGGAGGTGCAACCTTGTTCTTAACAACCTTAACCCTTGTCCTGCTTCCAACAACCTCATTTCCCCGTTTGATGGACTCAATCCTTCTGACATCCAGTCTTACTGAGGCATAGAATTTAAGTGCCCGTCCACCGGGTGTGGTTTCAGGATTTCCAAACATGACCCCAACCTTTTCCCTCAACTGGTTAATGAAAATAGCAGTTGTTTTGGATTTGTTAATGACACCGGAAAGCTTTCTAAGAGCTTGGGACATAAGCCTTGCCTGAAGGCCCACATGGGCATCACCCATTTCACCGTCAATTTCGGCCTTCGGAACCAATGCAGCAACAGAGTCAATTACAATTACATCAATAGCTCCGCTTCTAACCAATGCCTCTGCTATTTCTAAAGCCTGCTCTCCTGTATCAGGCTGGGAAACAATAAGGTTATCTATATTAACGCCAAGGTTTTTTGCATATACAGGATCCAATGCATGTTCCGCATCAATAAATGCTGCTTCACCACCTGCTTTTTGAGCCTCCGCAATAATATGCAAAGCAACTGTTGTCTTACCTGAAGATTCAGGTCCGAATATCTCGACTACTCTTCCCCTTGGAACTCCGCCAACCCCAAGTGCTATATCCAATCCCAACGCACCGGTGGGGATGGTCTCAATATTCATGTGGGTGTTCTCACCCAGCTTCATTACAGCACCTTTCCCAAACTGTTTTTCAATCTGGTTTAATGCAATCTCCAGAGCTTTTTTCTTCTCAATCATTTTTTCATCCTCCTATACATCGAACATGCGTTCTTTTTTATTATACAATAGCGAACTCATATAGTCAATATCTTTTGAATTATCTGGGTAGAAATTTTAATTTTCGTCTCAAGGTACTGAAAAATCTAGGCTTTTCTTCTTATCAACCCACTAAACTTCGATATAAACTTGTTTTTAATATTGATTGCTTCCTCAACCCTCATTAAAAGAACTGCTGTAAAATAAATCAGCACTCCTGCCGCTATTTCGAGGGTTAAACTTACAACCTGCATAATCTTTGAACCTGTATCCATATCAATGAAAGCATCGATTAAGAAAAGTACACCTCCCATAATCAAGGAAGCGGGTACTACCTTTAATAAAAACTTCAAAAGGTCAAACAGATATATACCCTTCATTTTCTTATTTAAAATAGTCAAAAGCAAAAAAGCGTTCAATACACTTGCAAGGGAATAGGCCAAAGCCATGCCTGCAACGCCCAAACCTGTCGTTTGATAAAATACAAAGCTTAGAACAATATTGATAATAATAGTACTTCCTCCGATCATAAGAGGTGTCAGAGTGTCATTTATTGCATAGAAAGCCCTGTTTACAACAGTTACAATGGACTGACTCAAAAGGGCAATGGAAAAAAACATTAAAATTCTTCCCGCCACCGTAACAGCTTCATCGTTAAAGAGGCTTGTAAACTTGAATATTGTTCTTATTATCGGCTCTTTCAATACAATAAAGCCCACACCCGACGGAACTGTCAAAAGGAGAACGGTTTTTATCCCCTTCATCAAAGTATTTTTATACTCTTCAACCTTACCCGTTGCAATATCTGAAGACAATGTAGGAAGCATGGCAATACCCATTCCCTGGGCAAAAACACCATAGGGCATCTGCCATGTCCGGTCGGCAATGTTTAAGGCTGTTGCTCCCCCCGCCCCGAAAAGCGTTGCAAAGGTTCCGGTTATTACAGCATTGATTTGCACCACAGCGGAGGAAATCAATGAAGGAATTGCGAGCCTTAGCAATCTTAAAAATCCCGGATGCTTTAGATAAAATTTAAACCTGTAATTTTTAAGATTTTTAAAAGCAAAGGACAATTGAAATAAAAAATAGATTACCGCACTTCCCATCACTCCGAAAGCAACACCTCTTACGCCCCACCTGCTTTTACTGAACAATAATATGCTAAGGGCACTTCCAATATTGTAAATTGACGGACCATAGGCTGCAGCCGCAAACCTATGATAAGAATTCAATACTCCGTTTGAAAGGCCTGCCAGCATTAAAAACCCCACTGACGGAAAAAGAATTCGAGTCAGATCTACAGTAAGCTGTTTTTGGGCTTCACTTTCAAACCCAACTGCGATCAGTGAAACCAATTGCGGTGCAAATATAATTCCCGATAAACATACTACAGACATGGCAACAATAACCACATTTATAAATGTGCCCACCGCTTTCCATCCGTTTTCCTCATCTTTTTTAGCAATGTACCCGGATAATATCGGAATGAGGGCAGCGGAAATTGCTCCTCCCACCAGCATATCATACATTAAACCGGTTATTCTGAAAGCAATGGTATATGCATCCCCTGCCTCGTTAACCCCAATCATGTTCGGGACAAGCATCTCTCTTAAAAAACCGGTTATTCTGCTTACAATAATGGACGACATTACTATTAGTGCAGCACCTGTCAGTTTTTTATTGTTTTCCAATTAGTATATCCTCCCAGTCAATTTTAATAATTTTGCATATTCTAATAAGAAGAATATCTTTAAATTTCAAGGTATTCCACGAGTATGGCATTTCATAAGTATTCATTATTTCAAGAAGGTATTCTTTCTTTCATAAAGGCATTTATTCTTTATTGATCCTGACTGCTCCCAACACATACCTTCTTATCATATCAAAAACATACAGGGTAGTCATGTTCCTTATCCTATCCCTGTTTCCGGTGAGTCTCAATTCTCTGCAATCACATCCTGATTTATCGGCTAAAGCTACATAAACAAGACCGACAGGCTTTTGGTCAGTACCTCCGTCAGGTCCGGCAATCCCTGTAACCGAAATTCCCAGATCCGTTTTTGCAGTTTTTCTTACGCCTTCAGCCATTTCAATGGCTGTCTGTCGGCTTACCGCTCCATACTTTTCTAATGTTTCGGGTGAAACGCTGAGATTTTCCATCTTTGCCTCATTGCTGTACGATACAATTCCCCTGTTAAAAACCTTCGATATGCCGGGCACATCTGTCAGCCGCGAGGCAATCATTCCTCCGGTACAGGATTCAGCAAGAGATATAGTAATTCCGTGTTCAATAAGCAATTTCGATGCTACATATTCCAGTTCCTCGTCCTCGGTACTGTAAAGGTTATCCCCTAGCCTACCTGCTATCTCTTCTTCCACCGGCTTGATTTTAAAAATGGCCTCTTCATATGTTTTACATTTAGTCGTAAGCCTTACCGTCACCTGGCCTTCCTTGGCATATGTAGCTATTGTAACCTCTTTCTGAGCGTCAACTAAATCCATAATACGGTCTTCAAGTTGCGATTCACCGATTCCAAACACCCTTAAATATTTAGATACGGTTTTATATCCGGATTTCTGTTCCAGATAAGGAATGACCGTATCGTCCAACATGGGTTTCATCTCCTTCGGAGGTCCCGGAAGCATTACAACAATTTTGGCATCCTTCTCAACAATACACCCCGGAGCAGTACCGTTATTGTTTTCGATTACTGTACACCCTTCCGGAAGATAAGCCTGTTTGATATTATTGTCAGTCATTTCCCTTTTCATTCTATCAAAGAAAAGCTTAATTCTTTCAAGGCTTTCCTCGTGCAAAACCAGCTTTTTTTCAAGAACGTCTGCGACAGTCTCCTTAGTAAGGTCATCCTGGGTAGGTCCAAGCCCACCGGCCATAATAACAAGATCACATCTATTCAATGCATTTAAAAGGCTTTCTTTAAGGCGCCCGGAATTATCCCCCACCACACTGTGATAATAAACATCGATCCCAATACTGTTAAGCTTTTGAGATATATATTGTGCATTAGTATTGGTTATCTGCCCCATTAAAAGTTCCGTACCCACTGCCAATATTTCTGCTTTCATAATTCATCACCTAATTTTAAACTTTTTGTAACTTATTATATCAATATTAATTTTAAAATAAAAGTAATACAATGTTTATATCTTATTATCAATACGCTTAGCATATATTGTGTTATTGTGTTATATATGGACAGAGGGGTATAATATAACTGTTGAAATAGAAACAAGGGAGGCTAAAGTATGGATAATAAAATAATTAAGAAAATAACCATTGTCGGAACAGGTTTTGTAGGATCCACCACAGCTTATACATTAATGCTCAGCGGACTTATTTCCGAAATCGTTCTTATTGACAGAAACGAGCAAAAGGCTGACGGTGAAGTCATGGATCTCAACCATGGTATGCCCTTCGTGAGACCTGTTAATATATATCGCGGAGATTACAAGGACTGTGCCGGATCGGACATAGTCATAATTACTGCCGGTGCTAACCAAAAGCCCGGGGAAACAAGAATCGATCTTGTAAAAAAGAATACCGAAGTTTTTAAAAGTATTGTAAATGAGATAGTTAAATACAATAACAATTGCATTCTTTTAGTAGTAACCAATCCTGTAGACATATTAACCTATGTGACTTACAAAATATCCGGATTCCCAAAAAACAGAGTTATCGGCTCGGGAACGGTATTAGACACTGCAAGGTTCCGGTATCTATTGAGCGAGCATGTGGGCGTAGACGTAAGAAACGTACATTCATATATTATTGGTGAGCATGGAGATACCGAAGTTGCTGCATGGAGCCTATCAAACATCGCTGGAATACCCATGGACAAATTCTGTAGCGAGTGTCATCAATGCGAAAAGCAAATTTCCAGACAAAAAATATATGAAAGTGTAAAAAACGCCGCTTATGAAATCATCAATAATAAAGGTGCCACTTATTATGCCGTAGCCCTCGCAGTCAGGAGAATTGTTGAAGCTATTGTTCGGAATGAAAACTCCATCCTTACGGTATCCAGTCTGTTAGAAGGGCAATATGGCATAGACGACATCTGCCTGAGTGTTCCTGCAATCGTAAACAGTAGCGGAGTTGAAAAGATACTTAACGTACCGTTAAGCGACGAAGAGTTCACGTTATTGAAGAATTCATCCGAAACCCTGAAAAGTATAGCTCAAACTCTCGATATATGATTTGCTTCTAAATTAAATATACATATTATAAAAAAATAATATGTATTATAAAAAAATAATATGTACAAGTATTATAAAGTCAATGGTAGAGCCTGTTAATATGCCGGGATTTGAAAAAATAGCTTTCAACTTTAAAAAGCGGGTTTTACTCGACTCAAAGTAGTATTAACAGGCTCTTGATTATAAAACTTAAGTACACGGTATATATTTCTATATACTTATTTATTAAAAAGAGAATGCGTCATATTGATTATTATTAATATTAGTTTATAATTTTATATAGGTCAAATAATTGAAAGAAAAAATATATCTGTCAAATCTAAAAAGGGGGGTATATATGAGCCGTTCAATCGAAACCTTAAACAGTATCGTATCCAACATTGAAAAGGTCATTGTGGGAAAAAGAAAAGCTATAGAGCTTATACTCATGTGTTTGATATGTGACGGACATGCACTTATTGAAGACGTTCCCGGAGTAGGCAAAACCAGTATTGTATCATCCCTGGCCAAATCCATTAACGCTTCGTTTAAAAGAATTCAGTTTACACCGGATATTCTTCCTTCAGATATAACAGGCTTTACAATGTACAATCAAAAGGAAGGTACTTTCGAGTACCGCCCCGGCAGCGTTATGAGTCAGATAATCCTTGCCGATGAGATTAACAGAACTTCTCCCAAAACGCAAGCAAGCCTTTTGGAGGCAATGGAAGAAAAACAGGTTACAGTTGACGGAGTGACATATAACTTGCCCAGTCCCTTTATGGTTCTAGCAACACAAAACCCCGTAGAATATCTGGGTACTTACCCCCTCCCTGAAGCGCAACTGGACAGATTTTTTATGAAAATTTCGATAGGATATCCTGAAAAAAGCGAAGAATGCGACATATTGTCACGGTTTCACACCGAAAACCCTCTGGATTATTTAAAGCCCGTAGTAGACTGCGATAATATATTAAGCATTCAAAACGATGTTAAAAACGTTCATGTGGACAGGACCATTAACAACTATATAGTGGACATTGTCAGCAAAACAAGATACCATTCCGATATCAGATTGGGAGCAAGCCCGAGAGGTTCCCTTTCACTGTTTAGAGCTTCACAGGCTTGGGCCCTTTACAACGGCAGAGATTATGTAATCCCGGAGGATGTGAAATACGTGTCCATACCGGTACTCTCCCACAGAATTATATTAAAGCAGGAAGCAAAGCTTAAAAAGATATTACCTGAAGAAATAATTGATTCAATTGTTAGATCAGTTAATGTTCCAGTGGTGGATAAATATGCGAAAAAATAGAATTTTATACTCGGTATTATTTTTTCTATCAGCATCTTTTATATATTTTTACGGTGGAAAAATACCATATATGTTGTTTTACACTGTCGTTTTGCTGCCTCTGGTATCTCTCACAATAACATCCATAGCTTTTTTAAGGTTTAAGTATGTAGAGAATGTAGCAAAACAATCCGTGGTTAAGGGCGAAGAAGTAAATTATTCTTTTTGTATCAACAATGAAGATTTTTTTCTTTATCCCTATATAAGGGTAAATTTTTACAGCAACGATACTGTATTTGCAAAGCAGTTTCAATCAAAAACCTTTTCTCTTCTTCCCCGCAGCAAGAAAACCTTTAACTTCAAGCTTACCTGCAAATACCGCGGAGAATATTTGCTCGGCATAAGAAGCATCGAATTTGAAGACTATTTGGGCATTTTTAAGCTAACTCACAAACCGGTTTCCGCAAAGCCTATAGTCGTTTTACCGCGCCTTATTAAGCTGGATAAACTGCATCTTAATATCAACTGTATTTCCGAGTCAGAGTCTTTGCTGTCCAATCAGTATGAAAGCACAATGGCTGTCTCCGATATCAGGAAATACGCTTTTGGAGACAGTCTTAGAAAAATTCACTGGAAGCTTTCTTCTAAAATGAATGAGCTTCTGGTAAAGAATTATGAAGGTGCAACCACTACAAACTGTGCCATTATTCTTGATTTTAAAAAGAACAATTATACCGTTGAGCAAAATACCATAATAGAAGATAAGCTGATAGAATCCTCCATAGCAGTCATATATTATTGTCTTAGCAATTATATTCCGATAAACCTTACCTATTACACTCAAGGTTTTGTCGAAATCGAAGCCAATAATCCCCTGCAGTTTGAAGGAATCTACAGCATACTTTCAAAAATTAAATTTGACCATGATGTTAATGTAAAAGACGTTCTTGATATTTATACCGGCAAAGACAGCCTGATTAAGTCAAATATAATGCTTTTTACATCAAATCTGAGCTTTGAACTCTACGATAAACTATACGATGCACGGCTTTTAGGATATGATGTTAATTTGATTTATATTTCACCTAATGTTACTTCTGATTCTGCTAACAATGAAATCAACAATATTTTAAAAGAGCTTCCCGAAATGGGAATCACAACATATAGAATCAATCCGGAAGATGACATAAAAAACGTCTTGGAAACCCTGCTTAATTAAATATGAGGTGGCAAAAACATGAGATCAAAAAGGTTTTTTGATTTTTTATCGAAAATAATACTTGCAGTGTTTATGAGCTTCAGCTTGGTGTATCCTATGACAACTACCCTGCTCTTTCCGTACTCTGCTTTGATTATCCTGGGTTATGTTTCAATAGCCACGATAATATATTCGGTTATGTTTATAAACAGGTTAACCGCAAGAATATCTGCCGTATTAATAATTGCAGCAACCGGTGTGGGTATATTTATATTAGCCGCAAGTCAGAAGCTGCACCATATTATTGATATTGTTATATGGCTGGTTAATTATATCAATGATGATACAGAACTGGTGGATATCTATGCTTTTGTCCTTACCTTGCTCTTTTGCATAGCTTTTTCACTTTTTGTATATATTTTTACAATTAAGAAATTTAATTTCTATTTTATAGCATTGAGCGGAATCATATTATTCTCATCCCAATGGATGTTCGATTTCTTTGTTGACAAAGCATATATATCCTTCTATACCTTTATAGCCTCAATTATAGTGTACTATCTCATGCATATATACAGTAAAAAGATCTTGGACGACTCCAATGAACTGGTTCGTCCCTCGGTATTTATCTTGGGTATAGTACCGCTATGTATTTTGGTCCTCTTTTTGACCAACTCCATTCCCGCAAGATCAAAACCCATAGAGTGGAAGTGGTTGGACAATAAAATCAATTTGGCCTTTGATTTCCTTCGTTCGGATAAAAAAACAGGTTCCTCGGTTTACGACATCGGTTACTTTTCTCTTAAAACCACCGGATTTGCCAATGGTAATACTGACCTGGGCGGAAATATAGCCCCCAACGACATGAAGATTTTGGAGGTTCAAACCAATAATAAAATATACCTTCGTGGTAATGCTTACAATATCTACACCGGTAATTCATGGATAAGTACTCCATCAATAGAGGGATTTAACTCTCCACTAACAGATAGATTTAATGCTCCAATAATAAAATCAGACGGTACACTCATAAACATCCCAGATGTCGTCATGGACGAAAGCATGGATATATTTGAATTGAAAAAAGGAGCAATTGCTCTTTATAAGTATGAACCCCCAAATGATTCCGTATTCAATCAAGAGGACAATATTTGGGAGGATCCCAGTGACGAAATTTTTTACTTGTATTCAAGATCTTTAGACTATGAGGATGATGGAGATATTCTTTCCAGACTTGCAAGTAATGCTAAAATTATAGTTAAATTTACAGACATAAAGTCAAATACTATATTTGCACCTCTCAAATCGGAAAGATTCCAATACTTTTCGGATAAAAGCATCAATATTAACAGAAATGACGAGGATATATACACCTCAACAGAATCTCTGGAGAAAGATTTTAGCTATTCTTTTGAGAGTTTTTGTCCCAAGCTTAGCAATTCATTTTTCCAAAGCATTTTAAGAAAAAGCTGGCATGGATTTTATAATGATGAAATTGACAGGCAAACCGACAGAATTTATAATATATTATACGATTTCTACCTTGATGAGATCATTGTAAAAATTGGCCGGGAAACCTCCAGAACTGTATGGGACTCTTCAAACGAAGCGGCGGTAAAAGCTATTATCAGAAATTCCTCGGATAAATACAATCTTGGAGATGAACTGTTTGAATACCTCACTAACTACTTTTCAAGGGAAATACACAATCCCATTGATATGGACTTCTCAATATACTTTCTGAAAAGTATCGGAGAATTCAGGGAACTTACTCCCGTTAACGATTTTAATGATTTTAAAAAGCTGAACGAATACTCAAATAAAATTTATCAAAGATATCTTGAAGTACCCCCCAGTGTTCCTCAAAGGGTAAGAGACCTAGCGGTATCCATAGCTAAAGACGAAACCAATAATTATGATAAAGCAAAAGCAATTGAAAAATACCTGTCATCAAACTATCCTTATACCCTGTCCCCTGGAGATACACCTCCGGAAGAGGACTTTGTTGACTATTTTCTGTTTGAACAAAAAAGGGGCTACTGTGTATATCATGCATCAGCAATGGTTATCCTTGCCCGGAGCATCGGTTTGCCGGCCCGGTATGTGGAAGGTTTTGTTCTTCCCCCAAAGACAAATAGTGAAGGGGTTTATGAAGTAACAAACCGGCAAGCCCATGCATGGGTTGAAGTATATTTTGAAGGCTTCGGCTGGCTCACCTTCGAGCCCACTCCGGCATATTCTTTGTCCCTCTACGATAGTACAAGGTTCGGGCCCGACATGAGCGGCATGTATCCACAACCTAATGTCACAAATAACAATATGAATCCCGTGAACACAAGAGACCCCAATATGCCCGATTATTATCCTGTATATCAAGAAGAAACCAACACAGTACTCCGAATAATTCTCATCACGGCTGCCGTAATACTGACTTTCTTCTTAATTGTTTTGATTATTATCCTCATCAATATCCTGAGGAGAAAATATAGGATAAAGCGTATCTTAAAAATGCCTCCGAAAGAAGCTGTAATCGAATTATACCGCATCTATCTTAAACATCTTCAGCTTCAAAACATGCCTTCAATCAAAGGTGAAACACCGCTTGAATATGCTGACAGACTTGATGGCTATAAATACCTACATCCCCATAAATTTAACGACATAGTTTCAGTTTTCATGAAAGCCCGATACAGTAGGAATGAAGTAACCGAATCGGATAAAAATACTTTTTATCAATATTACAAAACCATTGATCAAAAAACGCGAAAAAGCCTGGGACGTTATAATTACTTCTTTATGGCATATTTACAGGGAAAAATATAAGATTTATAAGTAAGACCATTCTATTAAAGCTGAATATCCGCCGTTTATTCTATAATAGCGAAGAGAAATATTCCTTAAGTTAATGATTCTTTTAATTTCTCTTCGCTATTATAACCTGGGTTAATTTTTAATTTTTTTGATATTTGTCAAATCCTCTTAAAAGAAAGACCGCTTTGGAACTATAGCCCATGCAACAAGATATAACAGAATACAAGGCAGTAATTCAGTCATTAAAGCAACAAACACGATAATTATCCTTACAAGCGTCGAATCGATATCAAAATACTCGGCAATACCTCCGCAAACTCCGCCTATGATTTTATCCGATTTTGAAAGATACAATTTTTTGCTCATAAGCAATCTCCCCTTGTGTTATTACAGTTCATTATATAATACGCAATAACATCCGTTATTGTCTGAAATTATTTAAAAAAGCACCCGTCATTGGACAGGCGCCTTATTTTTCTTTTCTTATTTAATATGCACACTATTTACCGATGCTCTTAATAATCAGTTAAAATATTCATAAACTATTTATAAAGCGGATATTTATTACACAAGGTTTTTACCCTTTCTCTTACTGAATCCCGGGTGTTTTCGTAATCAGTAATGGTAAGATTGATAAGATCCGCAATCTCCAGCATATCCTCTTCTTTCATTCCCCTTGCCGTAACAGCCGGAGTACCTATTCTGATACCACTGGTTATGAACGGGCTTTCTGTGTCAAAAGGTATTCCGTTTTTATTTACTGTAATACATACATCGTCCAAAATATTCTGAACATACTTACCGGTAAGTCCCTTATTCCTTAAATCCACTAACATCAAGTGGTTATCCGTTCCGCCGGAAACAAGATCAAGACCTTTTTCCATTAAAGCATTGGCAAGTGTACTTGCATTTTTAACTATCTGTTTTTGATATTGTTTAAACTCGTCGGTCAGCACTTCTCCAAAACTAACAGCTTTTGCCGCAATTACATGCATCAAAGGACCACCCTGAATTCCGGGGAAAACAGCCTTGTCAATCAACTTCGCATGCTCGCTGCCGCACAATATCATACCACCTCTTGGGCCTCTCAAAGTCTTGTGAGTGGTGGTGGTAACAAAATGGGCATAGGGAACCGGACTTGGGTGAATGCCTGCAGCAACCAAACCTGCAATGTGTGCTATATCCACCATTAAATAAGCTCCAACCTCATCGGCAATTTCCCTGAAGGCTTTAAAATCTATTATCCTCGGATATGCACTGGCACCGGCTATTATCATTTTAGGTTTGTGCTCTTTTGCCATTCTTCTGACTTCATCATAATCTATTCTGAAGTTGTCCTTTCTAACTCCATAAGATATCACATTAAAATATTTACCGGACATATTTACAGGACTTCCATGGCTTAAATGTCCACCATGGGAAAGATCCATACCTAAAACCGTATCCCCGGGATTTAAGACTGCAAAAAATACTGCCATGTTTGCCTGTGCTCCTGAATGGGGCTGAACATTTGCATGTTCTGCTCCGAAAATCTTCTTTGCACGTTCAATCGCAATATTTTCTACAACGTCAACATGTTCACAGCCACCATAATACCTTTTTCCCGGATACCCTTCGGCATATTTGTTGGTCAAAGGTGTACCCATGGCTTCTATTACAGCTTCACTAACAAAATTCTCCGATGCAATAAGCTCTATCTTATCCCTTTGACGGTTCACCTCATCCTCAATTGCTTTTGCAACCTCAGGGTCAACTTTTGATATTTTATCCAAACTAAACATAAAAAAACCTCCTAATTATTTAAGGAACATAACACCTTGATTGGTAATCCAATCAAACAATAAAATTATATTAATAATTGTCCTCAATGTCAACGTTTATTTAGATGCTTGGATGTTTTCTGAACTCTTTACCCATAAACTTTAATTATGTGACAAACATGTGTATAATTAATTAAGATTTGCCGATTTGGGTTTTATACAGCTCATCGGCAGCACTTTCCCCTATATCCGTAATCTCATCACCGCAAACCAGCTTTTTCTTGCCGTCACCGGTTACTTTTCCGATTATTGTGGCTTTGATTCCATTGGAATTAAGCCTCTCGACAAGTTCTTGGCCGTTCTTACAGGTAATCATCATACATCCGCTTGAAATAAGCCTTAAATAGTCTATCCCGTATATTTCGCAAATCTTCAAGGTTTCATCTTCTACGGGCACCAATTCTTTATATATAACGGCTCCTTTATCCGAAGCCTCAGAAATTTCCCAAACAGCACCTAAAATACCTCCCTCGGTGACATCGTGCATCGAGTTCACTCCAAAAGCCCCTGCAATCAATCCTTCTTTTACAACACTCACATTTTTTATAAAAGCTTTGGCCCTCTCCACGAAATCCTTTCCAAGCTTGTCCACAAGCTCATTTTCATTGTCGTGAGCAATAATTGCCGTTCCTTCAATCCCCGCAGACTTAGTGACAATTATATCATCTCCCTCTTGAGCACCGGATGTGGTGACAAGCTTGTCCTTTTGCACCTTTCCCACAGCTGTACTTATAATTACCATTCTGTTAACGGCAGCGGTTATCTCGGTATGTCCCCCTATGATATCGACATTCAAGGAATTGGCTGCTTCGGTTAGTTCATGCATAACCGTTTCAATATCCTCTTTTTTAGTTCCGGCGGGTGCAAGAATTGTCACAAGAAGCCCTAAGGGTTCTGCACCGCTTGATGCAATATCATTACATGAAACATGAACTGCCAAATAACCAATCTCATTGGCCGCACCCGTTATAGGATCAGAAGTCAATACACAAACATCCTTTCCGAAATCCACCGCTCCGCAATCCTCACCGATTTTAGGTCCCACTAAAATCTCTTTTCTGTTGGCTTTTATCTTATTTATAACTATCTCATTCAATACGCTGTTTGGAACCTTTCCTATGTCCATCATTTACCCCCCGTTTTCCATCTGCTCCTTCGCCAGATAATATACCTCTCTTGCATTTTCTACCAATAATTTATTTTTTCTTGCTTCCGGCGAGCTTATGATCTTGTTGAACCACACAATGGCATCATTGTAATTGCCTACACGCCTCTCAAGCTCACCGATCATATACATGCATGTATATTGATCAAGCTTTCCCACCGGAAATCTTTCATTTTCAAAGGTTTCGCAATAATATCTTAAGGCATGTCTTAAAAATTCCGTCTCCCGCTCGTCCTTTTTCATCCTGTACAACCATGCAATTCTCAAGCATACTTTTGCATATTCTATAGGCTTTGCATCCATCTTTGTAAGATTATACAAGGCAAGTTTAAAGGCTTCAAGTGCCTTGTCAATGTCTCTTTCTCCCGTAAAGCTTCTGGGCTTCCAATGCCTGGTTATGTTTTCTTTGATGGCTTTGGCATCCCTGTCGGAAATCTCCTCAAATTTTTCTCCCTGGGCTGCATACCCGCAATTCCCGCAGACCCACACATCATAAAAAATGGGGTTTACACCTTCATAATAAACACAAAAATCGGTATCCCGGGATGAAACTATACAATCCTTGGCTTTTACCCTGGTTACCTCGATCTTTTTCTGACACACCGGACACACTACACTCTTATTATACAATGAATCAATCAATGGTTTCCCTCGCTTTCCCTCTTGCAGCGTATTCTCCCCCCAATCAATTCATAATACCGATCTGTGCCTCAGCCGGAATAATCAGGACTTACCCTTATTCGTCCTCTTACCGGTTGGTAAACATCCTCCGAAATCTTTTCTCTCTCAATCAGCCTGTTGTTTTCATCATAGGTTTCCCTGTAAACTGTGACCTTTAGTCCTTGAACAGGCTTTCTTTCGACTTGAGTCGTTCCCGCCGGCAATGTATTATCGATAATTATCTCAGCCTCCGGAGGATTCAAATACTCTGTTATGACAGATTTTAATTTGACTTTATGTTTTGTTGCATTCCTCTTGCCGAAAAGCCTTATTACCACTCTATTGCCTTCAACCGATGCACTGATAAGATAAGCATAATCCTTATTGTTTCTGAACTTAAAATCAATATAGCCTTCCGAAATGGTTGCATCCTGCCCTGCTGCTACATAGCCTAAAGGTATTGAATGATTCACTCTTTCAACAACTTCAAGCTTTGCCTCTAAAACTGCTACATAAAGCGTTGTGGTAACCTGGCATACACCTCCACCTACTCCCTCTATCAATTTGCCGTTAACTATTACCGGAGCATCCTTAAAGCCATTTTCCTTTGTCCTTGTTCCCAAAGACGCATCCATTGAAAAAACATCATTAGGAAGGAGTATTTTATTATTGATTCTTTCACATGCAAGTTTTATATTGTGGGTTCTATTGATATTGGCCGAGTTAAAACTTGTAGAAAAAGAGGCAACAACTTCCTCAATGCCTGAAATGTCATCATATTGTATTCTGGGATAAATCAGATCCACCTCCAGGTTGAAAGGTGAGAAATCCCTTCCTATCAATTTATTTTCTATTAAATTCACATTACTGTCAACATTCATTATTCGGCCTATAACCTCTTTTTCAAACAATATATTGCCACCTTTATACATTACCGAGGCATTCTTTTCTTTTTGGTCTATCTGATTTTTTATACCGGTTATGTAAGCTTCCAATTGCGGTTTTGAATAGCTTGCCCGGGCATTCAAATTCTTTTTTTTTGATTTCAATTCCCGTATTGCTTTAAGCCTTTTAATAATATTGCCTTCTCTTCCCAATGCATATGCTTTTTCTATAGCTTCATCCAATAAAAATCCATAGGATATATCCCTCAGTTCAAGCACCCACGTTTGGCCTTCATAATACAAAGGAATGCTGTTTTCAATTATTATACCGTTTAGCTTTCTTTCAACAAGTTCTTTTGCCTGACTTTTGCTTAACCCCGAAACATCGATACCCTCTATCATAACCCCCTTATAAAAGGTGTTTTTTCCCAATAAAGCAATAATTCGCACCGAAAAAAACGTTATTATCAAAAGCAAAACACATATAACCAGTTTTATTTTGATTTTATGCTTTGAGATAATTGCAACCCACATATCTATACCTTCTTTTTCGGAAAATATATGCGAAAAATTCATCTACTTATATAGATATTGTTGCAATTAAATATAATATTACATACATCCATATTTTTATATTTCAAGTGCTATTCTGCCGTTATAGTGATTACTTCAGTATCCTCTATTGCTTTTTCAATAAGCCCGGCAATATCCAATTTGCTTTCGGAAAGCATGATCCTTTCAAGTTTCGGTTTTGTCACAGGATGTTTTGCTACAAATACCGTACAGCAGTCTTCATAAGGCAAAATAGAGGTCTCAAAGGTACCGATTTTTTTAGCAATATCCACCACTTCATTTTTATCCATACCGATCAAAGGTCTGAAAACAGGCATGCTCACCGCCGCATTGGTTACCGCAAGGCTTTGTATAGTCTGGCTTGCCACCTGTCCCACGCTTTCACCGGTAATCAACGCCATTGAACCGGTTTTATTTGCTATCTTTTCGGCTATTTGCATCATTACCCTTCTCATAATTATGGTAAGCTCCTCATGGGGGCACTTCTCATATATCTCCATTTGAATATCGGTAAAGGGAACAATGTGAAGGTTTATACTATAGCAATAGGAAGCAAGAATTTTCGTCAGCTCAATAACCTTCTCTTTTGCCCTTTCACTGGTATAGGGATAGCTATAATAATGAACCGCATCTATTTCAACACCTCTTTTAGCTAACATCCAGCCGGCAGCCGGACTGTCGATACCTCCCGAGAGCAATAAAAGGGCCTTACCATTGGTCCCAAGAGGCATACCGCAAACCGCAGGAATTATTTCTGAATAAATATAGGTAAAATCCCGCACTTCCACATACAGAATAAAATGAGGATTCTTAACATCCACACTCAATCCGGGAACATTACGAAGAACATGTGCTCCCAAGTCTCTGCTTATTTCTGGGGAATCCATGGGAAACTGCTTGTTTCCTCTTTTAGTCTCCACCTTAAAGGTTGAATACCCTTTTCTTTCCACCAGATCCCTTACCATTTTAACGGAGTATTCCTTTATGGTATTATAATCGGTATCTATCTTCCACACAGGGCTAACCGAAACAATTCCGAAAACCTTTGAAAGAAGTTGAATTGCCTCATCAAAATTATAATTTTCCTCCTCGGGCTCAATATATATTCTGGCCTGGGACTTTCTCACAGTTACCTTTCCCAGTTTATGAACAGATCTTTTAATATTGCTTATGAGCTTGTTTTCAAACGATGACCTGTTCAGCCCTTTAAGAAGTATTTCTCCGTATCTTATCAAAATAACCTTTTTCATTTTCTTCCTCCACGCCTTATTCTAATCTTTGGTAATATATCTTTTATAGCTTCTACAGTTTCAACTATATCCTCCTTTGTATTAAAGGATGAGAAACTGAACCTTATCGCTCCTTCAATCAGCTCCGGCTTAACTCCCATTGCCTTGAGCACATGACTGTGAACATTCTTTCTTGAAGAGCAAGCCGATCCTGTGGACACAAATATATTTCTTGTCTCCAGATGGTGTAAAAGCACTTCTGCACGAACATCCGCAAAGGAAACATTTAAAATATAAGGGGACGAATTTTCCGGAGATATAATAACAGCACCGTCAACGCTGTTTTTAAGCATCTCAATAAACATGCTTTTGATACTGCTGCAGTGCTTTTCATTACTTTCGATACTTTTAAAGGTTATATCGGCCGCCATACCGAAACCGCAAATTCCCGGCACATTTTCCGTTCCGGATCTTAGAAGTCTCTCCTGCCCTCCCCCTAAAACCAGGGGCTTAATCTTAGTACCCTTGCTTATATATATTGCCCCAACCCCTTTGGGGCCATGAATCTTGTGAGAACTCACAGTCAATATGTCAATTCCCTGTTTTTTGGGAATGATATTCAATTTTCCGTAAGCTTGAACCGCATCCACATGCAGCACAATATCCTTACCGCTTCTTTTTATAGCCGCTGCAATCTCATCAATGGGTTGTATCACACCGGTTTCATTATTGACACAAATTATACTGATAAGAGAAGTATCCTCATTTATAAGCCTTTCCAGATCATCAATGCGAACCAAACCCTTTGAGTCAACATCCAGGAAGTCAACCTTATACCCCTGTTCGGACATATGCTTGAATACTTCCAAGACTGAAGGATGCTCAATCTTTGTTGTTATGATATGCTTTCCTTTTCGAGGATTGGCATAAAGATAACCGGCTATGGCAAGGTTGTTTGCCTCGGTACCTCCGGATGTAAAATAAACCTCATCCCTTGTTGCACCAAGGGTCCTTGCAATTGTATCCCTGGATTCCTTCATCAGCTTTTCCGCTTGAATCCCCTTTGTATGTAAAGATGAAGGATTTCCGTAAAAGTTCCTGTTTATATCATCAATAAAATCAATAACTTCATCATAGGGCCTTGTAGTGGCACTATTGTCAAGATATATTTCCCTTTCCATTTTATATCCTCTCTGTTTCATGCTTCTATATCGGTTACCGTCAACCGGATTGTACAACAATTGTACCTAGAATATTCTAACACATATTATATAGTTTAACCAATATAATCTGATAATTATTTAACATTAATTTCGAGAGGATAATAATGGCAGGATAAAACAAACAGGGACAAAAAGACACCTGAACAAGTTAAAGATGACAATTGGATTACAATAAGATATGATTTACCTATATTCTGAGCCCAGCCACTTTAAATAGTGGTATAGACATTTAATATTAGACTCCGATATTCCTTTAATTTCGATTCCGTACTCATAATAATTGCCCAATTTATTCTTTCTTACTACCGCACCGCTGAAAACAAGTTTGTTTGTCCTATCAAGAATAACCTCGACCTCAAGTACATCGTCCGGCGACAAAAGTTCATTACAGTTAATTTTGATTCCTCCGGAACTCATGTTTTTGACTACAGCAAAGAAAGGTTTATTACATCCTGAAACCCTGATATTGGCCATAAGACTTACATAATATCTCTCATGCTTCCTCAAATTTTTCAGCTTTTCACATTTATTCATTCTGACTTTAATTACGGGAGGATTAATACTGAAAACATATATAATAGTACCATCTATAACATATAGCTCGTCATTGTTTGAATAGTTCAAAACAACATGATCCCCCGGAAAGAACAGAGTCTCCTGGGTATTGTCTTTCATTTCAAGCTTAATATCATTTTCGCTTTTCTCGATCACTATGCAATTAATGTACTCATACATTTTAAAATGCTTAACGTCTATTGGGGATCCTAGCTTAATAAGCTTGATAAGATTTTTGCTTTCAAGAAGGCTAAATATTCCCTTATTATCATCCAGATTATATCCTGACATATCGGTGCCCCTTTCACGTTGATTTCTGAATCTTTTTTCGATCAATAAATCCCGGTAGTAACATATCCCTTATAGTTTCCGTCCCTAATATATGCTAAATCCCAGTAAATAAAACAATGCCTTTATAAATCAGCTACCCATAATATCAGCCAGATGTATAATTTATTATAACCTTCGTATTACCCATATAGCATTGTTATAAGAATTAACCCTTAAGAATATAGTGATCTGCAATTACATTAGCTGCCCATATCAAGAAAATTAAAATAGATAAATCTTTATATAATAATTATACCATAATTATTTTTAAATTACAGTGTTATTATATTAATTTTTTCACAAATTAATATTTTATAAGAAAATAATAAAATAGTCCAAATTAGATCTTTATTTTTTATTTATCTTGTGCTATAATAAAACTATAAATCAATATTTCCTCCCGACAGGTATAAGGAGATATAAACTGTGACTTATGAAACAGGGCAAAATCACCGAAAGGTGATGACGCAAAACCTTGGGTCTAACGTTTAGGACTAAATGTTCTAAACCATGATTGCCAGGTTACCATTAAAAGTTCTGTTTATACTCTTTAAAATAAATTAAGGGAAATAGGTCATATGATATTTCCTTATACCTCCCTTTTTTAAAGCTTTTACTAAATAAAGGCTTTTTTTATGTATTAATGTTGAGAGTTTTTAGAAAATCCAGCTTTTTGTAATCTTTTTCCAATACATCCCTTACGAATCTTCTCGATATTCTTCCGAGTTCATTGAGTACACTGCCCGATACCTCAAAATTGAATAGGCTGTTGAGAGGGCTGTAAACTATATAATTTAATGCCTTGGCAGCACCTTCAGACAGTTCTACAGCACTTTTGTCCTGCATTGTACAGTTCTTGCATATAAAACCGCCCTTTTGAAAGCTAAAAGACATGCTGTCAAATTGATTGCTTCCGCAAACTATGCAGCCGCCCACTGAAGGTGCATATCCCAAAATTGAAAGGAGCCTTATTTCAAATACTCTGACTATTTGCATGGGAGACCTGTCGGTTTTGGAAAGCAAATAAAGAGAGTTTAAAAACAGCTGCAAAACCTTGGTTGCAGGCTGATTTTCCTGAATAACATCGCTTATCATTTCCGTCATATGCGCGGCATAAGTCAGTCTCTCAATGTCATTTCTTATATCATAAAAGGGTTCTATTACATCACAACTGTTGATTGTGTAAATATCCTTTCCCTTAAAAAGCACAAATTCACTGTAGCATAGGAGCTGAGTCCCTGCAACAAAGCGGCTTTTGGGCCTTCTTGCTCCTCGGGCCGAAGCGGATATTTTTCCTTTGGTCTTAGAAAATATGGTAACTATCTTATCAGCCTCTCCGGTATTTACTTCTTTAATAACAATTCCTGTTGTTTTTATATAGCTCATATCCGATATGACCCCTCAAGCTCTTAAAGCAAAACTAAATCCCTGTCTTCCGAGTCCTCCTAAAATCAATTACCCTGCCAGGTATCAATGATTGGTACTTATAGCAACCTCATCTCTGGCTATTTCACTCTCATCAACAACTCTGGTTTTTTCCTCTATTTCCTTTAAAAACATGTACATTGAGATATCACCGGTTTTTTTGAACATTTTCCAAGCAAACTCTTTCAACATAAATGTCTTCCCCCTTATTATTATTTGATAAACCACACTTACCTTAATAATAATTAGGTTACACGAAAAAAATATTTGTATACTTGAAAATTTATCATATACCAACCTTTTATGTCCTATTTTTTATATCCCAAAGTTTTAAGCATTAAATCATTGTTTCTCCAGTCGTCTTTTACCTTTACCCATAACTCCAGGAAAACCTTTGTACCCAACAGTCTTTCAATATCAACTCTGGCCAGGCTTCCGATTTTCTTGAGCATGCTGCCTTCTTTTCCGATAAGGATGCCCTTGTGAGTCTTCTTTTCACAGTAAATATTGGCCTGAATATTCACTATGTCCTTATCATCCCTGCTTTTGAACGTAATAACCTCAACTCCCACACCATGAGGTACTTCATCGCTCACAAGCTGCAATATCTTCTCTCTTATAATTTCAGCAGCTATCACTTTTTCCGGTTGGTCCGTAATCATATCCTCCGGGAAGTATTTCGGTCCCTCAGGCAAAACCTTTTTAATCTCTTTCTTTACCAATTCGGCACTTTCGTATTCAAGAGCCGAAATGGGTATAATCTGAGAAAACTCCATAAGCTCTTTATAAGCAGATATTACAGGTAAAATCTGCTCCTTTTCCACCAGATCGATTTTATTTATCAAACAAAATACGGGGGTTTTAACTTGTTTTAGCTGTTCAGCAATGTATAAATCACCGGCTCCGGGCTTTGAATCCGTAGCTTCAACCAAGAACAAAACCAGGTCCACTTCATTTAATGTATCCAATGCTACATTAACCATATAGTCTCCCAGCTTTGTCCTAGGCTTATGTATACCGGGAGTATCAATAAAAATCATTTGATAATCCTCGCCGGTGTCAATTGCCTTTATAGTATTTCTTGTGGTCTGAGGTTTATCCGACATAATTGCAATCTTCTCACCGGTAAACCTGTTTAAAAGTGTAGATTTTCCTACATTCGGCCTTCCCACTATTGATACAAAACCTGATTTGAATGCCATACACTTACCTCCGGTTAATATTCCTAAGCTTTTAACATAATGAATTTCTATTTTATATAATATCCCATATTTCAATTTTAACTCATTAACAATTATCCTTTAAATATCTTTTAAAAAATAAAAGCATTGGGCAAAAGCTCCGCAAGCTTAAAGACTTTAAACTCACCTCTGTTATTTGCACATATAATCCTTGTGTTTTCATCTCCAAACTCGGCAATCACCTGCCGGCAAATGCCGCAGGGAAAAGTCAACTCATCGCTGTCACTGGTTATGGCCACAGCCTCAATTTTACGCTCTCCTTCCGACACCGCTTTAAAAATTGCCGTTCTTTCGGCGCAGACGGTAGCACCGAAGCTGGCATTTTCAATATTTACACCCTGGTAGGTCTTCCCGCTTTTCATAAGAACCGCTGCCCCTACCCTGAACTTGGAATAAGGAGAATAGGAGTTCTTTTTTATTTCCTCTGCAAGTAGCAATAATTCTTTATCGTCCATTACTTCCACCTCCGGTTAAAGCAGTAATTCATGTCAGAAAAATTCGAAACAGCAGTAATGTAATTACAAAACCAATCACCGCACCGAAAAACACTTCCAAAAACGAGTGTATTTTGGCTTCAAGCCTGCTTTGAATCACAAGACTTGATAAAACCACGCACAACACTGTAATTTTAATATCAACGGACCACAAAGCAACCGCCGTGGATAAAGCCGATGCAATTGCCGCATGCCCGCTGGGCATTCCGCCCCTTAAGGGCGTACCCTTTCGGGAAAACGCCTTTAATACCACCACTACCAATACGGTAATGGCTAGTATAATAACGATAACATGCATTGGATACTGCTTAATCCGTTCAATGCCCATCTCCAGGCCGGTACTCACTCTTTCAAAAAATATAAAATATCCTATAATAACAGCAAAAAAAGCAGATATCAAAACGGCTCCGGCAGAAACATCCTTGATAATTTTGGCCTTGAGATTGTACTTTTCTTCTATCAAATCCACTACCACTTCAATAGCCGTATTAAACATCTCACATATAAAAACCATTGCCACCGTAAGACAAATAATCATAAACTCCGTCTTGGTAAGGTCAAAAAACAGGCTTAACAAGAACACGGCTATTCCAAATGCAATATGGATTTTCATATTACGCTCGCTTTTAACTGCGTGAATTATACCTTTAATTGCATAATTAAAGCTGTCAATGATATTCCTGCTTTTCATAAGCCCCATTACCTTTCAAGGTTTAGACTCTTTAAAACAGATTTCTGTCTTTCCAGCATCCTTTTTTCTCTTTCCTCAGTATCATGGTCATAACCCAGCAGGTGAAAAACACCATGAGTCAAGAGAAAAATCAGCTCCCTTTCAAAGGAATGTCCATATTCGACGGATTGCTCCTTAACCTTTTCCAGGGAGATCAGTATGTCGCCCAATACAATACACCCTTCATCCATATCAAAATCGCCGTCACTGGATTTTATCTCCCCTTCGTACATATCTACAATGGGAAAAGATAAAACATCGGTAGGCCTGTCAATGCCTCTTTGCTCATTGTTAACTTCTTTAATTCTATCATTGTCAACAAGAATTACGCTTATTTCATAAGGCAAAGTGAAATTCTCATATTCAAGGCACATTCTTGCAGCCTTGTCCATAAGCTTTAAGATTTCATCCGTTACCTCTATTTTGTCCTGTAAATCTTCAATAAATATCTCCATTTATTTTTCTCCCTTAACATTCTGTTTTTCCGATAGCTGTTTTTCGTAAATATCGTTATCTTCCCCCGTACCGTGGGATTCAACACTATCTGCCGTATTCTTTATATTCGGGTACTCTTCCCTTTCATGGAAAAAGCCTCCGAAGGTTTTTACAAAAGCCTTTGCAATAGTATCCAGATCCTTTAAGGTTAAACTGCAATGATCCAACTGACCGTCATCCAGTTTATCCTTTATTATCTTTCTGATCAATCCTTCAATTTTCCCTTCGGTTTTGTCGGTCATGGATCTTACTGCAGCCTCCACGGAATCGGCCAGCATTACTACCGCCGCTTCCCTTGTCGATGGCTTGACACCGTCATAACGGAAATTCGCTTCGCCAACGTTCTCCATTTTATCACACTTTTTAGCCTTATGGTAGAAATACGCCACCAAAGTGGTACCATGGTGCTGTAATATTATATCCCTTATGACCAGAGGAATTTTATACTTTTTGGCCATTTCATATCCATCACGGACATGGGAAGTAATTACAAGAGCACTGAGATTTGGTGTCATCCTGTCATGAGGATTTTCCCCCATCTGGTTTTCTATAAAGAAGCTGGGTCTTTTCAGCTTCCCTATATCGTGAAAATATGCTCCAACCCTTGCCAGCAATGCATTGCCACCAATAGCTTCCGTTCCTGCCTCTGCAAGATTTCCCACCATCAAGCTGTGATGATAAGTTCCCGGAGCTTCCATAAGCAGCTTTTTAAGAAGCGGCTGGTTTGGATTGGCAAGCTCTAAGAGCCTTAAAGGTGTAATTATATTAAAGGTACTTTCCAAAAACGGAAGTATCCAATTGGTAACAAGCATAGATGCAATACCGTTTATAAAAACAATAATACCTTCCTTTAAAGCTACATCCCATGCAGACTTGTTAATAATGTTTATGGCAGTAATAACAAGCACATTAAGTGCTGCAACAACGGTTCCTGCAAAGGACAGCTTATTTCTTTGATTTGCCTTTGAAACCACAAAAGCTGAAAAAGATCCGCTTATCAATGCCATATATACAAACTTGTCATCATTGCCTATCATCAACGATATTGCAACGGTCAGTATAATATTTACCACAAGGGCAAGCCTCAAATCAAGCAAAATTGAAATAAGCATTGTAGCAATAAATACTGGCATTATCAAAGTAGAATACTCGTGAACGGCCATTGCAGCCAAAAGCGTCAGTATAATGACAACAGCCAGAAGTATAAGGTGGCTTCTGTTGTAAAACACCTTTTTGCAATAATTGTTCATATACAAAATAAGGAGGAGGGATAACAGCACAAGAACCACAAGTATTCCGCCGGCAAGGGCAAAATCAAATTTGCTTTTTGTCTCAAGAAGATTCAGATCCTCCAATACCTTAAGCTTGTCCTCGGTAACGGTATCGTCAACACTTAATATTCTTTGACCCTTCTTAATGATCTCCACATTTTTAGGATCATTATACGCGGCATTCCTCTTAGCTTCCGTAAGCTCCTCATTAATAGTTCTGTTGGGCTTTAACACATAATTTGAAACAGTTATGGCAATATCCTTGAGCTCCTGTTTCAAATTGCTGTCCTCAACACTGTTTTTCAGCTCCATGATTCTTTCTCTAAGGTTGTCATCAGTAATATCCTTCTTCATTACATCGCTGACCAGACTTCTTAATACGCTTTCAAAATTACCGACATCCTCCGGGTTTGCCTCGGATATGAGATACTCAATCTGAGCATCTCGAAGGGTAATTCCAAGTTCATTCATGTTTTCTTTTAAAGATTCAGAAGCTTTTTCCAGCTCCTTTTGGGCAAGTTCCTTATATTCACTATTGGAACTTGTGCTTATGGAACCAAGAGCTGCCTTATAATCCTTTTGCGACTTTTCGATAAAGGACTTAAGACTAATGACGCTGTTTATAACCTCGATAGACGCGTTCCTTATCTCCTTCATGTCGGGAGTTACTTCTTCTGCTGCTTTTTTGGCATTTTCCTCTGTCTTTACAGTATTTACTATGTCCCTGGGTGCAATTATATCATAATTTGACTTTTCTCCCAATGTCAGCCGGTATCTTTTAGGAGTTGCACCGTATAAAACAATAAGAAAGGCAAGGATAACTGTCACAATAACAATAAACACCCTCTGAAGGTGCTTGTCCTTAAAATATACCCTCAAGATGCTGCTGTTACCGGATTTATTAGCCTTGATCCTTTCCTTGTTTTTATCACCTTTCAAACCGCTGTTTTTACTAGTGATTTTTTGCAACCTTATCATACCTTTCATATGCCTGTATGATTCTTTGAACCAATTCATGCCTTACAACATCTCTATCGGACAGATAAACAAAGGAAACTCCTTTTACATCCTTCAATACCTTCATAACCTCTTTCAAACCGGATTTTTTATCTCCGGGAAGGTCTATTTGGGTTACATCACCGTTAATTACTGCCTTTGATCCGAAACCAATCCTGGTTAAAAACATCTTCATTTGCTCAGGAGTAGTATTCTGGGCCTCGTCAAGTATGATAAAAGAATCGTCCAGTGTCCTTCCCCTCATATAGGCAAGGGGGGCTACTTCTATCATTCCCTTTTCAAGATACTTGTGATAGGTTTCAAATCCCATCATCTCATACAATGCATCATATAACGGTCTTAAATAAGGATCAACTTTGTTCTGCAAGTCACCGGGCAAAAATCCCAGCTTTTCCCCTGCCTCAACTGCGGGCCGGGTAAGAACAATTCTGTTAATCTCTTTATTTCTAAAAGCCGTTACCGCCATGGCAACAGCTAAAAACGTCTTTCCGGTACCTGCCGGACCTATACCGAAAACAACATCGTTGTTTTTAATTGCGTCCACATACATTTTCTGTCCATGGGTCTTGGACTTTATCTGTTTTCCCCTGGCTGTCACACATATGCAATCTGCACAAAAATCCTTGACCTTGTCCAATTGGTCTTCATCAGCAAGCTGAACAAGATAGCTTACATTCTGTTTTGTTATTATATCTCCCTGGGCTGCCAAACTAATAAGCCGCTGTAAAACCGTCTGCGCCTTATATACAGCATCACTGTAACCGACAACCCTAATCTCATTGTCCCTGGAAATAATTTTTACATTGAAAGCATCCTCAACTATATTTATATTCTCGTCAAAATTGCCAAAAAGGTTCATAGCATGCTCAATTCTGTCAAATTCCAGGGATACCTCTACTAATGTTTCCAAATATTCCCCTCCAATCTGTATGTTTCGAAAAAGTATTTTACAATAATTAATTCAAAGTTTTAAAAACTCATATTCCTACAGCCATTGAACGCATCTTCAGGAATGAATTTGCTATTAGCGTTCAATCTCTTTCTTAACTCCTATATCCTCCAAACACTCTATAATCACATCTGCAATTATATCACCGTTTTGGTTTTCAATAAACTCAATTCTTCTGTCAACAATTTGTGCGCCTTCGGGAATATCCTCAAGGGCTTTCCTGTAGGCAGCATTGGCAGCGTTTTCCTTTGCTTCCTCCAAAGAAACATCCGCCTCTATTATTTGGTTTTCATAATACGTTTCGATAACTGCACCAAAGGGTAGAACAAGGTTTTCCCCTATTGAGAGAAATTTCTCCGTTTCCACCCTCTCATAATTGCTATAGCTGACCTTTTTATTGAATAAATTTATCTTTTTCGAGAACAAAAACAAGGAAATGTTATCCTTTTTCCTCCCGGTCCTGATCTTTTCAACAACCCTAAGCTCAACAGGCTGAGTGCTTTCATACCATGTTCTCGCTAAAATATTCCCAATGGCATGAACCATTCTGGGATTGTTCTCCATATTCTTTATCGGTACATTTCCCGAAACAAGTATTTGTCCTTTCTTAACCGTGTCCCCTTCCTTAACTGCCGCCTGTCCGGCTTTAACGACGATGGACTTGATTACCCCGTCTTTTCCGGCCACAATATCGCAGGGTTCACTTAAGGGCACCATTGGAGGAACGTCCACACCTTCAGCTACCTCCACCTTTACTTTTGTGCCTCTTACCACCACACTTACATATGAAAGACCGTTCACATCCATAATAATACGGTCAGCAACCTTTTCAGAGTTAATCCTGTATTTCAAGACCCCAGGCTTTACTCCCATGGATGCCAGTTTTTCGATAATAAGCTGCGTTTCAATTTTTTCATTTCCTGTAATCTCAATAGTCCATACAAAGGATGTCATTATATAGAATAATACAACAAATAATGCTGCACCAAGTAAAAATGTTTTCCTGCCCCGATACCTGTTGATTAAAAACGGCAAGCCATGTTTTTTTAGAATTCTTACTCTGCAGCCGGTCTTTTTGGCAATGGGCCTTAGCATCCTAAACCCCTTAATACTAACCTTAAGGGTCATTTTGCTGTTTTTCTGTCTCGAAATATCAAACAGCAAAATCTGTCTTCTTGTACATATATTTACAAACTTCTCCAGAAAATATCCTTCAACTACTATAATAACATATCCTCTTATATAATTCCATAACCTAAATAACAACATTTTTACTCCCCCACGCTACTTTAAGAATTCCAGAGTATCAATATCCCCATCTATCATAAGGTCCTCCTGTGTAATCTCCTTAATCACCAATTTCTCTCCGGTAACCTTTATAATCCCTTTTCCCGTATTTATCCTTATTTTGTTGTCATCATACTCAATAATTCCTTTATAGTTTTCCACAAGAAGGTTTCTGTCTCCGAACATTGTTATTTTAGGGAGATCCATTACCACCTCTTTAGGCAGCTCCAATAATTCTGCAACCTTTTCCTTTAATTTTCTTTTATTTTCTTCCCCTTTGCTCTTTTGGGTACGACTCCTTCTCTTTTTCTGCATAGACTTTCTCCTTTAACAGATTTTATTAATTTGAACGCAGAAGGTCATTAGGGTCTCCGAATTCAAACCCTTTTCCCCTTGCCCCTTTAATTATCATGTCCAGGGCATCGGCATTATCCTTTGAAACGGCATGAAGAAGCAGTACGGCACCGTTGTGCAGGTTATCCGTCACCTTTTTATATGCATATTCCGGTCCTCTGACTTTATCCCTGTGCCAATCATCATAAGCAAAGCTCCAGAACAAATTGGTATATCCGAGTTTTTGAGTAATTGCCAAAGTCCTTTCGCTGTATTCACCCTTGGGAGGTCTTAAAAATTTCATGTTGGTACCGAATTTTTCTTTAAAAGCCCTGTCAAGACCGAGAACTTCCTCCTCAAGTTCCTTGTCTGCCACACTGGGAAGACTGGGATGATGAATGGTATGGTTTCCGACAACATGCCCCTCTTCCACCATTCTTCTTACAAGGTCCTCATGCTCTTTTAGATATGGTCCCGTTATAAAAAATATTGCCTTAACGTTATTATTCCTTAATACATCAAGTATTTTTGATGTATAGCCGTTCTCATAACCTTCGTCAAAAGTAAGGTATATTATGTTTTTAGAAGTATCACCCAGATAAACTCCTCCGTACCGGGCCAAAAGCTCCGGTGCACCGGGATCGGCGTCGGGAGTTTCTCCGAATCCCCTTCTTGAAATCCCCCATCTTAACACCTTGTTGCTGTATCCGCTAACCGACTGTACCTGTGCAAAAACATCCTCGTATTCCTCATAGGGTATTTCATCTATTACCCCTTCGCTGAGCATTCCGGTAATTTCCGTACTGAAATCCAGATTATCAAGACTTACCGAGTATACCCCTCCCATATCGGGCAAATTCAAGCTATCTCTTTTACCCCTCCCCAAAATGCCTATTGTCAATAATAAACCTGTTGCAATTGTAAGAACAATTATTTTCTTCTTCATCGGACAAGCCCCCTATAAAAACAGTTGAGGCCTTAAATTGTGTACTTCAATTAAAATCATTGGTACAAATTTAAGGCCTACTATATTTATATATTAAACTGTCTAAAAAAATAACCAACTGCTTCTATGGGTGCATATTATTTGAGTAAAAAACTTGCAACAAACACCAAGATTCATATTATACGGGATTAAGAAGATTATACTTTAAAACCGATCCATCGTCATGAACCTTTGGAATTTCAATTTTATCCATTTTCTTAACGGTTATCTCGAGTCCGTAATAGTCCCTGAGCCTATCCACTATTCCTTCAAGCATGTTCAATGAATTGCTGAGCTTATCGGGATCTGCTATTACCTTTACAACAAAAGGCGCCTGCATTTGTCTCCCGTTTATTACAATAATATGGGGTGATGTTCTTTCATTTGTCATCTTGATCTCAGACATAGCCACAATGCGCTCTCCGTTTATCGATATCGCTTGAGCCTCCGACGCTCTGATTTCATTTATGAGAACCAACAAATGAGTGTCCATTACATTACTGTAATCCCCATCATCAACGACTATCTCCACTCCCGGTCCCACAACATCATTCAGACCGGCAAGAGTCCTGCTCCTTTGAATTTCTTCCATTAAGCTCTCTTCAATCTTTTTATTGTTTCCTTCAGCATTGATATACTTTGATACTTGCTCCTCCAGCTCTTGATTTCTCGCCCTAAGGTTTTCATTTTTTGTTTTTTCAGCCAGCAGTTCCTCCTGTAATGTGTACAACGTTCCTGCCTGACTTGAGGCCACCTTTTTATTGTTCTGAATGCTTTTATATTGCCATGACAGCATAACCCCCAATATCAAACAAATCAATGTAATGGACAAATTTCTTGAAAGACTCATTATTCAACTACCTCCAGACCTTTAACTAAATTATTTATATCCCCGCTAAACTTTGGTATAACAATGTCTTTGGCTTCCTTCACCTCAAATACCTTTCCAAAATCCTTAAATTCCATGGCAATTGGACTGTTGACAATTGCCTCGTATAGTTTTTTGGGATTACCTATTGCCTTTATTTCAAAAGGAATAGCATACCTGTTCCTGTTTATTCTCACTGTAGGGCCGGCACATATTATCTCGGTAGTGGATATAATCCTTTCATTATTGATTGAAATAGCCTGAGCACCTGCTTTTTTCAGCTCATTCACCACCACAACCAGATCAACATCATGAACAACGTAATTACTTATATTTCCACCTTCAAACTCAGCCGCATCACTGATTCTAATAACCACTCCGTTTCCCCTTACATCCGTAAGACCAGCAATCAGCCTTGCATTTTTCCACTCTTCTATAAGTTCATCATTGCTGTGGCTTATAAAACTTTTGATGTATTCCTCTTCTTTTTTTATGTTCTCATCAATCTGTTCTCTAAGCTCACTTCCGATGATCTTTTCCTTATTAAGCTGATCTCTGAGACTTTCAATCTGATAAACAATAGAAGGCTTATCCTTGTTGGCATCCAAAACACTCCGAAACTGAACCGATATAATAATGCCAAAAAGCATAAACAAAATCATCAGGATGAATCTCAAATCTTTCCTCTTCATAATCAGGCTTCCTTTGTTTGTAATAGATTCATACTACTTATTTGAGAAAATTGTATCTTTTAAGTTTCAACTATTAAAAATACCTTGTATTTTTATTCTACAACAAAAAAATACTATTTCAAGTACATTTATATAAATGTTTTTTGGATGCTCTCCCTTTTCCCAGAGTATTTACAGGCTCTCTGGCTCTGAGACTTCTGTTTATGGAATATTTTTCTTAACATTTTCGTGCACTCATGCTTTATCTTGCTTTTATATCTCAAATATGTGGTATAAAATATATAGTGAATTTTAAAATCGCGAAAATTTTTTTACTTGGAGGTATTTTATGTTCTATCAAATCAGATATCAAACCGGAGAAATTGAAGATGTTATTAAAGAAATGAAAAACGGAAATATTCCCTGTATGGATGTTGATAATATGGCTGAGTTCGAATGGGTAGTAAACAAACTTAAAGAGCATGGCATTTATCGTATTTCAAGCATCCCTTTAGACAGAAAAGCAAGGGACGTGATAAAGGAACCGGAGTTTGAATTTCGTGCTGCCTTTTGCGACAATGAGGACGGAAAAGGCGAGCCCATGTACATCGATTTCTATTTTGAACCCATAGTTGAAGAAGATTATGATCCGATTTTCGGGGATTGATAAGAATTAAGGGGCAGCATGCCCCACTTTTTTCAAATTCTGCAAAGACACCAAATCACTTTTGGCTGATTTCCTTAACCTTATTAACGTAAAAATTCGTAAGCTCCTCTGCAAACTCTGCGGAGTAGCTTTCACTTTTTATCCTGCATACCGGTTGCTCCGCATCCGGTAAAACCAGTACCCATCCTCCGTCTTTAAATATTTTGACGCCCTCAAGGGTTTCAATGCTTTCATTTTCGTTTTCCTGAATAATCTGCCTGATTACCTTTCCTTTTGCATTCCATGAACAGTCGACTTCTTTTTCACTCACATAAAATTGAGGTATCATATCAACAAGGTCCGAAAGCTTATAATTATTGGATTTCATAAAATCCAGTATCTTCACTAGCCCGGCAATGGCATCAAAATGCAGTGCAAACTGGTCATATACATTATCCTTTACTTCACTGCCCAAAATTTTATTCATTAAATCCTGAGGAGAAGTCTTAGTTCTTATTACTTTCCCGTTATTCTGCTCTGCTATTTTTTCAATAACGGAGCTTGCGGATATGGGCACAACTACAGTTCCGCCTTCCACCGTTTTAAACATTATCAGCGAAATAAGGGCAGTAAACATATCGTCGGAAATAACCCGCCCGTTGTTATCCACCAGCATCATCTTCTCCGAAGTATCTTCAATGGAAACACCCAGGTCAAAATTCCCCATTTTTGTAGTGCTTATAAAATAATTTATTTCCCCTGAGTCATTTCCCTTGCTCATAGTTTTTGCGTTCTGCAAATCAAGAATCGTTTTTTCAACAGTACAGCCGAGGCTTGTTAAAAGGCTCTCCACCGTTTCAAGAATGTATTCCGAAGGAGAATTTAAAAGGATCTTGTATTCCATGTTCTTTGATTTTGTATTGTTTAAAATATTCCTTAAATAAAACACAGTATAATCCGGAATAACTTCGATATCATCAATGGCATTTCCTTCGCACCTGCTGAAGTCTTCCCTCTGGAAAGCATTTTCAATTTTCCTTTCCACACTTCTTTCTATATTGCTTCCGTTTTTGTCTATAAAGTCTACATTGAGTTTAGAGCTGTCCTTGCTGGATGTACCGATATGAATACCTCCGTCGGCACCGTAAAACCTTACCGCAGACCTGAAAACCGGCAAATGCAAAACACCGAAATCAAGAACCTTTAGCCCTGCCGACATCAAACCAGACATAAAGGACATTTTGAGCATTTTAGCAGGTGCGGAATCGTCAGAGCTTATGCCTATTTTCCCCTTTCCCTTAAAGGTTGCTCCATAGGCCGCTCCAAGCTTTGATGCGTATTCCGGAGTAATGTCCACATTTATTTCTCCTGCCAGACCGCGAAATCCGAATATAGAGCGGATGAACTTGGAACCCCATACAAGGTTGGAGCTTACCTCCGTTCCACTCTCTATCATTTTGTTGGGCCATATTTTAATATCCGGTTTTATCAGAGCATTCCTGTCGATAACCGTATCGTCTCCGATAACAGAATTTTCAAAGGCTGAGACATTCTCTTTAATATTAACCTTGCTGCATATTACTGTGCCTCTCAGTTGAACATTGCTGTCGAGAATATTGTTTTTCCAAAGTATGCTTCTTTTAATACCACTCCTTTCACCAATAATGTTATTATCCCCTAAGACAGAATAACTTCCGATAATTGAACCGTTTTTTATCCTTGTATTTGCTCCGATTACACAAGGCTCCTCAATAGTGACATTATCCTCAATAACCGCTCCTTCCCCGATCCACAATCCATCTTTGACTTTGCTTCCGGCTATCGAAACCTTGACCTTGTTGTCCAATACGTCCTTATGGGCTTGGCTGTACGCTGTCAAATCACCTATGTCACACCAGTACTCCTCGGTTATATATCCATACATAGGTTTATTTTCTCTCAGCAGCAAAGGAAAAAGGTCCTTGCTGAAATCAAATATTTCATTTTTATTGAAATACCTCAAAACCTCAGGAGACAATATATAAATTCCCGTATTTACAGTATCACTGAACACCTCTCCCCAACTAGGCTTTTCCAAGAACCTTGTAATTCTGCCGTTCTCATCGGTCACCACTACCCCGTATTCCAAAGGTATGTCAACCTTTTTCAGTACAAGGGTTGCAACAGAACCTTTACTGAAGTGGTAATCAATAGCCTTTGACAAATCAATATCCGTTAGGGCATCACCACTGATTACCAAAAATGTGTCGTCAAGAAACTCTTCCGCATTTTTTACACTTCCTGCCGTTCCCATCGGTTTGTCTTCAACATAATATCTTAAGTTTATACCAAACTCCTTACCATCTCCAAAATAGTCTTTTATCATATCCGGCAAGTACTGCAGGGTCACTGCA
Source organism: Clostridiaceae bacterium DTU079 (assembly GCA_001512505.1). Taxonomy (GTDB): domain Bacteria; phylum Bacillota; class Clostridia; order Acetivibrionales; family Acetivibrionaceae; genus Hungateiclostridium. The sequence continues at coordinate 77,282 of LFSC01000023.1, read as the reverse complement.
ACATCTGTTAGCTCATATTTTTTCAGCAATTCAATAATATGTTCCATAACAGGTTTGTTTACAATAGGTACCATCGGTTTCGGTATGTTGCACGTAAGAGGTCTCAATCTGGTACCTTCTCCTCCCGCCATGATAACTGCTTTCATCTAATTCATCCTTTCTTAGATTTCTTGCATAAACTTTACAAAACTATTTATAATAGTTATAATTAAAAAATTATTAATGCATATTAATGCATATGGTATTATTAACCATTTCCGACAAAATAATAATTTGATCAAAATAAAAATATAGCTTTCCTATAAAGCTTTTGTAATAAACGCAAGTTTAATTCATTTTAATTTTAATCAAGTTTGTAATTTTCTGCTTTTTGCTTGGGCTTTTATTCATTTTTATTTTTAATCCAATTATTAATATTCATTCACTGTATGAACTTTAAATACCAGTATTATTTAGACCCGCGGAGCAAAAAATAAAATAGCTTTAAAAAAGCTAAAAAAATGACGGGAGGAATTATAATGCCCAGAGCAAGCAAAGCAAACAGTGACTATATGGCAAACGGGGTAGCCATAATGCCTTCAATACCTTCAGTAGGCGATAATTTAACAATTAAGTATGATGGCCTGCTTTCAAAAAGCGGTGCTTCCCATATATATGCACATGTTGGTTTCGGAAATAAGTGGAATCATTTATACGACTACCCTATGACAAGAACCATGTCAGGGTTTGAGGTTACCATCCCCGTCAGTGAAGCCGACACCTTAAACGTATGTTTCAAGGACTGTGCAAACAACTGGGATAACAACAGCGGAATGAATTATTCTTTTGATATATCCAAATAATGCAAGAGATTTATAATTGGTAATATTTAGAGTCTAAATAGGGAATAAAGGGTGCATACCAATTGGTACATTATAATATGCACCCTCCATTTTTGCAATTTGAATCTCTGAAATTACACATTTTCAATTAGCTGGTAATATAATAGACTAAGGAGGTAAGTGCCATATGTTATTAAATAACCGCAGAATGTACATAAACAGGTATTGCAATATGAAGGCTCAGCCGGAACAAATAAATAACAATTCCAGGGAAAGCAAAGAAGATCAAAAAGATGTAAAAGATTTGATAATCGACACCTTCAAAAGCATTTCGGAAAACATTGATAAAATCAAAGAATCAATTGCCATCCTCAATCAAAAGGTTGAAAAACTTGAAAACAGACAAAACACTTTAGAGCAGCAAATTGATAACGATTATCCGGAAAGAAGAACATTTTTCCAATCAGAGATTTCCGATGACAAAAATGAGCAAAAGATGTTTAAAACCAACACCGAAGGAATGTCTCAAGCAGGAAGGGAAAACATGTATAACAGGCCAATAATGCCGGGATCGGGATTTTCAAACATCACACCGGAATACCTCAGAAACCTGAATAAAAGATAACGGATTTGGGGCTTAAAAGCCCTTCTTTTTTTGCAAAATTTCAATTAATAAAATTAATTTAAGGAGAAGTAACATAAATTTTATTATTGAATATTATGTTAAGAGGATACAGTTATTCCGTTAAGTATACTTAGCGATTATTCAATTATTAGCTGTTTTATACCAAACACAATCATGTATCCTGTGTATATGATTGCACAAAATCCTTAAAAAAGGATGCAGTACAACTTATGACCTACATAAATTAATCAGAGTTATGGAAGTGATTATATGAGAGTAATGCTTGTAACAGGCGGTTCAGGCTTTGTAGGAAGTAATTTTATCCGATTCTTTCTGAGGAGAAATAAAAATTTTATTATCGTCAATCTGGATAACCTAAGCAATTCATCAAACCCGGACAATCTAAAAGATTTGGAGAGATCTCCCAGATACCATTTTGTAAAAGGAAGTATTGTAAACCAGGATCTTGTTAACTATGTAATCAAACGACACCGTCCGGATTACATAATTCATTTTGCCTCCGAGTCGGTTACGGAAAAAAATCCAAAGAATACTTTATCGGTTACCCATACAAATGTGCTGGGTACCCAATCATTGCTTGAAAGTGCACTCCACTATTGGGGAAAGCACCAATTTGAAGGAAACCGCTTTATTCATGTGTCAACCGACGAGGTTTACGGAAACACATCGGACAAAGAGATTTTCTTCTCCGAAGAATCTCCTGTTTTGCCGCTCAATCCTTACGCCGCCTCAAAAGCAGCAGCAGACCTTCTGGTAAAGTCCTTTGCAGAAACCTACGATTTTCCTGCAATAATTACCCGGTGCTGTCCCAACTACGGACCGAATCAAAAAATTGAGAATTTTATTCCCGGGTGCATAAGAAATGCCCTCTCCGATACCTCTATAGACTTGCAGAACACTGCTTCCGATATAAAGGAATGGATATATGTCCTTGACCATTGTGTAGCCCTGATTAGAGTTTTATTTTACGGCAGGACCGGTGAAATATATAATATCGGTTCCGGAGAAGAGATATCCAATGCAGATCTGGCCAAATTGATTCTGAGGCTTCTTAAAAAACCTGAGGACAGAATTGAATTTACCGACAGCAGACTTCTTACACAAAACCGTTGCGTTCTAAACAGCTACAAGATCAGAAACAATCTCAGCTGGAGCAGCAAATTCAGCATTGAGGACGGTTTAAAGGAGACAATAGACTGGATGAAAAGGAATTTACCGATTTAAAATCGGTTCATATAAGCAATTGAATCTATTTAAAAACTCAAGGGAAAATGCCCTTGAGTTTTATTTTCGATATAAAAAACAACATTTACAAATCAATTTTTATAGCGGAACCTCATGGTAGTAATATCTATCAGGTCTTTGTATTTCCCTGAACAATCTAAGCCCCGGTACTCCCGAACCTCGAAGAACATTAACTGCTTGAGTCAATTCCCTTTCCCTAAACCGTACTCCCATATTGCACAGTTCCGTCATTATGTCCCTGGGCATAAAAGTTATTTCACAAGTGGTCACTCCTCCGCTTTTCATCCTATGTTCAAGGTAGAACACATATGTTCTCGACATCAAACCGACATAATAATATTCCATATTAACCACTCCAACACCCCTAAACAAGCACACAGAACTGCAATTTAATTGCAGTCCTGTGCGCCTTTAGATTTAATCGCATCTTTTATCCAGAGGATTCCACTTCTGGTCCGGGAAGAATTTTGTTGGGAACGGTGTCTTACATCTGTCATTGAAGGTCTTGCAGTTTTGTACAGCCGGATTGCTCTGTTCCGGCGGAACAGGACAGTAGCCGTATGAAGGAACAAGCAGCTGCACAACACATTCGCACTTAACTATGAAAAATACACCAATATCAAGGGTTAGCATTCCGGTATTGGGATTAATGGCATCATTGAAAGCTTCCGCTAAAGCTTCAACCTTTATCAAAGTTCCGTCAACATCCCTGGTCTTGCTTGAGCCCTCACCGCAACAATCGTTGGATTTGATAACTCCAACCTGTGTTACACAATTCGGACAATAGATCTCGTTTATGGTAAGATTAAAAGTAGCTTCATCTACCTGAGAAAGCTGTTCCGTACCGTCGGAATAGTGTATCTTGTACCTTATTCTTACGAATAGTTTAAGCTTTTTATAACCGGGTTTGGACAAAGAGTCGGTTTTGGAAATTACCTTGACCTCAACGATATCAAAGTCGGTTGCACCCTCAAATGCGTAAACAGGATGGCAATGCTCCGAGCTATTTTTCAAGCATACCGTTCTTGTTACGCAATCTCTCAAAGCAACCTGATCAAATACCTTTGGCACCTGTATACATACCAATTCATTCGGTGGTGGGAAACAGTCAGGATTTAAAATCTGACCGGCTTCAATTTTTGGTCCATGATCATGCATAAATAATCCTCCTTTTAACATAATAACTAATACAAATTTAAGTTTTCATGTAACTAATCCATTTTTTTATCTTTAGATCTATTTACATTATCATTATATTTTGGAACGCATAAAAGGGTTACACATTACATGTATTATGGTAAAAAAATTAACATAAGATTATCTATGCACAAGATTCTTCCACACATTAAAAAAAGACTGTCTCGAAAAAGAAACAGTCTTTTCATTTGATTATAATGTCAATATAATAATGCTAACCTTTTCTAGGCTCAACAATAAGCTTTATCGCAGTCTTCTCTGTTCCGTCGATCTCAACATCTGTAAATGCCGGGATACAAATCAATTCAATTCCCGACGGGGCAACAAAACCTCTTGCTATAGCTATCGCCTTTACCGCTTGATTTAACGCTCCGGCTCCGATTGCTTGAATCTCAGCTGTCCCGTTTTCTCTGATAAAACCTGCTAACGCTCCTGCAATAGAGTTTGGGTTGGATTTTGCTGAAACCTTTAAGATATTCATGGCTTTTTTACCCCCTTTTCTTATTGGACCATAGAACATACCTTATATTATATTAATTCTACAAAAAAACCGTAAATCCTCTTTTATTAGACAAAATATAGTAATTATTCTGGTAATTAACCTACCATATCACCTCATACATCCATCACCTGATGTATTCTTTCGATACTTACGGTTTTACCGTTTTTCTCATCAATATCCATATATACCGCATTAAACTGTACCGGTCCTTGGGCAACCTCAAATTTCGAAGGCATATGGGTTATAAACTTCTCAATTACAATCTCCCTTTTTACACCGATAATTCCGTCATAGGGTCCGGTCATGCCTACATCTGAAATATATGCCGTTCCGCAGGGTAATATTCTTTCATCAGCAGTCTGAACATGGGTATGGGTCCCCAACACACAGCTCACTCTGCCGTCAAGATGCCATGCAAGGGCACATTTTTCCGAGGTTGCCTCCGCATGCATATCGACAACAATTACTTTAGCGAAGGCTTTCAGATATTCCAGCTCTCTCTCGGCTGCCTTAAAGGGACAATCTATGCTATCCATATAAACCCTTCCCATGAGATTAAGTATGCCTATTTTGCCCTTCTCACCCTCAAGTATCGTTGACCCCTTTCCCGGAAGTTCCGATGGGTAATTTGCCGGTCTTACAATATTATTGTCGGAGTCTATAAAATTAACAACCTCTCTTTTAGACCATGTATGGTTTCCGAGGGTTATTCCGTCAACTCCCGCTTTGTACAGCTCTTGTGCAACCACATATGTAATACCGCTTCCCCCTGCCGCATTTTCGCCGTTGGCAATGCAAAAATCGATTTGCCTCTCTTTTTTCAGCTTATGAACCATTTCTTTCACAGCTTTTCTCCCGGGATTACCAAAAACATCTCCAATAAACAGAATTTTCAAAGCATGTCCTCCGTTCCATTATATACCTGTACCGCTTCTGCTAATAATAAATTTACAAGCTTTCAGTTCTTTTAACTATGCAAAAACCCACTAAATAACATAAAAAGCGTGATTTCACGCTTTTTTATGCAAACTATCAGATATACTTATTTAGCATATTCGATATATCTGGTTTCCCTTATTACATTTACCTTAATCTGTCCCGGATAATCAAGCTCATTCTCAATCCTCTTAACTATATCCCTTGCCACTAAAGCAATATCCGAATCAGATACATCCTCAGGTTTAACCATTATACGAATTTCTCTACCTGCTTGAATAGCAAAACACTTGTCAACTCCCTCAAAGGAGTTTGCTATCTCTTCAAGCTTTTCCAGTCTCTTGATATAAGACTCAAGACTCTCTCTCCTAGCTCCAGGTCTTGCCGCTGATATTGAATCGGCAGCCTGTATAAGCACGGCAATTATTGATGTGGCTTCTACATCGCCATGATGTGAAGCAATTGCATTAATAACCTCATTGCTTTCCTTGTACTTTTTAGCAATATCGGCTCCGATAGTAACATGGGATCCTTCCACCTCATGATCTACCGCCTTACCAATGTCATGCAACAACCCTGCTCTTTTGGCTATATTTACATCGACACCAAGCTCTGCAGCCATGATTCCTGCGAGATGTGATACCTCAATAGAATGATTGAGCACATTCTGACCGTAACTGGTCCTAAACTTAAGCTTTCCAAGCAGCTTAATTATCTCCGGATGCAATCCGTGAACCCCTGTTTCAAAGGTAGCGTTTTCTCCCTCCTGGCGAATGGTATTTTCAACCTCTTTTCTGGCCTTTTCAACCATCTCCTCAATTCTTGCCGGATGAATTCTTCCGTCAAGAATAAGCTTTTCCAGTGTGATTCTTGCTACTTCGCGTTTTACAGGGTCAAATCCTGAAAGTATAACAGCCTCTGGTGTGTCGTCAATAATCAGATCGATTCCGGTTAGTGTTTCAAGAGTTCTAATATTTCTACCCTCACGTCCAATTATTCTTCCCTTCATTTCATCGTTTGGAAGCGGAACTACAGAAACTGTAACTTCAGAAACGTGATCAGCAGCACATTTTTGAATTGCCATGGCCACAATATTTTTCGCCTTTGCCTCTGCTTCTTCTTTAGCCTTTGCTTCAATGTCCTTAACAAGAATTGCCATCTCATGCCTTACTTCGCTTTCTACATTCTTAAGAAGAACTTCCTTTGCTTCTTCAACAGAAAGCCCGGATATTCGTTCGAGTTCTTCCAATTGCTGTCTCTGGAGCTCTGCTGTCTTTTCATAAAGCGCCTGGATTTCCTTTGTCTTCTTGTTAAGAACTTCTTCCTTTTGCTCTAAGGATTCAACTTTCCTATCCAAAGTCTCTTCCTTTTGAACAAGTCTCCGCTCCTGTCTTTGAATCTCATTTCTTCGGTCTTTGATTTCCCTATCGAGTTCCATCCTGCTTTTATGAATCTCTTCCTTAGCTTCCAGCAATACTTCCCTCTTTTTGCTTTCCGCCAACTTCTCTGCCTCACTAATTATCCTCTTAGCTTCCTGCTCGGCACTGCCAATCTCAGCCTCTGCTTTTTTCCTTCTAAACTCAATACCTCTTCGGAAACTTATTACTGAAGCAATAATTGAAGCAATTACTGCAATTACTATACCTATTAACAATCCAATAGCAAAGTTAATAGCACACACCTCCTTATTCAGTTTTCAATGGTCAAATTCAAATCCAATAATAATAAATAACATTCAAGTACCATTTAATTTTAATCTTTTTTAAATTTTATGTCAAGAATCAAATAGTTTTCTAGGCTTTACAGGCTTTCATCATTTCCTGTAACAATACTGATGCCATCAACCAATTCCACCCTATACCATTTATCAGCCATTTCGCTAAGATGCCGGTTGTGCGTTACCATTATAACCTGCCTGTTAAACATATAAGTAACCTGTTTTAAAAACTCTGCAACCTGCGTGATGTAATCATCACTAACATGCTTTGCCGGCTCATCCAATATAATCGGGCCTTTTATATCCAGATTGCTGCATTCTAACATTGCAATCCTTATGGCAAGGGATATAATGTCAATTACCCCTCCACCCCTGGCTTCCTGGGGCTTTGTCTTAATAACTGTTCCGTCGAAGTTGCTGACCACGTAAAACTCGGCTTCCGGTTTTCCCCTTACCTCACTTATTTCAATTTTAAACTCAATATTTGAGTCAAATATATACTGAAGACAGTTTGTTACCAATGACTCAATTTGTGCCCTCGACTGCTCCCGGGCATACTCGGATACTTTTTGGAGTAGCATTCTCACCTTTTCCAAAACATCAATATTGTCAAGAGTTCTCTGCAGCAGCTGCTCAAGAGTGAATTTTTGCTCTTTCAGCTGATCCATTTTACCCTTTTGATTGTAATAGTATATTTTTGCCTTCTCATACCTGTGCTTTACACTATCAATCTTATCTTTGTATATTGAAAGGTCGAATGGCTCCATCTTTCCCCTTCTTTCTTTATTGAGCTTGAGACTTCAGTTTTGCTGCTTTTACTGTGTTTTTCATAAGCATTGCAATGGTCATGGGTCCTACTCCTCCGGGTACCGGAGTTATTGTCGAGGCAATAGTTTTTGCCGATTCAAATTCCACATCCCCAACAAGCTTTTTGTTTTCCAGTCTGTTGACTCCAACATCTATCACAACTGCACCGGGCTTTATATAGCTTCCCTTTACCATCTCAGGTCTGCCCACTGCTACAACAAGTATATCGGCTCTTTTGCACACCTCTTCAATATCTTTCGTTTTGGAATGGCATACCGTTACAGTCCCGTTTTTGGACAATAAAAGCATAGCCATGGGCTTTCCCACTATATTGCTCCTTCCCACAACAACACATTCCTTGCCTTCCACATCAATACCGCTCTCTTTTATGAGCTCCATTATCCCTGCAGGTGTACAAGGAAGAAATTGAGGATCGCCAATCATAAGTCTTCCGACATTTACAGGATGAAAAGCATCTACATCCTTATTAATATCGATGGCAAAAATCACCCTGTCTTCATTTATGTGTTTCGGAAGCGGCAGCTGTACAAGTATACCGTTTACCTTATCATCCTTGTTCAACTTATGTATAAGATCTATCAATTCCTCCTCACTAATGTTTTCATCCAAAGCATATTCAAAGGATTGTATTCCTATTTCCTCACAGGCTTTCTTTTTTGCATTAACATATACCCTTGATGCCGGATCGTTTCCTACAATTATTACAGCCAAACCGGGGTTTATATTTTTCCTCTTCAGTTCCTCAACCTCAAGCTTCAACTCCCCCTTTATTTTTGTTGCCAATTCCTTACCGTTTAATACCTTTGCTTCCATATTACCCTACCTTTCTAAAACCTCATTTGTGATAAAACAGTAAAATGTATATTTTATATTTATATTAACTTGCACTACTATTGGCCGCTTTTCATATTCATTTCCTGAAGCTGCTGTCTCGTAATGAGTACCTGTCTGGGTTTACTTCCTTCATACCCTCCAACTATTCCTCTTTCCTCCATCTGGTCAATGATTCTTGCCGCCCGGGCATACCCAACCTTAAACTTCCTTTGTATCAGAGACACAGATGCCTGTCCGGCTTCAACAACAAGCTCTATGGCTTGAGGCAGCAGTTCGTCATTATCTCCAGGATCACTTTCCATCGGCTCTTTTTCGGAGTTGATCTCTTCAATAATGCTTTCATTGTATTCTGCATTCCCTTGGGATTTTATAAACTCGACAACCCGTTCAACCTCTTTGTCGGATACAAAAGTACCCTTAACCCTAATCGGTTTGGGCTCGCCCACAGGATAAAAAAGCATATCCCCCTTGCCAAGAAGCTTTTCGGCTCCCGCCATATCAATTATGGTTCTTGAATCCACCTGGGAAGATACGGAAAAAGCAATTCTTGAAGGAATATTCGCTTTGATAACCCCCGTTATAACATCAACCGAAGGCCTTTGGGTGGCTATTACCAAGTGCATTCCGGCAGCCCTTGCCATCTGTGCCAGACGGCAAATAGCATCCTCAACATCATTAGGAGCAACCATCATAAGATCCGCAAGCTCATCGATTATAATAACAATCTGGGGCAAAAGCTCTTCTTCTCCCTTTTCGGCCAATAGGGCATTATAGCCCCTTAAGTCCCTCACTCCCCTGTCAGCAAACAGCTTGTAGCGGTTTACCATTTCCTGTACAGCCCAGTTCAATGCCCCGGCAGCCTTTTTCGGATCGGTCACCACCGGTATCAAAAGATGGGGAATACCGTTATATATACCCAACTCCACCACCTTGGGGTCAACCATCAAAAGCTTGACATCTTTGGGCGACGCCTTATACAAAAGGCTTATGATAATACTGTTAATGCAAACACTCTTTCCGGAACCGGTGGCACCGGCCACAAGCAAGTGGGGCATTTTGGCTATATCCGCCACCATGTTTTTTCCCGATATATCTTTACCCAATGCAAAGGCAAGCTTGGAGTCATTTTCTTTAAACTCTTTTGAATCCAAAACTTCTCTTAAGAAAACCGGCACAATCTCTTTGTTGGGAACTTCAATTCCAATCGCCGCTTTTCCGGGTATGGGAGCCTCTATCCTAACCCCCGATGCCGCCAGATTTAATGATATATCATCAGAAAGATTTACAATCTTGCTTACCTTAACCCCCGGACTGGGCTGGAGCTCATAACGGGTAACTGCCGGTCCCATGCTCACATTCACAACCTTTGCATCCACCCCAAAGCTCTTTAAAGTCTCTTCAAGCTTTTTAGCTCCTCTAATGGCAGTACTTCTATAATACAATTCGTTTTTAGTACTCTGCTTGTTTTCATCCAATAGCTCGGTATGGGGATAAACATACTCAAAATCCAACTTGGGCATTGAGGAAACTTCCCGGTTGACACTGTCCGTTATTGTATTTACATCACTGATCTCTTTTTCTTTTTTCTTTGCATCCTTTACAACCGGATCGGAGGATTCCGTTATAATCTCAATATTGTCTTTATTTGCTTCGGCAGGAATTACATTTTGCTCCTCTTTAGCCTTTTCATCCTTTTTCTTCGTTAAACTAACAACCTTGGGAAGCTTCTTTCCGTTCATTACAATATCTATTTCAGCCTCAGGGTCATCCTCACCCTCTTCAATAATTTTTTCTTTAATCTCATCTTTGCTTATTTTCAACTTATCCTGAATTTTTCCAACAATACCGCTTATATCGTCCTTAAGCCTTAAAAGTATTCCGGCTATTGATACATTTGTAATAAGAATAATATCAATAATTGCAATTGCCGTAAGAATAATTATTGTGCCCAGGTTTTTGAACACAAGTAAAAAGGGTATGCTTATTATCCCGCCAAGGATTCCGCCACCGCGCATGGCAATACCGTCTGAATAAAACTTCTTTAAACAGCCTGTGATACCCATATTTACATAGTCCTGCTCATTGTAAAAAAAGGTCTGCAACATAGCAGTCATGATAAGAAGCAAGCCCAAGAGGTATATTGCCTTCATATTCACCTTTTGAGTGTTTTTCTTAAATATTACAAGAACCGAATAGACAATTAATAAAGGAGGAATTATGTAGCCCGGCAACCCCACAAGTCCCATGATAAATTTTTTTATAAATACACCGAATACACCGATGGAGTTTTCAAGAATAAAGCTCAATAAAGCCATAATGCTGATTGCCAGCATTATAATACCAATTATTTCATTGTTGTATTTTCCGATACCGCTCTTCTTTTCATTATACTTTTTCTTCTGCAATTTTTTAACTTTCAATTTGATACCCCCACATACCGACCTCTAAAACCTTAAATTCAATTATACAAAAAGGTCTATGGTTAAGTCTCCTTATTGATACTTCTTTAAACCGCTACTTATTTAATATAACACATCACAGCCATGGCTGCAATGGATTCCGGATACTGGCAATAAAAAATTCAACTTACGTACATCCATTCTTCAGCTCTATCGCTCCCGCAAAACGCTTTTCACCTAAGACAGCTCATCCCCTTGTATTATACTGCCCGGCATGAGCTTTGGATTCAGATAAGCCTTGGGTGATGTGCTGATAAGCCTTTCTATTCTATATCTGTTGTTGGAAAGAGGCACTACCACAACCTTTTCTCCCAAATAATCCATTTCAATCTTACTTTGATGATCTCTTTCATAATAATCCTTGAAAACCACTTCAAAGGGTACAATTGAGTATAGAATCATTGCAATTCCTCCGATGCTTTGTTATGTGCATTCCCTTCTTTTTTCTTTTTATCGTCCTCTATCAACTCATAGAGCTTTTTTAAAGCATCACGCAGTCCGCCGGTTTCGTCAATAAGACCATGCTTAACCGCCTCATCCCCGAAAAGTACCGTACCGACGTCATTTGCCAGTTCTCCGGTCTTTAACATAAGCTTTCTGAAGTTATCCTTTGATATTTTGGAGTTTTTGGCCACAAACTGTACCACCCTCTCCTGCATTCTGTCAAAATATTCATAGGTCTGGGGCACACCAATAACCATTCCGTTCAGCCTTATGGGATGTATTGTCATTGTAGCCGACGGCGCAATAAAGCAATACCTGGTTGCAACAGCCATTGGAACACCTATGCTGTGTCCTCCCCCTAAAACCAGAGAAACTGTAGGCTTTGACATGCTGGCAATCATCTCGGCAATGGCCAGTCCAGCCTCCACATCTCCTCCCACGGTGTTTAATATTAGCAGTAATCCATCGATTTCTTCACTCTCTTCTATGGCCACAAGCTGTGGAATAACATGTTCGTATTTGGTCGTCTTGTTCTGAGGAGGTAAAACCATATGTCCCTCTATTTGCCCTATAACCGTAAGACAGTGAATATTACCTTTTTTAGTCTTTATAGATGCCTTTCCCAACTCTTTTATTTCATCTAAATTCGTATTATTATCTATTGGAACATCGGGCGTTGTAACCGATGTATTTCCAAAAGTCACCCTGTCTTCTTCCCTCAAATTACCACATCCTTAGATAATTAAAGATATTTTTATATAGTATTATTTTAACCAAAGGAAAATATAACAGGGAATAATTAAGTACAAATAATATAAAAAGGACCTGCAATTTATCGCAGGTCCAATCTATGCTTATATTTTTATTAGCCGTAAGTTTTATTTAGAATTTCTCGATCACCATATTCTCAATTTTTACTCTCTGTATTTTGTGCATCAGAACTTTTTTCTTCTTTTGATTCTGTTTTCTCAGTCGGAGGAATAGTCTTAAAGTATTCATTTAATTTTACACTATCTATGAATGTTGTACCATTTACATTCTTCATTGTAACAACGTAATCATACTGATAAAACATTTCATCACCAATCATTCCGTTGGAATTTACAACACCTGCTTTAAATGAAACCATATACATCTTATTTTTAAACGAATACCCTGGGTGAACAGATACAGTAAAGCTGTCATATCTGTTTAACCTCTCCATATTTATCTGTAAAGGGAAGGATTCAATTTTAAACTTAGTTTTGTAGTCATCATTGATCAATAACAAATTCCTTCCATCTTCTGCAGAGCTTACACCTATTTTTTGCATAATATCAACGAAAGAAAGTTTATCTGTATTCCAACTAGATTTTATAAGATTCATCCTTTCCTTGTCAACTTTCAATAAATTGTTGAAATACATTTGGATAAGTGCCTTTTCTTCATCATATACCTTCTTTTCTTCCTCTATTTGTGTATTAAGGTAAGGTACCCTAGTCAAAAAGTCATTATTTAATATAAATAATCTGTATGTAAGACCCGGTTTATAATTTGCCTCCCTTTGAGTCAAAACCTTGTAATCGTTTCCTTCCTTAATAACCTCTACATCATATCTTGCCTGTACTTTAATATAGTCATATACCTCATCTTTTATCTCTTTTTCCTGATCGTTTTCTTTAATCCTTTCATAAAGCTTTGTATCCGGATTCTTCTGGTAATATTGAGCAAAATCCGCTTCAGCCAAACCTTTTGCTTTAAGATCAACCTTTACATAATAAACAAATATGTCATTATTGTTACCGACAAAAGCCGCATCAACTAACGGTTTATTGTCATTCGCAATAATTATGTCATAGTCTACAGAAACAATACCGTTAACAGAAACCATCCTTGGAAGATGTATACCAACCTCGGGATTGTTGTTACCCTCTTCTAAAGTACGTTTTGCAACCATACCGGAAATATTGTCAGGTATTTCTCCTTTTAAAATGTTTTGTTGATACTCATTTATCGGCTTTTCATATAATTTACCAAAATAATCCTTTAACATTTCCTTGACCTTGTTATCCTCTTCAGGACTGGTTATTGGTGTCTCAACCTTTACTTCCGGTTGAACCTCCGGAGGTTTCTTAAACAATGAGTCACATCCAGTAAATCCCACTAAATTTGCTACAATAATTGCCGATAACGCCAATACCTTCATTCTTTTTCCCATCTCATCCACCTCATATTTAAAATATATCTTTTAAATCTATACCTTGATCTTTAAACCTCTTAAGAAGTCTAACACGAGCAGCTCTACTAAGAAAATCATTATTGGTGTCAATATCAGAAGTACGATTTAATGTGTCCACCCTCTCACCAATCCCAAAATCGTCATAAGGTTTATAGCCTAAATAAAAATCGATTTTGACGTTTGCATTTTTTTCTACAAATATAGCTGCTTTTCCACCATTATTTAAGCCTATTTTTGCATGGTTTACATCATTATCGTCTTTAACCGTAATATAATCAAGATCCGGGTCGCCATTACTTTTTGTCTTACCTGCTGCTATAATTGCTCCTCTTATATCTGCTCCATCCCTTAAGTAAACCTTGCCGGCAGTAAATATAATTCCGTTGAATACTCCACTTACAGCTAAGTCTATATTAGGATCTGAATTTATAACTAAATAATACTTATCTTCCGCGTCATTTAACAAATCGGCACTCCTCTTATTATAAAGCGATCCAGTAACTCCATAAACAATATTATAATAATCATTATAAAGATCATTAATATCATGTACTATATTAGTGTCATATGGTCCAGGAAGACCGGAAACATTCAATATATATTCCTTTTGCTCATCACCCAAGGTAGGACTTACTGCAAGTCCGTTGAGATCAACAAGAGTCTCTCTAAAGGTTTCAGTAGTGCCAACATCCCACTTAGCACCTATTTCTCTAGATGAAGGATAAGTTCTTGTAGCAAAAAAATGTGTTAACTTAAGGAGATCGTCATGAATGCAATCACTTGTTATTTTATCACCGGTTCTATCAATTCCTTGAATTAATAAATCCAATACATCAATATACTTATCATATCTTTCTGTTTCGTCATCAAAAACATTTACAAGATCAAGATTTGAAGATGACAAACTATACCAGGCATTATTGCCATACTTTAACTTCGATCTATCTGCTCCATAAATATTATCTAAAACAAATTTATATTCATCATTGGTATTATAAAGATGTTCTAGAGGCTTCATACCTAAAGTGTCCCTATATAAGGAATAAAAACTATTGTATACTTTATCATTTCCTACTATTTCATGCTCCCAATATCCCGATATCTTTTCTGGAACTGTATAATCAAATAGATTTGAATTATTTCCCATTTCTGTCCTTGCAGCCAGAGCATAATTGACAAACCAATCATTTACAATTCCCTTCGGTTTTACTCCCCAAACTTGAAACAGGTTAAAATATCCCTTTATTCTACCTGGAGTATTACTATCCATAATTAGCCAATCATGGTATTCATTTAAGAAATTACCCTTAAAGATTTTGTAATAAGCATTGCCTCCAAAACTGCCATTATTATCCCATGCAATAGAGGCATCTTCTATCTGCCCTACACTTACACCATTATCCAATATCTTAAACGTCCCACCCCTGTTTAAATTATCTCCATTTACAATTATTCTGGACTTAAACGAAGCAGGACTATAAATATTATGGATTGCAGCACTGTTTACGATAGCGCTGGATTCGTCATGGTATTTACCGCCTTTGCTTAATCCTATAAAACTTCCATTAATTCCAATAACCGAATCTTCACCATTTACCTCAAGATCGTCGAATGTATATGCATTTCTATAAACAAGAACCCTGTCCCCGTCTCCAAAAAGCTGTATCGCCTGACAAATAGCATCCTTTGTTATTCGAATCCAGCTGTTGTCATTATCTTGCAAATATTTACCGGTACGTATAAAACTCCTCGAATATGCATTGCCATCAATGGTTAGATTTGCTTGATTTAATGCAAATATCCCACCATAATACCACTGTTGGGGTTGTGCTATTTCTTCGGGGAAAGAACCGAATACATACGTATCTCCCTTGATATTTACTTCTGCTCCATCAACAAAAAAGTCTCCAAAAGAATACACAGGTCCCAAAAGCTTAAATTTCGGATCCTCCGGAAGTTTAAACTTAAACTCCATTTGCCCGTAAACTTTTTTATCGAAGGCTTTGTATCTATAAGATGCTTTCGAATATTTTGCAGTAGCTTGAATTCCAATAATCAAGCGCAGTTCATCTCCTATGATTTCATATCCCATGTTATTAATACTCTCAATTTCTACAGTTGCATCATTAGATACACCTTCGATGTCAACATTTTGCACTTTATATCCATTATTATTTAAATAATTTTCAATTTCACTAATTATATATTGCGCAAATTGCTGTACATTTGAAGGGTTTGTCATATCCGGATTACCGGTGTAATTAAGACTAAAATCATTACCCTTTGCCTCAACTTCATTTGACAATACGTTAAACCACCTATCCAAAGCAGCATCTCCAGCCAGGTAAGTATTGCCGATATTATCCTGACTACCAACATAATGATAGCTTTGCACAATATTATTCAACAGTGCAACAGTAATTATAACCAATACAGTCACAATAACTATTACAATCGGCATTGCCCAACCCTTATTGTTCTTTATATTTTTAAGCATTTCTCTCCCTCCTTTGAAAAAAAATATAACGCTATTCTAAGTGTGGAGTTTTCTTTTGGCCCATACAGGTACCTTTATCCTCTTAACGTTTTTTCCTTCATGATATATATAAATATTAAACTCATATGTTTCAGGATAACGAGCATCATAACAGTCAGAATGTCTATACTCCACTTTATAACTGAAAGTACGAAATTGATCAACACTACCACTAGGACCTACAACACCAATTTCATCAGTGCTTTTAAGAGTACCGTCAATTGCAGACTGCTTTACTAAAACTTCAAGATCTATAGTATAATCTCTATAATCGTTAATACTGCTATCATAACTACTATATTCAGGTAGATACGTCATTTCCTTTACACTGGTTCTTACTTCTTCCACAATTATTTCTGTTATGTAATTTAAGTCCACCTTATCCCTGTTTTTATTTGCTAATATGACAGAAGTTGTTATTAACATCATTAACGGTACTACTATGACTCCCAGCATAGTAATTGAAATAACGACTTCAAATAAAGACATTCCTTTTTTATTCTTTAAAATCCTCATCATAATATCACCTTATAATATTTTGACATTTTCACTCTGGCTATATCCTCTGATAACAGAGCCATTCCTGTCAGTTATACGAACCGCATTATTCTTGTCCGTCAGTGATATACTAACCATTTTACCGGATTCATTCCTTACCATTAAGTCAATTCCCAAATTCTTATTCTCAACTACATCAGTAGGAAAATTAGATATTACAGTTATATGGGGCTCCTCATTTGAAAGGGCCCCCTGTATTGTACCCGAAGTACCATTATCAGGACTGTAAACCTCTACGTTGTACGTCTCCTTATTTATATTTACCGAAACCTTTGTAACCTCTTTAGTCTTATATCTTAATAAATTATTTCTATATCCTCCTGAACCAAATATAATAAAATTAGGACCTGATGCCATAAAACTTCCCAATCTCATTTCTATATCAGATTTTTTTCTTTCTGTAGCAACTGTCCCGCTTGACCCCTCACTCACTGAATCGTTACGAGAAACAACACCATCAGGTTTTTTATTATTCAAATCCGTATTCAAATTAGGTACTATCACTTTATCTTCACTGTTAATAAACCTGTTGTAATTGTTTTTAGCATAATTATATATATTATTTATGCTACCAAGATTCTTAGAATACATATTTATTGTCATTTCAACACTAAACAAATCTTCAGAAGATTCATCCGCAGATTCATCCGCATTCGATCCATTGTTATTTCTTTGGCCACTATTTACACTCTGACCTGCTTTGATGGAATTACTTGAAGATGGAAATAAATCAAATTTCGATATTTTCACTTTTCTGCTTCCACCCTCTATAAAATTAACCAATTCCATAGACTCTTCATATGTCATTTCAGCTTTAAAAGAAAATCTGAATTCATAATATGTATTGGTTGCTAACTTTTTTTCTGTTGAAACAACATTCTCACTTGCAGTACCAGTTGTATCAGTTGTACNNGTTGTACCTGTTGTACCTGTTGTACCTGTTGTACCTGTTGTACTCGTTGCATCCTTTGAAACAACTTCCTTTTTCACAGGATTTTCAAATGAAATACCTGTAACAGACTTTTCAAAAAGCTTAATAAGCTTATCAAGATAATCTATACTATCAGCAGAACTTGCATCATACATTAAATACTCATCAATTCTTTCATCTTGAACATTTTTTATTTCCAAATTGTTCTTCAACTTCTCAATATTTTTATAGTCCTCATCTAACTGAGCCTTCTCACTTTTTACTTTTTCAATCTCAGCTTGCACTTTTTCTATATCCGGTATAGCTCCACCCCATATAAATTTCACAAATATAAACGCATAAATCACAATAAACAATATAATCAATAGGAAAATCTCTCTTTTTTTCATACTATTTCCCCTTCCCCAATATTTCCATCTTTATGGTAAATTCGTTATTATCCCTTATATTCACACTCGATGACATCCTTACATTCCGTAACCTAGATAAATTCGAAACCATTTCTGCCACTATTAGGTTATCAGGAGCTATTCCCTCAATCACTATACTAGCTGTATTTATTTGAAGCGTAAAAATCTTACATCCCTCAGGAGTAGCACTCTTAATGGCCGTCATCAACTCATTGACCGAAATATTTTTATCATCTATATCATTAATAACATCCATCTTGTCATTTATCACTTTATTAATACTTTCAAGATCACTCTTAACCTTTTTAACTTCCTGATACTTTGGATCGTTAATCTCACTTTTCAGACTTGATAATTCCATTTCTAAAGTCTTTATGTACAACTGAGGTAATATCAAAGTTGCACCAAAAACAAGCAACACAAGTATTGCAATAATAATCGCTTTGGCAGAAATTCCTGCTTTCCTATCGTTATACGCATAGTCTGAACCAGACATATCCTGTGGTAATAGATTAATATCCTTCATGTGATTCTCCCCCTTATTATGGTAACAGTTCTTTATACTTAACAGAAAACTCTGTAATTATCGGTTTATTATAATTCCGGGCAGTATATTTGCCGGTATTAGTTTTAATTGGCTGTATTTTTAAAACAATTACCTGCTCCGAATTGCTATAATCAAAGGAACTGTTGGCGGTATCTATACCTTCAACCACGTCATGTACATTTCCCAACCTATCAATAAACTTCAATTTATCATCATTAATCTCCCAATTTCTCTGTGTGCCATCAGAATAAATTAAAACAAGCACATTACCATCTACTTTAAACTGATAGGCGTTCTTTATATCTCCCCTTAAGTGATTTAAGACATCAGTAACTTTATCTTGCTGATTAATATATCTTCCATAGCTATAGTATATATCTAAACTTGAAGTAAAAATAGCAAGCACAATTGGCGTAATTATACCTACCAATGCCAATGTAAGCACTATCTCAACCAATGATATACCTTTTTTATTAAGGTATTTAAATCTTTTACTTAATTTTTTAATAAACTCCACCCTGAAATAATTCATAATTATCTCCTCAATCATGACTATGGAATTATAGTTAAGTTATCAACTGTCGTCGACGGAACAACATTAACATATGAATTAGAAGTATTTATAGAAATTATCCATCCATTCCTGCCCTTTGCCTTAGGATTATAGTCATCTGCACTGGCAGGAGGACCACCTATGTCTTCTAAGTAAGGACCATACTTTCCATCAATCACTCCTTGCAAAGCAGTAATAACTTTATCGACATCCGTTGGTCCGGTACCAACAGCTAAAAGTCTAGACACATTCGTATCATTAGACTCATATATATATATACTTAAAGCATTCTTTATGTTTTGTGCATGTACTTCATCGGCTCTAAGCCTTGCCTTTTCAACAAACGAAACATAAGCATATATTGTAATAGCTGAAAGGACTCCAAGTATTGCAACTACTATTACAAGTTCAACAAGCGTAAAGCCATTATTATTGGCCTTTTTCATTATACTTCCTCCACTTTATTTATATACCCACCCCGGCAAACCGCCGGGGTGAGTAAAGAAACTCAATTAATCTCTCTAAATCACACTAACAATTAAAATTACGGTAAATATGAAATCTTATCTTCATCCGCAGCTTCTACCTGAACCTCACCAGTTTTTGTATTTACTGTAATTTTCCAGCCATCCATTCCAGACTGTTGAGGATTATAATTATCAGCCGACGCTTCATTTCTTATATTTTCAAGATAGGGACCTACGTAATCTTTTGAACCGTCACTGAATGTAACTTCATGTTGCTCCTGTAACCATGCAAGAATGACGTCAACTCCGGGTTCACCAGCACCATCAGAAGTCATCTGGGATAAATTCATGTCACCGACTTCGGCCATGTATGTAACAATAGCCTTCTGAATCTGTTGAGCTCTAGTATTGTCAGCTTGTCTTCTACTTCTCTGAATCATACCGTTAAACATTGAAATAGCAACAGCTGCCAAAACTCCCATGATGGCAATAACAATTACCAATTCAACAAGAGAAAAACCTTTTTTGTTCTTTAACATTTTTTTCATACAACTCATCCTCCTATTTTTTTTGTTTTTTTATTTAACATATTTTCAATAACCCTATTCAAACTGTTGGATTTACTTCCCCCCTCGTTTTGTGTTTAGAATAGGATTACTGAAAACAAAATTATTGAATGTTTTGATATATGCTGTACATCGGAAGCAGAACGCTTAAAACAATTACTGTAACAATACCTGCCAAAATCAGAATAATTAACGGTTGCAACAATGTCGTCAGCCTTTGAATAGATGTCTCCACTTCCTCATCGTAGAAATCTGCCGACTTTTCAAGGGAATAATCCAAGTTACCGGATTCTTCTCCGACTCTCATCATTGAAATGAGCATCGGCGGAAAATATCTGAGATTCTTTAAAGGCACCGTTAAACCCTTTCCCATTTTTATTTCATCAATAACACCACTTATCCTTTCAGATATAACAACATTTCCAAGAACCTTTTGAGTAATCTGCATTGCCTGTATAAGAAGAACGCCACTTGATATAAGGGTACCTAATGTACGGGCAAGTCTGGCAGTAACAATATTTTGTACCAATGTACTAACTACAGGCAACTTCAGTGCAATTGAAGACGTAAGTTTTTTACCGTTATAAGTTCTTAAATATGAAACAAGGAAAAGTACAAATGCGACAATACCTCCAATAATTGCCCACCACCATTTTACAAAAAAGTGGCTAGTTCCCATTACTATTCTTGTTATCAAAGGCATTTCTGCATTCAAGCTTTCCAATGTGCTTGAAAAAACAGGCAAAACACCAACCATAAGAATAAATATAACACATATGGAAACCACACATACTATAATCGGATAAAGCATCGCACTCTTAATACTTCGGTTCAATTTGTAATCTTTTTCATACTGAGCAGCAAGCCTTATGAAAACCTGATCAAGCTGACCGCTTACCTCTCCGGCTTCAACCATGTGCATGGTTATCTCAGGAAAAATCTTCTCATGCTGCTTCATTGCACTGGAAAG
>LFSC01000023.1:0-55891 GCA_001512505.1 Clostridiaceae bacterium DTU079 | reverse complement strand
GTAGTCTGTTCCCTCAATACATTCAATGCTCCGGCTATGGGAACACCGGCTTCCAAGATTATCGCAAACTGTCTGAAGAATATGGCTAAATCCTTGAGCTTTACTTTAGGTTTAAACAAGCTGATTTGACTTACATCAGTAAAAGCATTTTTTTCTGTTATCTCAATAGGGGTATAACCCTTCTCCTGTAAGAGACTCCTCAGAGCTTCTATGCTATCTATTTTAGTCTCTCCGGAAATAATTCTACCGGATTCTGTCTTAACCTTATAAACGTAATGCTTCAGCTTCATCTACACTAACCCCCAAATGTTATTGAAAACATCCCTTTTATTTAACTGTAATATCCGCAACAGCATTTATACAGAGTATTGTGTGGTTCTTTGAATGTAGTTTGATGAGATATTATAGAAACTTTACAAAAAGATAAATTAAATTCTCTATATTTCAGGATACTACTAGAATCTTATATCTAATATATAATCGAAAAGTTGAAATCGATATACAACTCTATATTCCAACCTCCCAAAACAATTCATACCAACTCAATAAAGCACAAATCAAAACATATTTGAAATCACTGTCATATATAACATACTTATCTTAAATTACTACTTATATATATTATATTACAATTTCCCAATAAAATCTAGTACTTTTTTTATTTTGAAAGTAATTTTCTTAAATTGTCCATGTCTACAGAATACTGGCAAGCAGTCTCATAATCAATTAACTCCTGCTTATACAAATCCGCAAGACAACTGTCCATGGTATACATACCAAACTGAGAACCGGTCTGGATACATGTATTTATCTGGTGAGTACGGCTCTCACGTATAAGGTTCGCAATAGCAGGAGTCCATACCATAGTTTCAGTTGCAAGAACTCGACCTTTATTGTCAGCTCTTTTTAAAAGCTGCTGAGATATAATACCCATAAGAACTGTTGAAAGCTGGGTTCTAACTTGTGCCTGCTGGTGTGGCGGGAAAACGTCAATTATTCTGTCTATTGTTTTGGCCGAACCAATGGTATGCAGCGTCGATAACACCAAGTGTCCTGTTTCAGCTGCGGTAAGTGCCGTAGCTATCGTTTCCTGGTCACGCATCTCACCTATGAGAATTACATCAGGGTCTTCTCTCAGTACAGATCTTAATGCATTAGCATAGCACTTGGTATCTGAACCGATTTCTCTTTGATTTATAATACTTTTATTGTGTTTATGTAAAAACTCTATCGGATCCTCTATCGTTACAATATGGCATCTTCTCTTACTGTTTATATAGTTGATCATAGCAGCTAGAGTGGTAGATTTCCCATGTCCGGTAGGTCCGGTTATAAGTATTAGCCCTCTCTGCTTTAATGAAAGATCATATACAAGACCCGGCAATCCCAAATCTTCAATAACCGGTATTTCTGCAGGTATTGTTCTGAAAGCGATAGCACAAGTACCTCTTTGCTTGAAAACATTAACCCTGAAACGTGAAGTACCGGCAAGAGAGTATGAGGAATCAACCTCACCTACTTCTAAAAAGCGTTCATACATCCTGCTGCTCAGACACTGTTTAGCAAGCTCCACACAATCATGTGGTGTCAATACGGGTTCATTTAGATTGATTAATTCACCGTAAACCCTTACCACCGGAGGTACTCCCGCACATATGTGCAGGTCGGAAGCACCATATTCAACTGTCTTTTCCAATAAATCATTTAAATTCATACGCGACATCCCTTCATATCAGTCTTCAGAATATGCTATCCTCATCATTTCTTCAATGGATGTAGTACCGTTTTTAACCAATCTGGCACTGTTCATTCTAAGTGTCTTCATGCCATGTTTTATTGCCAAATCCTTTATATCATCAGAATTCGCATTTTTAGAAATCAATTCTCTTATTTCCCTGTCAACCTGCAAAATCTCATAAACAGCTATTCTTCCCTTGTAACCTGTATTATTGCAATGCTCACAACCTTTCGCCTTAAATACGGTTACTTCTTCACCTTCTTCTATATTAAGAAGTTCTCTTGTTTCATCATCAATCTCTACAGGCTCCTTACAATTAGGACATAACCTTCTGACAAGTCTTTGTGCAATCAGTCCTACTAAAGAAGACGAAAGCAGGAAAGGCTCTATTCCCATATCTATCATTCTGGTAACAGAACTTGCAGCATCGTTGGTGTGGAGGGTACTAAACACAAGGTGACCGGTAATAGCTGCTCTTGTCGCAATCTCCGCAGTTTCACCGTCTCTTATCTCTCCGACCATTATTATGTCGGGGTCCTGTCTTAAGAAAGACCTCAATGCTACAGCAAAGGTAAGTCCGGCTTTCACATTAACCTGTACCTGGTTTATTCCCCTTATGGTACTTTCAACAGGATCCTCTACTGTAAGAATATTAACATTCGGTTTGCACAGTTCTTTAAGTGCCGTATACAGTGTAGTAGATTTACCGCTTCCGGTAGGCCCTGTAACCAACACAATACCATGGGGGTGTGATATAATTTCATCAAACTTCTTCATATCATCTTCGAAAAATCCGAGATCCTGTTTGGAAACATTAAAGCCTTCTTTATCCGCTATTCTTATAACAATTTTTTCTCCAAACATTGTAGGCAGAACAGATACACGCATATCATATTCTTTTTCGTGAAGCTTCATACCGATTCTTCCGTCCTGCGGAATCCTCTTTTCGGCAATATTTAATCCACTCATTATTTTGACCCTCGCAACAAGCGAAGGAAGAATTTTTCTATCGTAACTCATTATGGGTACCAATTGACCGTCTATTCTATATCTTATCTGAACAAGATCCTCCTGGGGCTCTATATGAATATCGCTGGATTTTGTCGCTATTGCTTTTTGCAATATGACATTAACCATCTTAACAATCGGGGCATTTTCGAGATCGCTGACATCTAAAGTATCCTCTTCTGTTTCTTCTATCTCGATTATTTCATCTGCAATTTTTTCATTTATTTCTTTTATTTCCTCATCAAGCTTTGCAAAACTTTGCTCCTGTTGTTCCTGCCTTTTCTTCTTATCAACCTTACCGTAATATTTATCAATTTGAATGGCAATCTGCTCCTCATCAGCAAGACAAGGAATAATTTCCAATCCTGTGGTAAGCCTCAAATCATCAATAGAGAAAATATTCATAGGGTCGCTCATAGCAACCTTTAGATAATTGTTTGATTTCTCTATAGGTATAAGGTTATGCATTTTTGCAATACTTGACGATACCAAATGCAATACTTCTTCATCTATTTGAATATTCTCAAGGTCTACGAAATCGACACCCATTTGCTTTTGAAGGAATTCAAAAAGAGATTTCTTATTGAGATAGCCGTTTTTAACCAAGATTTGGCCGATAAGTCCACCGGATTTGGCCTGCATGCTTAAGGCATGATCCAGTTGCTCCTGTGTAATAACCCCGGCCCTTACAAGAAGGTTTCCTATCTTATCCTTAAAAATACCTCCTTCACCCTGACGTGCAAAGTCAAGATCACTCTGAACAACATTAGAAGTACTGCCTTCAAAACTGTTAGGCTGTACATCACTCTTTATGCTGTCATACATCTGGCTGTTCAGAAGAGACTCCTCTTCACTGAACATATCCTGACCTTCCAACTCATCTTCCAATTGCTTCATCGGTATTACCTTGGCCTTGGGTTGTTTCTTCTCTTCTCCAAAATATTTCAGAATCAACTTTTCGATTTCTTTGACATCTGCAAGAACAGGCTTAATCTCAAGTGCTGTTGCAAGACGAATGTCATCAATACAGAATATATCCGTAGGATCATCCATTGCAACAGTAAGAACTCCGTTATCTTTCTCAATAGGAATCACTTTATATCTGTTTGCGATATTTCGTGTAATCAGAAGAGGAACGCTTTCATCCTTGATTTGGTAGTCGGTAAGATCAACAAAGGGTATGCCCATCTTTTTTGCATTGGCATGCATTAAATCCTTTTGAGATACAAATCCAAGTTCTAATAATACATCCTCAATACTACAGTTTTTCTCCCTCTGGATATCCCAAGCTTTCTTAAGATCGGTTATTTTTAAAACTCCCATCTCAAGCAATATTTCATCAATACCTCTTGTATCTACTCCTAGCATCTCGTACCCCCAAATACCATATGTATTATTTACCATCATAAAGACTTCTTTAAGAATTATTCAATTGTATAAAGAAGGTATATATATAGTTTATACTAAATTTTATTCGTTGTGAAGTATAAATTATGAATATTATAAATAATTTACAATAAAAAATAATAAAACAAAACATTTGCTTTGTCAATAATATATATTAACGTTTTTCAAGATTTATTCTATCACGTTTTATGTTATTTCACAAGTATTTTTTCTTTTTCGAGCATTATCTTGCATCACTTTTAATTATAAATTTTAAATATATTTCCTATTCGAACTAAAAAAGCATAAAAAAACCACCTCTTACTCAGGTGGCTTTTTCCAAACCCTTGTCAATATTTAATCAGCAAAGGCTGTATTTGTTTACCCTTCAATGCCTCCACAATCGTCGGCATTATCTGGGAAGTGTCCGCTACCAAAGAATTGGGTTTATTGTTCGGTCCATCCTGACCGAAGGGAACAAAGTAAACATTTTTCGTATTCAAAAGAGCACCGATATTTTTGGCATTGGCACCCAAGCCATCGTTGGTTGAAACCGCTATTACCACCGGCTTTTGATTCCTTAAATGTGCCTTACATGCCATTGTTACGGATGTATCCGTTATACCGTTTGCCAGCTTTGCCAGCGTATTTCCCGTACACGGAGCAACAACAACCACATCCATAAGAGATTTAGGTCCTATAGGTTCTGCTTCCACTATCGTGCTAATTATTTTCTCATTGGTAATTCCCTCAAGCTTTAGCTTTAAGTCCTCGGACGTACCAAACCTAGTATCAAACTTGTTAACAGAATCCGATATAATCGGAACAACTTTGGCACCGTTGCTCACAAGCTTTTCTATTTCCGGCAGTACCTTGCTTATTGTGCAGAAGGATCCCGTAAGTGCAAATCCTATTTTTATTCCATCCAACAACATTTCCTTATACCCCCAACTCATCAATGATATTATAAACAGTATCTCTTATGAATCCGGCCGCTGTGACAGGTGCAACCTTACCCGGAAGGGAAAGGGCCCATATCGTCTTTATTCCCATTTCTTTTGCTTTTTCAAAATCGACTCCTCCGGGTTTGGATGCCAAATCGATTATCAAACAATCCTTGTTCACTTTTCTTAGCATATTCTCGTCCAGGATAGTATGGGGAATTGTATTGAAAATGACATCCGCCCTGCTTATGTAATCACCCAATTCGTTTATAAATACAGGTTTATAGCCAAAGCTTCTTATCCAGGCTATATCCGAGTATTTTCTGGCTTCCACATATACATTGCTGCCTAATCCCTGCAGCATATGTGAGAGAATTTTACCGATTCTACCGAAGCCAAGAACCAATGCATTGCTTCCATGAAGCGTTATCGGCATTTCTTCCATTGCTATTTGAATTGCACCCTCTGCGGTCGGTATTGCATTTAAAACCGCCATGTCTTCTCTTTCCAGCAAATCAATAGAGTAAACATTGTATACCTGTGCAAGCTGAGCAATCTTATCGCTTATCCTCCCTGCAATAAACAACTGGCTTTTGCTCATTTTTTTAAATATATCCTTTATAAAAGTCCTCTGGTTATGAAAAGGAGCATTCAGCGTTTCATTATCTACAGAACAAGGTATAGGACCAATTATCACATCCGCCTCTTCAATAGCTTTATCAAGGTTATCGCATTCATTAATCTCGGTGTCAAAGGATGCATTTTTAAATCCATATATGTTAACTGTATTCCCTTGTGAAGCAATTAAACAAGCTAACTTGACACTTCTAAGATCACCGCCGACAATAGTAAATTTTCTGTTTTTCACACTTATCCCTCTCCTTATTTGTATAAATTCCGGCTGCTAAACAGGTAAGCAGGTTTTATGGTGACTTATTATATATTATGTTCATCTCATAATATGAGTGCTTGTACGCTTGGATTTACCGAATGTTAGAGGGCGTGAAATGAAGCTTCAAAAAGAATTGTGAAATCGCATACATAAACCTATGTAAAGAAAAAAAATAAAGGGGTACCGATCCCCTCTATTTTTTAAATCCTTACTTTATATCTAAAGACTTCAGCTAACTACCAATTATATTTTTCAAATCAATATCCTTCTTTATATTGCCTACAGCTGAAAAACAAATTTTGTCCAAACTAAAAATACGGTTTATCACGTGTTCGACTTTATCAAGGCTTACTTCATCAATCTTCTTTAATATTTCGTCCGGTGTGTATATGTTGCCGGTGAGTACTTCCGCCTTTCCTATACTGTTCATTCTGCTGCTGGTGCTCTCAAGCCCGAGTATGTAGCTTCCCTTAAGTTGTTCTCTGGATTTCTCAAGCTCATCCTTGGTTATTCCCTCTTTTTTCATGAGCTTAGTTTCCTTCATGATTAATTCCAATACTTTTTCAAGATGCTCCGGGTTCATTCCTGCATAAATTGTAAACAAGCCTGTTTTCTTGTAGGATGATGGGTAAGAATAAATTGAATAAACCAAACCCGATTCTTCTCTGATTTTTTGAAAAAGCCTCGAACTCATCCCCCCACCGAGCACATTGTTCACTGTCAAAAGCGAATATATATCGTCGTCTCCGTGTTCAATTCCTTCAAAAGCAATACAGATATGTATTTGCTCAGTATCCTTTTCCTTTATCTTTATTCCCGGATTAAACCCGGCGCTTCCGCACTCTTTCGGAGTACTCCCGGAAGCCTTCCATGTACTGAATCTTTCTTTTATCAGATTTATCATCTTGTCTTCTGAAAAGTTTCCTGCAACGGATATAACAGTGTTCTGGGGCAAATAATTATCCTTCATATATGATATAATTTGATCTCTTTCAATTCCGGAAAGAGTTTCGACAGTCCCCAGAATCGGAAATCCCAAAGGATTGTCTTTCCAAGCGCATTCCGAAAGAATATCGTGCACCAGTTCCTCAGGTGAATCCTCGTACATTCCGATCTCTTCAATAACTACTCTTCTTTCGACATCTATATCCTTTTTATCAAATTTGGAATGAAAAAACATATCAGAAAGTACATCCAATGCTGTTTCCGCATGGGTATCCAAGGTCTTCGTATAAAAGCAAGTACATTCCTTCCCAGTAAACGCATTGAGCTGCCCGCCAATGCTATCAATACTATCGGCTATTTCCCTTGCCGTCCTGTTTTCAGTTCCCTTGAAAAGCAAGTGTTCTATGAAATGAGACACACCGTTGTTTTCTCTTCTTTCATATCTTGAACCGGTTCCAACCCATATACCGATGGAAACCGACCTTACGTAGGGAATCTGCTCATATACTATTCTTACACCGTTATCCAACTTCGTCCGTTTAAACATATAACCTCCGTGTTTTACAAAAATAATGTACTCACATACCGGATAACAAAATTAATCAATTATGATTACATTATTATCCGGTATATAAGCTTAATTCTCCTCTTTGCCCTCCATCGCATCTTTCCTTGAAAGATTTATTCTTCCCTGTCTGTCAACCTCCATTACCTTGACCAGTATTTGATCACCCACATTAACGACATCCTCAACCTTGGAAACTCTTTTGGACGAAAGCTTGCTTATGTGAACAAGACCTTCCTTTCCGGGCAGGAATTCAACAAAAGCACCGAAGGAAGTTATTCTTACAACTTTTCCCATATAAACCTGACCGGGCTCTATATCCTTTGCTATACCCTCTATCATGGTTAATGCCCTCTTCCCTGCTTCAGCATCCGCACTGAATATATAAACCCTTCCGTCGTCATCAATATCTATTTTAACACCTGTTTCATCTATTATTTTATTTATTACCTTACCGGCAGGTCCAATAACATCCCTGATTTTCTCCGGATTTATGGTCGTAGATATTATTTTCGGAGCAAACTCCGACATAACCTTTCTTGGTTCAGGAATAGTCTTTAAAATAACATTGTCAATTATATGCAAGCGTCCCTTTCTGGTAAGCTCAAACGCCTGCTCTATAATCTCATATGAAAGTCCGTCAACCTTGATATCAACCTGTATTGCAGTTATTCCGTCCTTAGTACCGGCGACTTTAAAATCCATATCCCCAAAAAAGTCTTCAATTCCCTGTATATCCATAAATGTTACAAACCTATCGGGATTGTTTTCATCAACAACCAGTCCGGCAGAAATTCCTGCAACAGGCTTTTTAATAGGAACTCCGGCATCCATGAGTGCCAAAGTACTTCCGCAAACACTTCCCTGGGAAGTGGAGCCGTTTGACATAAGTACCTCGGACACAAGCCTTATTGTATAAGGAAACTCATCCTGGCTGGGAATTACAGGCTCCAAAGCTCTTTCAGCCAAAGCTCCGTGACCGATTTCCCTTCTTCCCGGACCTCTTGTAGGTTTAGCTTCCCCTACACTGTAACCGGGGAAATTATAATGGTGCATATACCTTTTGGTATCTTCCAGCTCGATACCGTCCAACATCTGAACATCACCCATGGCACCTAAAGTAACGCTTGTAAGCACCTGAGTCTGTCCCCTTTGGAAAAGACCGGAACCGTGAACTCTCGGAAGCAATCCTACTTCCGCCGATAACGGTCTGATTTCATCAAGTTTTCTTCCGTCAACCCTCTTACCTTCATTTAAAATGTACTCTCTTACCACTTTCTTTTCAAGCTTGTACATTGCTTCTGAAATAACCGTTTCCATTTCAGGGAAAGTTTCCAACAGGTGTTGCTTTGTTTCCTCGGTAAGCTTCTTGACGTTATCATCCCGAACCTGCTTGTCCACAGCAAGAACAGCCTCTCTCATCCTGTCATAGGCAAATTCGTAAACAGCATTCATGATTTCTTCGGGAACTTCAGCAGACTGATATTCAAATTTCGGTTTACCTATTTCTTTAACAATACCTTCAATAAATTCAACTATTTTTTTAATCTCAATATGTCCCTTTTTAATAGCATCCAGCATAACCTCATCCGGCACCTCGTTTGCACCGGCTTCTATCATAACGATTTTCTCCTTGGTACCGGCCAGGGTAACGTACATCTGGCTCTTTTCCCTCTGCTGGCTGGTGGGATTTATTACTACTTCTCCGTCAATAAGTCCTAATATTACTCCTCCGATAGGACCGTTAAAGGGTATGTCCGAGATTGACAAAGCTATAGAAGAACCCAATAAAGCAGCAATCTCCGGTGAGTTATCCTGATCCACGGACAACACGGTATTAACTATTGCCACATCATTTCGTAAATCCTTTGGAAACAATGGCCTCAAAGGCCTGTCAATAACCCTTGATGTAAGAATGGCTTTTTCGGAAGGCTTTCCCTCTCTCTTGATAAAACCGCCCGGTATTTTTCCTACCGAATACAATCTTTCTTCATAATCCACACTTAACGGGAAAAAATCCACTCCCTCTCTCGGTTCAGCCGAGGCAGTCGCTGTTGACAAAACAACGGTATCTCCATAATGCACCAAAACCGCTCCGTTTGCCAACTGGGCAAGCTTTCCGGTCTCAATTGTAAGATTTCTCCCTGCTAATTCCATGCTGAAATTTCTTTGCATTACACAATCCTCCTCTTGCTAAACCACAGACTGTAGGATGTAGATTCTACAGCAAACATTCCCCCAGATTTTTGCTGCACAATCTACCCTCTACCGTCTGCAGTTTATAATCCTTTGTTTATTTTACTTAATTTTTATAATGAAATACATAATACACTGTAGAACACAAAACACATAATGTTCTAATTATATTATTTCAAGATAATTACTTTGTATTAAGAAAAAAAGCGGAATACTCCGCTTTTTATTTTCTAAGATTCAACTTTTCTACAATGGCACGGTATCTCTCAATGTCAACCTTGGTGAGATAATTCAATAATCCTCTTCTCTGTCCAACCATTTTGAAAAGTCCTCTTCTTGAATGATGGTCCTTTTTGTGTACCTTCAAATGCTCCGTGAGGTGATTGATTCTTTCTGTAAGAAGCGCAATCTGTACCTCGGGTGATCCGGTATCTGAATCATGAAGCTTATAATTATTAATTATTTCTTGTTTTTTCTCCTTTTGCATAAAAAAACCCTCCTTATTTTTATCCCCATGCGCTAAGTAAAAGGTCGGAGTTACCTTAAACCGAGCACAAGGTTTTAATCCACTAAAACATTCTAACATACTGGTTATAAACTGTAAAGAACAAATATCAAAAAAATCATTTTTGATTTTTATTTTCTTCTAATATATATCCGTTCTCCTGTGCTGAAGAACCGGAAGTTCCCTTCTAACCTTTTCAACCTTCGACAGATCAATATCGCAAAAAAGAATGTCTTCCTTTTCTTCTGCCCTTGCTAAAATTTCACCCCAAGGATCTACTGCCATGGAATTACCATATGCAATGTAGGAAGCCCGTTCATTTCTGGCAGGAGATACCGCTGCCATAAAAACTTGATTGTCCACCGCCCTGGTACGTATCAAAAGCTCCCAATGTGCAGGTCCGGTAGTCATATTGAAAGCTGCGGGAACAATAACAAATTCGGCTCCCATTAAGGCCATCTTTCTGAAAATTTCCGGAAATCTCACATCATAGCATATTGCAATCCCTATCCTGCAAAAAGACGTATCTACTACTGTTATTTCACTTCCCGGCGTCAATACCTCCGATTCCCTAAACACAATTTTTTCAGGAATATCAATATCAAAAAGATGTATTTTTCTATGTCTACCTATTATTTTTCCATTGTCGTCAAAAATAAAACATGTGTTGTATATTTTATTGTCTTCCGTCTCAGGAATTGATCCTGCAACCACATATGCACCGTTATCTTTTGCTGCCTTCGAAACAGCCTCAATGGTTGCCCCTGACCCGGCTGTTTCGGCATAAACGCCAAACTTGGAATTATCATAGGGACAATTGAACATTTCCGGCAAAATCACAAGTCTTGCCCCGTTATTTGCCGATTTTTCAATCATGTCCACTGCCCTTTTTATGTTTTTTTCCTTATTGTCCTCAACGGACATCTGGCACAAAGCAATTTTAAAAGAATTATCCATGGTATGCTCCTCTTAATATAATCGCGATATAAAGTTCACCATAATTTTACACCCTTATTATCCATTCCGCAAGGGTGCATATTATTTCCCTTCGCTTTATTAATTCGCCGAAGATTCAAAGATGTGTCCAATAAAATGAAAAAATACAGCGGGGTTTTCCCTTATACACACAGTATGCGGGAACTGTTCACAAACAGCATGATTAGAGAACACTTTACAGTTTACAAGAATATTATGTTAATAGAATCTCAGGAGCATAAAAGGTTCGTCGTCATAAATTTGCAAGATGTTATAAAATTATATTTTTGGAGGGAATAAAAATGATGCAGAATCCTAATTTATACCCAAATGTTAATCAGCCCGCATGCAATACCAACATTATGAAACCTTTTTTTAATCTTGGCTCCGTACAGGATGCAACTGTCTACTGCATGCCAATGAAGTTGGCACATGCATATGTTCCTTTTCAACGTATAGGCTGTTTATTTCCACCTATGAAGGGACTGGATGCCGGAACGATATTCCCGGAGTTATACAGGCCCTATGGTGTGGATCCCGAATATACCATTGATGCATAGGAGGCGAAAACATGAATACCGATAGGGAAACTTTACTAAAAGAAGTCATGGCTGCAGATTTTACCCTTATTGATCTGAATCTGTACCTGAACACACATCCTTATGATCAGAGGACCATCATGCTGTTCTATAACTGCGCTCAAAGAGCAAAGATGTTGAGAAATGAATATGAAAGACTGTACGGACCGTTAACAGCTTCAAATTCTCCAAACACATGTCCGTGGCAATGGATAAACAGTCCATGGCCCTGGGAACACCAGTCATAAACATAATCAAAATTTAAGGGAGGCATCAAAATGTGGATTTATGAAAAAAAACTTGAGTATCCGGTAAAAATTAAAAACCCAAATCCCAAAATGGCTAAATATATAATTTCTCAATATGGGGGACCTGACGGAGAGCTTGCTGCTTCTTTAAGATATCTCAGCCAAAGATTTAGCATGCCCACAAATGAAACAAAAGCAATTCTCAACGATATAGGTACAGAGGAATTGGCTCATCTTGAAATGGTGGGTTCGATGGTTTATCAGTTAACAAAAGGTGTTCCGGCAGAAATACTGGAAAGAGAAGGTCTCGGAGCATACTATACCGATCATGACCATGCGGTATATCCCATGAGTGCCGGAGGAATTCCCTTTACTGCAGCTTATATACAGTCAAAGGGTGATGTTATAGCTGATTTGCATGAGGACCTCGCAGCAGAACAAAAAGCAAGAGCCACCTATGAAAATTTAATAAGACTTGCTGACGATCCTGACGTTATAGACCCCTTAAGGTTTTTAAGAGAAAGAGAAGTTGTGCATTTCCAGAGATTCGGAGAAGCCCTGAGACTGGTTCAGGAAAAGTTTGCTGAAAAAAAATTCTATATCAACACTCCAATGCCAAAAGCAAAATGATAATAAAATAATAATAAATAAGTTACGGGGATGAACTCTTGTCACAATCGGCAGAATCATCCCCTTGCAATATTTTAACTCAATAAAAACCCTATTCAGCAGCATACTTTTACGCTATTGTTGAGCAGCAAACCGTCGGACATCCCCTGTTTTTCCGAATAAAATCTTGTGAAATTAATTGATACCTCTAAGAAATAGAATAAAAAGCAAAAAAGTTTGAAATAGCATTCTTATATTGGTAAGATTATGATATAATTATGAGTGACGAAATTATTTTATTTAATTTAAATTATTGGATATGGTTGCAGCAAACTATTAGAATAGTTGTAGAATTGGACAAGTCAAGTAATTTTTAGACTTTATACAGATTTAATTACAATAATTTGCTTTTTTATAAGGTAAATTTTACTTGACATTTTACAATATTAGGGTATAGTTAATGTATACAACTTATATTATATATAAAAATCGTTATTGTCTTTGATCTAAGTTGATTTGTTTAAGAAGGAGTGATTTCAATGGGTAATAAGAAAGATATCAACTTATTACCGGAAGAATTCAGATATGTATCGCCAAGATCCGTTAAGCGGAAAGACAACAATGCAGTTAAAAATAATACAAATAAAAATACTGCAATTAAAGATACTGCAATCAAAGAAGTAAGTGACAATGTAAAAGGTCTTATGGATATGATAACATCCAAAGTATCTTCTATTCAGTATCAAAAGAGCAAAAAAATGCTTTCCAATTTATCGAATGGCCTTATAGGCAACTCTGCCGGAAGTATTAAACAAGAAAGCAGCAAGCCGTTAGGTATTTTTAATTCCATAAAAAAGGTCAAGCTTAGAAATCTGGAACAGATTTTGAAAGTTAATAAAAAAGATCTTATTGTATCCAGTAAGATGAATTATGTTTATTGTACTGATTTCGGGAAAGTTATAGTTTTTGACAAGGGTGCGGACGGCATTCCGCAAACCGTTACCATCAAAACCCCTGACAGTATTACAGTTAAATCTGTTAAATATGATAAAGAAACTCCCTTCCTTTATCCTAAATTTAATGAGCAGGATTTACCGAAGGATATCATATACATGGATGAAGAAGAAATCTGGTACATGGGAGAAAACGAAGCTACTTTATTATTATTTAAAAATGATACTCCCGAGTATCTTAAGATCAATCTCAGTGATGTTAAGCTTAACAGAAATTCCAAAGCCCTGTTAAACTATCTGGAATGCTATAAAATTCTTCATCAGGATAAGAGATTGAGCAATCTTCTGTTGGAAGAAAGGAAAATCGAACTGCACAATATTGTTAGAGTTCGTCCCCATTACGCATTATATAAAGAAAGCAACAAATCATACAAAGTTCTTTTATTTGATAATGCAAAAAATATTTGTAATGAATTTTCAATTCAGGAGCTTCCCAACGTTAATGCAAAAGCATGGGATGTTCTGTTTACAAATGAAATATATGAATATGTAAAATCCAACGGGTATTCTTTTGACAATTTCCGTCAGGCCAATGACCATATAGAATATTGGCAGAATATCGGTTCCAATAAAGTTTGTGTCTTAAGGTGTAAAATTTAGCTTTATTGCTACTGATGAAACAGGGAGGAATCAACTTTTGTCGTTTTCTGCTCTTTTTCATAAATTTATGCTTTTTATACCGGACTCTATTCTGTCGATAATCGGAAGTGTAATATATGGCATCAATAATGATATTTATATTCTGTTTTGTAGCAATTCTAACCGGTGTAATTATATATAAATTCCGTAAAGCATTTTACCTTCCTATGTCTTTTGCTTTTGGACTTTATTGTTTCTTCCAATGCTTTTTTTAAGCTTTCCAGATTAATGACCAAGGGGTATCAATCAAGTTATGAAGAATAAAGGCTTAATTGCAGGAACATAAAGTATATGGTATAATTCTGTATGTATCCTAAACAATGGATAAATAATTCAGAAAGAAACCTATCATTCTTTACAAAGGGGAGTAGCAATGCCAATTTACACATTCGCACTTTTTGACGATAAAACTGCAGAATTGGTAAATATCCGTCCATTATTCGTTTCAACAGACAAACCAATACAAATCTATATGCAGAGTTTTAACTCACCTAAGGTTAAAGAATCGGCTAAAACAGGGATAGAATGTGCTTATGAGGCATTGTTTTCCTGTGAAAATTTAAAACATAAACAGACCGAATATATTTCCGTAATTCCTAAAGACTTCAACCGCAAAGTCGACGGCAGCAGTGCCGGGCTTGCTTATGCCGTGGCGTTCATAACGCAGCTAATAAACTGGAGCAAAATTGAATGCCCCGTTGATTTACCCAGAAAAATAGCTGCAACCGGGGTTATAGATAATTTGGGCAATATCAGCGGAGTTAATTTTATTCGGCAAAAAATACTGGCGGCCGTAGAGAACAATGTTGAACTGGTTCTTTTCCCGTCGGATAATTATGAAGAAGTTGAAAATCTTCTGAATACAGATTCTTTATTTTGCACAACGGTTAATAACAGTCAAATAAAGTTAAAACATGTTTCAAATATCAATCAGGTTTTATGTGAATTGGGCATATTTACAAAACCATATATTGACATAAGTTGCTCAGGTATTTCAAGCAGCAATGAAACTTCCTATAGAGTAATCTTACATAATCAGGCTAACCTTGGATTTTACAGTTTTCAGTTGGAATTTAACTATGACATTACATGTCTTGAACTTGCTGAAGTTTATACTAACAACAGCCTTATAAAAAGCACCGTTCATGATGCAGGCAAAATTCTGCTCACTTTTGATTCCAATAATGATATCTCTTGTATTATTAAAGACAGTATAACTATTGCAGAAATAAGCTTTAAAGTGCTAAAAATGCCGATAGACGTTCAAAGCAATTTTTACATTAATGATAAAGCAAGTAACATCAATAATTATTCTTGCAGACTTATGGGTGGTATTGATTTTTACACCAATGAGAGAAACAGAATCAATACAATAAATAATTCTACTGTATCAAACAATACACATGAAATCGTAGAAGCCGATACAAACGAATTTTCCAGCTACAAAAATCAAATAAAAAAAGGCAAATTGAAATACATACTGGTACTTGCCCTTTTTTTATCCGTATGTAGTTTATTTACTTTAACTTTTTATTCAATGAAAAAGAAAAAAACACCCCCAACTGTAAACGCAAACGAACCTGTTATCTCGCAAGCTCCAACAGCTAAAGCAGGTCAAACTCCATTAAACACTATGGCTGCTTCAGTTGATGTTTCAATTACACCGACCGTTGCTCCATCATTTACAATAGACGCCCCATCCCCGGACTATACATCAAATGATTTGCCCGTACAAATTCATACACCTTTCGAAACTAAAATTCCTTCTACTCCGACTCATGGGATTTCGACACCTACACCGGCAGCATCAGCCGGACCTACTTCCACACATACCCCCATACCGACCAACACACCCATGCCTTCCCCTGTGCCTTCCCCGGTAAGAATTAAAGAATTACTGGATAGCACAAATTGGTCTGTCGCCGGAAAAAGCAATGCAGCAATCAGCCTTGAAAGTTCACAAATAGATTCTCATAATGTATTTTCCATAAACTATAGTATAACCGGAAACGGAAATGCATCCATAAAAACAAAAAATAAAGCTATAGGATTTCCCGAAGGCTACAGCAAACTGACATTTGCATATAAATGCCTGTCTCAAAACGGTTTAAGAGACAGTATAACAATTATTATCAATTACACTGACAAAGCCGAGAGAATTAACCTTGGAAGCTCGGAAGAGCTATCACTCATAAAGAATTGGACTACCAAGGAAATTCCTCTCGACAGTAACAAAAAAGTTGACTCAATAGAAATTTTTATCGGTAATCTATTTAATCAAGATACCGAAGCAAACAAAGGTGTGTTCATGCTTCGTGACTTTTATATGTATTAATTTCCGCTTTCAGCCTCGGATATCTCCAGAACCTTTGCCGCCATGGTAAAAAACTCAGCCCTTGTTATACTGTTGTCCGGCCTAATGGTCTTATCCTCATACCCTTTTATTAACCCGATTGAAAATGCCATGTCGAGATATGCATAGGACCAGTGGGATTCTGTAAAATCCTTGTATTCGGTTATATTGCTATGTATTTTATACTCCCTGGTTATTTGCGAAATTTCTGAAATACTTTTATCTATGCCTCCGGTTAGGGATAAAACCTTCAGGAAGACAACCGAAGCCTGGGCTCGTGTTAGGTTATTCTGTCCCCTAAAACTGTTATCCTCAAATCCGACAATCAAACCATAGTTTTGAGAAATACCCAAATAAGGCCTAACCCATTCCGGTATCCTATCCTTATCGCTAAAATACAAAGCAATATCGCCCCTCGGCTCCAGTTTCAAAAGCTTAGCCAATACCACTATGGCTTCATTTCTTGTTATATGCCGGTTGGGCCTTATAGTATTGTCTTCATAACCGGTTATTAAATCCTTCTCAAGCAGCTTGATAATTGATTCTTTAGCCCAGTGTTCATTTATATCGCTAAAACCGACACCAGGCTTGTCTGTCGGAGTTTCAATTATTTCAGTCGGCTCGGGTGATGTCTGGGTTGGTGTTGGCTTGGGTGTTGAGGTGCTGCCTTTGTTATCTGTTTTACTTACCGTATCCTTAGGTTGTACCGGGACAGACGGTGTTTTCACAGGCGTCGAAATTATCCCATGTCCGGGAGTTTTGGTAACATCAGGTGTCTTTGTGATTTCCGGTGATGTTGTATGATCCGGCGCTCCTGTGACTTTCGGTGTATTCGAAGGACTTGCAGATGATGTGATAACCGGTGTTGAAGTAGGTTTGATCGGTTCAGCATCAAACACTACCTTTTGAGGAAGTTCTTTGTAGGCATTTCCATCTCCTAACTGACCAAAAGAGTTGCTGCCCCATGCCCAAAGGCTTTTATCTTTCTTTATGGCAAAAGTACTTCCTCCGCTGGAAGAAATGCTTACAACATCCTCCATTACCTTTACAGGAGAATATTCTATAATATTATTTGTCCCAATGCCCAACTGACCATTACTGTTGTATCCCCATCCCCACAGGCTTCCATCCTCCGTAACTGCAAAAGTGTAATCCGTTCCCGCTGCTACACCTACAACATTTTTTAATATTTCTATTTCTGCCGGCACATCTCTATCTATTGTCCTTCCGTCACCTAGTTGCCCACATCTGTTTCGTCCCCATGCCCATAAGCTTCCGTCTTCCTTTATTGCAAGGCTATGAGAAAACCCCACACCGGCATTAACCACCCCTTCTTCTATTATTCTCTTGGGTAAATGCCTGTCATCATTCGTTCCGTCACCTAATTGCCCATAGACATTCCATCCCCAGGCCCACAGACTTCCGTCATCTTTTATAACCAAACTGTATTTGTTTCCCGCAATCGCTTTTTTTACACCACTGTCCATTATTTTTTTAGGATAATTAATCTGGTTAGTCGTTCCGTCACCCAATTGCCCTCTATCGTTATTCCCCCAAGCCCATAAACTGCCATCCTTTTTCACTGCAAGGCTATGGGAAGTACCGGCTGAGACTTCAACCACTTCACTCATAATATATACAGGCCTGTTCTTATCTATGTTTGTTCCGTCGCCCAACTGCCCATAAGAGTTATTTCCCCATGCCCATAGGCTCCCATCCTCTTTTATTGCAAAGCTATGTCCGTTAGCCGACACTTTCTTTACTCCACTGTCAATTATGCACACATGCCTGTTTTTATTATCATTAGTACCGTCCCCCAACTGCCCGTTCATATTGTAACCGCATGCCCACAAACTTTTATCCTCTTTTACTACAAGACTGTATCCCCATCCGCCTCCTCCGGAAGCCACTTCAGCTACGTTTTGCAATATTTCACTGGGAAGAGCCCTATAAGCTTCCTCTCTTCCCAGCTGCCCCTGGGAATTGCTCCCCCATGCCCATAGACTGCCGTCTTTTTTAATTGCCAGACTATGGCTTACACCGGCGGTAACCATTATTACTCCATCATTTATTTTTTCAGGCTTCATAACCCTTTCTGTCGTTCCGTTTCCCAATTGACCGTAATTATTGTTCCCCCATGTCCACAGACTTCCGTCCTCCTTTATTGCAAGACTGAAGTCAAACCCTGCCGCTACCTTTTCGACTCCTCTCATTACCTCAATGGGATCTGTAAAGCTGTCTTTATTCGAACCAACTCCCAACTGTCCGAAAATATTGCTACCCCAAGCCCACAAGCTACCATCCTTTTTTACTGCAAGATTGTGATTTGCCCCTGAGGCAATATCAACTACATCGGATAATATTCTTTCAGGTTCATTTACACCGTTTCCCCAAATCCATAAAGAGCCGTCTCCTCTCAATGCAAGCACATGGTTCAATCCTGTGGCCACCTTCTCAACTCCAACCATTACTCTCTTCGGAGCACTTCTATTAACATTCGTTCCGTCTCCCAACTGCCCGTATTTGTTATCTCCCCATGTCCACACGCTCCCGTCTTCCTTAACGACAACCCAGAAATTTCTTCCGATAGCTGCGGTTTTTACTTTATCCATTATTGCAACAGGTTCTCCCTTACTTTTTGCATAACCCTGCATACTGAACATTTCGCCAAATACCAACAGAGTTCCGTCATCTTTAACCGCAAAGCTATGATACTGTCCTCCGACAACCTCCTTTATTCCCTTCATAACCAGAACCGGTCGGGAACTGTTTTCGGTTGTGCCGTCTCCTAGCTGTCCATAACAGTTACTTCCCCATGCCCATAAATTTCCACTTATGTCCAAGGCAAAGGAATAGGAATCACCGGCGGCTACCTTTATCCATTTTACTTCCCCATATACTTCTTTGGTAACTGCCGATAACAAAAACGTCAAAAATATAGTAATGACAACTAAAATCGAAACATTCTTCCTTGTCATTTAACTCTCCCCCAACTAATCAGTATTTTTGATAGTATCTAAAAAATGCAGCAAAACATTCACCTGATGGTTTTTCAATTATATCATATTGAAAATAATAAGCTTAAAAATACATAATGAATTTTCCATATTCATAAAAATTATATCATATGCAGGATACATTCACAGCCATCAAACCTTAATAATTATAAATAAATGTGAAGAAAAATAACCTTCTATCATGAGATACAATGAAAAAAGCATATATAATAGAAATGTAAGCATTTTCGTGATATAATCATTTATATAAATTCTGGCTGCTAAGGATGAGTAAAAATGTCACGAATTACATGTTTCCCTGAATATAAACCTAGGATAATAGGATATTTCAGGATACGTACAATTATGTATAAAGATGTAGATGTAAATTTGCTGTTTGATGAATTTGAAAAGTGCTCTTTTACGATTCCGGAGTTCCCCCCCGGTAATCTGGATATGTGGTTGCATTACCAGGCACATGTTTTCCTTATGGATAAATTCAAAAACAGCCCCGATAAATTTCATCTACTGTATATTGAATTAATAAATAAATACGGTATTTTTATTAAAGCTGCCGAATTGGAACACTATAGGGCATATTATCCGGAAGAGCTGTTTTTTAATCTGGATTTTCCGACAGATATGCTAAGAACCCTGGTATGTAAGACGAGATATCCACATAGGATTCTGTGTTACTGCTTTAGATATTTGTTGCACGGTTGGTCAGCTATCAGGATAGCTTCGGAGCTTAGCAACTACACGCTTGACGATATGTTGGATTTGTTTTTAAAAGAATATAAAAAGCAATCGGAATTACCTTCATTTTTTGTAGACTATATGTTTTCACCGTTAAGAAAGATTTTAAATGAAGTTCTGGCAAGCTACTTATCAAACCAAGGAAAAACCGACCCAAAATTTCTGGAAGTTATTCAACCCATAATAAATCACAGAATAGGCTCTACAAAACTAGACAATTACTTCGGAGTGAATGAAATTTCTCAAAGATCCCACATGGTTTCGGTATGGTGCAACAGGATTAAAAATACGCTGTACTCGAATTATATAGCTTTCTTAAAAAACTAATTTTTATTTAATGTGGTGGTGTAATATAAATGAATAATCAAAAAACAAAATGTCCTTCCCAGGAAATTATAATGAATTATTTCAACATGGAGCTTAACGAAACAGAAGCCATAGAAGTTGAAGAACATTTCTCTTACTGTGATGAGTGTATTAATAAGTTCAATTATTATAAAGAATATATTGAGCAAATCAGTCTTTCAGCTTCAGTGCAGAAAGCGCTATGGCACAATTCCAATGTTGATTGTGTTTCGGTATCCGTGGCAAATGCTTCTCAAGTAAGAGAAGTTTCCGAATTGGTAACCGATAAGGGCAAATATACCATAAGACTTATTCCTTTCCAGGACGAAATATCCCGGGCCCTTTTAGTAATAGAAGTTACTGACCGAAATGTAACAGGCGATATCAAAGTTTTTTTATTGGATAATGCAAATATGATACATGTAGGAACCGAACCGCTCAACGAGGAGCATCAGGTTTGTTTTGAGGTATCCTCAAATATTAATCTTAAAAATCTTATAATAAAAACGGACAATATGCTTTGAGGGTTTATGGCAGTATAACGGTATTATTTAGGAAATCATGCAATCCTTAACTAATCAATTTTATTATGCTGTTATTGTGGGTTTTGCTTTCTATTCTCTTTTTTATATCTAAATAAACATCACTTCAGCAAATTCGATTATAATTGTATTGAAGCAAAGCAAAAGCACCTCTCTTTCGAAAATGCATTTATTTACGTATAGAAAAATGCGGATACAGGCTCTGGGCCTGTGAAGCTTGAGTTTTTGGAATTCTTTCTTTATATAAAAGCCGCTCACAATCGAACATATGTTTGATTTTTCAATTCTTCTGTGTTATAATTTACCTAGTAGATTGCAATGTGACAACATATTTAGGACGGTGGATTTATGGAACTTCTAAAAAAGCTTGAAATTCTATCTGCTGCCGCAAAGTATGACGTATCATGCTCCTCCAGCGGAAGCAATAGAAAAAACACTAAAGGTGGAATCGGTAATGCTTCTGTCTGCGGTATATGCCATAGTTGGGCTGACGACGGCAGGTGCATCTCATTATTAAAAATTCTTCTGACAAACTACTGTATTTATGACTGTGCCTACTGTGTAAACAGAGTTTCCAACGATATTCCCCGTGCCGCATTTACACCCCGGGAGGTTGCCGACCTTACTATAAATTTTTATAAGAGAAACTACATAGAGGGGCTTTTCTTAAGCTCTTCCATAATTAAAAATCCAAATCACACAATGGAGTTATTATACGAATCCATAAGAATTTTGAGAGAAGATTATTTATTTAACGGATATATCCATATAAAAGCCATTCCCGGGGCAGACTTGAATCTTATAGAGGCTACAGGCAGACTTGTGGACAGAATGAGTGTGAATATTGAGCTTCCCTCAAGCAAAAGCCTTAAACTCTTAGCGCCCCAAAAAGAAAAGGAGGCAATACTCAAACCCATGGGCTTTATCAGTTCGAAAATCATTCAAAAGCAGGAGGAACGCAGCTTAACAAAGAAAGCACCGGACTTTGTCCCTGCGGGGCAGAGCACCCAGCTTATTATCGGAGCCAGTCCCGAGCACGATTTAAGTATTTTAAGGCTTTCGGAAAAGCTCTATCAAAGCTACAAATTGAAAAGGGTATACTACTCTGCATATGTTCCGGTTTCATCGCAAAACCCAAACCT
The DNA here is from genome assembly GCA_001512505.1 of Clostridiaceae bacterium DTU079. GTDB lineage: Bacteria > Bacillota > Clostridia > Acetivibrionales > Acetivibrionaceae > Hungateiclostridium. Next base: position 33,516 of record LFSC01000023.1, on the reverse strand, counting down.
TCCTGCAATCAAAAATCCTCCTTTGCTTCGAGAGCATAGGCTTTATCAGGCCGATTGGCTCCTGAGGTTTTACGGGTTCAGTTCGGACGAGCTTCTCGATGAAAAAACACCGGACTTTGACATAAACCTTGACCCGAAAGCCAATTGGGCCCTTAACCATCTGGAGCTCTTCCCCGTTGAAATAAACCGCGCCGACTATGAAATGCTCTTGAGAGTCCCGGGTATTGGGGTACGTTCAGCCAAAAAAATTATAAGTGCAAGAAGAGTAAAATCCTTAAATCACGATGATTTAAAAAAGTTGGGGATAGTATTAAAGCGTGCCCGGTTTTTTATTACCTGTAACGGAAAATATTCCGGTGGGATAGACATGAACGATACCCTTATCCGTCACGCACTGACAGATAAAGCCAATAGATTTGACGCTACTACCACTTGGGAGCAGCTTTCCCTCTTTTCACTCATTGATAATATGCCCACAGTAAATGATAAAATTATGAGTATAACAGGTGAAATGTAATGATATATTACTATTATGACAAAAGCTTTGAAGGACTCCTTACAGCAATATATGAAGCCTATTATAGGAAAGAATCGCCGTATATATGCCCTGTACAAAAGAACAATCAAATGAGTATTTTCGATACAAGCTTTACCATTGAAACCTCCGAAGAAAAAGCCTCCAAGGTGTACGAGGCCATATATAAAAAAATATCATATAACGCCCTGAAAAATGCTTACCATGCGTACCTTTCGGAAATTGACGGGATCAGTAATAGCATATATCAATATATTAAGCTGGGGTTTAAAGTGGGAAGAAAAGTAGATCTTTATCTTACCGATGAGAGAGTTTTTCCGGTACATAACGCAGTAAAGTCGGTTCAAAGGGAAAGCCACTTGATGATGGGTATAATAAGATTTAAAAAACTTGATAATGATCTGTATTACGCTGCCTACGAGCCGGATTACAATATTACCGTTCTGTTAATACCCCACTTTTCCGAAAGATTTTCAAATCAAAACTGGATAATCCATGACATAAAAAGGGGCATTGCTGCGGTTTACGATAAAAACGACTGTGTCATTACGGATCTTCCGGAAGAAATATATAACTGCTCCAAATCCCGGACCGACCAATATGAAACTCTTTTTAAAGGGTTTTTTAAAAGCATATGCATTAATGAAAGGATTAATCCAAAGCTTCAAAAGCAATACATGCCCAAGAGATATTGGAAGCATCTCATCGAAAAAAGCGATTCATAAAGCGGGGGTGTGTTTCGCTTCTCAACTCACCGAACGTATTGTACTCAAATGTTGTTGTATTCCCGTTTCCGTCGGTCACAGACAGCAAGTTTCCAATAAAGTCATATGTATTTGACTCTATAACCTGTTCCGGTCCTGAAGATTTCTTTACTTTTTTACATGTTACATTTCCTGCATCATCATAGGTATACAGGGTCATTGTCCCTTTTGCATCGGTTTCCGAAACAATTCTTCCCAGAGCATCGTAAGCGTATTGTTTAGTAAAGTTAAGATTCTTTTGCTTTGTTACCGGATCCAGTACCTTTATTACTTTATTTGCAAGATTATAGGTATACTCCGTATCGTATCCGTTGTTAATCTTGCTGTCAGCATTCGTACCGGAACCTGACTCATAGCCCAATGCATCAAGCTCTTTTATCACATTGCCCACGGCATCATATTTATAAGCCTTTTGGACAATTAAAAGAAAACTACGTTGTATTATAATACATTGTTTTCCATTTTTCAAGAAAATTTATGAAAAAAATACAAATTTGTCGTCACAAAACAAATCCCCTACCTGCGGATATTTGCAGGTAAGGGATTCCATTAAATCAATATCTAAACAACTCTATACCACATATGGTAACGCCTTAATCTTTCTCAGTAAATACCTTTTCAAAATAGTAACATCCGTTGAATCAATATATCCATCCTCATTCAAATCGGCCGCTCTTTTAGCATCAGCTACAGGCAAATTATCGATTTTACGAAGGATATACCTTTTAAAAATCGATAGATCCAATGAATCAACATACCCATCACCATTTACATCTCCCGGTAATCCCGATGAATATGTAGTTGTCGGTGTGGGTGTGGGACTTGATGTTGGTGTGGGTGTGGGAATTACCCCTTCAAGGAATGCATCCAAGGCTACCGAAGGTCTTCCGTCATTATACCATGCTCCTTTACCGTACCCTGCCCAATTATAGCATTGCGGCTCCCAATAGAATACCCCCAAGCCTTTACCTCCCGATACTGATCTTGTCTTTTTGATAATGTCCGTAAGAAAAGCTTTGCTTTCTGAAGCCGGGTAAGCCGGCATTCCGACTTCGCAAATCATTATTTCTTTTCCGTATCTCGATACCATATCATTCATATTTGAAAGGCACTGATTGCTCATACTGGACCAGTTATCAACCTCAGGATAAAGGGACATCCCTATAACATCAAACTTTGCCCCGTTACTGCGAAGACCGTCGAAAATCCATCTAAACAAGCTGTTATTATGCCCGTTAGATATATGGACAATTACTTTTGCATCACTGAAAACAGCCTTGACAGCATCATATCCGCTGTTAATAAGAAGTGCAAAATTCTTCATGTTTTTAGAGGCTCTGCCTTCCTCCCATAACATCCCGTCATTTGTTTCATTGCCTACCTGAACCCATTCGGGCTTAACTCCGTTGGATTTTAATGCACTCAATACATCATAGGTATGGTTATAAACATCCGCTTTGAGCTGATTTATGTCGTGGTTGTTCCATGCCGCCGGTTTATACTGTTTGCCCGGGTCTGCCCATGAATCACTGTAATGGAAATCAATCATAATTCTAAATCCCATATCCGCACAGCGCTTCGCCATCCTCACAGTTTCTTCCTTGCTGCAATGACCGGAATAAGGATCATTGGACGGGTTAACCCATACCCTAAGCCTAATGGAATCAATTCCATGTTCTTTCAATATTTGAAGACAATCTTTAGCTACTCCGTTATCGTCATAAAACTTATATCCATGCTCTTCCATCTGTGAGAGCCAACTAACATCCGCTCCTTTTGCAAAATTTGCAGCAGCAACCGGGGCAGGACTGATAAAAGGATAAATCAATGTAAAAATAAATATAATACATAAGAATAAGGAATTTATTTTTTTCATAAAATAATACCCCTCTCAAAACAAAATATTTAACTCTATTCGATATATAAATACGAGTAAAATATTTTTTTGAGGGGGGATAATTACTTACTGCATTCCATTTTTCTAATAAGATTCATTTTCATTTTATATTTCAAATATAAACTTCCTATGGCTAATTGCGAAGGCTATGAATAGGTGCAGGTATTCTTCCGCCTCTTTCAATGAATTCCTTACTGCTGAATTTGCTTACCTCCATAACCGGACCGGAACCTAAAAGTCCGCCGAATTCCACCACATCACCGACCTTTTTACCCGGTGCAGGAATTATGCGTACCGCTGTTGTCTTATTGTTTACCACACCTATAGCTGCCTCGTCTGCGATAATCGCTGAAATTGTTTCTGCACTCGTGTCGCCGGGAACTACTATCATATCTAGACCTACAGAGCAAACACAGGTCATTGCTTCAAGCTTTTCTATTGATAACGCTCCTGCCTTAACCGCATCAATCATACCCGCATCTTCGCTTACCGGAATAAATGCGCCGCTTAAACCTCCGACGTAAGAAGAAGCCATCGTTCCGCCCTTCTTTACCGCATCATTGAGAAGAGCCAGTGCAGCTGTTGTACCGTGTGTGCCACACTTTTCAAGGCCCATTTCCTCCAGTATATGAGCAACACTGTCCCCTATCGCCGGAGTCGGTGCCAGTGACAAGTCAACAATTCCAAAGGCTACCCCCAGGCGCCTTGATGCCTCATAGGCCACCAATTGCCCCATCCTTGTTATTTTAAATGCTGTCTTTTTAATGGTCTCAGATACGGTTTCAAAATCGGCACCCTTAACCTTTTCCAATGCAGCCTTGACGGTACCGGGACCGCTGACACCCACGTTTATAACACATTCCGGTTCCCCGACACCATGAAAAGCTCCTGCCATAAATGGGTTGTCCTCCGGAACATTAGCAAATACAACCAATTTTGCGCAAGCCATGCCTCCGCTGTCTGCTGTAAGCTCGGCGGATTTTTTTATTATTTTTCCCATTTCCCTTACAGCATCCATATTTATGCCTGTCTTAGTGGTGGCAAGGTTAACGGAGGAGCAAACCTTTTTAGTACTGCTGAGAGCTTCCGGTATGGATGCAATAAGCCTTCTGTCCCCTACAGTATATCCCTTGTGAACCAATGCGGAAAAACCGCCGATAAAATTAACACCAACAGCGTCGGCGGCTCTGTCCAAAGTTTTGGCAAACTCCACATAATTCTCATCATCGCAGCTTTCTGCAATAATGGAAATCGGGGTAACGGAAATTCTCTTGTTGACTATAGGAACCCCGTATTCCCTTTCTATATCTTCTCCAACCTTTACAAGGTTCTCTGCCAGCCTGGTTATCTTGTCATATATTTTTTTTCTCGATTCCTTGCCGCTTGAACAAGCACAATCCCTAAGGGATATTCCCATGGTTATTGTCCTTATATCAAGGTTTTCCTGCTGAATCATCTTAATGGTTTCTATTATTTCAAAAGGCATTAACACCTTAGTTTCCTCCCTTATATCCGATGCATTGAATTAAAAATATCTTCATGTTGAATTCTTACTGAAAGCCCCATTTCAACACCTTTTTTCTCAAGCTTATCCGCAAGCTCGGTAAATGGAATATTAAGCTGTGATATATCTAAAAGCATTATCATCGTAAAAATATCCTGCATGGTTGTCTGAGATATATCCAAAATATTCACCTGACAGTCCGCAAGAATATTGCTTATAGCAGCAATAATCCCTATCTTGTCCTTTCCGATAACCGATATAACTGCCCTCATCATTTCTACCTCCTTTTATAAAATGTATTATACTCTAGGGAGGCTATAATAGCAACATATCTTATAATTATTATTGATTTTCAGTAGGATTGCTTTTGACATTCCCAAAGAATGGTTACTTATTATATTAACCGTCATTTAATCCCGCTTATTTCGTATGCATCATAAAAGGATACTTTGTTTCGAAGCATTTTTTCTATCTCATTGGCAGGCAAAGGCTTGCTGAAGAAGAAACCCTGTACTCTGTCACATCCCTCATTTTTAAGAAAAGAAAGCTGTTCTCTTGTCTCAACACCCTCAGCAACAACTGTAAGGTCCAACCTGTGAGCAAGGCTGATAACAGAATTCGCAATGGCTTCCGCATTAGGATTTGTAGTAATTTCCTGCACAAAGCTCTTGTCAATTTTTAAGGTGTTTATTGGAAGCCTCCTCAAATAATTCAGAGAAGAATAACCTATACCGAAATCGTCAAGGGATATCCTTATTCCAATTTCCCTCAACTGATTTAAAATATCTATTGTAAAGTCCAGATCTCTCATGGCGGTACTCTCCGTTATCTCCAATTCGATCAATTCCGGTCTGAGTTCCGTCTCACGTCTAAATTTTTCAATCAACTCGACAAGGTCATGCTGTTGAAATTGTCTTGCCGACAGGTTAACCGCAATCAATTGCGGCCCTATTCCCCTGTCAATCCATTCTTTATTCTGTCTGAACACAGTTTTAATAACCCATTCTCCAATAGGTACTATCAATCCGGATTCTTCTGCAATGGGAATAAACTCCATAGGAGGCACAAGCCCATACTCCGGACGATACCATCTTAATAGGGCTTCCATTCCCACAATTTTACCGGTTCTTATATCAACCTGAGGCTGATAAAACAAAACAAACTCCTCTCTTTCAATAGCACGCCTCAAATTATTCTCCATATCCAGTTTTTGCATTACTTTAGCATTCATTGACTCTGCATACAATTGGTAGTTGTTTCTTCCCAACTCCTTTGCCCGGTTTAATGCAATGTCTGCGTTTTTAAAAATAGTCTGTGCATCATGCCCATCATTCGGAAATATTCCAATGCCCATACTCGCAGTAATATAATACTCTTTTCCTTTTAATACCCAAGGATTCTGGAATTTATCCAGTACTCTGTCCGCAATCCTGGTTGCATCACTTATTTTCCTAATTTGAGGCTGAAGAATTATAAACTCATCTCCGCCAATTCTTGCAACCGTATCAACTTCCCTCAAAATACTTTTAATTTTGTGTGCAACCTGCTTTAAAAGCACATCTCCTTCAGAATGCCCCAAAGTATCGTTAATTGCCTTAAAATTATCGAGATCAAGTATTATTATCGCACACATTTCCTTATTGCGGCGTGCTTGTGCTAAAGCCATATTCAGACGGTCGAAAAACAGGCTTTTGTTCGGGAGCCCTGTAAGGGAGTCATAATACTCCATATTGTAAAGAATTTCATCCTTTTTCTTCAATTCAGTAACGTCCTTAAGTGCAACAACCGTTCCGATAATGATTCCAGAGTCATTTCTTATCGGAGCAATAGTACCTGCCAGAAGCTTTCTATCATCTGTATTATCAAACCGGATATTGCCTTCAAGGCTTTCCACCGAACCGTTTTTTATAACCTCCTCAACCGGAATCCTGTAAGAATTGCCCTCAGAATCACAAAATCTCGAAAAGAGCACTCCGAGTTCCTTTCCTTGAATCTCATCTTCATTCATTCCCAAAAGTTTCTGGGACTCCAGGTTGCTAAATGTGACAATTCCCTTCTCATCGGTTGTAATCACCGCTTCACCTAAACTTGACAAAATGATCTTAAACCATTTATTATTTTTTCGAAGCTCGCTGTGTGCCGTAGAAACCTTCCTTTTCAAGTGCTGAATATAGATATGAATAATGGCAAGAGCAAACAATAATATAGTTACGGCAAATAGAAAACTATTTTCCTCTACATTATCAGCATTCATATATAAAAGACACATTGCTTTATTTTCATTGATAATTGTCTCTGCAGCAGCATATATTATTTGATAACTTGTCAGCAATAGTATCATTATAGGTAAAAAAAGCTTAAACCCATTGATTTTCATCTCATTCCTCCGATTAATACTATGTATTCACAAGCGTAATAGCAAAGTGATAAGTATTATAAGATTAATATCGGAAAAAATAATAAATTAATAAAGACAAGTTGTTTACATAAGAAAAAGTAATTTATTATATACTATTATTATATATAATTTTTGACACTCTTTTCAACCACTATGGGCAGCAAACAGGCTAATAGACCTGTAAATAGTGCTGAGGTCCTATTAATGATCAATACCGATCGAGCATTCCTGTTTATGTTCACAAAATCTTTAAAAAGGTGAGTAATGTAAAAAACCCCTCCAAAAAGCGGAGAGGTCTTTGACAGAATTAATAATAATTTCAATAAATTAGCCTAAATTTTTCTAAGTAATATTCTTTTAAGTAATGAAATATCTAATGAATCGATACTTCCATCATCGTTCACATCTGCTGCAAGATATCCTGATGGTTCGGGGAATCCGTCAATCTTTCTGAGTACGAATCTCTTTAACATTGAAAGATCTGTTGAATTAACTTCATTGTCAGAGTTTACATCTCCCCTTAATACCTCTATTGTATCTGTTACGGTTGGTGTTGAAACAGGAGTAGGAGTCAGTGTAGGCTTATTTGTCGGCTTTTGAGTCGGTATAGTGCCTCCGTAATATTCCGTTACAGTAATACCCTTTGAACCTAAAGGAATCTGATGGTCGAGACCGATAAACCTTCCATCGGATGTTTGCCATAATGCAGGCTTTAAAAGAGCATACTTTTCTTCATCCCATGTTATAAAATCATAATAAACCAAGCCTCCGGTATCACCGGAATTGGCATTATAGCACCAAAACGTATGGGATATTCTATTTTCAATGATATAATCTCGTAATGCCTCCATCCATTTTTCATTGTCTCCGCCATCCATAAATCCACCCCATTCGCCGATTAAAAGCGGAGCAATATTCTCTTCATGTATATATGCCCAGTTATCTCTCCAGCAGTCCTCATATAAAGTATCCTTATTGAAGTTTTTTTCAAACCAAGACTGTTTCCAAACCAACGGGCCGTAATCATGAGGCGAATAAACCAATTGATCCTGATGCTCACCAAGATTAATGGGATAATCCTTAACTCCTCTCAAGTTTCCGCCCCACCAATTGAAATAATATTTGCTTTCTTTACCCCATTCGTCAACAGCTGTGTAATCATAACCGGGTTTCGGATAAACCTCAACTCCTTCTACCACAATGAGAAGATTGGGGTTAATTTTCATAATCCTCTTTGCACATATTTCTGCAGCATGCTTCCAGTTATTAATATCGGTTGAGCCATCCCATTTAGCCATTGGATTTTCACCGGGCTTGCCGTGAGGTTCGTTTTTTATGTCCAGTGCCAAAAGGGTGTCATCGTTTTTATATCTTTCAGCCAACCATTCAAGGCTGGAAATCCAAATCTCGGTCGTAAATGTACCGTCATACCAAACAGGATAATTATGTCCCATTGCATCTGTTTGCGGACTATGTATATCTACCATTACTTTCATTCCGACTTCCTTGCAGCATTGAAGTGCAAAATCAAACAGTTCGAGACTGTTCTTTCCTTTAAGCTCGGGATTGACAAAATCATTTACATTAGCCGAAGGATATATTCCTTTGGACCACTGATGTACCAGCTCAGTCGATATAGGTATCCTCAAAAAATTAATCCCGCGGTCCGCCATTCCCTGAATAGCCTGTCTCATATTGCAGCTCCATACTCCGTCAAAAACGTTGGTACCGGTATTAAAGCCAAACCAATTGCAACCGGTTAACCAAACCTCATTGCCGTACATATCCACTATCCTATTACCCTCAACATGAAGCCAGTCATCATTGTTAGGATCTGCCGCTGCAGCCGACGATAAGGATGAAAAAGGCGCAGTATAATATAATAATGTAACCAAAGTCGCAAATAAGATAATTATCGAACCTTTTTTCTTCATTAATATTACCTCCCTAAACCTCCAAAAAACTCATCCAATTTGATTTTTTCTCAATTTTCTTCATAATTCAAAACCTCAAAACTCCTTCTTAACAAGAATATCATCTATGTTTTATCAGGGTTCCTTTCCCCATCTCAGAACACCGGAAACATATGCCGTAATTCTGTCCCAATCCTCAAAAACATATTTCGTGGCTCTGAATGAATAATCGTCTTCTTGGTTATATTCGGTTTGATCGGATTTTGAGTACCGTATATTCATATCTACACTTCTTCCCGGCTCAAGCACACCGGAATTCTTGCCGAATCCTATTTCAAGGAAAGTGTCGGCACCGGGACGCGGTGAACTCATCATTTCAAACCTACCGGTAACATTATGGGCTCCGACAGATGCCCAATCACAGATGAAAACCTGGTCACTGTATCCGTCTACGGTATAATAATACCTTAATTTAAGGTCTGAAAGATTCAAAGCGGTACTTCCTGTGTTTTCTACCCTGATTCTCAAAAAAATCCAGGTAGTCGGCGTTACTTCATTGTTGCTATAAAATTGCACCTTAATTTCGTGCTTCCCAACGGATGCTTGAGTTGCTGTCGGCTTTAATATCTTTGTCACTGTTGGTGTAGGTCCATATTCTTTAGTTGCCTTCGGTGTGGATTCATTTTTCTTTGTCGATGTAGTATTAATTTTATTTGTCGGTGTAGGTGTCGATTCATGCTTATTTGTTGCCGTTGGCGTAAGTTCATGTTTCTTCGTCGGCGTAGGTGTTGATTCATGCTTCTTTGTTGCCGTTGGCGTAAGTTCATGTTTCTTCGTCGGCGTAGGTGTTGACTCATGCTTCTTTGTTGTCGTCGGTGTGGGGTCATGCTTCTTTGTCGATGTAGGTTCGTATTTTGCTGTTGCAGTTGGAGTGTATTCATATTCCTTTGTCGGTGTTGTTGTCAAGCTTATTTTCTCTGTCGGTGTCGGATTCAAATTTGTATTCTCCGTTGGAGTTGTATTTTCGTCTTCCCCGGCCGGTGTGGACTCATTAAAACCGTCAGACGGTAAAGGCTTGAATGTATTTATAGGCTCAATAACTCCATACAAACCCAAACCGTTTTCTTTAAGCAAATCTTCCAGAGAAGCCAATGAAATCGTATCAAGAGATATGTGTTTTCCTTCTTGCAATGCCTTCTCATATATGAGATATCTACCCATCGAAAGTTTACTTTTCGAGGCTCTTTTTCTTAAATCTGCCGAAACTTCAACAAATCTCATATCTATATTCTGGTTCAGCCTTGCAAGATCCGCTCTCAAATTGTAAATAATCTCCTTCGTAATTCTATAATCATTATCATTTACTTCTTTTCGGTTGGCAATTGCAGCCGAAATCAATATGATATCCTTTTCTCCATCGTCATTTAAATATCCGTGTTCCTTTGACCTTTTTATTAAATCAACAATTGCATTTTCAATATGCTTACCTTCGTATGTTACACCGGTCATAAGGTTTTCTGCTTCATCATTTAGCGGCTGCTCGCTTATTACAATGCCTTTATTATCAACCGCAAATTCCATACTGGGATTAATGTCAATATCAACATATGCAAAAGGAGCACCCAAATAGAAAAATTTAAAATATGAAAACATAAGTATGAACAATGCCGCAATACTTGCGATCGCCGGTAAAGCATGACTTAAATCATTTTTCCTCTTCTGTATTATTTCCTGCTGACTGTAAATGATTTTTTGACCTAAAAACATTCCTTCCCTTGTATTTATTTCTATAAAAGTGCCATCTTCCGTTGCAATTATAGATTTTTTCCCTTTGATTTTTAAAACTATACCAATGCTATACATTAACAATCCCCCCTTTCAGTCTTCCTAAAAAACTGCTTTATTTCTTCAAGACCACTTCTTAAAACAAGACTCACAGCAATTATAAACTTTCTGTTTCTTTCTATTGTTTTTCTATGTACATTTACAAAACTCATAAGTTCCGATAGAGGAATACATCTCTTTTGAATCATTTTATTATACAGCTCTTCATTCTCAGCCAGTATTCTTGCTATACTAATATAGAGCTCCCTTGAATCCTTATGCTTTGGCGAATGTACCACCAAATCCTCTAGGGTAATTCCAAACTGCTTAAGCTGTTTTTCAAAGAGCAGAACCTCTTCTTTTACCTCTATATTTTCATACTGGTAATGGGAATCGGAAATCAAATATTTTTCTTCAAAATCGTTTTTCTCTTCAAAATATGAAAACGGTATTACATTTTTATCCTTATTCTTCTTTCTAATATAATCAATTATTCGGTGATTTACAACTAAATTGCAGTAATTAGTAAAGCTGGTGTTTTTATCTGGATCAAAGCCATCAATAGCCTCATTAAAAGCCATAAGTCCTACACTATACTCTTCACTGCTTTCCGGATCGACAAATCTGCCAAGAGTGCTGGATATAATTTTTAGCAAATAAGGCTTGTATTTTTCAATAAACTTTTCCTTAAGCTCATTATCCCCGTTTTTAATTTTAACAATAATATGATTAATAGAATGATTATTAAAATCATTCTTCTTCTTTTTCCAATTGTATATGAAGTTTGGCTCAACCAAATAAACCACCTCTAAATAAATAAATGCGTTTCTTATAAAAAATTTCAGTTCTACTCTTTATAGATTTCGATATTATAATATAAAATACCTTTAAATTAGACAACAAAAAACCCAAGGTTATTAAATTCCTTGAGTTTTTTGCTGTTGGAATTTATTTTAGCTAATTTCTTAACTATTCTACTTAGTTGATAAACAATATATCGGTAAGCTCTATATCTACCACAAGATCTATAAATTGCCCGGTTTTTTCATTGTAAATATAAAGAATCTTCTTGTTTGTATACGGTGTCTTAGGTGCCTGTTCAACTGCATACACAAAATAATAATCTCCCTTTGCTTTAATTACCTTATTAACTGCAAAATAGTCTCGTATTTCTTTCTTATTATTTGAGTCTATTCTGCAGAATAATGATGCGTTTCTGTCTGTATCTTTTCCAGATGTATATATCTTATTGTCAATTTTTTCCCAATAGCTTACCTCAAAGTTACCCAAAAGCTCTTTAAACTCATCGGAATAAAGGTATACCTTGCTCCTCTTTATATCTGCTTCATAACCGTTTACTGCAAGGCTTCCGTTCAGCTCTTCCCAGACCTTTGTTTGCATGCCGAGTACAAGATTTTTTATCCTCATGCTAACCGAACTCACGCTCTGATCATATATCAACAGTGCATGCCTCTGCTTGTCTGTTATTCTGTCAATATCCTCCACAGCTATAAAGGTCTTTGCCCCAATCGACTTGATCATATTGATTTTTACTATATCCCTTGCCAAGGAAACCTTATCACCATCATATATATATAATAAATAGTCTTTATCATCCTTGTTCTGCAAGTGCATCAAGAGGTTGTCATCTTCAAGGTAAAATCCTTTATACAACACACCTTGATATTCAGTCTTGACATTACCCAACATCAGATATCTAGAACCTGTAAACGTGCTTTCAGGTTTTATTCCTGAAGGCAACCCTGTTTGAATGAAGCTTTGTGCAGTAATTACACTGTTTGTCTCCCTTAAAAAGATAAACATTTTTCCGTTATAGTCCTTGATTCCGTCAACCGTCACCGTTCTCGAAGTCATTTTTACATCTGAAAATACTGATTCCGGTACAAAAAGATCATAAACATCATATTTTGCAGTATTTTTGACCGTATTTCTAAGCACAATAAAATAATATTTTCCGTTCTTTTTGGCAACTGTAACTATATTATTGATTCCATCCTTGCTCTTAAATTGAATTGTTTTGCTTAAGTCAATATCAAGATCATCGTGTAAAATTCTAAATTCGGTTCCGTTATAGCATGCAAAGGGCTTTTCGTTACCCGACGAACGAATAGCACTTATAAAGAGGATATTGTCTTCAATTATTGACTCTTTAATTATAAAATCATCCTTCAGCAATTGTGGCGTCCATGAGGACTTATCAAAAACTAAAAGGGAATATCTTCTTAGATCATCATACTTGTTTATAACTAATTTATCATTAAGTATTACATATTTGCCCATTGCAAAATTATCTGCAACAAGATAGATATTCCTGCCATCAAACCTATATATGCTGTCCTTCTTTTTTGCCCTGTCATATCCATGTAACAATAAGTTATTGTTAAACTCAACCTTCTCTTTTATTTCAAAATTATTTATCAAAACTTCAAACTTCCCGTTTCTGTATGTGACAAGGTTATTTGTGTCATTTTCTTTATCAAAAAGAGTTATAAGAAGACCGCCGTTATATGTGATAGCATTTTTTATCTCATTCCCTTGAAGAGAAATGGATTCTATATTTCTTCCATCGTATATGTATACTTGAGGAGTCTTTCCTTTCTGATCATAGAAAAGAACAGTACCTGTAGGAAACTCTCCAACCCTGCTTATTGATATACTTTTCTCATTGGGATCCCAGTTTACAAAAGAACCCGAATTTTCAGCCACAAATCTCAAAGGAACTACAGTTCTTGATTTCACAATTTCCGGTGCAACATCAAGGATAACCTCTTTTCCGTTTACAATTGCCTTATTATTATTTATTACAAGCTTTATAACATTTCCCTTGTACGACGCCGTAATAGTTTTTGTAGCGTCATCCCAAACAATATCATATCCCAATTCCTCAAAAATTGTTCTAAAAGGAACCAATGTCCTACCGTTAACAATGTAAGGAGCAACTTCCAAATTTTTCGAAGCTTTTTTAGAGGTATAACTGGTTTTGTTTATCGTAAACTTTAAATCAACAAAATCAGTAGTAACAATTGCTCTCGTCTCGTCAGCCTCTTGTGCTGAAGAAACACCGATAAAGCCTAATGAAATTACCGCAAGAAAAGCAACAAAAATCAAACCTTTTCCTATACATTTTGCAAAATGAATTAACAACATTTTTCCCCCTCCTGATAAGATTATTAAGACTTGTTATAATATTATGATTAATTTGATTAAGAATAATCTTATAAGCAAAATGTTAACATATCGAAATATTCAAGTCAATCCTAAAATTGCCATAAATCTTTAGAATAAAAGAATTTTTAAATGTTCATAATATTTAGCGTAGGGTTCATGATGGTCGAGCCAAGATCATTATAAGGTCAAAATTGGCTTTATAATGGTCGGCCAAAGGCTAATATCAGGTTATTTCTGAAGTTTTGATTAAGCTTGATATTAACCGGAGGGAAGAGTATTATATGTCCTGTAAGGCTATACTGCAGCACCAAATGTTGCAGTGTGGTCAAAAGGGATGTATGGTATTCGAGCTAAGATTACCGGAAGTTCCGCAGGCATTTGGATTTTATTGTTGAAGTTTGCTTATTTCTTTTGAAGTTTGCTTATTTCCTTTGCTGGAGGTTTGCAGTAGTCGAAAGATTGCTGCAGGCTTCTAAGGTATTTCCGGTAGTCGAGCCGAAGGTTGATATAGGTTCTGCAAAGCTTTACAGCAGTCGAAAGATTGTTGTAAGGTTGTCAGGGATTTGTATCAGCTGTGGTGTAGATCATCATGGGCTCTCCTTATCTTCGCTTTATTGGTCATATTACTTAACATAGCAATTACATCCTACTTTTTAACATAAAAATCAATACACTTAAAGTATATTAAAAAAGCGAAGGGTCTCAAACCACCTCGCTTTTTCTATGTTTTAATTCATGTTTGTATTATTATTCTATCAATATTCCATCAACAATCCTCTACATTAATATTGTCAAAGTTCAACCGGTAATTTAGGTATTTTCCTCAGCAAAAATCTTTTCAGCAATGATACATCTAATGAAGTAATTGTACCGTCAAGGTCCAAATCCGCTGCCTCTGTATTAATGTCATTTATTTTACGCATTATAAATCTTTTTAAAACTGTCAAATCCAATGAATCGACTTCGCCGTCATCATTAATATCTCCATATATAATATTGCCTTCAGTAGGAGAAACAGTAACATAAGAAGTTGTCGGATCAGGCTTCTCCGTCGGAGTAGGTGTAGGAGAACCTGGAGTATGATTTGACAAACTCCCTATGGATATACCGTTTTTCCCGAGGGGTATCTTATGATCCAAACCTATAAATTTACCGTCTTCTGTTTTCCATAAAGTAGGATACAAGTAATTGTCATACTTGTTGTCATTCCACTTAAGGTCTCTTCCTCCGGGGAATGGAGTTCCTTCGTCTCTCGTAAACAATCCGCCGGTGTCTGCAGAGTCAATATTTATGCACCAGAAAGTATGATGTAATTTATACTTGTTTTCTATAATGTAGTCCCTTATACACCTTAAATACTTTTTGTTGTCTTCAAGAAGTTTGTCGCCCCCTTCTGTCAGACCTCCCCATTCACCAAGCAACAATGGAGATATTCCTTCTTCCATTATGAATGCCCAGTTATCTCTCCAGCATTGTTCATAAAGTATTTTCTTTGCTTGCTCATCATTGGCAGTCGTAAAAGGTCCTTTAAACCAATCCTGCTCGTATACCAACGGACCGTAATCATGCGGAGAATACACAAGTTGACTTTGATATTTTCCAAGATCAATAGGATAATCTCTTACTCCTCTTAAATTTCCGCCCCACCAGTTGCCATAGTAATCATTATTTCCTGTCCACGGGCTAGTATCAAAGGTCTCATCATCCCATATACCGTCCTTCGGATACATCTCAACACCTTCAACAAATATCAAAGCATTGGGGTGTACCTGCAATATTGCCAATGCAGTTTCCTGAGCTACTCTCTTCCAGTTGTTCGGATGGTTGGAATCATCCCATATAGCACTCTGCGCTTTAATTTTGACATTTCCGGTATTGGTATGAGGCTCGTTTTTAAGGTCAAAGCCAATAATCGTGTCATCATTTTTATAATAGTTGGCAACCCATACCCATGCTGATTTGAATACTTCTTCCGTTATGGTCCCATTATACCAAAGAGGATAGTTATGTCCCTGATTATCTGTTGTTGGACTGTGTACGTCGAGGATGACCTTGATACCTACTCTTTTGAAATTTTCCAACATAAAATTAAACAATTCAAAACTGTTTAATCCCGCTAAAGCCGGGTTATTATAGCTTGTGTCTGTTGAAGGCGGATATTCACCCTTGCTCCATGCATAGAGTAAATCCGTTGCGATCGGCATTCTAACAACATTTATACCTTTATCGGCTACTATTTCAATATCGGCAATTATATCACTGTGATAAGAATCCAAAAGCATTCTCTCTCTACAGTTAAATCCAAACCAGTTAGCTCCGGTTATCCATACTTTATTTCCGTACTTGTCAACAATATTGGTCCCTTCCACATGCAGCCAATCGTCATCCGGTTCGGCAATATTAGCGGTATCGGCAGATATTTGCAAACCGGGAACTATTAATAATGTCAAAAGCATTATTAATGAAATAAACAAGATAAGATACTTTTTCATTTACTCTTCCTCCCAAAAAAACTTTTTATAATTTAAAAATTAATTTACTTAATATATTTATCTATTTTAATAAGGGATTAATGTTTTGATTAGATGTATATACTACTACAAATCGATGGAAAGAAAATGCTGTTTATATTTGAATGAATACTTTGAAAACCGTACTGCAAATCAAAATTTATTTATATAATTCCACAAGTCACCCCCACAACATCATTTCTCCCACTAAAAAGTCAAAAAGTTAAAAAGTTAAAAAGTTAATAATTAAAGTACTATAATGATAGGAAAATTCTGTCCCTCTTATATTTAAATAATAACATACATTTTTCTTTAATACAATAAACTAATAAACGTATAAATCCCACATTTACTGCCATGGCATTTTTCCAAAACATGCAGTACAATATAAATCATGCTACAATATAAACTGTATTTAATATCCTTTTGGAGGACATCCCATGAAAAAGTTATCGGTCTATTTAAAAGGCTATATAAAAGAAAGTATATTGGGACCGTTGTTCAAATTGCTGGAAGCATCCTTTGAACTTTTGGTTCCTATTGTTATCAAAAGTATTGTTGATATTGGTATTGGGCAAGCCGAAAGAGGATATGTGGTTAAGATGTGCCTGTTGCTGGTGCTTCTAGGTGTTGTGGGAATGATATGTTCGATAACGGCCCAGTACTATGCCGCCAAAGCAGCAGTGGGTTTTTCAACAAAGCTGCGCCGTGCACTGTTTAAGCATATTGGCGAGTTATCCTATTCCGAAATTGATACCTTGGGTACATCCAGTATGATTACTCTTATGACCAGCGATATGAATCAGGTGCAAACCGGCTTAAACCTTGCCTTGCGTCTGTTATTGCGTTCACCTTTCATAGTGTTTGGAGCTATGGTTATGGCATTTACCGTAGATACCCATGCAGCATTTACCTTTGTAGTGACAATTCCGGTATTGTCTGCAGTTGTTTTTGCCATAATGCTTGTATCCATTCCCCTTTATAAAAAGGTACAACAACGACTGGACAAAGTGTTGAACTCCACCAGGGAAAACCTTGCAGGCATTCGTGTAATTAGAGCTTTCCGCCTGGAAGAAAAGGAAATTGAAGAATTTGACAAACACAATGAAGAATTGACTGCAATACAGAAATTTGTAGGCGGAATATCTGCACTAACGAATCCTTTGACCTACGTCATCATCAATCTTGCCATTATATGGCTTATATACATCGGAGCTATCCGGGTATCAACAGGTATGCTTACACGAGGCGCCGTTCTTGCACTTTACAATTATATGTCCCAAATCCTTGTTGAACTTATCAAGTTTGCGAACTTAATCATAAGCATTACAAAAGGTTTTGCCAGTGCTAACCGAATCAGTGCGGTTTTTGATATGAAATCAAGCCTTGTGGAAAAGGATGCGGCATATGAAAAAGTTGAATCCGAATATGCCTTAGAATTCCGCAATGTAGGATTACAATACAAAAATGCCCAGGATGAATCTTTGACAAATATAAATTTCTCAGTACGACGCGGTGAGGTAGTGGGTATCATCGGCGGTACCGGTTCCGGTAAATCCTCCCTGGTAAATTTGATTCCAAGGTTTTATGACGCCACCACCGGGGAAGTTATTGTAGACGGCGTTAATGTTAAGGACTATCCAATAAATGAGCTGCGGGATAAAATTGGTGTGGTGCCTCAAAAGGCCGTATTATTCAAAGGCAGTATCCGGGATAACATGCGTTGGGGCAAAAAAGACGCAACCGATGAAGAAATTATGGAAGCAATAAACATAGCTCAAGCAAGTGAAATTGTTGAGCAAAAGAAAGACGGACTGGATTTTATTATCGAACAAGGTGGTAAAAATCTATCCGGAGGACAACGTCAACGATTTACCATAGCCCGTGCGCTTGTAAAGAAGCCCGAAATTTTAATCCTTGATGACAGTGCTTCTGCCCTTGACTTTGCAACTGATGCGGCACTTCGCAAGGCTTTACGGAAAATGCCGGGAAAACCCACCGTTTTCATCGTATCACAGCGTACATCATCCATTCAACATGCGGATATAATCATAGTTCTTGATGATGGTCAAATTGCGGGTATCGGCAAACATGAGGAACTGCTTGAAAAATGCGAAGTATACCGTGAAATTTATGACTCACAATTCAAAAAGGAGGCAAAATGATATGAAAAATCAAAAAGTTCAAATTAATAACCTCCGAAAGGTTCTCAAATATATCAGGGAATACCGTATTCTCATTTTTATTTCAATTGTTCTGGCTGCCGTTACAGTGGCATTGACCCTTTATGTACCCATTCTTGTAGGTAGAGCCATTGATTGCATCGTTGGACCTGGGGCTGTAGACTTTGACAAAATAGCCGAAATTCTTTTTAAAATCGGTTTAACTGTTGCTTTTACCTCTGTATCCCAATGGCTGATGAACCATATAAACAACAAAATTACTTATCATGTGGTAGAGGACGTTCGTAAAAAAGCTTTTAGGAAAATTGAAGTTTTACCCCTTTCGTACATCGACGCCCATCCCCAGGGCGAAATTGTGAGCCGTATAATCAGCGATGTCGACCAGTTTGCCGATGGACTATTGATGGGGTTTTCGCAGCTTTTCACAGGTATTGTTACAATTGCAGCCACCCTCATTTTCATGCTCACCATTAATGTTCAGATTACTTTTATTGTAGTTATTCTTACACCGCTTTCTCTTTTTGTTGCAGACTTCATTGCAAAACGTACCTATTCCATGTTCAAGCTGCAGTCGGAAACCCGGGGCGAGCAAACATCGCTTATTGACGAGATGATTGGCAATGCAAAAATTGTCCAGGCCTTTTCCTATCAGGAAGAAGCACTCAAAAGATTTGACGAGATTAACAAACGATTGGAAAAGCACTCCCTTCGGGCTGTTTTCTTTTCGTCCCTTACCAATCCCTGTACCCGTTTCATCAACAATCTTGTTTATGCCGCAGTTGCCCTTGGGGGGGGGCTTACGGTCATCGGGGGTAACGGAGAAGGTGCAATGACGGTAGGCGGGCTTTCCATCTTCCTTAGTTATGCCAATCAATATACAAAACCCTTCAACGAAATCTCCGGAGTAATCACCGAGCTTCAAAATGCCCTCGCTTGTGCCGGCCGTGTGCTTGAATTGATTGAAGAACAGCCGCAGATTCCCGATGCCGATGACGCAATAGAACTTGATACAGCCAATGGCAACGTAATTCTAGAGAATGTAGCTTTCTCCTATGTACCCGAGCGTCCCTTGATTCGTGATTTTAACCTGAAAGTTAAATCCGGTCAGCGTGTGGCTATTGTGGGACCCACCGGCTGCGGTAAAACTACTGTTATCAATCTTCTGATGCGCTTTTACGATGTTAATTCCGGCAGTATAAAAGTAGAAGGCATAGATGTTCGTGACATTACCCGGAAAAGCTTAAGAAAAAACTACGGCATGGTATTGCAGGACACATGGCTGAAATCCGGTACTATTCGGGAAAATATTACAATAGGCAAACCCGATGCGTCGGATGAAGAGATTATAGCTGCTGCAAAAGCTGCTCATGCCCACAGCTTTATTAAACGACTGCCCAACGGTTATGATGCTGTCATCGGCGAAAACGGGGGTAGTCTTTCTCAAGGACAAAAGCAACTAATCAGCATTGCCCGGGTTATGCTTTGTTTGCCGCCCATGCTGATACTGGATGAGGCTACATCTTCCATTGATACCCGTACGGAAATCAAAATTCAGGAGGCCTTTGCAAGACTTATGCAGGGGCGTACCAGCTTTATTGTTGCCCACCGTCTGTCCACCGTTCGGGAAGCAGATATTATACTGGTTATGAAAGACGGAAATATCATTGAACAGGGTACCCATGAGGAATTGCTTTCACAGAAAGGCTTTTATGCCAATTTGTACAACAGTCAATTTGCTCTCTAAAATTAAGTGTAACCTTACTTTTTTGAGGATTTATGAGTAGGGCAACGTCTCACAATATTATAATACCTTGTTATTACAAACCAGTAAAACTATTGAAATACACTAGTATTAAATGCATAATTAATACTAGCGATGATGGCATAAACTTAAATACATACTCATATGTTTAGAAAGAGCTAACCATTATATCTGAATCCGAAGATATATATTAGTAGCTATAATACTATTTAATAATAATGGGATACAACAAAAGGCTAAATATATTAACGAGCTATAATGGGGGGTAATAAAGGTGAAGACTTGTCCAAAGTGTAATTAATTAAATGGAGAAAACAGAACGGATTGCTGGAAATGCAAAGCACCTTTACCTAATGTAATTTCATATAAGAAAATTTGTCCCAAGTGCCGGTTAATATTTACTCAAAAAGTTGATTATTGTGATTCATGCGGTTCAAGATTATCCGTTTATTCCGATGGAAGCTTGGGCTCAAGTAAAGGCGGATGTTGGCTGTATATAGTGTCTGTATTTTCCCCATTAATCGGTATTATTTTAGGCTGCATTTATATTGCACGAAAAGAGGATGATTTAGGTAAATCCCTCATCATAACAAGTATATTGTCAAGTATTATTTTGCCGTTCTTGGGATATGTACTTATTTCCATATAATTTAAGTTGAATTTTCCGGTATAGAATTAAATCACTTCTATCTTTCTATCACAAAAATGGTATTTCTTTCAAAAACTCCGAAAGCAAAGGCCAACTTTAAGTATATTGGCATATTCTCATAGGCCTTAAAGCTTGTTCTTTCAATAAACTCTTCCAGTGTCAAATTCTCCTCGTATCCATAGGGATTCAATACTGTGATAGTGTCATTGCCAATATCTATACCTGTTATAATCGAATAATGCAATGTCCACACATCATCATCTTTTGCCGCCCATTGAAAAGGCACAGGTATTCCATTTTTAAGAGTATCATATACCTTATCTATCATTTCCGTATTGGATAAATAGGCATACATTGTTGTCTTAAATGCTGGAAATTGCTTATTCATTTCCCCTTCGAATGATTTTCCGGTGGAAGTAACAACTTTTCCGTATTCTTCATACAAACTTTCTTCAGTAATTGAGCCTCCCGCCCAATTCGAAAACATCTCAATAACTGCATATCCACAAGAAATATCTTGCTTAACCAATTTAATATTGCCTATATGAATAGGATCCATATATTTTTCATTGGTATATACTGCAGAATAATCATTTAAAATATTATTTGTCTTCCTGTCTTCTATTGCTATTGCAACAAGAGCAGTAATCAACACAGCTGATATTAAGGCACTTACTATTATAAGAATCTTTTTCAACTTATTCATAAACTTTATCTCCACCATTTTGTATTTATCATAACTAATCTCTGATACAATCTCACTAATTTATACTCTAAATAATTTATACTCTAAATCTAAAAAAATCACTAAATATGCTCTTCCATCACCTTTTTGGCTATGGGAATATCTGCAGGTAAAAGGTTGTATTTCAGTAGATCGTTTATTTTAACCCACTTGTACTTGTCATGCACCGACATCTGAATTTCTCCCTCCACTATAGTACAATAAAAAGCAATTAAATCAATGCTTATATCGTCGTAATCATAGGCCACCTCAGCACAAAGCTTTCCAACGCAAACAACTATATTAAGCTCTTCTTTAAGCTCTCTTATAAGACACTCTTCAGGAGTTTCATTAATTTCGATTTTGCCACCGGGAAATTCCCAGCCTCCGGCAAAGTTTTCTTTCGGTGCACGACGGGTAATTAAAACTTTGTCATTGTCTATGATAATCCCTGCTGTAACTTTAATTCTTTTCACATTTTACACCTCTTCACTGCTACAAAAATCATGATGATTACCAATTTTAAAAAGATATATTTATCTTTTCCCTTGACGCGCTATGTAAAACTACAATATTTCAATATTGAATTAAACATCATCTTCAAAATTCTTTTTTAATGCAGACTCTACAGGGATTACAGATAATATCAACACCAAGACCTGAATAAATTGAGCTATCAATGTAACTATTGCTATATTTTTTACACTACCATGAACAAACGGAAGCATTGCAATTATTGTTGGAATAATCAAAACGAAACCCAGCTTAATCCAGAGCCTTCCACAATAATCATGGGCAAATTTCCAAGTCTCATCATTTTTCATTGACCTTCTGGTTCGATATCCATATATTCCGTTTATTTTGTTCGGTGGATGCTTATACATCATATAACCGGCAAAAATCATAATAACCGGTATCAGTAGATTGGTCAAAAGCATTATTATCCAAATCCCCATTAAATCAGCTCCTTTCCTTTCTAGAGTAATCCTTTCTGTCAGTTTGTTGATTGTATCAATAGAGAACTGCGATAAAGTTTCATCACTTCTTAGAAGTGTTCCATCCAGATCAGATACAAATAACGTCTTCATTGCCACATCTCCTTTAACTCTCATAAGTAGATTTTAATTTAAAACAAAGAACCGTCCCCCGTTCTANNCGTCCCCCGTTCTAGGTCTTTAAGATTCGATTCACCCGAGCAAGAGGAGAGATTTATGAAAGCAGCAGATTTAAACAGAGACGGCAAGGTTGACTCCACTGACTACACAATATTTAGAAGATACCTACTGAGAGCCATTAAAGAAATACCCATATAAAATCCAAAGCTAAACTCTTTTATTATTAAAATTCTGTGGGCATGCATAAACGGGGTTCAAATTACCATCTCAATACCTTCCCTAAAGCATGCCCACAGTTAAATTTACTTTCAAATTGTCACCGTTTTCCCAAATCATTTTCCCTCTATAAAGTTAACAAAAGCTTCCGCTTGTTTTTCCAAATGCGGATAGATTTCGTTCAATGTTAGTTTACCTTGCTCGTCAACATACTGCCAAGCGCTGGGTATAGTAACTCTCGGAACATTCATAACCTTCATGTCCAAAAAACTAATGAGTGTAACCAAGTGGTCTTGTGCAATAGACGTTCCCGAAATACCCAAAGAAATTCCGCTTATCGCAGCGGGCTTTCCCGCAAGAACCTGGGGCTCTTCATCGCTAACCGGCCGAGACAACCAGTCAATAAGGTTTTTCAAAACTCCCGAGAAAAAGTGATTGTATTCAGGCGTAAAAAACCAAATTCCATCCGCTGACTTTACCTCTTCACGAACACGTTTTACAGCATCCGGTGCCGGAAATTCAATATCCTCATTCATTAAAGGTACGTCTTGATAATCAAGCACTGTAAACTCAACCTGTTCTCCTAATATTTCTTTTGCCGCTAAAACCAACTGCCGGTTATAGGATTCTTTCCTCAAAGAACCGACAATGGCTAAAATCTTTGTTTTTTTCATTATTATGCACTCCTCAATTCCGGTAGTCCTTCATCAATATTAGTCTTACCACTTTTGAAATGTTCATAAACAGGAAAGCAATCATATATCCGCACAAAATATCACTCATTTCTTTAAGTCTGTGCGTTATAATTATTTTAAACCTGTGAAGTAATGCAAAAGCTTTTCGGTATTTAATCGATGATAGGAGTGAGTATCATGATGAAAAATACTCTTGAGCTTTATCTTGAGCATGATATTATGACAAAAGTCAATACAATGAAATCCATGGTTGCAGATATACCGAAAGATATTAAAACCATTGTTGCCTATGTACAAAATATCCTACTGCATCAGCATTGGGCTAAAGCTTATGGTTTGGAGCTCAGCGAAGAAAGAAAGAAGGAGCCGTTTATAAGAAGCTTTGAAGAAAAACTTATTTTTCTAAACAAGATGGGATTTAATCATGTATCCGAACAAAGATCAAATGAAAATAAAATGGTATCCATATGCCGTGACTTTTCCGTAGTTGCTTCTGCCCTTTGCCGTGAAGCCGGTATACCTGCCAGGGCAAGATGTGGCTTTGCAACATACTTTGAAGAAGGTAAGTATATCGACCATTGGGTGCTGGAATACTGGAATAGTAAGGAGCAAAGGTGGATTATGGTGGATGCCCAACTGGATGAGCTTCAGCAGAAGGCCCTTAAACTTCCTTTTGACCCTTTGAATGTACCTGAAGAATATTTTTTAACAGGTCCAAGAGCCTGGCTGATCTGCCGTGAAGGAAAATGCAATCCCGAGTCGTTCGGTATTTTTAAGTGGTGGGGATATGAGTATTTGCAATGCAATCTAATACTTGATGTCAACTCATTGCTGAAAGTGCCTATGCAGCCTTGGGATTCGTGGAAAGGATACAAGAGCCTTCCTATTGAAAAATGGACGGAAGATGACTATAAGGTTATGGACCAGCTCTCGTTGCTTTCATTAAATGTAGACAATAATTTCGATGCCTTGTTCAAATATGTTCAGACTAATGGTAAAATAAAAGTACCTGAGGATTTTAGCGAGGTAATAAATTGTCTGGAATTAGGTGATGATTGAACATGTCCTATTTACACTCCCTTGAGAGAGCAATAAATTATATAGAAAGCCATTTATGCGAGGATATTGATTTGTCTTCCGTTTCAAAGGAAGCCGGGTATTCCCTTTATCATTTCCATCGTATTTTCAAAAGTGTAACTGGGGATTCAATCAAAGACTACATCAGGAAAAGGAGAATAACTGAAGCGGCAAAGGAATTGGTGTACACGGATAAACCCGTTGTGGACATAGGAGTAAAATACGGTTATGAATCGAGAGAGGCTTTCAGCAGAGCCTTTGAAAAGGTTTACGGCCGAAATCCTTCTGAAGTACGAAAAAGTAAATCTCTTTATTTTATAAGGCAACCAATGAGTTTTGATTATATGATGTTTAAATACCAAATGTCAAAAGAGGGTTTGACTCCTTTGTTCAGGAAGCTCCCTGAAAGATACGTTGTAGGCAAAAAAGCAAAATTCAAGGCAGACGGGAGCAATCTTCACGATATACCGCTTTTGTGGAGTAAGTGGCATTCTCAAAAGGAGAGCGAAAAAATTATAAACCGGAAGTATAAAGACGAATATATGGGTATTTGCATATTTTCCGACGGAGATGTTTTTGATTATATGATAGGTTATGAAGTTACGTCTCTAGACCATGTTCCCGAGGGTATGGAGATATTTAGATTGGAGCCTTCGCTTTATGCGGTTTTTAAAACCTTAGGCCCCATAACCGAAAGTGTGCAAAAAACTTGGGATTATATATATTCGGTATGGCTCATTGAATCGGAATATGAACATGCCTGCACCCACGATATTGAGTATTACTATTATAATCAGGGGGAACTTACCGCAGACCTTTATGTGCCGGTAGTATCCGAATACTTTGAAAGTAATTGTCGCTGAATAGCTTAAATTTTTATTATCGATGTCTGTATTCTTGAAAATATTGATATGACAAAAGTTTTTTTATTGATTTAAAATCGAAAGACTTTTATTTTTGTTATTATATTCACTAATAATATTAATAGCACAAATAAAAATCGAGAATGTTGAAAATTTTGTGTATAAGAGAATGAAAAGACTTCCACCACTCTACTGATAGAAGCCCGATAATCTGATTTTTATTTTGCTATAATTTCGTATTCTTAAGCTGCTCTTCCACATTTCTTCCGCCATACATAATTCGGATAATGGAAACAACCTGCTTCTCTTTATCGACAATATACAGTACAACAAAGTTGTCTACCGGCATAATTCGAAGTCCTCTGCTATTCCAAGGCTCCCTTTGATAAGCACGAAACCGCTCCGGCATATGCTCCAATCCCATGATTCCTTCTTCCAGTCGATTTAACTGACTAGCTGCATTGATCGGAGATTGCAATTCAAAGGCAATATACTCATAAATTCTGCGCAAATCCCTTTCCGCCTGTGCGGATATCTTGATTTCGTACATCATAGATTATAATCCTTGCGAATGTCTAAAAACACTTGCTTTGCCAACTTTGATCGTCCTTCTACCACATCGGCATATCCTTTTTCCAACTCTGCATCCACCTGCTCATCGGTTAATGTACTTATATCCAGTGGTTTGGTGTATGGAATTTTTACATCAAAAGGAAGCCCTCTTTGAAGAATAATCTGTTTATAAAACATATTGATTGCATTCGATGCAGTAATGCCAAGGGCCGCAAGAATTTTCTCTGCCTGTTCCTTTACTTCCGGTTCTATTCTTACATATAAATTAGCTGATTTGGATGCCAAAGCAAACCTCTCCTTTTCACAAGCAAGTGCAATCTTCTTTATAATTATATTATATCCATTTGTGCGTACATAAGCAATACATTTTGAAAGTCTCTCTTCTGACACGCATATCCTGGCTTTCAACTATATTGATTAGGTTTGTAGATCTCTCCCTATCTTCCATAACCTTTAGAACATTTCTTTTTATTTGATAAAAATTACTCTAACTAATCCATATCTATCCTCACTTTATTTTTTAAATATTTCATACGCAAGCTCAATATACTGCTTTCTGGTTAGTCCGCCAAATCTTCTTGCAAAATCATCCATATTAAAATTTTCACCCTCCTTAATATCTGTTTTGCAAATACCTTTTATGGGTTTAAAGATTTCTTCTTGAAATAAATAATAAAAGGAATGCGGCGGAGACTTGTTATTCTTGTATTTTGCAGTATAAAGCAAATCCTTTGACCTCACACGAATATAAAGCATATAAGCACCTCTGATAATTTCGATGATTTTTGCTATTTTTTAATCCTCTCTTATTTCTTTTCCCGATAGCGGACGCATAGTACCGTAATCAGCACTGCCACGCTAAAAGAAATCACACCTACGATTACATAGCCACCAGCATCTTCTGAAAGCATGGTTGAACCGTAAAGCCCGGGAACACTTCCCTGTCTACCCCCAACAAATGTAGCTGTTACCCATGCAAGACCGGCCGTTATTATTAGACTCAGCATGGTAAGAACAGTGCCAAGTCTCTTTTCGCGTTTTCTTCGAAGTAACGTCACACGATGTTCAACCATCGCTTTCCGCATTTTTGTATCGTGCACAACTAACACTCCCTGATAATTGAGGCACAAAATTCTTTTTACTTATTAAGATACATGAAATGTAAAAACTCCCCACCTAAAAATAAAAATTTTTAATAAGTTAATTTATAGATAGGATAAATATGAAGAAAAATGTTACGTAAACTTAAATTCCACGGACAACAAAAAAGAGCCGCCTTGCAGCAGCTCCAATTCTACTTTTTATTCCTATTTGCGCTGTTTGAACTTCAGTAGTTTGGTGATACCTATACTGGATAAAACAGTTAAGACCGGTATTATCAATCCTACCGTCTGCACAGCATCTCCAACACTAAGAAGCAAATTGTAGATGGCGTGAAAGGTAATTGCTATACATAAAAGCCCAAAGGTCCCTGCCACCTTCAGCCAAGGTCTTCTCCAAACATACAAAAGCCCATATCCGACAATAGCCCCACAGACAATATGCATTGCACCCGCACCGAATCCGCGCATAAGTAAAAACAAAAGATGTGATGTACCGTTTTCAACGAGGTAACAGGCGTTTTCAAAGGTTGCAAAACCTGCCGCCACATAGAAAATTGCGCTCCGTGCCCACCTCTGTTTCGGTTCAAACACCAGTAAATAAAACAGCACAGGCAGGAGTTTCATGGTTTCCTCAACCACCGGTGCAATCTCCACCGTCGCCTGTACCATGTCGGCACAGTAATAGCTCGCCAAAAAGGTATTTATATACGCCGACAAAAGGCACATACCCATTCCTGCTATGAAAAATGCAAAAACCGGCCGATTGCTCTTGTCCCCACACAGCATGGCAATCAATAAAGGTGCGGAAATGCAGATTAACACGTTTTCAATATAAATCATTCAATCGCCGCCTTTTTAAGAGATGGAAGAAAGTTAAAGAACAAGGCTGTCATTAGAAAGTCAAACCAATAATATGGGTTTGAAAGGTTTTCAGCTTTCCAGAAGCCGGAAGTAACCCAAAGACTATACTCCGCCAAAAGAAAGATCAGAGCCGACATATGAAAATATTGGCAGTTGCGCAATCCATTGTTTTGACGTGTTGCCCACAGCAGCCCGCGCAAAGCTTGATACCCGCATGCCCCCATCAGCACAGCCCACAGAATATTCAGAAAATAGTCGCCCCATTGGAAGAGAAAGAAACACATAACCGTGCTGAAGGCAGGAGCGGCCCATGCAGCCAGAGGCCTGTAAGTACTCTCCCCCGGCAAGCGTAAGGTGTTTTGCATTACAATCAAAAACAATACACTTGCCATCCAGCTAAAATCCGATATGGGAGAAATGCTTGGATATGTTGAATGAAAAGCAATGAACAGCAGCCAGTAAACTAGTCCAAGGGCATAGGCTCCATAGAAGCAGGTCAGCAAAAACCATACATGGCTGTTACGCCTTATTGCCTGTACAGCAGAGTAAGTGCAGCAGCCTATCAAAACTGTAAGCTGTATGGCATTGTCAATGAGTTCTATCATTGTTGTAGTCCTCCTTATCCCTCTTTTTTACCGGCTTCAAAAGAAAGCAAAGAAGAGTCAGGATTATACCAAGTGCAAAGGACAGCAGGCCAATTAATACATAACCAAGGACTTTGCCCTCATAGAAAATACTTGCCATCATTCCTGTATTGTCATAATCTCTTACGGAAAGCCCCGATATAATCCCGGGCATTGCGGCTGCCATACCCACAATGATAATCAAACAAGCTGCAATAGCCGACAACTTGATATAATTGTATTTTTGGTGTCTTTTTTGCTGTTTCAATTCTTTCACACGCTTCTCCACTGCCACGATCCGTTCCTCAGTAGTTCGCATCGGTAATCCCCTCCCGTTCTAATAGCGGCCTCAGCTTTTTTTTGCCTCGCTGAAGTAAATGATCAATTTGCTTTATGCTTTTTCCCATAACCTTCGCCGCCTGTGAGTAACTCATATTCTCAAAATACGACAAATATAAAGCCTCGCAATAGTCATCGCTTAGCTGCTTCATGCATTTTCGCAGGATACGCCTTTGTTCCCCGGATTGAACTACCGTTTCCACCAAAACTTCACTTTTCGGATCATCATCCAAGCCTTCAAGACTAAAGAAGCAATAACGGCGACGTTTTCTTACATACCGCAAGGCAAGATTTCTGGCAATTTTATACAGATAAGCTTTGAATCCATTTTGGGAAAGGCGAGGCTTGGCGCAGATCATGCGCGAAAAGGCTTCAATCATCAAATCCTCAGCCTCATGAATATCGTGTATGTACCAGTTAATATAGAATGTTAATGCATCTCCGTGACGTTCCATGAGAATGTGCAAGGCATTCCCGTCACCGTCGAGGTAGGCAGAAAAAAGTTCTTCGTTTGTTACTGCTTCTGTCGCTATAACAATCCCCCCTGTTCACCCGTATTTGCAAAGGTAAGATAACTTTTGTAGCTCTAATTTTTCCACCCGTGATATCAAAGCAATACATTCCAAAGCTATGTGACAATTGCATTGATGATGATATGTTTATGTGAAATAATTCTGCCTAATATTTATTATGCAAATGACATCCTTCTAAATGTGATATTATAACATATTTTTTTAATGACAGTATATACTTTTTTAAAAACTATGTAAAAAATACTTTATAAAAATGGCTGTGCATTTTTCCAATTAAAATTTTAATTATAGCAAAAATATAAGCAATGCAGTATAATGATATGCTCCCCTTATAGTAAACAGATTTTTACTGTCTACTGTAAGAGGAGCATATCAGCCAGAATTTCCGGAGTTTTTTCGCACTATTTAAAACTCATAAACTTCTTGCATTTTCTTTTCATACCGTTTATAAGGCAAAATACAGCACACCGGCTTAATTTCTAGGAAACCGATTAAATTTTCAATATTTACTGTCACTTAAGACTATTTCACCAGGTTCTGTTTCCTTATTTTTATAAATTTGATCAAGCATTTTTATTACTTCCGGACTAAGCTCATCATAAGAATTACTGCCGGCGGAAGTTTTCTTGAGTTTAAATTTTTCTACCATTTGCTTCAACATTTCAGCCTGACTTGATAGTTCTTCACTTGCGGAGGCACTTTCCTGGGATGTCGCTGAATTTTTCTGAACTACCTGAGAAACCTGCATAATACCTTGATTAATTTGCTCAATGGCAGTGGCTTGCTCATTTGATGCTACTTTTATTTCGCTTACCAGATTTGATACCGATTGGACTCCATCAACAATCTTTCCCAGGGCTTCAGCAGTTTCTTTTGCAATTTTTGCTCCTGTTTCCACCTTATTTATTGAATCCTCAATTAAAGTTGTCGTTTCCTTGGCAGCATTAGCTGATCGTCCTGCAAGAGTTCTAACCTCTTCTGCTACAACAGCAAATCCCTTGCCGTGTTGGCCTGCCCTAGCTGCCTCAACTGCAGCGTTAAGTGCCAGTATATTGGTTTGAAAAGCAATATCATCTATTACTTTAATTATTTTGTTGATATTTCTGGACGATTCATTAATCTCATCCATTGCTTCAAGCATTTCCTGCATATGAGCATTTCCGACAACTGCATAGGATTTTGCTTTTTCAGCCACATCATTAGCCTGAATTGCATTATCATCATTTTTCCTAGTTTTGGATGATACTTCTTCTATAGAAGCTGACAGCTCTTCTATTGAGCTTGCCTGCTCTGAAGCCCCTTGGGAAAGCGCTATGCTCGAATCGGATATCTGCTTTGCTCC
The DNA here is from genome assembly GCA_001512505.1 of Clostridiaceae bacterium DTU079. Classification (GTDB taxonomy): domain Bacteria; phylum Bacillota; class Clostridia; order Acetivibrionales; family Acetivibrionaceae; genus Hungateiclostridium. The sequence continues at coordinate 2,324 of LFSC01000023.1, read as the reverse complement.
GGCTGAAACCTGTCTGGACGCAGAAACTATATTCATTATCAAATCATTAATATTATGTACCATCTCAGAGAGCTTTTGTCCCAACAAGTCCTTGTTAGATCGAATGGGCACATCAACTGTAAGGTCCCCGTCAGCTATTTTCCCAATTATAAATGCTTGCTCTTTGGTACTTTCGACTAAATTTCTAAAAGCATCTACAAGCCTTCCTGTTTCATCTTTAGAATTAATATCCAAAGATACATCCATATCTCCTTCAGCAAGCTTGTCTGCAGCAGCAACAACCTTATTGATAGGCCCGGAAATTCCCCGGGATATAACAAGACTTAATACAATTGCAAATAATGCGCCGATAATTATTACAGCTATCATTACTAAAATTGAACTGTCTGCCAATTTTTGATTTTTTGCAATCTGCGTTATTGCATAATCAATATTATAGTCAATTAATTCCTGAATGGCACTGTCTACATTACTTCCCAACTTATAAGCTTCTCCGCCTTGTGAAAACAAAGAACTAAATTCTTCTGTACCAATTGAACCATTTGCAAGGTTGTCCATTATTTGTCTTCTCATGGCTCCGAACTCGTTTAATGCTGCTTGAATATTATCCAGCAACTTCAATTCCATTTCGACTTCACTTGCTTCGTAATCATCCAATATACTGCGATAGGCACTTATATTCTCATCGACTCCATTTTTATGTTCTGAAATTCTTTCAAGATAATATTCCTTTTTTTCCTCTGATCCCAAAGACATGGCAAAACCATATGTATTTAACCTTATCTGCTGAAAATGTGAACTGATTCCTTCAACACATTCCAATGCATCGGTAGAACTTTTATAGTCCAGTGCATATGAATCCTGTACAGTTTTAAGATTAAGGATTCCCACAACTCCTATAGTACATGATATAGCTACAATAATGAAAAAACCTATAATAATTCTAAGTCCGATCCCTAAATTACTGAACCATTTGATCATATAAACCCTCCCGTTTTTTCATTGAATTTCCTCGAATACTTCCATGATTTTTACTTCGATTAATTACTTTTACAGTCTAGTAATTACCCAACATTCTCCGCATGCTTACATTTTTCTATAAGTATTGGGTTAGCTTCTTTTTTTTAAATTATCGCAGTTTAAATATCTTCCTCCGCCTCTTACCAAGTTTATTTGGGGTTTGCATACTCGGGATGTTTAGGTATTTCTCTTCCAAACCAATTTTGATATCAATTGATATTGGTTTTAATAATTGCAAATGCATTTGCTAAGTATTACATTTATCGGCTAATTTTTTCTCTAAATTTATCTTTTGTTATAATTAGCTATTAATATTTGCCATAAATTCTTCAACTGTACCGCTAAGTAAACTTGTACAAAAAATTAACCTTCAAATTTTTAATGAAAAAAGGGATAAGATTAGTATAATACGGATATTCCAAGAAACCGGAGATTCTTATGAAATCATTAAGAAATATTGATCATTTCACTTCGTGAAATTCCACTGATAATGGGGTACTCCTTCCGGTGCAGGAAAGATTACCCCATATTTATATTGTCAAAATACTAAATTCTAAAACTTAATTACCTTTGGCTCTTCAGAAAAGGAATAAAAAGTAGCTGTCGCATCCACAAAGTAGAGAACCTCTGTATTGTCGTCCTCCGCTGAATACATAGATTTAAGTTCCGGATAATTGTCAAGCATATGCTTTTTGGCCTCTACCCTGTCATCTCTGACAAGCTTACCCGATACTCTAAGCCACTTTCCGTCAGCATATGCACAGATCTCCGCTTTTGGATTTGCCTGAAGCTGCTTGGATACTTCTTTTACCTTGCCAGTTTGGATATAAAGCTTGCCTTCAAAAATATCCACTGTACCAAACGGCCTGACTCTGGGCTGATCTCCTTCCACTGTAGCCAAATAATATGTTCCGCAATTTTTTAAAAACTCATAAACCTCTTGCATCATATTTTCCTCCTGTTTATTCTTAAAAATGGGTTTTTATCTGCAATTGCTTTAAGTTTTCTATGTAATGAACGATAAATATCCTTCAGATATTATTCTCCATTAAACAAGTTTATCAGAAAAGTCAGTTAAAGTTAAAGGGTTTGAGAAAATTTAAAATTCTCTCAAACCCTTTTGGTGCCGAAGGCCGGACTCGAACCGGCATGGTATTGCTACCGCTGGATTTTGAGTTTTATCAGTCAAAAAGAACCTTTAGGAACGGAGTGGAACGATTAGGAATTTAGAGACCGAGAAAACCGCATAAAATCAAGGGTTGCAGGCAGCTTCGAGGAGTTTTATCCGACCATTACGGGCTTCC
>LFSC01000045.1:43835-53719 GCA_001512505.1 Clostridiaceae bacterium DTU079 | reverse complement strand
AGAGATGCACCCAGCCGGCTGGGTGCATGGAAAGAGATGTGGAGAAAAATATTCCGGAAACTAAAGTTACGTAAGTCTAGAGCCTTTTAATCATTAACTTGATTTATTGTGGGCAATATAAACATTAGGATATGTTTTTCCGAAACATTTTAAAAATGAATTATTCGGATTACTGCAAAATCATATACATAGTTTATGGAGGCACAATGATTAAAGGGATTTTTAAATGAGAATAAAAGGTTGAGGGAATATATGAATACTAATAAAAGATATTTTAAGAGTTGGAAGGATTATGCTGTAATTACTTTCGGTTCAATGGTAACTGCAATATCAATCAATGCTTTTTTGGTTCCGTACAAGTTGGCTGCAGGCGGAGTCAGCGGTATTGCGACGGTTATCTATTATTTGACGAATGGAATACTTCCGGTGGGTACTTTGATGCTTTTGCTGAATATACCCTTATTTGCTTTAGGAATTAGGTTTATAGGCAAAAAGTTCATTTTTAGAACAATATATGCAACAATTTTACTTTCCGTACTTATAGATATAACTCAGCCGATAACCGAAGAATTTGTAAAAGAATTCTTCATGGGATTTAAGGAGCAGCCTTATGCCCAAGACATACTTTTGTATTCGATATTCGGTGGTTTTCTAATGGGGGCCGGATTGGGTCTGGTATTCAGATCACGGGCTACAACCGGTGGAACTGACCTTGCCGCAAGAATAGTAAACCATTTTGTGCCGGCTTATACGATGGGTCAGATTTTACTTTTTATAGATGCAGGGGTAATTCTTTTGGCTGCAGTTTCTTTTAAAAGCTTTCAGCTCGCCTTATATTCAATTGCCGCACTGTATGTAAGTTCAAAAGTAATTGACGCCCTTTTGGAGGGTGTAAAATTTGCCAAAGCACTGTTTATTATATCGGAATCGCCAAAGGAAATTGCATCAAGAATTTTAAAGGAATTGGATCGTGGGGTTACATCACTAAAAGGTAAGGGCATGTTTACGGAAACGGATAAAGAGGTACTGTTTTGCGTTATTCATAGAGGGCAGCTTCCTTCAATTAAAAAAATTGTAAAAGAAGAAGATGAAAAAGCGTTTATTGTATTGGCCGATATAAGGGAAGTTTTTGGAGAAGGATTCAAAACATACGATTGAGTAAGGTTCCAAAAATATGAGATTCAATTTGTGTAAATTGGAGTTAAACTATGGACTTATATGGTTTTACTATGGTATACTAATCTATACTAAAATCAAAAATTTCAGGAGTTGTAAAGAATGTACGAGATGAGACTAAGCGAGCTTAGAAGATATTCTACGATTATTAGAAAACACATTATTGAAGAAGTTTATCATGCAGCATCGGGACATCCGGGTGGATCTCTATCTTGCGCTGACATTATAACGGTTTTGTATTTTGATGAGATGAGAGTAGATGCAAAAAATCCGGGATGGGAAGATAGGGACAGGTTTGTACTGTCAAAGGGACATTGTTCTCCTGCACTCTATGGTGCTTTGGCGGAGAAGGGCTTTTTTCCTAAGGAGGAGCTTCTTAGGTTTAGGCATATAGACAGTTATCTTGAGGGACATCCTAGCATGAAAATGGTACCGGGAGTGGATATGTCAACCGGATCTCTGGGACAAGGTATATCGGCCGCTGTTGGTATGGCAATTGCCGGTAAGCTGGATAAAAAAGACTATTATGTATATGTGCTTTTAGGCGATGGTGAAATACAGGAGGGCCAGGTTTGGGAAGCATTAATGTCAGCTGCCCATTACAAGCTCAATAATCTTATAGCTTTTCTGGATCATAATCGTCTGCAGATAGACGGCAACATTACAGAAGTTTTGTCACCCGAGCCTGTGGAGGAAAAATTCAGGGCTTTCGGTTGGGAGGTCATTAATATTGACGGACATGACCACGAGCAGATAATAAATGCTATAAGAAAGGCAAAAACGGTGGTGGACAAGCCGGTTATGATAGTTGCAGACACCATAAAGGGAAAAGGAGTATCCTTTATGGAGAATAATGCAGATTGGCACGGATCACCTCCGAACAAAGAACAGCGTGACAAGGCCATAGCTGAATTGGACAAGTTGCTGGCAGAAATGGAGGGGAGATAAGCATGCAAAAGAAGATACCTACAAGAGAAGCTTACGGTAATACTTTAGCTGAGATAGGCTGCGATGAAAGAATAGTAGTTATGGATGCGGATCTCTCAAAGTCTACCAAAACCGTTATTTTTAAAGAGAAATACCCTGAAAGGTTTTTTAACATGGGTATTGCAGAAGCCAATATGATGTCGGCGGCTGCAGGAATAGCATCCTGTGGAAAAATTGTATTTGCAAGTACCTTTGCTATGTTTGCATCGGGAAGGGCGTTTGAACAGGTTCGAAATTCCATATGTTATCCCCAATTGGATGTAAAGATAGGAGCATCCCATTCCGGTATAACTGTGGGAGAAGACGGCGCATCCCATCAAACTATTGAGGACATAGCTATAATGAGGGTTTTACCCAATATGACTGTTGTAAGCCCAGCGGATGCCGTTGAAGCAAGGTTTGCAACGATTGCTGCATACAAAACTCCGGGACCTTTTTATTTGAGACTTACAAGGCTTGCGGTGCCGGTGATTTTTGACGAGACATATAAGTTTGAGCTGGGTAAAGGAGTTACTCTAAAAGAGGGTAATGATGTTACTATTATTGCTACCGGTTTTATGGTGTCCAAATCCCTGGAGGCTGTGGATATTCTAAAGCAGGAAGGAATTAATGTCCGTTTGATTAACATACATACAATAAAACCGATTGATAAAGACATTATTATAAAAGCAGCTAAGGAAACGGGTGCGATTGTTACCTGTGAAGAGCATAGTGTCATGGGAGGACTGGGCAGCGCGGTGGCAGAGGTTTTAGTGGAAAATTATCCTGTTCCTATGAAGAGAGTTGGAATCATGGATAAGTTCGGCAAGTCCGGAAAACCGGACGAGCTTTTGGAGATGTATGGATTAACTCCGAAGGACATTGTTGAAAATGTCAAGGAACTTTTGAAGAAGAGATAAGCTTGATTTCGGATATGGACCGATAAAGTAAGTGAACTCCTGCAGAATAGTGTATTTGCAGGAGTTTTTTGTGCTTGAAATTTGTTTGAAATAATTGGACGGAGACATGTACAATCTGGTAAAATAATAAGGGAATGAAAATAATATTTATTGTTATTTAAAAGGAGTAAAAAGCTATGGCCAAATATGAGAAAAGCTTTAAGGGAGATTTTGACGAGTTTTTGAATTGGCTGCATAAAGACATTTGAATTGGCTGCATAAAGACATTACTAGTGGGAGTATTTCTGCTAGCATTGAGGATGAAAGTGACGTTACTATAGGAGAGGTCAATGTGGCTGTTCGGGTTTATGAGAGGTATAGCATGATGGGAGGTAACCGTGTCAGTCTTAATGTTACAGTAGTGGGTTATAGAGATAATATATTTGTTTCTGCCATTACTTCCGGCGGAAGCAAGGCGGTTTTTTTCAAAATTAATACCATTGGAGAGGAAAGCTTTCTTGAGCTTTGCATAGATTCGGTGGAAAGTTATATTTCAAGGCACCGGTAGGTATATAGGACTTTGTAAATAAACATTTTATAATATTAAAAATGGTGGCGAAATGAAAAAGTTAAAAGATCGGTCTAGTTTATTTTTAGGGTTATTATTAATTGGATTGGCTTACTTTATATTAAAAAGGGATGAGTTGGCATTTAGATATAAGCTACCCTTTATATCTACATTTACGGTGTTACCGGGATTGATATTGCTGAATTCCTTTCGGGTCAGAAAGAAAAAGAACTTAAATCCCAATAAATGTTTAAATATTATATGCATTGCTATTTTCTTTATAGGGACTATACTGCTTATACTGTCTTATGGTTGGACTACAAACGGACCATATACAAGAAGAAGCGATTATAAATATGTATACAGGGAGCTGAAAGAGTATTATTACCCTGAAATGACAGAACATTTACCAAAAAAGATTCCTCAAGATGCTTCGGACCTTAGATTTTTATACAACAGAGGATTTCTTCAAGCCACGGTTCGCCTTAGATTGAGGTATAAAACTAAACCGGAGGAGATTGCGGAAATACTCAAAAAACATAATTTACTGGACAAGACAGACACTTATTCAGTATACGATGGATATGGCAACAAAACAGACTATAGCATTGAGAGATTTGAATATTTGCTTGAAGAAGATGAGGTGCCTCAAGGGTACATTATTGTTATTCTTTATGATGGTGACCATGGCCGATGCGGTTATGGTGTATGTTATGATAAGAATGAGGTCATTTATTGGCTATTAGGGAGAGGCTAAAGGATCGGGCAGCCGGGGTCCCGGGCAAAGGGATTTCCCGTTACAGCGTAAGAAATACACCGGGCTCCACCCTTGCATAATATGAAATATGAGCACTTGCTGCATCCTTCCGGACGAGGTGCATTACTTCTTAATCCGTTCATTACATCGCCGAAATAAATTTGATCCAAAGATTGCTCCTTTAGATTTCCTGCTTCGATGGGCAGCCTTCTGCAGGGTAAAACCGTACCGTCTTCCAATAAGCATATCAAAGATTCACCTGCTTTACAGGAATAGGGATAGTTGTCGTTGACAAAAAACTGCAAAGCCCTGTTAAGCTCTATGATGGTTTTATTTTTTCTTCCCCATTTTTTCTGTTCTCTGCAATTTTTAACAATTTTAAAAAACTCCAGGGTTTCCTTTGGATTCAATAAACTCTCGTGCATTTTTTCAGCACCGCCAAAGGGTACCATGCGGTCAGTCCAGAGCTTAAATACCCCCGTTTTTTTGCATAGTGCGGCAACAGCGGGAAAACTCTTGTAGTTTTCTTTATGAGCGGTAAAGGACACCAGAGTCTTAATTCCATTATGTTTCAAATGCTTTATAGCTTCAATTACCTTTCTAAGGTTTCCTTCCCCGCGGATGGAATTGTGAGTTTTTTCGTCCCCTTCGATGCTTACCTGAACAAAAGAAGGATTAAGAAGCTTTAACCTTTTGGCATTGGCTTTATCGATAAAAGTCCCGTTGGTCAGTATTCCAAAGCTGAAATAATCTTTGTTCTCATTGAATACTTTGAGCAAATCAAAAAAATCCTCATGAAGAAAGGGTTCTCCTCCTGTAACATTGATGTGGCCTTTTCTGTTCAATTTTATAAGCAATTGCTTATACTGATCAATAACCGAAAGAAATTCAGTGAAACCGAATTCTGGACGGTGGTAACTGTCTTGATAACAATGGGCGCATCTTAAGTTACATCTTGAAGTTATATGCCATTGAAGGGTTAATGTTCTTCTTTTGGTTGAAAAATCACAATTCAAATTTAATCTCCTCCACAACCACCGCAGCCACCACATCCACCACAACTGCTGCATCCGGAGCTGCTGCATGACGAACTGCTGTAACTACTACCTCCCGTGTCCGAATTAATATTTTGTATTGCTGCAGCTTTCGCTATAATTCCAAATGTTGGTGATAAAGACAAACTTGAAATACCAAGTATGGCAGCCGCCATCGTTGCCTGTTCACAGGTCAAATCTGAAAGATCATTGATTTGAAGACTGTTGACCCATGCGTACTCAATATTTTTCCTTTTCAAAAACGCTTTGCTTTTTGAGGTAGTCTGAGGGAGATCGCTGACCATTAAAAATGCAATGCTGGCTATTACCAATTCAATTAGCAGATAACCAATGGGTTTGCTATTGATTATCCCTAAAATCAGCTTTGTTAATCCTAATAAAATCATGATTATGTACAAAAGTATTCTGAATATCCTTCCAACCTTTAATTTTCCGGGAGATTTTATAAATCCCATATACACAAGTTTTTCGATTAATTCCTTTCTAAAATCCTTAATGGCTTTCATTTTTTTTTCGGTCCAGTAGAATGTCGCAAAATTTACTCGGCGTATCAAAATTCTCAAGAAAAGACTGTTCTATTGGCATAAGGTTATAGGGATTTTTGTCTGTTCGTTTAAAAAGTAAATTACCGGAGCTTTGCGTTGAATTATCAGGATTATGTGTTGAATTGGCCGGGCTTTGTGTTGAATTATCAGAGTTTTCCTTTGAATTATCGGTGCTTTCCGTTGAACTATCAGAGCTTTCCGCGGGCTCAAGGTAGCCCTCGGCACATAACTTGAAAAACATTGTCTGGGCTAAATAATCAGGGAAACCATAGTGCTTTATCAATGTGATTTCATAGGCATTCAGTTCATCATTCGAATCAATTACCATTAAATCGAAAATTTTATTCATTATCAGAAAAATAAGTTTTGTGACTATAAGTACGATAACACAATAAGCAAAATATATACCTAAAAATGACTTGCCGGGTATGCGTCGAATTAATTCAATTAATTCCAGCATTTGTTGCCACTTCCTTTCAACTCGATCTTTGTCATCATAGACGATTTTGGGTATAAAACTATGTTTTCCTTTACCGGAGAAGCATACTCATATTTAAATTCTATCATTTTTACTTTTTATTCTCAATAGGCAGGGATATTGTAAACTCTGTTCCTTTGGACACTTCACTGGCAACGTTAATAGAACCCTTATGCTCATTTACTATACATTTGGCAATGGCCAAGCCCAACCCTGAGCCTCCGTAATTTCTTGAACGGGACTTGTCAACCCTGTAAAATCTATCGAAAATTTTGTCAAGATGCTCTTTGGCAATACCCTCGCCGGTGTCTTTTACGGATAATTGAACGGTGTTTGCATCGCCTTTTAATGTTAACTCGACTTTCCCTCCATCGCCGGTGTATTTTATTGCGTTGTCCAATAAAATGGTTATGAGTTGCTTTATCCTAAATTCATTACCGTAGACAATGATATTATCCGGGGCATTTAATAATAAATTTATATTTCTCTTTTGGGAAAGGGGAATAAAAGTATCATAGACTTTATGTATCAACTTGCTTAAATCAAAATGCTCTTTAGGCATTTCACCGTCAGCATCGGATCTTGCAAGAAACAGTAAATCATCTATAAGCGTTCTCATACGTTCCAGCTCGCATTGGATGTTGTCCAGCCATTTTTTTTGACTGCCGACGGTTTGTTTTTCGTCTTCCATGACTATTTCCAAATTGGAATTTACTACTGCAAGGGGTGTCCTGAGTTCATGGGATGCATCGGCAATAAAAGCAGTTTGCTTTTCCCAGGATGTTTTGATTGGTCGGATGGCTCTGCATGCGAGGAAAAGACTTATAATAAAAACCAATGCTATGGATAATAAAGCAATGAAAGTACTGACAAAAATAAGGGGTTTATACATTCCCTCTTCAACACTGTAATCAAGAAATACGATTATATATCCGTACTCCTTCGGCATTTTTAAGTATTTAAATTTATACTTGCCCTGTGCAGTTTTTCCGGCAGTTGCTCCTCTTTTTAGGACCTCTTCTTTCAGTATCTCCATATCTTCCTTTGATATGTCGATATCTGACAATTGCCCGATTATTTTTCCCGAAGCATCCACCTTGGTATAAAAGAATCTGACCAATGCAGGGTCAAAATTCGGATTCAGAGCTTCTTCCTTTGCAACGGTATACAGTATTATATCTGCTTGAAGTTTTAGAAAACCCCTCATTGATAAGTACATTCCGGAAAAAATGATAATAAGTACAACGGATAAGGTAATAACGTTGGTCATTATAAATTTGAGCTTTAGTTTCCGGAACATGTTAAAATACCTCCTTGAGGCAATAACCTCTTGCTCTGATGGTTTCAATTACAATTCCGCAATCGAATTTTGACAGCTTTTTTCTAAGGTACGACAGATATACTTCAATATTATTGAGCTCTACATCGGATTGAAATCCCCAAATTCTCTCAAAAAGCTGTTCCTTTGAAACCACTAAGTTTTTGTTCTTAATGAGTATTTCAAGAATTTGCGATTCTTTTGAGGTAAGTTTTAAAGTATTACCGTTGGCTTTTATTTCTCCCTTTGTAGAATCAAAGTTTATTTTCCCGATATTTAGTTTTTCATTCACAATGATTTCGGTTTGCCTTCTGGCTAAAGCCCGTATCCTTGCCAGCAATTCACTTTTTGAAAAAGGCTTTGTCAAATAATCGTCCGCTCCGCTGTCAAGACCTTCAATTCTGTTTTTAATTGAATCTTTGGCAGTTAAAATAAGAACAGGAGTTGCTATTCCCTGGTGTCTTAAATCTATCAGTACCTCAAGTCCTTCCTTTCTGGGTAGCATTCTGTCGAGGATAATAACATTGTACACCCCTGTTTCGGCCATTTGCTGGCCTGTAATTCCGTCAAAAGCCGTATCAACTATGTAATTATTCTTTTTTAAAGTATATACAAGTGCTTCACAAAGACGTATTTCATCTTCAATCAGCAATATTTTCATTTCTATATCACCCTGTTTTATGATTTGCATACTATAAGTTCGTAAAAGTTTGATTTTTTGTTGCATTATCTTTCATTTTGAGAAAAGGTTTAATTTCTACGACTTTTTAAGAAAAGATCAAGGGCACTTTTCCAGAAAAAATCCTAAATTTAACGATTTTGAATCTTGATAATAACAACTAAAAAAGTCCTGAAGAAGCAATATTAATATGTTAGCTGCTTCTTGAATTATAAGCAAATATAAATTATGCATACAATTGACGAATTCAAGAAAATACATACAATTATAGCTCGGGAGGAAATATATACCTCTAATAATGTTTTATAAAAAGAAAGAGAAGATTGATGTTTAGGAGTGTATGCTCTATGAATAAGAAAGGGATGCTGGTATTAATACTGCTTACATCAGTGTTTGTTGTATTTACAGCTGTTACTGCCCTTGCTGTTTCCAAAAGGACAGCCAAAAGGGCAGATGATATAAAAGCAGCGACAGATAATTATGAATTTTACCGGGAAAGTATGAGAAAGGCAAGCACCGGGAAACAAAAAGATGCCATAGGTAAAATTATATTAAAGAAAAGTGAAAAAGTAAGTTCTATAGGTTATTGGAAACGTGATATTCTTATGATTCTTGGGGAATTGTCTAAAGATCAAAAACGTTTGGAAATTGAACAAGCAAAGAGTATTATAAAGAGAAAATGAATAAGGATAATATTATAGATTCGTATAAAGATGTTATAAATTCGTTTATGCTATTGCCGGAGCACGTGACCATGTTGGCGGAATTGGTATAGGCAATATGATTTATTTTCTGGACGATGATCAAACAGAAGCTATTGTTTGTAGTAGCATTTGCACGTTTGTGCATGTAACTTTCGGGAAAAATGATGAGATCATCTCAGTAGAACGAATTGAGTATTAATGAACAATAATGGAGTAAAAAAGCCGCAGAATAATAAGCTGTGGTTGATGTCAGGATCAAGTGATTTCAAATTTGACAAGCCAAATGAGAAAAAAGCCCATAAATTGCCTTCAAACAGACGGTTTTTGGGCTTTTCTTTTTGCCGTAAAAACGTAGTACATTTTTTTTCAATCATTAGAATTCATTTGTGCAGCAATATCTTTGAAATCGGCAAGGGTTTGCGGAATATATTTTGTATTATCTTTTGATTTTGAGAAAAAATTCAATTTATATGACTTTTTTTAAGAAAAGATTAAGATTAATTTTCTAGAATGATAATGGGTTAATCATGTATAATTTTTATAAGGGAGGAGATTGTATGAACAAATTTAGAAATCTGACGGCTAAAGTGCTAACGGTTATATTGGTGAGCATTTTGGTTATGGGGATAACGATTTTAGAGTCACCGGCAGCATCTAAAACAATAAAGATTATGCCGGTGGGAGATTCCTGTACCGCCGGTATGGGAGGAGGCGAAATGGGCTCTTACCGTACAGTATT